>NZ_JBODOE010000014.1:0-198462 GCF_051913165.1 Pseudomonas sp. SM4 | reverse complement strand
TAACAAATCAGGCAGCGGTTGGGTGGCATCTTCCAGTATCCGAGGCACGAGCTGGCTGATCGCAACTTCGCCCTGCGTCATGGCCACTCCATGTTCGAGCAGTAAACCGCGCATCTGATTACCTACGGCAGTGCGCCGTCGCACATATCCCTGACGGGCCCGGTGTAGCGCCTGCATCGCCATCGCGGCTGCGCTCTTGATCGGTACCGCCGAGATTTTGCAGTCGCGACCGGCACGCAAGATCGCCAAAGCATCGTTGCGATCATTTTTCGGGCCACTGCGGTGACTGGCAACCAGTTGAGCGGGCAGGATGCGAACCGGATTACCCTGCATTTGCAGCAACCGCGCCCATGCTTGAGCACCAGGGCCGGTTTCCACCAGCACCGTCACGCTTGGAGGAAGCTCACGGAGAAATACCTGAAAGGCTTCTCGTGACTTGATTCGCTCCTCGAATATCACTTGGCCGAGGGCATCTTCCCCGGCCACCTGGAAAACCCTTTTGGCAAGATCCACCGCAACGGTGGAGCATGCCGACACATCGGCTGACAAAGACTGATTATTCGTCGTATGCTTTTTCATGGTCTCGCCCTCGCTGTCGTTGGCTTCTATAAGAATGCCACCGTGGCGCACAGACGCCTCGGCTTGGGCGAGTCCATACAATTACAGGACGTTATTTGTGTTTTTCGAAGCGATAGAACAGGTTCGGCTCGCTGACAATGTACAGCGTGCCCGCCTCGTCCATGGTCACACCTTCGGCGCGGGGGATGGTTTTTTTCAACCCGTTGAAACCGCTCAGCAGGGTCATGAAACTGACTTGCTCGCCCTTCTCGTCCAGTTCCAGCAGCAGGTGCGAATCAGCCGAAAGCACCAGGGTGTGGCCGGTGCGCGGATCGATTGCCAGCGCGGAAAGATTGCGGATATCCAGTTCGTCGCTGGCCAGCTTCTGCTTGTCGCCTTTCAGGACCTGGCTGCCATCGCTTTTCCAGATGAACAGCGCCGGTGGCCGCTCCTCGCCCAGCAGCAATTGCTGATTGCGCGGATCCCAGGTGATCGCCTCGAACGCCTTGTTCTGGTCTTTCGATGGCCCGAGGTCGTATTTCGGGAAATCGGCGATGTTCAGCTCGCGGGTGTCGGCGTCAACCTTGACGATAGAGAGCATGTGTTCACGCTCGTCGACAATGGCCATCAGGCCGTTTTCCATGACGGTCAGGCCTTCCGGATTGCTCCAGCCTTTGAGCGGCATCTTGCGCAGAACATCGCCCTGCAGCGTCAGCTCGGCGAGGAACGGATTCTTGCCCATCACCGAAAACAGGGTTTTGGTCTGCGGGTTATAGGACAGGTCCGAGGCTTCGTCCTTCTCCATGCCCGGCAACAACTTCGCGTCGATCACCGCGCGATAGTCCGGCAGCCAGATGCTTTCCTTCTGCTCAGCCTGACTTTCAAAGCGCTCGTGTACCCACAGCAACGCACGGTCATCCCAATGCATGGCGAACGCCAGGCCATAAACGGCAGCGATCAACAACAATAACCAAACGTACCAACGCAGGTAGAAACGCGAGCGAGGGGTGGTTTTGAGCTGAGTTTGAGAGGACATCGAGGGACGCTTTCCGAAAATTCAGGCTATGGGTAATAGCACAAAGAGGCCGGCTCAGACGCCAGAATTGCGGAAATTATCCAGACAGGATGTGAAAAAAACGGCAAATGGCGGGATTGCCCTGTGGGTTTGTGGGCCATGACACAAAAATACCGGCCAGGCCTCTGTGGCGAGGGGATTTATCCCCGTTGGGTCGCGCAGCGGCCCCAAAGATCTTGGGACTGCTGCGCAGTCCAACGGGGATAAATCCCCTCGCCACAAAATCACATCACAAGAAAAATATGCTTAATCAGCGCACGCTGCTGGTGAAGCTGCTCGCGCCGACCAGTTCGAGGACGATGTCATCGCCGACGTTCAGCGGGCCGACGCCCACTGGTGTGCCGGTGAGGATCACGTCACCGGCCTGCAGCGAGAAGCAGCCGGCCATGTGCTGGATCATTGGCACGATCGGGTTGAGCATCGCGCTGCTGTTGCCGTCCTGACGCACTTCGCCGTTGATGGTCAGGCGAATGCCGATGTCGGTCAGGTCAGCAAAGGTGCTGCCGACCACGAACGGCGCAATCACCGCCGCGCCGTCGAAAGACTTGGCGATTTCCCACGGCAGGCCCTTGGCTTTCAGCTCGGCCTGCTTGTCGCGCAGGGTCAGATCCAGCGCCGGGGCGAAACCGGAGATCGCGTCGAGCACTTCTTCACGGCTCGGTTTGGTCGACAACGGCTTGCCGATCAACACGGCGATTTCCGCTTCGTAGTGCACCGAACCGCGCTCGGTCGGAATGGCGAAACCGCCTTCCAGCTCAACCACGCAACTGCCCGGCTTGATGAACAGCAACGGTTCGGTAGGCACCGGGTTGTCCAGTTCCTTGGCGTGTTCGGCGTAATTACGGCCAATGCACACGACTTTCCCGATCGGGAAGTGGATGCGCGTGCCGTCGACGTACTGGTGCTGATAGCTCATTTACCGACTCCTGCCTTCATTGATTCATCAAAGATTGCCGATCAAACCGCGAAAATCTTGCCCGGGTTCATGATGCCGTTCGGGTCGAACACCGCTTTTACCGCTTTCATGTACTCGATCTCAACCGGCGAGCGGCTGTAGGTCAAGTAATCGCGTTTGGTCATGCCCACGCCGTGCTCGGCGGAGATCGAACCGTTGTACTTCTCGACGGTTTCGAACACCCACTTGTTGACGGTCGCGCACTTGGCGAAGAACTCGTCCTTGCTCAGGTTATCCGGCTTGAGGATGTTCAAATGCAGGTTGCCGTCGCCGATGTGGCCGAACCAGACGATTTCAAAATCCGGATAGTGTTCGCCGACGATCGCGTCGATTTCCTTCAGAAACGCTGGCACTTTCGATACGGTGACCGAGATGTCGTTCTTGTACGGCGTCCAGTGCGAGATGGTTTCGGAGATGTACTCGCGCAGCTTCCACAGATTCTGCAGTTGGGTTTCGCTCTGGCTCATCACGCCGTCAAGCACCCAGCCCTGCTCGACGCAGTGCTCGAAGGTTTCCAGTGCGCTGTTGGCCACTTCTTCAGTGGTCGCTTCGAATTCCAGCAACGCGTAGAACGGGCAATCGGTTTCGAACGGCGCCGGTACGTCGCCACGGCCCATGACTTTGGCCAGGGCTTTGTCGGAGAAGAATTCGAACGCGGTCAGGTCGAGCTTGCCCTGGAAGGCGTGCAGCACCGGCATGATCGAGTCGAAATCGGCGGTACCAAGGACCATCGCGGTGAGATTTTTCGGCGCGCGATCGAGGCGCATGGTCGCTTCGACGACGAAACCCAGCGTACCTTCAGCGCCGATGAACAGCTGGCGCAGGTCGTAACCGGTGGCGTTCTTGATCAGGTCTTTGTTCAGTTCGAGCACGTCGCCCTTGCCGGTGACGACTTTCATGCCGGCGACCCAGTTGCGGGTCATGCCGTAGCGAATCACCTTGATCCCGCCGGCATTGGTGCCGATGTTGCCGCCAATCTGGCTGGAACCTGCCGAGGCGAAATCGACCGGGTAATACAGGCCTTTTTCTTCGGCGACGTTCTGCAAATGCTCGGTGACTACACCCGGCTGACAAACGGCGGTGCGGTCGGTGAGGTTCACGTCGAGAATCTGATTCATGTAATCAAACGACACGACTACTTCGCCATTCGCCGCCACCGCAGCGGCGGAAAGCCCGGTGCGTCCGCCCGACGGCACCAGCGCGACCTTGTGTTCATTGGCCCAACGGACAACGGCTTGCACCTGCTCGATGGTCTTGGGAAACACAATGGCGCTAGGCGCCGGCGCGAAGTGCTTGGTCCAATCCTTGCCGTACGCATTCAGGGAGTCGGCGTCGGTCAGGACCTTGCCAGGCTCGACCAGGGTCTTCAGTTCATCAATCAGGGCAGGATTGGTCATCGACAGAACTCTCGAACAATTCATGGTCATCCTGAGAACGCTTCACGTCGCAGGAATGAGTGTTTAGCGGGGAGGCTATGCTAGCATATCGACCCCGCAGGACAGTGCCCAAGGCCAGATCCGCGGAGACGACTTTCTTGTCGTCCGGGTCAGCGTCTGTTGACCATTTCCTGCCATTTTTCTCCGGGATACAGGTTTACGCAGATGAGCAAGACTTCTCTCGATAAGAGCAAGATCAAGTTCCTTCTTCTCGAAGGCGTCCACCAATCGGCTGTCGACGTCCTCAAGGCGGCGGGCTACACCAGCATCGAATACCTGACAGGTTCCTTGCCGGAAGCCCAGCTCAAGGAAAAGATCGCTGACGCTCACTTCATCGGCATTCGTTCGCGCACCCAACTGACCGAAGAGATCTTCGATCACGCGAAGAAGCTGGTTGCGGTCGGCTGTTTCTGCATCGGCACCAACCAGGTTGACCTGAGTGCTGCCCGTGAGCGCGGTATTGCCGTGTTCAACGCGCCGTACTCCAACACTCGCTCCGTAGCGGAACTGGTGCTGGCCGAAGCGATCCTGCTGCTGCGCGGCATCCCGGAGAAAAACGCTTCCTGCCACCGTGGCGGCTGGATCAAATCCGCAGCCAACTCCTTCGAAATCCGTGGCAAGAAACTCGGCATCGTCGGCTACGGCTCGATCGGTACGCAGCTGTCGGTTCTGGCTGAAGGTCTGGGCATGCAGGTGTATTTCTACGACACCGTGACCAAGCTGCCGCTGGGCAACGCGACTCAGATCGGTAGCCTGACCGAGCTGCTGGGCATGTCCGACATCGTCACCCTGCACGTTCCGGAAACCGCTGCGACCCAGTGGATGATCGGCGAGAAGGAAATCCGCGCCATCAAGAAGGGCGGCATCCTGATCAACGCGGCGCGCGGTACCGTGGTCGAGCTGGACGCCCTGGCGGACGCGATCAAGGACAAGCACCTGATCGGCGCGGCCATCGACGTATTCCCGGTGGAGCCACGCTCCAACGACGAAGAGTTCGAAAGCCCGCTGCGTGGCCTCGACAACGTGATCCTGACCCCGCACATCGGTGGCTCGACCGCCGAAGCGCAAGCCAACATCGGTCTGGAAGTGGCAGAGAAACTGGTCAAGTACAGCGACAACGGTACGTCGGTTTCGTCGGTAAACTTCCCGGAAGTGGCCCTGCCGGCTCACCCTGGCAAGCACCGCCTGCTGCACATCCACGAAAACATTCCGGGTGTGATGAGCGAGATCAACAAGGTCTTCGCCGAAAACGGCATCAACATTTCCGGTCAGTTCCTGCAGACCAACGAGAAGGTTGGCTACGTGGTCATCGACGTCGACGCCGAGTACTCGGATCTGGCGCAAGAGAAGCTGCAGCACATCAACGGCACTATCCGTAGCCGCGTGTTGTTCTGATTTAGCGTTGAGCGACAAAAAAGGGAGCCTTCGGGCTCCCTTTTTTATGCCGAAAAATTATTCGACGTTGACGGTGATTTTCTTCGAAACGATTGGCGGATCGAACGGCATGTGGCCGCTGTCGCCCAGCTCCAGCTGCAAGGTGTGCTTGCCCGGGGCCAGTTTGATGTCAGCCTGGGTCTGCGCCTTGCCGAAGTGCATGTGATTGGCGTCATTCGGAATCGGCGCGCCAGCGGCCGGGAGCTTGTCGACGTCGATCAGCAAATGGTGGTGACCGGTGTTCTTGGTGACGTCACCGGCCGGTGCCAGCGCGACGTCCTTGGTGCCGAACTTGACGGTGAAGGTCTGCGAAACCGTGGCCCCGTCCTCGGGAGAAACGATGAACACTTCGGCGCCTTTTGGCGCGGGTGTGGCAGCACTGGCCAGCACCGAAACACCCATCAGCACACCCGCCAACGCTGCACGTGACATAAAGCTTTTCATTTTCTTCTCCAGTTTTTCCGTAAAATCCGCACGGTCATGACAACTTCATGACCATTCGTTGTCGAAGGCACTCGACAACCATAGCAAAGCGAGCCTGACTCAGAGCATCGCAATAATGATTTCAAAGGAGTGACCATGCGCTTTTTGCCTGGCCTGATCTGCCTGCTACCCCTTCTGAGCCCTTTGGCTCACGCCGAACTGATTGATGACGTCAACGACCGTGGCGAGTTACGCATAGCCCTTGAGGCTAATACACCGCCTTTCAATTACAAGGACGACGGCGACAAACTCACGGGGTTCGAGGTCGAGCTTGGGCAACTGCTCGCCAACGAGCTGGATGTACGCGCCGACTTCATCGTCACCGATGAGGCCGATCTGCTCCAGGGCGTTGAAAGCGGCAAGTACGACGTCGCGCTCAATCACATAGCACTGACACCCGAACTCAAGGATCGTTTCGACTTCAGCGAGCCTTACGGCAAGGTCGATGCGCAGCTGCTGGCGAAGAAAGATGAGCAGCCGCAGCCGATGGTCTTGGTGCAAACGCTGACTGAGGCCAAGCCGAAGGCGAGCGCACCGGTGGAGTTGGCGATACCGTTTCAAAAGGGTAATCCGGCGTTCCAGGCCAGCCTTGAGAGCGCGATGCAGCGGATCAAGGCCGACGGGCGCCTGGCGGCGCTGTCGAAGAAGTGGCTCACCGAACCCAATTGAAACCTGTAGGAGCTGCGGCACGCTGCGATCTTTTGATGTTGATTCGAAAGATCAAAAAGATCAAAAGATCGCAGCGTGCCGCAGCTCCTACAGGTGATCGAGTTGGGTCAGGGCCAGCGCGGCTTGTGGGAGTTCGAGTTCGCTGAAGACCTGTACGCCATGGCGCTTGAGTAGCGCGGCCGTTACGCCTTCACCAGGGACTTTGACGGCGCTGAACGTCCCGTCGTAGGTCAGCAGGTTGCCACAGGAAGGACTGTTGGCCTTGAGCACCGCTACGCGGATGCCATGTTTTTGCACCAGCTCCAACGCCTGCCACGCACCGTCGAGAAATTGCCCACTGACATCCTCGCCCTCGGTGGTCATCACCGCAGCAATGCCATCCAGAACCTCAGCGCCCTGCCCGCCGGGAATCTCCGCCGCTGCACGAGGCGTCGGCAAACCTCCCGCGACTTCCGGGCACAACGGCACCACGCGTCCTTCGCTAATCCACTGCTCGAGCAGATCAAACGGCCCACTCGCGCCACCGTCGTAACGTACGCGATGACCCAGCAGGCAACGGCTGACCAGAATCTTGTCCATGTCAGAACGGCTCGTTGCCACGGCGGCGGAACCAGCCCGTCAGCGACAAACGTTCACGGTTCGCCGGCAACACTTCGTGCGGCACTTCGCCAGAAAGAAACACCACCAGACAACCGCCAGTAGGCTGCACGTCATGCACGCGCTCTTCGTTCAGGTACATGCGCAACTGACCACCGTCCTCCGGCAGCCAGGCGTCATTGAGGTAGACCACCACCGAGACCATGCGCTTGTCATCGTCGCGAAAACGGTCGACATGCCGACGATAGAACGCACCCGGTGGGTACAAGGCGAAATGGCATTCGAAGTCTTCAAGACCGAGGAACAAGCCACGGTTGAGCGCCTCGCGAAGGCTTTCCATCAGATTCAGATAGCGGTCGCTGGAATCGGCCTGGCCTGGATCAATCCACTGAATGTGGTCGCCACGAATACCCTCGCGGATCTCTGAAAACGGCCCACGTCCCACCGCCGCTGGCGCCAGTTCACCTTCGGCCTCACGTTTACGGCACTCGGCCGCCAACTCGCGGGTCAAACCGGCGGGCAGGAATATGTTCTGCTGCGACCAGCCATGCTCGGCCAGGTCGTCGACAATGCGTAACAGCAGCGGGTGTTCAGAGGATATTTGCATGGCGCGCATAGTATGCCGCCGGCGAAAAATCCGACAGAGCCACGCGGCGGCTTGCTACGAATTCTCGACAAGTACCGGCACCGCACGGAGAATAGTCCGCTGCTGACAGGAGTCCCTATGCGCCGTTTGCTTTTTTCACTGTTGATGTTCTGCGTGTTGCCCGCCTGGGCGGACGGCCACGATCAGTTGTACAAGGTCGCCGGCTGGCCAGATCAACGTGCGCATTTCAACGACGCCCTGACCGCTGCCCAGCAGCGCTATCAGAACAGCCTGCCGCCCGCCGTGTTTCAGGCGTTGGTCAACAACAGCAATCAGCGCTTCGCCCCGCAAGCCGTGGATCAACGCGCCGAAGCACAACTGCGCCAGCAACTCGCCGATCCGAAACCGGCGCTGAGCTTTTTTCAATCGCCACTGGGCAAAAAAATCGTCGCCGCTGAGTTGCTCGCAACCCGTCGCGACCAACTGGCAAAAAACGCCAAGGGCCTGCCGAAGATGCAGGTCAGCGACAGCCGTCTGCTGATCATCGGCCACCTCGCGCAGGCGCTGCCAGCGCGTGAGGCCGGCGCCGAAGTCAGCCTGGCGATTGCCGGTGTGGCGGCGGACAGCTTGAGCTCGATGATTCCGGGACTGCTCGGTGGCGGTCAGGCGCAGGGCATGTTGAACGGTCAGCGCCAGCGCCTGATGGATCAGATTGGCGCGGACATCAACAACACGCTGCTCTACGTTTATCGCGACCTGTCGGACGAAGAGCTGGAAGAGTTTGCGACGTTTGCCGAATCAACCGAGGGCAAGGCGTATTACCAGGCGGCGCTGGCGGCGATTCGCGCCGGCCTGGCGGTCGGCCAATGATCTCTAGCACCTGATAAGCCGCCATCGCTGGCAAGCCAGCTCCCACAGTTTTCTTGGGTGTTCACAATATTCGTGATCGACACTTAACCCTGTGGGAGCTGGCTTGCCAGCGATAGGGCCCTCACAGACGCTAAAGATTGCGGCCCCTGATGCGCTTGCTCAGAAACTCGAAATACTCCTCACGCATCTCCTCCGTCTCATTCGCCAGATGATGCCGCGCCTCGGCCAGCAGCAATATCTGCGGCCGATCGAACTTCCACTTCATCACTTGCAAATTGTGCTGCCAGTCGACCGTCATGTCCGCCTGCCCCTGAATGACCAGCGGCCGCCGCGGGCTTTTTTTCGCGTGTTCCACGCGAATGATCCAGCGTGACAGTGCACCTACCCACTGGGTCGGCAAGCGTCGCGGCTGCAACGGATCGGCCTGGAGAAACGGCAGGAAATCAGGATCGTTGGAGTTCTCGCTGAAGCGCCGCACGACACCTCGGACAAAAGGCCGGAGCAGGTAATAACTCAGTTGCGACCACCCCCACGCGCGCGGTCGCACCAATGGCGCCATCAGGATCAAATGACCTTGCGCCGGGCTGCCCTGACCATGGTTGAGCACGTGATCGACAATAATCGCCCCGCCCGTGCTTTGCCCGAACATGTGCCACGGTTGCGGCAGCGCGATCGACTGCGCTTCGGCGAACAGGGCTTGCAGGACGTCCTGGTATTCCGAGAAATCGCGAATGCTTGCACGCGGCCCGCTCGACAGGCCATGGCCCGGCAGGTCGCAGGAAATCACTGCAAAATCCTGATCCAGCGCCCACTCGATCACATGGCGATAAAGCCCGGTGTGATCGTAGTAACCGTGCAGCAGAAACAGCGTTGCCTTGACCTTTTCCGGCCACCAGCAGTGGCTGACCAGCTCATAACCGTCGACTTCGAAACGGCCCATGCCGCGCCAGACATCACGCTCGGGAAAGTCGGTCTGGTAAAAGCGCTGATAGGCTTTGGCCTCCTCCGACAACGGCTGCCACTCGGCCAAGGGCTTGAGGCTGGCGCGTAATTGATCGGGGTCGAAGGTGGCGGGCATAAGCGGTTCCAGAGCGGTAAACAGACTTTATCGGCCTGCGATATTCATCTGTAGTGACAGACATGGCAAGCTAGCCGACCTCTTCGGGATCGAAAACCATGCGTTCGCCCTACCGCACCGCACTGTTTGCCAGCCTGCTCGCGCTGATCTGCGCCGGGGTGCTGTGGGCGGCGTACGACTGGTTTCAGGGGCGATACCTGCGCGCGTTCAGCGAACACACCGCGGTATTTTCCGGCGATCCGCTGCGCCTGCCCGACGATCTCGCCGGCCCCGGCAATATCCGCCTGGTGCACTTCTGGGACCCGGCCTGCCCGTGCAACGTCGGCAATCAACAGCACCTGACCGAGATGGTCGAGCACTTCAGCGCCAGGGGTGTCGAGTTCTTCGCGGTGCAAAGAGCGGGCAGCCACGGCCAGTTGCCGGCCACGCTCAGTAGCCTGAAAACCATCACGGTGTTGCCCGGTTCCGAACAGGTGCCCGCCAGCCCGGCCGTGGCGATCTGGGATCGCAGCGGCAAACTGGCGTACTTCGGCCCTTACAGCGAAGGCCTGACCTGCAACTCCAGCAACAGCTTCATTGAACCGATCCTCAATGCCCTGACGGACGATCGCCCGGTCGACGCCACGCACACGCTGGCCGTCGGTTGCTATTGCCCGTGGCCGGTGGAGACGAAGTAAGGCATTCCGGACTTTTCAAGGACAGCGCTGCACGGCACGGACGGTCTGTGCTAATTGTTTGCAGCCCGACGGGCGGCAATCCCGCCTGCACAAGGAGTCGCCATGAAACGCGTGTTCACCGTTCTTGCCTTGCTCATCGTTGTTCTGCTCTGCGCCGGGGGCTGGTACGTCTACAGCAAGCAACCGACGCGACAGGGCCAGGTGGAACTGCGCAACCTGCAGGGTTCGGTGACCGTGCGCTACGACGAACGCGGCGTACCGCACATCCGCGCCGAGAACGAAACCGACCTCTACCGCGCCCTCGGCTATGTGCATGCCCAGGATCGCCTGTTCCAGATGGAGAGCATGCGCCGCCTCGCCCGTGGCGAACTGGCCGAAGTGCTCGGGCCGAAGCTGCTCGACACCGATAAACTGTTCCGCAGCCTGCGCATCCGCGAGCGCGCTGCCAGTTATGTCGCCAGCCTCGACAAGCAGTCGCCGGCGTGGAAGGGTCTGCAAGCCTATCTGGATGGCATCAACCAATATCAGGACACCCACGCTGCGCCGATCGAGTTTGACGTGCTGGGCATCCCCAAGCGGCCGTTCACCGCGGAGGACAGCATCAGCGTCGCCGGCTACATGGCTTACAGCTTTGCCGCGGCGTTTCGCACCGAACCGCTGTTGACCTATGTGCGCGATCAACTCGGCGCCGATTATCTCAACGTCTTCGACCTCGACTGGCAGGCCAAAGGCGTGCTGGCCAACGGTCACGCCCAACAGACGCCAGCCCTCGCCGCTGGCGACTGGCAAGACCTCAACGCCCTCGCCCGCCTCAGCGAACAGGCGTTGATCGACAACGGCTTGCCGCAGTTCGAAGGCAGCAACGCCTGGGTGATTGCCGGCAGCCGCAGCCAGAGCGGCAAACCGCTGTTGGCTGGCGACCCGCACATTCGTTTCTCGGTGCCGTCGGTGTGGTACGAAGCGCAATTGTCGGCGCCGGGGTTTGAGTTGTACGGCCACCATCAGGCGCTGGTGCCCTTCGCGTTTCTGGGGCATAACCTCGATTTCGGCTGGAGCCTGACCATGTTCCAGAACGACGATCTGGACCTGATCGCCGAGAAGGTCAACCCGGACAACCCCAATCAGGTCTGGTATCGCGGCCAGTGGACAGACATGGTCAGCAGCGAGCAGCAAATCAATGTGAAGGGCCAGTCACCGGTGACCATCACCCTGCGCCAGTCGCCCCACGGCCCGATCGTCAACGATGCACTGGGATCTGCTGCCGGGAAGACACCGATTGCGATGTGGTGGGCCTTCCTCGAAACACCCAACCCAATCCTCGAAGGCTTCTACCAACTCAACCGCGCCGACACGTTGGCCAAGGCCCGCGCCGCGGCGGCGAAAGTGCAGGCACCGGGGTTGAACCTGGTGTACGCCAACGCCAAGGGCGACATCGCCTGGTGGGCCTCGGCGTTACTGCCCAAGCGTCCGGCCGGAGTAAGGCCGGAATTCATTCTCGACGGCAGCAGCAATCAGGCCGACAAGGACGGTTTCTACCCGTTCAGCGCCAACCCGCAGGAAGAGAACCCGGCGCGTGGCTACATCGTCTCGGCCAACTTCCAGCCGCTGTCGCCGACCGGCATGGAGATCCCCGGTTACTACAACCTCGCCGATCGCGGCCAGCAGCTTAATCGTCAACTCGGCGACAAGAGCGTGAAGTGGACCAACGAGGCTAACCAGAAGCTGCAACTCGGTACGGCGACCGGTTACGGCCCGCGTCTGTTGGCGCCGTTGCTGCCGGTGTTGCGTGAAGTGGTGAGCGATCCGGCACAGCTGAAACTGGTCGAGCAACTGGCGCAATGGCCCGGCGACTATCCGCTGGACTCGGTCAGTGCGACGGTGTTGAACCAGTTCCTCTACGACCTTGCCGACGCGGCGACGCGTGATGAGTTGGGCAATGACTTTTTCGACACGCTGCTGTCGACGCGGGTGATCGATGCGGCGCTGCCACGTCTGGCGGCAAACGCTGATTCGCCGTGGTGGGACAACCGCAACACGCCGGCCAAAGAGACCCGCGCCGATGTCGTGCGCGCGGCGTGGGCAGCGAGCATCGCCCATCTGCAGCTGACCCTCGGCGACGATGTGGCCGGATGGCAATGGGGCGCGGCGCACACGCTGACGCACGGGCATCCGCTGGGGCAGCAGAAGCCGCTGGATCGCCTTTTCAATGTCGGGCCATTTGCGGCGCCGGGCAGTCATGAAGTGCCGAATAACCTTTCCGCAAGGATCGGCCCGGCGCCGTGGCCGGTAACGTACGGGCCGTCGACGCGGCGGCTGGTCGACTTCGCCGATCCGGCGCATGCGCTGACGATCAACCCGGTGGGCCAGAGCGGCGTGCCGTTCGACAGTCACTATGACGATCAGGCTGAGGCGTATGTCGACGGGATGTATGTGCAGGCGCATTTCAGCGAGGAAGAGGTGACGGCGAATACGCGCAGTACCTTGAAGCTGTTGCCGGCGCGGGCTGCGCAGTAGTTTTGCGCTGATAGAACAGGCCTCATCGCTGGCAAGCCAGCTCCCACAGGGTTTTGCGTCGATCACAAATCATGTGAACTCCAGAGAAACCTGTGGGAGCTGGCTTGCCAGCGATGAGGCCCTGAAGAGCAGCACACAACCTCAGAGCAGCACCGCAAAATTCAGCCGAAACTGCTGCGGTGTCACGCCCAAGCGGCGGTTGAACACGCTGCGCATATGCTGCGCATCGCGAAATCCGCACTGATACGCCACGGTCTTCAACGGCGCCGTCGTGCTTTCGAGCATCACCCGCGCCGCATCCACCCGTGCCTGCTCGACAAACTCCGCCGGCGTCACCTTCGCCTCCCGAGCAAACACCCGGGAGAAATTGCGCGCACTCATGTTCGCCGCATTGGCCAGATCGGCAATGGTCAGATCGCCGGTGAGATTGGCCAGCACGTACAACTGCACCATCGCCACCGCCGATGTCGGCTCCGCATGCGGCGTGAGGAACGGACTGAACTGCGACTGCCCGCCCGAACGCTGGGTGAAAACCACCAGCCGCTTGGCAACGCTCAAAGCCACTTCAGCACCGTGATCACGCGCCAGCAGATACAACGACAGATCGATCCCCGCCGTGACCCCGGCCGAGGTGTAGAGCGTGCCGTCCTCGACGTACAGGCGATCGGCTTCGACGTGGGTTGACGGGCATAACTGCGCCAACGCCTCGGCATCGTTCCAGTGCGTGGTCACGGTGCGCCCTTCCAGCAACCCTGCGCGCGCCAGCATGAAGGCGCCATTGCAGATCGAGCCGAAGCGCTTGGCCCGTGCGCAAGCTTCGCGCAGCCAGCTGTCGAAGACGCTGCCGAAATCCATGAATGGCAGTTGCGGGCCACCGGCGACCAGCAGCAGGTCATAGGCGTCGAGTGCTTCGCTGAAATGACGATGGGCGTTGAGGATCAAGCCGTTGGAACAGGCCATCGGTGTTTTTTCCAGGCCGATCACTTCGAGCCGATAGTGATCTTCCGGCGCGAGAAAGCGGTTGGCTTCGGCGAACACATCCATGGGGCCGGTGACGTCGAGCGACTGCACGCCTGCGAACACCACGATGGCGATGGTTTTATTCATCTCTCTCGAAACCTCCGATGAATCTGTGGTGAGGGGATTTATCCCCGACCGGCTGCGCAGCAGTCGTAAAACCAGGCAATGGAACTTGCCTGACAGAATGCGTTGAATGGTTTTGGGGCTGCTGCGCAACCCATCGGGGATAAATCCCCTCGCCACAATGGCTGGCATTCCGACCTGTGAAGGGCAGTTGGCACGATTTGCAGGTGGATTGGCAAGGATCGCAGCCATGCAGCGATTGTTCGCTTTCAGCGCCGCGAACAGACTTGACTCATCAGCGCCACGACGGCGTTTCAGTGAGGAAACTTCCCATGAGCACGACTATTGCCGGCATCAAAATCCCTGACAGCGCCCTCGCCCGCGCCACCACCGACTACATCCGTGACATCGAGTCCGACCTGCTCTATCACCATTCACGCCGGGTATTTCTGTTCGGCGCATTGAGCGGTGAACGCCAGCAACTGGCCTACGATCCAGAGCTGCTCTACGTCGGCGCGATGTTCCACGACCTCGGTCTGGTCGAAGGTCATCGCAGCGCTGACGAGCGTTTTGAAGTGGACGGCGCCAACGCGGCGGCGGCGTTTCTCAAGCCGTACGGTTTGAGCGATGACGACATCGAGCAAGTCTGGTTATCGATTGCCCTGCACACTACGCCGGGCGTGCCGAAGCATTTGCGGCCGACCGTGGCGCTGGTGACGGCGGGTGTCGAGATGGATGTGTTGGGGATGGATTACGCGGCGTTCAGCACCGTGCAACGGGAAGCGGTGGTGCATGCACACCCGCGTGGGGAAGGTTTCAAGGAGTGCATCATCTGCGCGTTTGCCGATGGCTTGCGTCATCGTCCGCAGACCACATTTGGCAATGTGAAGACCGATGTGCTGAAGGATGAGGAGCCGGGGTTCAAACCGATGAACTTCGTCGAAGTCATCCGCAATTCCCCTTGGACTGCCTAAAACCAGATTTGAAACCGGCCCCCTGTGGCGAGGGGATTTATCCCCGATGGGTTGCGAAGCGACCCCAAAAAAACAGGCCTGCTGCGCAGCCCATCGGGGATAAATCCCCTCACCACAAAAGCCCATTCCAACATCAGATTGGGGTTGACCTCAAAGTAGAGGCCAACCCGATATGGCTTACGCCGCTTCCGGCGAAGGCGCCCGGCGTACGTCCGGTTGTTTCCACGAATCGGCAGCGCTTTCTTCGATGGCTTGCTGGATGGCTTTCTTGCGTGCTTCTTCGGCGCGTCGGCTGAAGAACCAGACCATGAAGGTCACGATCGATACCGCCAGCAGAATCAGACTCGCCACGGCGTTGATCTCAGGCTTCACGCCCAGGCGCACCGCCGAGAACACTTCCATTGGCAGGGTCGTCGAACCCGGGCCGGAGACGAAGCTCGCCAGCACCAGGTCATCCAGCGACAACGCGAACGACATCATGCCGCCCGCCGCCAGCGACGGCGCGATCATCGGGATGGTGATCAGGAAGAACACCTTCCACGGCCGCGCGCCCAGATCCATTGCCGCTTCTTCGATCGACAGGTCCAGCTCCCGCAGACGCGCCGACACCACCACCGCCACATACGCCGCACAGAATGTGGTGTGAGCGATCCAGATGGTGACGATGCCACGTTCCTGCGGCCAGCCGATCATCTGCGCCATGGCCACGAACAGCAGCAACAGCGACAGACCGGTGATCACTTCCGGCATCACCAACGGCGCTGTCACCAGGCCGCCAAACAGCGTGCGGCCCTTGAAGCGGGTGATGCGCGTCAGCACGAACGCCGCCAGCGTACCCAGCGCCACCGCGGCAACCGCGGTGTAGCAGGCAATTTCCAGCGAGCGCAGCACCGAGCCCATCAGTTGGGTGTTGTCGAGCAGGCCGACGTACCACTTGATCGACCAGCCGCCCCATACCGTCACCAGTTTCGAGGCGTTGAACGAGTAGATCACCAGGATCAGCATCGGCAGGTAGATGAACAACAGGCCGATGACCAGCATCAGGCTGGAGAAACGGATGCGCTTCATTCTTTGCCCTCCATTTCTTTGGCCTGACTGCGGTTGAACAGAATGATCGGCACAATCAGGATCGCCAGCATCACCACCGCCAGCGCGGACGCTACCGGCCAGTCACGGTTGTTGAAGAACTCTTGCCAGAGCACTTTACCGATCATCAAGGTTTCCGGACCGCCGAGCAGTTCCGGGATCACGAACTCGCCGACCACCGGGATAAACACCAGCATGCAGCCGGCAATGATCCCGTTCTTGGACAGCGGAATGGTGATTTTCCAGAAGCTGTTGAAGGTGCTCGAACCGAGGTCCGATGCGGCTTCCAGCAAGCTCTGATCGTGCTTCACCAGGTTGGCGTACAGCGGCAGGATCATGAACGGCAGGTACGAATAAACAACACCGATGTACACCGCGAGGTTGGTGTTGAGGATCTGCAGCGGCTCGTCGATAAAGCCCATGCTCATCAGGAAGCCGTTGAGCAGACCGTTGTTGCTGAGGATGCCCATCCACGCGTAAACGCGGATCAGGATCGCCGTCCAGGTCGGCATCATGATCAGCAGCACCAGCACCGTTTGCATCTCTTTACGGGCGGTGGCGATGGCGTAGGCCATCGGGTAGCCGATGACCAGACAGAGGATGGTGCTGATCAGCGCCATCTTCAACGAGCCGAGGTAAGCGGCGATGTACAACTCGTCGCCGGCCAGCATCGAGTAGTTGCCCAGGTTCAGCAGCAGTTGCAGCTTCTGCTCGGCGTAGGTGTAGATCTCGGTGTACGGCGGGATCGCCACGTCGGCTTCGGCAAAACTGATCTTCAGCACAATGAAGAACGGCAACATGAAGAACAGGAACAGCCAGATGAACGGGACCCCGATGACCAACTGCCGGCCATTGGGGATTATTCGGTTGAGGCGGCGTTTGAATTTGCGCATGTTCATGAGCGAAGTACCACGCCGCTGTCATCTTCCCAGTACACGTAAACCTGATCGCCCCAGGTCGGACGTGCGCCACGGCGTTCGGCGTTGGCCACGAACGATTGCACCAGTTTGCCGCTCGGCAATTCGACGTAGAACACCGAGTGACCGCCGAGGTAGGCGATGTCATGCACCTTGCCGCTCGACCAGTTGTATTCGCAGGTCGGTTGGTCGGCGGTGACCAGCAGCTTCTCCGGGCGGATCGCGTAGGTGACCGACTTGTCCTGCACCGAGGTGCTGATGCCGTGGCCGACGTAGATCTGCCGGTCGAGGTCCTTGCAGGTGATGGTCGCGTGGCCTTCGGCGTCGTCGATCACTTCGCCTTCGAAGATGTTGACGTTACCGATGAATTCGCAGACCAGACGGCTGGTCGGGGTTTCGTAGATGTCGATCGGGCTGCCGATCTGAGCGATCCAGCCCAGGTGCATGATCGCGATGCGCTCGGCCATGGTCATGGCCTCTTCCTGGTCGTGTGTCACCATCACGCAGGTCACGCCGACGCGCTCGATGATCTCGACCAGCTCCAGCTGCATCTGCGAGCGCAGTTTTTTATCCAGTGCGCCCATCGGTTCGTCGAGCAGCAGCAACTTCGGCCGCTTGGCCAGCGAACGCGCCAATGCCACACGCTGACGCTGACCACCAGACAGTTGATGCGGCTTGCGCTTGGCGTACTGGCTCATCTGCACCAGCTTGAGCATTTCGGCCACGCGGGCATCGACTTCAGCGGCCGGAATCTTGTCCTGCTTGAGGCCGAAGGCGATGTTCTGCGCCACGGTCATGTGCGGGAACAAGGCGTACGACTGGAACATCATGTTGATTGGTCGCTCGTACGGCGGCATGTCGGTGATGTCGACGCCGTCGAGAAAAATGCGCCCCTCCGTGGGCCGTTCGAACCCTGCCAGCATCCGCAGCAGGGTAGATTTGCCCGATCCCGAACCGCCGAGCAGAGCGAAGATCTCGCCCTTTTTGATTTCCAGGGACACATCGTCCACGGCAATCGTCTCGTCGAACTTCTTCGTGACCCGGTCGATTTTGACCAACACCTGTTTCGGTGTCTGGTCGCCCTCGAGGGCTTTCTTATAGGCGCCGGAGGCAACTGCCATTTACGAAACTCCCAGAAAAAAACAATGCAGTCCGCCCCGCAAGGCGAACCCAGGATAGTGTGTGCCTTACATCCCCGACTTGACCTTGGTCCAGCTGCGGGTCATCAGACGCTGAATGTTCGGTGGCAACTCGGTCGACACGTAGGCCTTGTCGATAACGGCCTGCGGTGGGTACACCGACGCATCGGTACGAATGGATTGTTCCATCAGTTTGTCCGACCCAGGGTTAGGGTTGGCGTAACCGACGTAATCACTGACCTGGGCAATCACCTCAGGTTTCAGCAGATAGTTGATGAAGGCATGAGCCTCTTTCACGTTCGACGAATCCTTCGGAATCGCCAGCATGTCGAACCACAATGCGCCACCCTCTTTCGGCACCGTGTAGGCGATGTTCACGCCCTTCTTGGCTTCGGCTGCGCGGTTCTTCGCCTGGAAGATATCGCCGGAGAAACCGATGGCCACGCAAATGTCGCCGTTGGCCAGATCACCGATGTATTTCGAGGAGTGGAAGTAGGTCACGTAAGGACGCACCGCGAGCAGCTTGTCGGTGGCTTTTTCGTAGTCCTTGGGATTGGTGCTGTTGGCGTTCAGGCCCATGTAGTTGAGCACGGTCGGCATCATTTCATCCGCCGAATCGAGGAACGCTACGCCGCAGCTTTGCAGCTTCTTGATGTTCTCGGGCTCGAACAGCACGCCCCACGAATCGATCTTGTCGACGCCGAGCACGGCCTTCACTTTATCGACGTTGTAACCGATGCCGTTGGTACCCCACAGGTACGGCACGGCGTACAGGTTGCCCGGATCGTTCTGCTCCAGACGCTTGAGCAGCGCCGGGTCGAGATTGGAATAATTCGGCAGCTGCGAGCGGTCGAGCTTCTGGAACGCGCCCGCCTTGATCTGCTTGCCGAGGAAGTGGTTCGACGGCACGACCACGTCGTACCCGGTACGCCCGGCCAGCAGCTTGCCTTCCAGGGTCTCGTTGGAATCGAACACGTCGTAGACCGGTTTGATCCCGGTGGCTTTCTGGAAATCCGCCAGGGTGGTCTCGCCGATGTAATCGGACCAGTTATAAATATGCACCGTACCGGCGGCCTGGGCACCGACAGCAATCGTCAGGCCGGCAGTGGCCAGCAGGGCTTTGCGCAAAGAAGAAAAAATAGGCAAGTGGAGGTCCTCTAAATTAGTTGGGCCCAAGTTGACCGCGCTGCATGACAGCCATGGCTGCCCGGCAACAAAACCGGCGCGCAACTTACCCTCAAAAACCGTTCCAGCAAAACTTTCTGTCATTTAATTAATCCGCTGGCCGCCTTCGCGGGGGACGACGGCCAGCGGTTGCTGCTGCAAACCGGCTTATTTACCCGATTTGATCTTGGTCCAGCTGCGGGTCAGGATGCGCTGAGTCGCGGCCGGCAAGTCGGCAATCGCGTACAGCTTGGCCAGCACGTCAGCCGGTGGGTAAACGCCCGGGTCACTGGTGATGTCTTTATCGACCAGCGGCGTTGCAGCGGCGTTACCGTTCGGGAAGCGTACGGCGTTGGTGATTTCCGCCATGATTTCCGGCTTCTGCAGAAAGGTCATGAATTTGTAGGCGCCTTCGACGTTTTCGGCATCTTTAGGGATGGCGACCATGTCGTAGAAGCTGCCGGCACCTTCTTTCGGAATGTTGTAGCTGACTTTCACCTTGTCACCGGCTTCAGCCGCGCGGGACTTGGCCTGGTAGATGTCACCCGAGTAACCGACGGCTACGCAGATGTTGCCGTTGGCCAGGTCAGAGATGTACTTGGACGAGTGGAAGTAGGCGATCGAAGGACGAACCTTCATGATCAGCGCTTCAGCCTTGTCGATGTCTTCTTTCTTCTGGCTGTCGGTTGGCAGGCCCAGGTAGTGCAACGCCACCGGAATCATCTCGGTTGGCGAGTCGAGCAGGCTGATGCCGCAGGATTTCAGCTTGGCGGCGTTTTCCGGCTTGAAGATCAGATCCCACGAATCGACCGGCGCGTCGGCGCCCAGAGCAGCCTTGACCTTCTCGGCGTTGAAGCCAATACCGATCGAGCCCCACATGTACGGGAAAGCGTGCTCGTTGCCCGGGTCGCTGACCGACACGGCTTTGAGCAAGTCAGTGTTGAGGTTCTTCCAGTTAGGCAGCTTGGACTTGTCCAGCTTCTGGTAGACACCGGCCTTGATCTGCTTGGCGAGGAAGTTGTTCGACGGCACGACAATGTCGTAGCCGGACTTGCCTGCGAGCAGTTTGGCTTCGAGGGTTTCGTTGCTGTCGAAGACGTCGTAGACGACTTTGATGCCCGACTCGTCTTCAAACTTCTTGATGGTGTCCGGGGCGATGTAGTCGGACCAGTTGTAGACGTGCAACACCTTGTCGTCCGCCTGAGCCGCAGCCGCCATGATTCCCATCAGGGACATGGCGAGCAGAGTCTTGCCAGCGAGCTTTTTGCCTAATGCCTTCATGCGTTAATGCTCCAAATTTTCTTTTTTTGAACCACTTTGTTCAGCGGCCGAACCCGGACAACTGGAACCGCGGCTAGTCTGGCAAGATCCGAGGCGGTCTTTCAAGAAAAGACCAGCCTTTCTGACAGCTTTTGAGCGAGCGCGCCGCAGCTCCCCCGCTCAAAAGCCTAGCACTTAGCCCTGCAACGCACTGAGGGTCAGGTCCAGGCATTTACGTGCCTTTGTCACCAGCTCATCGATCTCGGCTTTGCTGATCACCAGCGGCGGCGCGATGATCATGGTGTCACCCACAGCGCGCATGATCAGGCCGTTGTCGAAGCAGAACTGGCGGCAGATCATGCCGACGCCCTTGCCTTCGTAACGCTTGCGCGTGGCCTTGTCCTGCACCAGCTCGATTGCGCCCAACAGACCAACCCCGCGAACCTCACCCACCAATGGGTGATCGTTCAGTTCCCGCAGACGTTTCTGCAAATACGGTGCCGTTTCGTTGTGCGCGTTCTCGATAATTTTTTCATCGCGCAGAATGCGGATGTTTTCCAGACCGACCGCTGCCGCCACCGGGTGACCGGAGTAGGTGAAGCCATGGTTGAAATCGCCACCTTCGTTGAGCACCGCAACAACGGTGTCGCGAACGATCAGGCCACCCATCGGGATGTAACCGGAGGTCAGGCCTTTGGCGATGGTCATCATGTCGGGTTTGAGGTCGTAGAAATCGCTACCGAACCACTCACCGGTACGGCCGAAACCGCAGATCACTTCGTCCGCCACGAACAGGATGTCGTACTTGGCGAGGATTTCCTTGATGCGCGGCCAGTAGGTGTCGGGCGGAATGATCACGCCGCCAGCGCCCTGGATCGGCTCGGCAATAAAGGCACCGACGTTGTCGACGCCGACTTCGAGAATCTTTTCTTCCAGCTGATTGGCCGCCCAGATACCGAACTCTTCCGGGGACATGTCGCCGCCTTCAGCGAACCAGTATGGCTGCGCGATGTGGACGATGCCCGGGATCGGCAGGTCGCCTTGTTCGTGCATATAGGTCATGCCACCCAGACTCGCGCCAGCCACGGTCGAACCGTGATAACCGTTCTTGCGGCTGATGATGACTTTCTTGTTCGGCTGGCCTTTGATCGCCCAATAGTGGCGGACCATACGCAGCATGGTGTCGTTGCCTTCGGAGCCGGAACCGGTGAAGAACACGTGGTTCATGCCTTCTGGCGCGACGTCGGCGATCGACTTGGCCAGTTCCAGTGCCGGCGGGTGTGCGGTCTGGAAGAACAGGTTGTAGTACGGCAGTTCGCGCATCTGTTTGGCGGCCGCATCGGCCAGCTCATCGCGACCGTAACCGATGGCCACGCACCACAGACCGGCCATGCCGTCGAGGATCTTGTTGCCTTCGCTGTCCCACAGGTAAACGCCCTTGGCGTTGGTGATGATCCGCGGGCCTTTCTCTTTCAGCTGTTTGAAGTCGCTGAACGGCGCCAGGTGGTGATCATTGCTGAGTGCTTGCCACTCGCGGGTTTGCGGATTGTTGCTGGTCATGCCAATTCTCCTTGTTATCGGTGAAGGCGCGACCGCTGAGGGTCGCGCCCGGCGTATCAGACGGCGAAGAGCAGGTACTCACGCTCCCAGGAACTGATCACGCGCTTGAAGTTTTCATGCTCGGCCCGCTTGACCGCGACGTAGCCTGTGATGAAAGTCTTGCCGAGGTATTTCTCGACGGTGGTGCTGTTTTCCATACGCTCCAGCGCGTCTTCGATGGTCAACGGCAGGCGCAGGTTGCGGCGCTCGTAACCACGGCCGACCACCGGCGCGCTCGGGTTGAGACCCTCGACCATGCCGATGTAACCGCAGAGCAGGCTCGCGGCAATCGCCAGGTACGGGTTGGCGTCGGCGCCCGGCAGACGGTTTTCGACCCGACGGTTCTGCGGGCCGGCATCCGGTACGCGCAGGCCGACGGTGCGGTTTTCTTCGCCCCACTCGACGTTCACCGGTGCCGAAGTGTCCGGCAGGAAGCGACGGAACGAGTTGACGTTCGGTGCGAACAACGGCAACAGCTCAGGAATCAGTTTCTGCAAACCACCGATGTGGTGCAGGAACAGCTGGCTCATGGTCCCGTCTTCATTGGAGAAGACGTTCTTGCCGGTCTCGATGTCGATGATGCTCTGGTGCAAGTGCATCGCACTGCCCGGCTCGCCGGTCATTGGCTTGGCCATAAAAGTCGCGGCCACGTCGTGCTTGAGTGCGGCTTCACGCATGGTGCGCTTGAACACCAGGATCTGGTCGGCCAGCGACAGTGCGTCGCCGTGACGGAAGTTGATTTCCATCTGCGCCGTGCCGTCTTCGTGGATCAGCGTGTCGAGGTCCAGTTCCTGCAGTTCGCACCAGTCGTAGACGTCTTCGAACAGCGGGTCGAATTCGTTCGCCGCTTCAATGGAGAACGACTGACGACCGATTTCCGGACGGCCCGAGCGACCGATTGGCGGCTGCAACGGGTAGTCAGGGTCATCGCTGCGCTTGGTCAGGTAGAACTCCATTTCCGGCGCCACGATTGGCTGCCAGCCCTTGTCGGCATAGAGTTTGAGGACTTTCTTGAGGACGTTGCGCGGCGACAGCTCGATCGGGTTGCCTTGCTTGTCGTAGGTGTCGTGGATCACCTGCGCGGTCGGCTCGATGGCCCACGGCACCATGTACACGGCGTTCTGGTCGGGGCGGCAGATCATGTCGATGTCGGCCGGGTCGAGCAGTTCGTAATAGATGTCGTCTTCGACGTAGTCGCCGGTCACGGTCTGCAACAGAACGCTCTCGGGCAGGCGCATGCCTTTTTCGGCGATGAACTTGTTGGTCGGCGAAATCTTGCCCCGGGTGATACCGGTCAAGTCGGCGATCATGCATTCGACTTCTGTGATCTTGTGGTCTTTCAACCAATCGGTGAGCTGGTCGAGGTTGTTACTCATAAATGCCTCTGGGCTGAGTCTCCTGACGTGGTGTCAGGCAAAGTTTGACGCCGGCGGCGTCGCGTTAAAGGGGGCTTGCTTGTGCGCAGTGCGGGCTTACGCCAGGCACCGCGCATAGACAATGAAAGAGGAGCTTACCTGCCCTTTACGCTGGCGTTGCATTTCCTGTGCACAGTTCAGGCGTGCAGAATCATGAGCACGACTCGGTGAGCGGCACAGGCTTTGGGAGTGAAAGCGATCTATATTGGAAGGGAACGCCATAAAGGAGATGCCTTGTCGTACGTCCAGAATATCGGACGCTGCCGTTTTGCCTGCTGCTGACAAAACCTTCGTCGACGGGCCGCGCGCCTTGCTGGCGGAGCTTTCGACGGATTTGTCGCCACTGATGTGATAAGCATGCAGACCGGACTGTTGCGAGCAGTCGGTGATGCCGATTAACGGCAGGCGAGACATGAAGCACCCCGGTATTATTGCTGTTATGGGTTTGATCGGAGCTTAGCCTTGTTCATTTTTTTACACAACACCCCCGTAAAAAATACAACACGGCCTGCTCAAGCCTGCGGGTGCCAAGCGTCCCAAGGACGAAAAACTGCCCTAAAGTGCCCCATAAATGCCCCTGCGGCGCTTTTTTAGGGCAAAAAAGGCCTTGCTTGACTTCGGCATGCCGTTCGGGTTGACTGAAACCAGAAAAGATCAATGATTGATATTTTTAACAACAAAGGTGTTGCATCATGTCGGTACCCCCGCGTGCCGTTCAGCTTAACGAAGCGAACGCGTTCCTTAAGGAACATCCTGAGGTTCTGTACGTTGACCTTCTGATTGCGGATATGAATGGTGTGGTGCGCGGCAAGCGCATCGAACGCACCAGCCTCCACAAGGTTTACGAGAAAGGCATCAACCTGCCGGCCTCTCTATTTGCTCTGGATATCAACGGCTCTACGGTGGAAAGCACCGGCCTGGGCCTGGACATCGGCGACGCCGATCGTATCTGCTATCCGATCCCCGATACCCTGTGCAACGAGCCATGGCAGAAGCGCCCGACCGCGCAGCTGTTGATGACCATGCACGAGCTCGAAGGCGACCCATTCTTCGCCGATCCGCGCGAAGTGCTCCGTCAAGTTGTTGCAAAGTTTGACGAGCTGGGTCTGACCATCTGCGCCGCCTTCGAACTCGAGTTCTACCTGATCGACCAGGAAAACGTGAACGGCCGTCCACAGCCGCCACGCTCGCCGATCTCCGGTAAACGTCCGCACTCGACTCAGGTCTACCTGATCGATGACCTCGACGAATACGTCGACTGCCTCCAGGACATTCTGGAAGGCGCGAAAGAGCAAGGCATCCCGGCCGACGCCATCGTCAAGGAAAGTGCCCCGGCGCAGTTCGAAGTGAACCTGCACCACGTCGCCGACCCGATCAAGGCGTGCGACTACGCAGTACTGCTCAAGCGTCTGATCAAGAACATCGCCTACGACCATGAAATGGACACCACCTTCATGGCCAAGCCGTACCCGGGCCAGGCGGGTAATGGTCTGCACGTGCACATTTCGATTCTGGATAAAGAAGGCAAAAACATTTTTGCCAGCGAGGATCCCGAGCAGAACGCCGCGCTGCGTCACGCGATCGGCGGTGTGCTCGAGACCCTGCCCGCGCAGATGGCTTTCCTCTGCCCGAACGTCAACTCCTACCGTCGTTTCGGCGCACAGTTCTACGTGCCGAACTCGCCGTGCTGGGGCCTCGACAACCGCACCGTAGCGATTCGCGTACCGACCGGTTCTTCCGATGCCGTGCGTATCGAGCATCGTGTAGCCGGCGCCGACGCCAACCCGTACCTGCTGATGGCTTCGGTCTTGGCCGGCGTGCACCACGGTCTGACCAACAAGATCGAGCCGGGCGCGCCAGTCGAAGGCAACAGCTACGAGCAGAACGAACAAAGCCTGCCGAACAACTTGCGCGATGCCCTGCGCGAGCTGGACGACAGCGAGGTGATGGCCAAGTACATCGATCCGAAGTACATCGATATCTTCGTCGCCTGTAAGGAAAGCGAGCTGGAGGAGTTTGAACACTCTATCTCCGACCTTGAGTACAACTGGTATCTGCATACCGTTTAAGCGGTTACAGCGCCAAACAGAACGCCGTCGGCTGATTCAGCCAACGGCGTTTTTTTATGGCCGAACACAAAACCTGTGGCGAGGGGATTTAGCGAAACGTCGCACCGCCCCATCGGCTGCGCAGCAGTCGTAAACCCTGAGAGCCGGATACTCCTGACACACCGAGTGGGATGGCTTTGGGGCTGCTTCGCAACCCATCGGGGATAAATCCCCTCGCCACAGGGTACCGGCAGACAACACCGAAACCGGCTCGTACAATGCCCGCTGCCCCGCAGGAGACTTTCATGACGCGTCCCGCCCCCGTTCGCAAACCCCGTGCCCGCAGTCAGGCGCGCATCGATTCGATACTCGACGCCGCGCGCACGTTGCTGGCCGCCGAGGGTGTGGCGAGTCTGTCGATCTACAGCGTCGCCGAGCGCGCGCAGATCCCGCCCTCCTCCGTGTACCACTTCTTTGCCAGCGTGCCGGCGCTGCTCGAAGCGCTGACCGCCGACGTGCACGCAGCCTTCCGCGCGTGCCTGCAGGCACCGATCGATCATGAAAGTTTGCGTGACTGGCGGGATCTGTCGCGGCTGGTCGAGCAACGCATGCTGGAGATCTACGACGAGGATGCCGCCGCGCGCCAGTTGATTCTCGCCCAGCACGGCCTCACCGAAGTGACCCAGGCTGACCGCCAGCACGACATCGAACTCGGCGACCTGATGCACAAGCTGTTCGACCATCATTTCGAACTGCCAAGGCTGCCGAGCGATGTCGACGTGTTTGCCCTGGCCATGGAGCTGGGCGACCGTGTCTACGCACGCTCGGTGCAGCAACACGGGCAGATCACTCCGCGCATGGCCGAAGAAGGCATGCGCGTGTTTGATGCCTACATCGGTCTGTACCTGCCGACTTACCTGCCGAAGCGGCCTGTCAGCGACTGACGTTCAAATCGCCCGCAGCAGAATCTTGTCGATGGAATGGTCCGCCGACTTGTTGAGGATCAGGCTCGCCCGGTCACGGGTGGGCAGGATGTTTTCAACGAGATTCTTCAGATTGACCCGGTCCCAGGTGGCCGAGGCCATGGCCAGCGCTTCATCGTCCGACAGCGTCTTGTACTTGTTGAAGTACGACTCGCCAGACTGGAACGCAGTGTTCTTCAGATAGACAAACCGCTCGAGGTACCAGCGCTTGATGTCCTCATCAGCGGCGTCGACATAGATCGAGAAGTCGACGAAGTCACGGACGTTGAGACTGTCGTGTTTGTCCTCCTGGAGGACATTGAGCCCTTCCAGAACGATGATATCGGGGGTCTGCACCGTCTGCGTCTCGTCGGCAAGAATGTCGTACCGAACGTGCGAGTAGACCGGGATCTGCACCGGTTTGCCTTCGTTGCGCACGGCGTGCAGGAAGTCGAGAAGCAGTGCCCGGTCGTAAGATTCGGGGAAACCTTTGCGGTGCAACAGGTTGTTTTGCTCGAGTGTCGCCAGCGGAAACAGGAAAGAATCGGTGGTCACCAACTGCACATCCGGCGCGCCTGGCAAGGACGCCAGCAAGGCGGACAAAACCCTGGCGAAACTGCTCTTGCCCACCGCGACACTGCCCGAGATGCCAATCACATACGGTGGCTTGCGCGTCGGTTCGCCGAGAAAAGCACTGTGCACCACGGCCGCCGACTGCGCGGACTCGGCGTAAAGACGCAAAAGGCGCGACAGCGGCAGCAATATTTCTTCCACTTCGTCGCGGCTGATGGGCTGCGTAGGGCTGATCAGCGCATTCATTTGTGCCGACGAAAGGCTCTGCGCCGCCTCTTCCCGCAAGGCAGACCATTGCTCGCGAGTGAATTCCCGGTACTCGCGGTGAGCGGGCGAATGCCCTGCGGCATCCTGCTGGGTGGTCATAATCTTCCTGTCTGTGCCTTGGCAAAAGCCGGAACATAGCAGATATGTTCAGGGCCTCCAAACCGCGCTTTTCACCCTCAATCGCATTTTTGCCGCACAAATGAAAAACCCCGGAGGGCTCAAGCCGTCCGGGGCGCGTGTTGCCCATCGATTACAACTTGGCGATCGACACCTCGGTGGATTTCACAAAGGCGATCACTTCGCTGCCCACTACCAGCTCCAGCTCCTTGACCGAACGGGTGGTGATCACCGAAGTGACGATGCCCGAAGCGGTCTGCACGTCGATTTCCGACAGCACGTCGCCAAGGACGATTTCCTTGATCGAGCCTTTGAACTGGTTACGGACGTTGATGGCTTTGATAGTCATGGCAATGATTCCTGTCGTTTGCTTGAGTTATTGAGCCCAACGCAGTTGCGTAGGCAGGGGTGAAACAGGTTCCGGCTCCGGCGGTTGGCCAGGCAGGGACAAAACTCGGTTAAGCACTTCGGTTTCCAGCGCCGCCAGGCGATGCGAACCGCGTACCCGTGGGCGCGGCAGTTCGATATGCAGGTCGAGGCCGACTTCGCCGTCCTCGATCAGAATCACCCGGTCGGCAATCGCCACCGCTTCGCTGACGTCGTGGGTCACCAGCAGCACCGTAAAGCCGTGTTGCTGCCAGAGACGTTCGATCAGTTGCTGCATTTCAATTCGGGTCAGCGCGTCCAGTGCGCCGAGCGGTTCGTCGAGCAACAGCAGGCGCGGCTGATGGATCAGCGCGCGAGCCAGCGCGACGCGTTGCTTCTGCCCACCGGACAACGCCGCCGGCCATTCATTGGCGCGATCGGCCAAGCCCACCGCGTCCAGTGCTTCAAGAGCCTTCGGGCGCCAGTTGCCTTTAAGGCCGAGCCCAACGTTGTCGATGATCTTTTTCCATGGCAGCAGACGCGCTTCCTGGAACATCAATCGGGTGTCTTCCCGCGCATCGCTCAGCGGCGCAGATCCGGCCAGCAAGTCACCGCCAGTCGGTTGATCGAGGCCGGCGAGCAAGCGCAGCAAAGTACTTTTGCCGCAACCACTGCGCCCGACCACAGCGACGAATTGCCCCGCCGGAATGTGCAGATCGATGTCACGCAGCACCTGCCGCGCGCCGAAGGTTTTCTGCAGGTTGCGCACCGCCAGCGGAATCCCTCGTAGCAGGCGTGGAGGTTGTTGAGCGGTCATGCTGCACCTCCTTTGGCAACCTGATACGCCGGATGCCAGCGCAACCACACACGTTCAAGTCCACGGGCCGCGAGGTCAGCGAGTTTGCCGAGCACCGCGTAAAGCAGGATCGCCAGCACCACCACGTCGGTCTGCAAAAACTCGCGGGCGTTCATCGCCAGATAGCCGATGCCGGAGCTGGCGGAAATGGTTTCGGCGACGATCAACGTCAGCCACATGAAGCCTAGGGCGAAGCGCACGCCGACCAGAATCGAAGGCAGCGCGCCCGGCAGAATCACCTGCCAGAACAGGCTGAAACCGCTCAGGCCATAACTGCGCGCCATCTCCACCAGCGCCGGGTCGACATTGCGGATGCCGTGATAAGTGTTGAGGTAGATCGGGAACAACGTGCCCAGCGCCACCAGAAAAATCTTCGCCGACTCGTCGATGCCGAACCACAGGATCACCAGCGGAATCAGCGCGAGGTGCGGCACGTTGCGGATCATCTGCACCGAACTGTCGAGCAGGCGTTCGCCCCATTTCGACAGACCGGTGATGAAACCCAAGACCAGACCGATGCTGCCGCCGATGGTGAAACCGAGCGCCGCGCGCCAGCCGCTGATCGCCAGGTGCGTCCAGATTTCGCCGCTGCGCACCAGGCTCACGCCGGCTTCGATCACCGCCACCGGTGCTGGCAGAATCCGTGTCGACAACCAACCGGCCGACACCGACAATTGCCACACCGCCAGCAGCAATACCGGCAACGCCCAGGGCGCGAGGCTGTGGATGATTTTCTTCATGGCGCGCCTCAGCTCTGCGACGCGGCTTTGGGAAGAATGTCGTTGGCGACCATCTCGCCGAACGGGCTGACGTAACCGGCACTTTTCGGCAGTTCCGGACGCTCGATGTCGAGGTGCGGGAACAGCAGTTCAGCGACGCGATACGACTCTTCGAGGTGTGGATAACCGGAGAAGATAAAGGTGTCGATGCCCAGATCGGCGTATTCCTTCACGCGTGCAGCCACAGTCGGGCCATCGCCGACCAGCGCCGTACCGGCACCGCCGCGCACCAGGCCAACACCGGCCCACAGGTTCGGGCTGACTTCGAGGTTGTCGCGGCTGCCACCGTGCAGGGCAGCCATGCGTTGCTGGCCAACCGAATCGAACCGCGCCAGCGAAGCTTGAGCACGAGCGATGGTGTCGTCGTCCAGATGCGAGATCAACCGATCCGCCGCTTGCCACGCCTCGGCGTTGGTTTCACGAACGATCACGTGCAGTCGAATACCGAAGCGCACAGTGCGGCCAAGCTTGGCGGCTTTGGCGCGAACTTGGGCAATCTTCTCGGCGACGGCTGCTGGCGGCTCGCCCCAGGTCAGGACCATTTCCACTTGTTCGGCGGCCAAGTCTTGCGCCGCTTCCGACGAGCCACCGAAGTACAACGGCGGACGCGGTTGCTGGATCGGCGGATAGAGCAATTTCGCGCCTTTCACGCTGATGTGCTTGCCGTCGTAATCAACGGTTTCGCCTTCCAGCACTCGGCGCCAGATGCGGGTGAATTCCACCGAGGCTTGATAGCGTTCTTCGTGGCTGAGGAACAGACCGTCGCCGGCCAATTCTTCTGGGTCACCGCCGGTTACCAGGTTGAACAGCGCACGGCCGCCGGACAGACGATCCAGCGTGGCTGCCTGCCGTGCCGCGACCGTCGGGGAAATGATCCCGGGGCGCAACGCAACGAGGAATTTCAGACGCTGGGTCACCGGGATCAGCGATGCCGCCACCAGCCACGAGTCTTCGCAGGAGCGGCCAGTGGGGATCAGCACGCCGCCGAAACCCAGACGATCCGCCGCTTGCGCGACCTGTTGCAGATAACCGTGGTCAACGGCGCGAGCGCCTTCGGCGGTGCCAAGGTAATGGCCGTCACCGTGGGTAGGCAGGAACCAGAAGATATTGAGGCTCATGGAGTGGTCTCCTTGGGGATTCGAATTACAGCGCTTTGGCCACAGCGGCCGGTGGTGTCCAGATCACATCCTTGATGCTCAGCGGCTTCGGAATCAGCTTGAGCTGGAAGAACGTGTCAGCGATTTTCTGCTGTGCGGCGACCACTTCCGGGGTCAGGAACAGCGCGCCGTAACCCTGGCGTTTTACCGAGGTCAGGGTGATGTCCGCCGGCAGGCCGAGCAGTGGCGCGACTTGCTGGGTCACGTCTTCAGGGTTGGCTTTCGACCATTCGCCGACGGCACGCACTTCTTCCACGAGGGTCTTGATCACCTGAGGATTTTTCTCGGCGTAAGGTTTGGTCGCGAGGTAGAACTGGTGGTTGTCGACGATGCCTTTGCCGTCACGCAGGGTGTGCGCTTGCAGTTGTTTCTCGGCGGCGGCCTGGTACGGATCCCAGATGACCCAGGCATCGACGCTGCCACGTTCGAACGCGGCGCGAGCATCGGCTGGCGGCAGGAATACGGTTTGAATGTCGGTGTATTTGAGGCCGGCGTCTTCCAGCGCACGCACCAGCAGGTAGTGGACGTTGGAGCCTTTGTTCAGGGCGACTTTCTTGCCTTTGAGATCGGCCACCGATTTGATCGGCGAGTCTTTCGGCACGAGGATCGCTTCGCTGTTTGGCGCTGGCGGTTCGTAGGCGACGTAGAGCAGATCGGCGCCGGCAGCCTGGGCGAAGACTGGCGGGGTTTCGCCGGTCACGCCGAAGTCGATCGAGCCGACGTTCAGGCCTTCCAGCAACTGCGGGCCACCGGGGAATTCAGTCCATTGCACGTCGACGCCTTGGGCGGCCAGACGTTTTTCCAACGTGCCTTTGGCTTTGAGCAGCACCAGCGTGCCGTACTTCTGGTAACCGATCCGAAGTGTCTCGGCTTGAGCTTGAGTGATGGCGCCGAAGGTGACAGCCGCAGCAAACAGAGCGACCAGACCACGACGCAAAAATACAGTGCGCATAGCGCTCTCCTTTTTTGCTGTTGGGTTTTGGCTGCACCTGCTTAACCGTTAGCGGCTGAGTAAGGTGAAGTACATCAAATGCGGGTGAGGCTTAAATGCTCCAGCGAGCACTTAACAAACGTTCGTTCAACAGGCCCGGTTCCAGCGGCTTCGGCCGGCGGGCCATGGCGCCGACAAACTGATCCAGCGCTTCGTGCAGTCGCTGCTCCAGCGCCGGGGCCAGTTGTGCGGCGGCACTGCCTTCGCCGTAAGCGATCTGGCTGTCCTCGGCGAAAATCCCCTGGAGCATTTCCTGGGCTTTCAGCGCCGACAACACAGGCTTGAGGGCGTAATCGACCACCAGCATGTGGGCGATGCTGCCGCCGGTGGCCATTGGCAAAACAATCTTGTGGTTCAGGGCACGCTCTGGGAGCAGATCCAGCAGCGTCTTCAACGCGCCAGAGAAAGACGCTTTGTAAACCGGCGTGGCGATCAACAGGCCGTCGGCGTTTTCAATCTGTTGCAGCAGGTCGAGCACCTTCGGGCTGTCGAAGCGGGCGTGGAGCAGATCTTCGGCCGGGAAATCCCGAATCTGATAACTCACCACTTCCACGCCTTGCTGCTGCAACCAACGTTGCGAGCGCTCCAGCAGCACCCCGGAACGGGAGCGCAGGCTGGGACTGCCACCGAGTGAGACAACCAGCATTGAGACGATTCCTTAAGCGTTACAGGCGATTCGCGGGTTGCGATCTCGCTTCAATGGGAGTGACCTTACCAGCTGATTTATATATCCATAAATCATATTTATTCATTTGGTTATGCGTTTTGGAGATATGCGGATTGCTTTGTTTCGGGCGAAAAAAAAGGCCGTCGAAACGGCCTGAAATCCCCTGCTTTGTGGATGCCTCGAATAGATCGCAGCCTTCGGCAGCTCCTACAGGAAGCGGCGTACTCCTGTAGGAGCTGCCGCAGGCTGCGATCTTTTGATCTTAACGATTCGGCTGTGGCGTCAGGCGCAGGTAAGGTTTCACCGCGCGATAGCCCTTGGGAAAACGCTGCTTGATCTCTTCCTCGTCCTTCAACGAAGGCACGATCACCACTTCATCACCGTCCTGCCAGTTGGCCGGCGTGGCCACTTTGTAGTTGTCGGTGAGCTGCAGCGAGTCGATCACCCGCAAAATCTCGTGGAAGTTGCGCCCGGTGCTCGCCGGGTAAGTGATGGTCAGGCGCACCTTCTTGTTCGGATCGATGACGAACAGCGAACGCACGGTCAGCGTGTCATTGGCGTTCGGGTGGATCAGGTCATACAGATCGGAAACCTTGCGATCGGCATCGGCCAGGATCGGGAAGTTGACGATCGTGTTCTGGGTTTCGTTGATGTCTTCGATCCACTTGTGGTGCGAATCCACCGGGTCGACCGACAGTGCGATGGCTTTGACGCCGCGCTTGCTGAACTCATCCTTGAGCTTGGCGGTGAAGCCCAGCTCAGTGGTGCACACCGGGGTGAAGTCCGCCGGGTGAGAGAACAGCACGCCCCAGCTATCGCCCAGCCATTCGTGGAAACGAATCTTGCCGGCGCTGGAATCCTGTTCGAAATCGGGGGCGATGTCGCCGAGTCTGATGCTCATGGTGCTGCTCCTGATGAGTTGTTGGAGACCTCAACTGTAGCTTGGGATTTGCCATCATGAAAAAGAATAAATAATGAGATATCTAGATCATTAGTGAATATTAAACATCTGTTCACTGGACGCTCGACGGCATCCCGACGAACATCGGCCGCAAGGTTCGAGAAGGCCTTGAGTTGCTGTAAAGAGGGGAATTTCGGGGAGGGCTTACGGGGGTGAGTCTGACTCGAAAACGCAAAAGCCCCGTCCGGCGCGATGCCGGACGGGGCTTTTTTTACTTCAGCGGATCGAAACGCGCTATTACAGCAGCGGGATCGAGTAGCTGAGGATCAGGCGGTTTTCGTCCTGGTCGCGAACACCGGCGATGTTGGTACGCCAGGTAGCGTTTTTCCACATGAAGCCAACGTTTTTCAGCGGGCCTTCCGGTACGACGTAACCGACAGTCAGGTCACGTTCCCACTCGGAGTCGCCATTACCGTTTTCAAGACCGCGGGAAGTAACGGTGTCGATGTTGTCGCCACGCAGGTAAACCATACCAGCGGTCAGGCCTGGTACGCCGACTTTGGCGAAGTCATACGAGTAGCGAGCTTGCCAGGTACGTTCGCCGGCACGGCCGAACTTCTGAATCTGCATGTCGGTGATGGTGTAGTTCGACGAGCCGTCACCCTGGTTCAGCCAAGGGAAGTCGCTGCTGCCGTTGGAAACCTGGTAGCCACCACCGAAGGTGTGACCTGCAACGGTGTACAGGAACAGGCCGCTATACAGGTTGTTGTCGACTTTACCGCGACCGCTGGCAACACCGGAGTAGTTACCGTTGCTGAAATACGCAGAGGTGTTGCCGTTGGCGCCATCGTCGGAGCTGTTGAAGTAACGGAAGTCAGACTTCAGCACGCCCGGGCCGATTGCCCAGTTGTGAACCAGACCCAGGAAGTGCTGCTTGTAGAAGTCTTCCAGGTTGCCGTAGTAGTACTGGGCAGTCAGGTCTTTGGTGATTTTGTAGTCACCACCGGCGTAGATGAACTTGTTGCTGTTAGCGGTACGCGCGTTTGCACCACCGATGGACAGTTGTTCGTTGTTGCTCGAGTTACGACCTTTCACGTGCTCGACTTGACCACCGACCAGAGTCAGGTCCTTGATCTCGCCGGAAGTGATCTGGCCACCCTGCCAGGTTTGTGGCAGCAGACGACCGTCGTTGGTCACGATAACCGGCAGTTTTGGCTGCAGGGTACCCAGTTTCAGTTCAGTCTGGGAGACCTTGGCCTTGGCAGTCAGACCCAGGCTGGAGAAATTATCAACCGCTTGGCCATTAGATTCGCTTGGAAAAACAGTGCCACCGTAGGCACTACCAGGGGTGCCATTACCGTTAACGTTGCCGTTGGTGCCACCGCCCGAATCCAGACGCACGCCCAACAGGCCGATAGCGTCAATACCGAAGCCCACGGTGCCTTGGGTGTAGCCGGAGATGAAACGCAGATCGAAGCCTTGGCCCCACTCTTCGTTGCGGCTCGGCTCGGCAGTGCCGCTGCGGTTATCGGTGTTGATGTAGAAGTTGCGCAACCCCAAAGTAGCCTTGCTGTCTTCGATGAAACCGGCGGCGCCTGCCTGCTGCGCCATAACCCCTACGGCCACAGCCAGGGCCAAGGTGGACTTGTTCATGTAAAGCTCCTCTCGTTTCTAATTTTTGTGTTTCTGGCCCTGGGTCTGTTGCCCTGGATCCGAGATGCGCGATTAGCGCCAGTTCGTGACCGACAAGTCAATCGTAACCTTGTGTGTCTACGACCAAGGTCTAATCGCAGTGATTTGGTCCGTGCAGAGTAAAGATTTCCTGATAAACCCAAAAAGAATTTATTCATTCTTTTTCATATCATTTCGGAATATGGCCAGTATCTTGCCATCTTCGCCGGGATACAGCGTATCGGCGACTAAGCTCATTCCTAAATGGTATTTGTTAGCCTTTTTTTATATCGATTAGCTTTGGCGTAACCCCGAATCGTCAAACCCTATCGAAAAGGCGACGCCATGATGGCCAAACGCGCACTATCTAGTCAATTTGTTACAGTTTGTGTATCAGCACTGATTTCTTTCTCCGCTCACGCTGGCAACCTCACCGTTGGCTATCAAACCGGTATCGACCCGAGCAAAGTCCCGCAGGCCGACGGCGTCTACGAGAAAACCATCGGTGAGAAAATCGACTGGCGCCGCTTCAATAGTGGCCCGGAAGTTGTGACAGCCATTGCTTCCGGGGACGTACAGATCGGCAACCTCGGCTCCAGCCCGCTGGCGGCAGCCGCTTCACGCAATCTGCCGATCGTCGCGTTCATCGTTTCAGCGCAGATCAATGCCGCCGAAGCACTGGTGGTGCGCAATGGCAGCGGTATCAATAGCCCGCAGGATCTGGTCGGCAAGACCATCGCCACGCCGTTCGTATCCACCTCGCACTACAGCCTGCTCGGTGCCCTGAAGCACTGGGGCCTGGACGCCTCGAAAGTCAAAGTGGTGAACCTGCAACCCGCAGAAATCGCGGCGGCGTGGAAGCGTGGCGATATCGATGGTGCGTTTGTCTGGTCGCCGGCACTGGGCGAAATCCGCAAGACCGGCAAGACGTTGACCGACGCTGCACAAGTCGGCCAGTGGGGCGCGCCGACGTTCGAAGTGTGGGTAGCGCGCAAGGACTTTGCCGAGAAGCACCCCGAGGTGGTCGCGAAATTCGCCAAGGTCACGCTCGACTCGTTCGCCGATTACGCCGCGCATAAAGACAGCTGGACGGCTGACTCGGTGCCGGTGCAGAAAATCGCCAAACTGACCGGTGCCAACGCCGCCGACGTGCCGGAATTGCTCGCAGGCTCGGCATTCCCGGACGCCAAGGCACAACAAACCACGGCGCTGCTGGACGGCGGCACGGCGAAGGCGATTGGCGAGACGGCGAAGTTTTTGAAGGAACAGGGCAAGGTTGAAACGGTGCTGCCGGACTACTCACCGTACGTGAGCGCGAAATTCATCACCGAGTAATTGATCGTTCCCACGCTCCGCGTGGGAATGCATCTCGGGACGCTCCGCGTCCCATCGAAAGCGAACGCGGAGCGTCCGTTGAGGCATTCCCACGCAGAGCGTGGGAACGATCGAATCCAGATGAACCGGGTCAGAGGGTTTTTTCGAAGATCTTTGAGTTGCGCTGATAGTTGTACAACGACGCCCGCGCCGCAGGCATGCGCTCGACGCTGCTTGGCTCGAAGCCACGTTCGCGGAACCAGTGCGCAGTCCGCGTAGTGAGGACGAACAAGGTTTTCAAACCCTGCGCCCGTGCTCGGGTTTCGATGCGCTCCAGCAATTCATCCCCACGACCGCCATGGCGATATTCCGGGTTCACCGCCAGGCACGCCAGTTCACCGGCATCCGAATCGGCAATCTGATACAGCGCCGCACAGGCGATGATCATGCCTTCGCGCTCAACCACGCTGAACTGCTCGATCTCGCGCTCCAGCACTTCGCGCGAACGCCGCACCAGAATCCCCTGCTCTTCCAGCGGGCTGATCAAGTCGAGCAAGCCGCCGACGTCTTCAATCGCCGCCTCGCGCACCAGTTCGAATTGCTCTTGCGCAACCAGCGTACCGCCACCGTCACGGGTGAACAGCTCGGTCAGCAGCGCGCCATCCTCGGCGTAACTGACGATATGGCTGCGCGCCACGCCGCCACGGCAGGCTTCGGCGGCGGCATCGAGCAGTTCTGCTTGATAGTTGCTGCTGCCCAGACGCTGCAAATGCGCCGGCACTTGCTGTGGACGCAGTTCGCGCACCAGTTTGCCGTTTTCGTCGATCAGACCGAGGTCGGCACCGAACAGCAGCAACTTGTCCGCGCCCAGGTCGATGGCGGCGCGGGTAGCGACGTCTTCGCAGGCGAGGTTGAAGATTTCACCGGTCGGCGAGTAACCCAGCGGCGACAGCAGCACGATCGAACGCTCATCGAGCAGACGATTGATACCCTTGCGGTCAACCCGGCGCACTTCGCCGGTGTGGTGATAATCGACACCTTCGAGCACGCCGATCGGCCGTGCAGTCACCAGATTGCCGCTGGCCACGCGCAAGCGCGAACCCTGCATCGGCGAGGACGCCATGTCCATCGACAGCCGCGCTTCGATAGCGATGCGCAACTGGCCGACCGCGTCGATTACACATTCCAGCGTTGCGGCATCAGTGATGCGCATGCCGTGGTGGTAATGCGGAGTCAGGCCGCGAGCGGCGAGGCGGGTTTCAATTTGCGGGCGCGAACCGTGTACCAGCACCAGACGCACGCCAAGGCTGTGCAACAAGACAAGGTCGTGGACAATGTTGCCGAAATTCGGATGCTCGACGCCGTCGCCGGGCAGCATGACGACGAAGGTGCAATCGCGATGGGCATTGATATAGGGAGACGCGTGACGAAGCCAGTTAACGTATTCGGGCATGAACCTGGGCCTGTAATAAATAGCAGCCGAAAAAAGGGGCGAAACGAAAAACGCACAGCGGGCTGATGGTTATCGTCGGAACAGGCTTGGCGACACGCGCGCTCTCCTCATGAATACGGGTTCAATCCCCACAAATTTAACGACTACCCCCCTGTAGGAGCTGCCGAAGGCTCGGGCCGCGATCGGACGATCTTTTGATCTTAAAACCAACATCAAAAGATCGCAGCCTGCGGCAGCTCCTACAAGGGAGGCGTTCAATTCTTCAGGCAGTAATGTTCAATCAGTTGCCGTAATAGATGCACCGTAGGCTGCAAACGTGACATTTCAAGGTACTCGCCGGGCTGATGCGCACAGGCAATGTCGCCAGGGCCGAGGACGATGGTTTCGCAACCGAGGCGCTGAAGATAAGGCGCTTCGGTGCCGAACGCCACTGCTTCGGCGCGGTGGCCGGTAAGCTTTTCGGCGATGCGCACCAGTTCGGCGTCTTCAGCCTGCTCGAACGACGGCACTTCCGGGAACAGTGGTTTGTAATCAATCTTCACCTGATGCCGCTCGGCCACCGGGTTGAGCTTGCGCAGAATTTCCGCGCGCAGCACCTTCGGGTCCATGCCCGGCAACGGCCGCAGGTCGAACTCCAGCGAGCACTGGCCGCAGATACGGTTGGGGTTGTCGCCGCCATGGATGCAACCGAAGTTCATCGTCGGTTGCGGCACGCTGAACTGCGGATTGTTGAATTCACGCTGCCACAACAGGCGCAGGCCGCGCAGTTCGCCGATCGCATCGTGCATCGCCTCAAGGGCGCTGTGGCCCAGGCGCGGATCCGACGAATGGCCGCTCTGCCCGAGGATATCGATGCGCTCCATCATGATGCCTTTGTGCATGCGGATCGGCTTGAGCCCGGTCGGCTCGCCGATCACCGCTGCGCGGCCCAATGGACGCCCGGCCTCGGCCAGAGCGCGGGCGCCGGACATCGAGCTTTCTTCATCGCAGGTGGCGAGGATCAACAACGGCTGCTTGAACGGCTGATCGAGCAGCGGCTGCACCGCTTCGATGATCAACGCGAAAAAGCCCTTCATGTCGCAACTGCCGAGGCCGACCCAGCGGCCATCGACTTCGGTGAGCTTCAGCGGATCGGTCTGCCACAACGCATCGTCGTACGGCACCGTGTCGCTGTGCCCGGCCAGCACCAGCCCGCCGGGGCCGCTGCCAAAACTGGCGAGCAGGTTGAACTTGCCGGGGCTGACCTGCTGGATGTCGCAGCTGAAACCCAGATCGCCCAGCCAGCCAGCGAGCAAATCGATCACCGCCCGGTTGGATTGATCGAGGCTCGGTTGGGTACAGCTGACCGATGGCGCGGCGATCAGCGCCGCGAACTGGTCTTGCATGGATGGCAAAGGCATCGCTGACTCCAACTCCCGAATTGAGGTCCATCATAGAACCATCCGGCGCTCGGAATAAACCGTCGCAGGGCGTAGGAAGTTTGAGTCCTGTACACTGCACGGCCTTGGCAGCCACATATTCCCCGGCTGCGCTCCCGATCCTGGATTTTCCGGCCATGCAGAAAGAAACCGAAATCAAACTCCGCGTCAGCCGCGAAACCCTCGCTGCCCTGCGCGAGCACCCGTTACTGAAAAAACGCAACAAAAGTGGCTGGGAACGCCGTGAGTTGATGAACCAGTACTTCGACACCCCCGAGCGCGATCTGGCTCAGGCCAAAGTCGCCCTGCGCCTGCGCAAGGACGGTGACGAAGTGATTCAGACCCTCAAGACCCGTGGCCAGAGCGTCGCCGGTTTGTCCGAGCGTAACGAATACGACTGGAAGTTGCCGAAAGCCAAGCTCGACGTGAAGAAACTCGACGGCGAATGCTGGCCCGAGTCGCTGGCCGAGCTGGACAAGAAAACCCTCAAGCCGATCTTCACCACCGATTTCGTCCGCGAGCGCGCCGAAATCGCCTGGGGCCGTGGCAAGACCAAAGTGGTTATCGAAGCTGCGCTGGATCTCGGTCACGTAGTGGTCGGCAAGCAGAAAGAAGAAATCTGCGAGCTGGAACTGGAACTGCGCGAAGGCGAGCCTGCCGCGCTGCTGGAACTGGCTGCCGAACTGGCCGAAACCCTCGCACTGATGCCGTGCGACATCAGCAAGGCTGAGCGCGGCTATCGTCTGTACGACGCCAACAGCTACTCGCTGAGCCTGCCGGCGCCGGAGCTGACCGCGGAGACCCAACTCGACGACGCGTTTGCCGCACTGAGCTGGCACTTGCTCGGCAGCAGCCAGCGTCTGGCGGAACAGTACCGTTTCAACGGCCACTGGCGCCTGCTGCTCGACTGGGTCGAGAACCTCGCCGAAATGCGCGCCCTGCTCAGCAGCCTCGGCCAGGCCGCACCGCGTCAGTCGACTCACGACTTGCGTGTTGCCCTGGATGCGTTGCTGGAAGACTGGCGTCCGCTGGTGCAAGCCGGTATCGAAGACGAAGACGTGCGCAAAGCCGCGCCGGAGCAGTTCCTCGAAGAACTCGAAGACCCACGCTGGGGTCTGTTCTCGCTGAACACTTCGCGCTGGTTGCTGGCCCGCACCTGGACCGCCGAGCGCAACGTGCGTGGCAATCGTCAGGGCGGCGCGCAGTTGCACAGCTGGTTGCCGCGCACCTTGGGCGAAGAAGCCACGGCTCTGCAATTGCAGCGTTATCAGCAGCAGCCGGAAGATCTGGCTGAGCAACTGCCGCGTATCGAACGCATTCAGGTCTGGCTGCACCACGCCCGCAACGTGCTGGACATCGCGGAAATGGATCGCCTCTACGGCGAGTTGAACAAATTGGCGCAACTTGCCAACGAACCGACGATCACTGACGAACTGCTCGATGCACGCAAGCAGCAGGCGATTGCGGTTTACCAGAATCGTGCGTGGAAAATGCTGCTGCGCATGTAACACCGCTAAAAGATCGCAGCCTTCGGCAGCTCCTACAGGGTGTACACCCGCCCCATGTAGGAGCTGCCGCAGGCTGCGATCTTTTGCTTTATCGCAAGACAGGCAAACTCGTGGTGGATTTGATCTCCGACAGCGCCACAATCGAATTCACTTCCTGTATCCCCGGCACCAGCGACAGTTTTTCGAAGAAGAACCGCTCATACGCCTCAATGTCCGCCGCGACAATGCGCAACAGAAAATCCACCGCGCCCATCAGCACATAACATTCCAGCACCTCAGGAAACTCCCGAATCGCCTCGGTGAATTCAGTGAAGTTCGAACGCCCGTGCGCGTTGAGTTTGATCTCGGCAAAGATTTGCGTGTTGAGGCCAATCTTCTTGCGATCAAGCAAGGTCACCTGGCCACGAATGATTCCCTCCTCTTTCATCCGCTGAATCCGCCGCCAGCACGGCGATTGCGACAGGCCGACCTGCTCGGCGATCTGCGCGCTAGACAGTGAAGCGTCCTCTTGCAGCAGGGCGAGAATCTTGCGGTCGTAGCCGTCCAGCTCGCTGTGCATAAAAAAACCTCTAATCTAATTCTTTGCGAATTGATTTAGTCGATCAATCGCCAATAACGCCGATCATAGCCAAGAAATGCCCGCAACCGAATGTAAAAATTCCTCCAGTTATTTTGGAGACCCACCATGCCGCATCTTGAAGCCGTGAACAGCGCCCCGCACCGCGCCGACGTCTGGAACGTCAGCAACGCCCATTGCCTGGCGCAATATCAAATCCTCGCCGAGGCCGAGCCGGATTTGCTGGTGCGGGTGCTGAATTTGTTCGCCCTGCAATTTCTCACGCCTGAGCAAGTCAACGTGCAGCGCATGGACGATCTGCTGTCGATCGAACTCGTCATGGGCGGCCTCAGTTGGCATCGCGCGCAAGTGATCGCGGAAAAACTTCGTAACCTGATCAGCGTCTGCTCGGTGGATCTGCAAAACGCCGACAGCGCTTGGGATGCACCTGCGCAAGCGGCCGGCTGACAAATCCGGCAACGGCTTCGTCGGGTAGTGGCCCAACAGTCTGCCGGGCCGCGACTATCCTTTTGCGCACTGTCGCTTAAAAGGAAGCCCGCATGTCCGTTCAACTCGCCACTCAGGACCGCTGGCTGGAGCTCAATGATGTATTGCGTGAACTGGTCGCCCAAGGCTTTATCGGCCAGGACGCGGCAGAACAGGCGCTGAATGCGCGCCGTCGCCACGCCGCGAATGGCCAGATGCATCCGCTGGAATTCATCGCCAGCCAGCAACTCGACGACCTCAGTCGCCCGGGCAAACACCTCGACCTGGAGAGCCTGACCCTGTGGCTGGCGCAACAGGCCGGCCAGCCGTATTTACGCATCGACCCGTTGAAGATCAACGTCGCCGCGATCACGCCGCTGATGTCTTACGCTTTTGCGCAACGGCACAAAATTCTCGCTGTGGCCGTCGACCGTGATGCGGTAACCGTGGCCAGCGCTCAGCCTTACGTCACCGGTTGGGAGGCTGACCTGACTCACGTGCTGAAGTTGCCGATCAAACGGGTAATGGCCAACCCGGCGGACATCCAGCGCTTCAGCGTCGAGTTCTTTCGACTGGCCAAATCGGTCAGCGGCGCCAGCAATGCTGACGCCCAGGGCGGCAACCTCGGCAATTTCGAACAACTGCTCAATCTCGGTGCCAGCGATCAGGAGCCGGACGCCAACGACGCGCACATCGTCAACATCGTCGACTGGCTGTTCCAGTACGCCTTCCAGCAGCGCGCCAGCGATATCCACATCGAACCGCGTCGCGAGCAAGGCACGGTGCGTTTTCGCATCGACGGCGTGCTGCACAACGTCTATCAATTCCCGCCGCAGGTGACCATGGCGATCGTCAGTCGCCTGAAAAGCCTCGGGCGGATGAACGTCGCCGAGAAGCGCAAACCGCAGGACGGCCGGGTCAAGACCAAGACCCCGGAGGGCGGCGAAGTCGAGCTGCGCCTGTCGACGCTGCCCACCGCGTTCGGCGAAAAAATGGTCATGCGGATTTTTGACCCGGAAGTGTTGCTCAAGGATTTCGATCAACTGGGCTTCAGCGCCGACGACCTGCGGCGCTGGCAAGACATGACCCGCCAGCCCAACGGCATCATTCTGGTCACCGGGCCGACTGGTTCGGGCAAGACCACCACGCTGTACACCACGCTGAAGAAACTGGCGACGCCGGAAGTGAACCTCTGCACCATCGAAGACCCGATCGAAATGGTCGAGCCGGCGTTCAACCAGATGCAGGTGCAGCACAACATCGACCTGAGCTTCGCCGCCGGGGTGCGTGCGCTGATGCGGCAAGACCCGGACATCATCATGATCGGCGAGATCCGCGATCTGGAAACCGCCGAAATGGCGATTCAGGCAGCGCTGACCGGGCACTTGGTGCTGTCGACCCTGCACACCAACGACGCGCCCAGCGCGATCAGTCGTCTGCTCGAACTCGGCGTGCCGCATTACTTGATCAAAGCCACCGTGCTCGGGGTCATGGCCCAGCGTCTGGTGCGCACTCTGTGCCCGCACTGCAAGGCGCCGCTGACGCTGGAGGAAGAAGACTGGCAAACCCTGACCCGCCCGTGGCAAGCGCCGCTGCCGGGCAATGCGCAGCGCGCGATCGGCTGCGTCGAATGTCGCGACACCGGTTATCACGGCCGCGCCGGGGTTTACGAAATCATGCAACTGAGCGACAGCCTCAAGGCGTTCATCACCCCGGACACCGATCTCGCGGCGATCCGCCGCCAGGCCTTCAAGGAAGGTATGCGCAGCTTGCGTCTGTCCGGCGCGCAGAAGGTTGCGGCAGGGCTGACAACCGTTGAGGAAGTGCTGCGGGTGACGCCACAGAGTGAGCTGAAATAGCCCCTCACGGAACTGGATCAGGGGATTGGCAATCCAACGCCGTAGTTAACCCCCAGGAGTCACCTCATCATGCGTCTCAAACTTGCTGTCGCCACCTTGGCCTTGCTGTCCCTTCCCGTTGGTTCGGCCATGGCGGACAGCTTTTGGCGTAACGTCATTTCGTCCGGTGCGACCACCGGTTCGACCTACCTGACCTTCAAGGATCACAAGCTGATCATCGCCGCGCAGGACGATGCCGGCAGCTTCGTTGCCAGTGACGGCGGGATTCGCGGGCCATACCTGGAAGCGGCCATGCAGAAAGTCCGCGCCGATAATCCGGGCCTGCAGGCGACTGATATGGAATTGGCCAATGCGATTCTGGCGAAGAACGCCGTGGCTTCCGAGTAACTCAAAAGCAAAAGATCGCAGCCTGCGGCAGCTCCTACATGTGAATGCGTTCCCATGTAGGAGCTGCCGCAGGCTGCGATCTTTTGATCTTCAGCGGTAATCGTCCACCGGGACGCAGGCGCAAAACAGGTTGCGGTCACCGTAAACGTTATCGACCCGATTCACCGCCGGCCAATATTTATGCGCCTTGGTGTGTGCATCCGGGGTGATGCCTTGTTCGATACTGTATGGCCGTTCCCACACGCCGGTGACATCAGCCAAGGTATGCGGCGCCCGATTCAGGGGGTTGTCCTCGGCCGGCCAATTGCCCTTCTGCACCTCGGTGATTTCCGCACGAATGCTCAACATTGCGCCGATAAACCGATCCAGCTCAGCCTTCGACTCGCTCTCGGTCGGCTCGACCATCAAGGTCCCCGGCACCGGGAATGACATGGTCGGCGCATGGAAACCGTAATCCATCAGACGTTTGGCAACGTCCTCTTCGCTGATCCCGGTCTGCGCCTTCAGCGGCCGTAAATCAAGAATGCATTCGTGCGCCACCCGCCCGTTGCGCCCGGTGTACAGCACGGGAAACGCGCCGGATAAATGCTGTGCCAGATAATTTGCCGCAAGAATCGCCACTTCACTGGCGTCCGCCAGTTGCGGGCCCATCATGGCGATGTACATCCAACTGATCGGCAGAATGCTCGCGCTGCCCCACGGCGCCGCACTGACCGCGCCGTTCTGCGCCAGCGGCCCGTCGATCGGCACCACCGGGTGATTGGCAACGAACGGCGCCAGATGCGCACGAATGCCGATCGGCCCCATGCCAGGCCCGCCGCCACCATGGGGAATGCAAAAGGTTTTGTGCAAATTCATGTGGGACACGTCGGCGCCAATGTCCGCCGGCCGCGCCAGCCCGACCTGCGCATTGAGGTTGGCGCCGTCCATGTACACCTGACCGCCGTGCCGGTGGATCACTTCGCAGATCTCGCTGATGCCCTCCTCGTACACGCCATGGGTCGACGGATAGGTCGCCATCAGACAGGACAACTTATCCCCAGCCTCCGCCGCTTTCGACTTCAGATCCTCCAGATCAACGTTACCCGCTTCGTCGCATTCGACGATGACCACACGCATCCCGGCCATCTGCGCCGATGCCGGGTTGGTACCGTGAGCCGAGGATGGAATCAGGCAAATATCCCGCGCACCCTGCTGCCGGCTCTCATGATATTTACGAATCGCCAGCAACCCCGCGTATTCACCCTGCGCACCGGAATTGGGCTGCATGCAGATCGCATCGAAGCCGGTGATCGCACATAACCAGCGTTCCAGCTCTTCGATCATCAGCGTGTAACCGACGGCCTGCTCGCGCGGCACGAACGGATGCAGGTTGGCGAACTGCGGCCAGGTAATCGGGATCATCTCGCTGGTGGCATTGAGTTTCATGGTGCAGGAGCCCAGCGGGATCATCGACTGATTGAGCGCCAGATCCTTGTTCTCCAGTCGCTTGAGATAGCGCAGCATCTCGGTTTCGCTGTGATGCGCGTTGAACACCGGATGGCGCAGGTACGGCGTTGTGCGCTGAAGGTTGTCGGGGATGCCTGAGGTCAGTGCCTCGGCGTCAAGATCGTCGATGGTCAAGCCGTGATCAGCTCCGAGCAATACATCGAACAGTTTGGCGACGGTATTTTCATCGCACGTTTCATCAAGGCTCAGCCCTACCCGGCCACGGCCGAGAATCCTCAGGTTGATCTGCGCAGCCTGTGCGCTTTCGATGATTGCGGTTTGTGCGCCACCGACGTCCAGCGTCAACGTGTCGAAAAATTGCGCGTTGAGGCGTTTCAGCCCATGCCGCTCAAGGCCCGCCGCCAGAATGCAGGTCAACCGATGCGTGCGCTGAGCGATGCGCCTCAAGCCTTCCGGACCGTGATAGACCGCATAGAAACTGGCGATATTGGCCAACAATACTTGCGCGGTGCAGATGTTCGAATTGGCCTTTTCGCGGCGAATATGTTGCTCGCGGGTTTGCAACGCCATGCGCAGCGCCACGTTGCCGCGAGCGTCCTTCGACACACCGATGATCCGCCCGGGAATCGCCCGTTTGTATTCCTCGCGGCTGGCGAAAAATGCCGCGTGCGGGCCGCCGTAACCCATCGGCACGCCAAAACGCTGAGACGAGCCGAACACCACATCAGCGCCCAGTTCGCCCGGTGGCGTCAGCAACAGCAGACTCAACAAATCCGTCGCGACGCAGGCCAGCGCCTGTTGCGCATGCAGATGATCGATCAATGGCCGCAGATCGCGAATCTCGCCATGGGTGTCGGGATACTGCAGCAGCGCGCCGAACACCTGGTGCTGTTTCAAGTTATCCACAGCGTCGACGATCACCTCGAAGCCAAACCCTTCGGCGCGGGTCTGCACCACGGAAATGGTTTGCGGGTGACAGTTCTCATCGACGAAAAACAGATTGCTCTTCGACTTCGCCACACGCTTGGCCAAGGCCATGGCTTCCGCCGCTGCCGTCGCTTCATCGAGCAGCGAGGCGTTGGCCAATTCGAGGCCGGTGAGGTCGATGGTCAGTTGCTGGAAATTCAGCAGCGCTTCGAGCCGGCCCTGGGCGATCTCCGGTTGATACGGCGTGTAGGCGGTGTACCAACCGGGATTTTCCAGCACATTGCGCAGGATAACCGTCGGCGTCAGGGTGCCGTGGTAGCCCATGCCGATCAGGCTGGTCCAGACCTGGTTCTGCTCGGCATAACCGCGCAGTCTGGCCAGCGCCGCTTGTTCATCCAGCGCCGGAGGCAGATCCAGTGCGCGATTGAAGCGAATGCCCGGCGGCACGGTCTGTTCGATCAGTTCGGCGCGGCTGCCGAGGCCGAGGCTGTCGAGCATCGCCTGTTGCTCGGCGGCATCCGGGCCGAGGTGGCGGCGCAGGAAGGCATCGGGATCGCGTAACTGGCTCAGGGACGGCAACTGGGACATGACGGGCTCTCTCTTGGCTGGCGCTCGGCGTCAATGCAACACGGTCAAACCAGCATAGCAGTGCCCTTGAAGATCAAAAGATCGCAGCCTGCGGCAGCTCCTACATTGGAAACGCATCTCCCTGTAGGAGCTGCCGCAGGCTGCGATCTTTTGATCCTGAAAAAAAAGCCCCGACAAGTCGGGGCTTTGGGGTGTCGCAGGCAACTTACTCGCCGATGGCAGCCTTGTAAGCAGCAGCGTCGAGCAGCTTGTCCAGCTCAGCCTTGTCGCTTGGCTTGAGCTTGAAGATCCAGGCACCGTACGGGTCGGAGTTCAACAGCTCCGGGGAGCCGCTCAGCTCTTCGTTGATTGCGATGACTTCACCGCTGATCGGCGAATAGATGTCGGAGGCGGCTTTCACCGATTCAACGACGCCAGCCTGATCTTCAGCGGCGAAGACTTTGCCCACTTCGGTCAGCTCGACGAACACCACATCGCCCAGCGCTTCCTGCGCGTGATCGCTGATGCCCACGGTGACGGTGCCGTCAGCTTCCAGACGTGCCCATTCATGACTTTCGGCAAAACGCAGTTCAGCGGGGATATTGCTCATCTTCGGTGTCCTCGGAATTGGGTCAGCGGTCATGCCCGCCAAAAAAGGTTAGATCAAAGTTTTGCCATGGCGTACGAAGGTCGGTTTGACCACCCGTACCGGGTACCACTTGCCACGGATTTCCACTTCGGCGCGGTCGGCAGTGGCCATCGGAACACGCGCCAGGGCAATCGATTTGCTTAGCGTAGGGGAGAAACTACCACTGGTGATCTCTCCTTCGCCAACATCGGCGATACGAACCACTTGATGAGCACGCAAAACACCACGTTCTTCCAGCACCAGGCCGACCAGTTTATGCGCAACGCCAGCGGCTTTTTCCGCCTCCAGCGCGGCGCGGCCGATGAACTGGCGCGAGGCCGGCTCCCAGGCAATGCTCCAGGCCATGTTCGAGGCCAGCGGGGATACGTCCTGATGAATGTCCTGACCGTAGAGGTTCATCCCGGCTTCAACCCGCAGGGTGTCGCGGGCACCGAGGCCGATCGGGGAAATGCCGGCACCGACCAGGTCGTTGAAGAAACCCGGCGCCTGATTGGCTGGCAGGCAGATTTCCAGGCCATCTTCACCGGTGTAACCGGTGCGGGCGATGAACCAGTCGCCGTCGGTGTAGCCTTCAAAGGGTTTCAGGTGCTGGATCAGCGTGGCGCGTGACTGGGTCACCAGTTCGGCAATCTTCTGCCGGGCCTGCGGGCCCTGAATAGCGAGCATCGCCAGCTCGGAGCGCTCGTGCAGTTGCACGTCGTAATCGCCGAGCTGCGCGTTCATCCAGGCCAGATCCTGATCGCGGGTGGAGGCGTTGAACACCAGACGATACGCATCGTCGAGGCGGTAGACGATCATGTCGTCAACGATGCCGCCGCGCTCGTTGAGCATGGTGCTGTACAACGCACGGCCGGGGCGGTGCAGGCGCTCGACGTCATTGGCCAGCAAATGCTGCAGCCAGGCCTTGGCCTGGGGGCCGGTGACATCGATCACGGTCATGTGGGATACATCGAACACCCCGCAATCGCGGCGCACCTCGTGGTGTTCCTCGACCTGCGAGCCGTAATGCAGTGGCATGTCCCAACCGCCAAAATCGACCATCTTCGCGCCGAGGGCGAGATGCAGGTCATACAGAGGCGTACGCTGTCCCATGGGTTTCTCCTTCCGGGCGTGGCGAAGGTGCGGACCGCCGCTGCACGGACGAAAGCCTTGAAATATAAGGCTCTCAGCCGATTCCAGCGAACGGGTCTGTCAGACGAACCGTACCGAATGCCGCGCATTGTAGCCGCATGATTGAGGACTGACGACTAAGTGTTTCGGTGCGCCGAGCGGCGGATCAGACCAATGACCGGCAACAGTCCGACCAGAACCAGGGTCAGCGCCGGCAACGACGCCCGCGCCCATTCGCCTTCGCTGGTCATTTCAAAGATCCGCACCGCCAGCGTGTCCCAGCCAAACGGGCGCATCAGCAGGGTCGCGGGCATTTCCTTGAGCACATCGACGAACACCAGCAACGCCGCACTCAATGTGCCGGGCAACAAAAGTGGCAGATATACTTTGAAAAACAGTCGCGGCCCACTGACACCGAGGCTACGTGCCGCTTCGGGCAAAGACGGCCGTATACGCGCCAGACTGTTTTCCAGCGGGCCGTAAGCGACTGCGATAAAGCGCACCAGATACGCCATCAACAATGCTGCCAGACTGCCAAGCAGCAACGGTTTACCGGCGCCACCGAGCCAGCCGGAAAGCGGAATCACCAGCTCGCGATCCAGATAACTGAACGCCAGCATGATCGACACCGCCAGCACCGAACCCGGCAAGGCGTAACCGAGATTGGCCAGACCAACGCCGGAGTTGATCGCCGGCGTCGGCGCCAATCGCCGGGCGAAGGCCAGCAGCAACGCAACGCTGACGGTGATCAACGCGGCCATGCCACCTAGATAGAGGGTGTGCAGGATCAGCCCGGCGTAGCGCTCATCCAGATCGAAACGCCCGCGCTGCCAGAACCAGACGATCAGTTGCAGCATTGGAATCACGAAGGCGCAGGCGAAGACCAGTCCGCACCAGCTCATCGCCGCAAGCGCCTTGAATCCGCGCAAGTGATACAGCGCTTTCACCCGAGGCCGCTCGTTGCTCGCGCGGTTGGCGCCGCGCGCGCGACGTTCGCCGTACAGCACCAGCATCACCACCAGCAGCAACAGACTCGCCAGTTGCGCTGCGCTCGACAGGCTGAAGAAGCCGTACCAGGTTTTGTAGATCGCCGTGGTGAAGGTGTCGAAGTTGAACACCGACACCGCACCGAAATCGGCGAGGGTTTCCATCAACGCCAGCGCCACGCCGGCACCGATCGCCGGGCGCGCCATCGGCAACGCCACCCGCCAGAAGGCCTGCCACGGTGATTGGCCGAGCACCCGCGCCGCTTCCATCAGGCCTTTGCCCTGCGCGAGAAACGCGGTGCGGGCCAGCAGGTAAACGTATGGATAGAAGACCAGCACCAACACGATGATCACCCCGCCGGTGGAGCGCACTCGCGGCAGGCGCAGGCCTGTGCCGAACCATTCGCGCAGCAGGGTTTGCACGGGGCCGGCGAAGTCGAGCAGGCCGACGAAGACGAAGGCCAGCACGTACGCGGGAATGGCGAAGGGCAGCATCAGCGCCCAGTCGAGCCAGCGCCGCCCGGGGAATTCGCAGAGGCTGGTGAGCCACGCCAGGCTGACGCCGAGCAGGGTCACGCCGACACCGACGCCGAGTACCAGCGTCAGGGTGTTGCCGAGCAGGCGTGGCATCTGGGTTTGCCACAGGTGCGACCAGATTTGTTGGTCGATGGTCTGCCAGGACAGCAGCAGAACGCTCAGGGGCAGCAGCACCAGCGCGGCGATGGTGAAGACGATGGGGTACCAGCGGCGTTGGGCGGGGTGGGCCAAGAGGTTCTCTAATAAATCGTGGGGCGACGCAAGAGTAATGCCGGCCCCATATTGTGGCGAGGGGATTTATCCCCGATCGGATGCGCAGCATTCGTAAAAGCTACGCACGCGGTGAATCAGAAAGCCTTCATCAAGGGCATTGGGGGTGCTTCGCACCCCATCGGGGATAAATCCCCTCGCCACAGAATATAACCCAGGCGTTAGTTCCAACCCGCGCGATCCATCATCCGGATCGCCTCAGCCTGACGCTTGCCCGCCACTTCCACCGGCAAGGTGTCGGCAACAAACTTGCCCCACGCCGCCACTTCTTCCGAAGGCGCCACCGCCGGGTTGGCCGGGAACTCTTGGTTCACGTCGGCAAAAATCTTCTGCGCTTCCGGCGTGGTCATCCACTCAACCAAAGCCTTGGCGGCTTCCGGGTGCGGCGCATGTTTGGTCAGGCCGATGCCCGACAGGTTCACATGCACGCCGCGATCCGCCTGATTAGGCCAGAACAGTTTCACCGGCAGCTCCGGCTTCTGCTTGTGCAGGCGACCGTAGTAGTAAGTGTTGACGATGCCGACGTCACACTGGCCGGCATTGATTGCCTCCAGCACTGCAACGTCATCGGAGAACACGTCGGTGGACAGGTTATTCACCCAGCCCTTGAGGATTTCCTCAGTCTTCGCCGCGCCGTGAACTTCGATCATGGTCGCGGTCAGCGACTGGTTGTAGACCTTCTTCGCCGTGCGCAGGCACAGGCGCCCTTCCCAGTTCTTGTCGGCCAGTGCTTCATAAGTCGTCAGTTCGCCCGGCTTCACCCGTTCGGTGGAGTAAGCGATGGTGCGTGCGCGCAGGCTCAGGCCCGTCCAGGCGTGAGTGGACGAGCGATATTGCAGGGGAATGTTGGCGTCGATGGTTTTCGAGGTGAACGGCTGGAGAATGCCCATCTGCTCGGCCTGCCAGAGGTTGCCGGCATCAACGGTGAGCAGCAGGTCGGCGGTGGCGTTTTCACCTTCGGCCTTGATGCGCTGCATCAACGGCGCTTCCTTGTCGGTGATGAACTTGATCTTCACCCCGGTCTTGGCGGTGTAGGCATCGAAGACCGGTTTGATCAGCTCATCGATGCGCGACGAGTAAACCACCACCTCATCAGCGGCCTGGGCCGTGGTGCTACCGATCAGGGTCAGGGCCAGTGCGGTCAGAAGACGCTTGGGTGCCAACATGGGAGTGGTCTCTCGGTCGGAAAATGTGGGCCAAATGATAAGGACTCACATTTACCACCTCAATCGAACTCTTTTTGAAGGAGTTACCAGATGTTGCATGATTGACCACCCCACTGTAGGAGCTGCCGCAGGCTGCGATCTTTTGATGTTGTTTTTAAGATCAAAAGATCGCAGCCTTCGGCAGCTCCTACAGGGGAACGCATTCCAACTGTAGGAGTGAGCCTGCTCGCGATGAGGCCATAAGCCCCAACGAAGATTTCAGGGCTTGGCGAGCGCCGGAAGATCACCCGTCAACCCCAGCGCTTCGCGCACAAACAGCGCCTTAGCCTCGGGCATCTGCTCCACCAGCTTCAACCCGGCATTGCGCAACCAACGCACCGGCAAACGATCCGCCTGAAACAACCGCTCAAACCCTTCCATCGCCGCCATCAGCGCAAGGTTATGCGGCATGCGCCGGCGCTCGTAGCGGCTCAGCACCTTCACATCCGCCAGACGCTCACCACGCTCGGCCGCCTGCAACAACACTTCCGCCAGCACCGCCGCATCGAGGAAACCAAGGTTCACACCCTGCCCCGCCAACGGGTGAATGGTGTGCGCCGCATCGCCGATCAACGCCAGGCCTTCAGCCACATAACGCTTGGCATGGCGCTGACGCAGCGGCACGCACAATCGCGGATCAGCACTGATCACTTCGCCCAGACGCCCTTCAAAGGCGCGCTCCAGCTCACGGCAAAAATCCGCTTCATCCAGCGCCATCAAGCGCTCGGCTTCGCTCGGCGTGGTCGACCAGACGATCGAACACCAATCCTGCTGCCCGTCACGCTCCAGCGGCAAAAACGCCAGCGGCCCGTGATCGGTAAAACGCTGCCACGCGGTCGACTGGTGCGGCTGGCTGCTGCGCACGCTGGTGACGATGGCGTGATGCATGTAATCCCATTCACGAGTGGCCATCCCGGTGAGACGACGAACCGCCGAGTTGGCGCCGTCAGCGGCAATCACCAGCGGCGCGCGTAACTGACGACCATCGGCCAGCGTCAGCAGCCAGTCATCACCGGAACGACGCATCTGTTCCAGTCGCGCATTGGCCAACATACCCAGATCGCAATCGTGCAAACGGTCGAGCAAGGCGTCCTGCACCACGCGGTTTTCGACGATATGCCCGAGCACCTCGGCGTGTACGCTGCTCGCCGAGAAATGAATCTGCCCGGTGCCGCTGCCGTCCCACACGTGCATGTCGGTGTAAGGGCTGCTGCGCCGTGCGGCGATGCCGTCCCAGACGCCGAGGCGTTCGAGGATTCGCTGGCTCGCGGCGGACAACGCGCTCACTCGCGGTTCAAACGCGGCTTCGGCGTCGAACGGTTTGACGCTCAGCGGGCTGCCGTCGAGCAGCAGCACTTCCAGCCCGCTGTCCTGCAACGCCAACGCCAGGGCGCTGCCGACCATTCCGGCTCCGACAATCAGCAGATCTGCGCGCATGTCCATGCTTTAAGCCTGTCTCGCTTGCGGCTTGAGCCGCACGTAAAGGGTTTTACCGACCCGCGCGACAAGGTTGCCGGCGCCGTCATGAATGTCGACCTGCAACTGCGGCAGGTATTTTTCGCCATTGGCGGTCTGCCGGCGGATCTCGCCGAGCAAGGTCTCGTCGATGCTGAACCGGGCGAACACCCGGCCTTTGCCCGGCGCGATGAAATCGATGTCGGCAGCCTTGTCCCAGACGATGTACTTCGAGCCGAGGTTTTCCATAAGCATCAGCATGAAAAACGGATCGACCATCGAGTACAGACTGCCACCGAACTGGGTGCCGACATAATTGCGGTTGTACCAGCCAAGGCCCATCGACACCTGGACGTCGCGGAAGTCATCGCTGATATGGCGAACGCGCACGCCAGCGCCGAGGTACGGCGGGTAAAAGGTCATTACCCAGCGCATCAACCGCGCCTTGCCAAATTTATTCGTCAACCACTTAAGCATCCGGACGCGTCCCCAACCCCATGGCCTGACGCGCAAACCAGCGCTTGGCCGGTGGCAACAGATCGAGACCGAGCAAGCCGATGTTGCGCCCCAGCGAAACCAGCGGCTGCGTGCTGCCAAACAAGCGCGTGACCTGATCGGAGAAGCCCACGGTGAGGTCCTGATCGAGACGCTGACGCTCGCGATACGCCTGCAACGTGGCGAAATCGCCCAGCGGTTTATCGCTGGCCAGCAGTGCAGCGGCCAAGGCATCGGCATCGCGCAGTGACAGGTTGAAACCCTGCCCGGCAATCGGGTGCAGACTGTGCGCCGCATTGCCGAGCACGGCCAGATGCGAGCGCACTTGCTCTTCGGCCTCGACCAGCGTCAGCGGATACAAATGCCGCGCGCCGACCTGTTTCAACGTGCCGAGGCGATAACCGAACACGCCCTGCAGTTCGCTGAGGAAATCACGCTCGCTCAAATCGGCCAAGCGCTGCGCATCCATGCCCAGACGCGTCCAGACCAAAGCGCAGCGGTTGTCCGGCAGCGGCAGCAGCGCCATCGGCCCTTCGTCGGTGAAGCGCTCAAAAGCCATGCCGTTGTGCGCTTCGCTCGGAGTGATGTTGGCGATCAGCGCGCTCTGGTTGTACGGACGCTTGCGCACGTTGATGCCCAACTGTTCGCGCAGCCCGGAGCGACCGCCATCGGCGAGCACCGCGAGGTCGCATTCCAGCGTGGTTTCATCGTTAAGGGTCAGGCGATAACCGTCAGGCAGCGGTTCCATGCGCGTGACTTCTGCCGGGCAACGCCAGCTGATCACGTCCTTATCGACGTGCTGCCACAGGCACTGGCCGAGCCAGGCGTTTTCCACCACATAACCGAGTGCCGGCACGCCCTCTTCCATCGCCGACAAACGGGCGGTGGAGAAGCGGCCACGGTCGGAGACGTGAATCTGTTTGATCGGCTCGGCGCGGCGGGAGATTTCCTGCCACACGCCCAAGCGTTGATAAATCTGCCGCGAGCCGAAAGACAGCGCCGACGAACGTGCGTCGTAGCTTGGCTGCCAACTGTCGCCGGGGGCGAACGGCTCGATCAGCACGATCTTCCAGCCGCGCGCCTTGGCCCCGGCTTGCAAGGCCAACGCCAGACTGGCGCCGACCAGACCGCCACCGATGATTGCCAGATTGACTCGACTCATGCCGCGTGTGTCCTTGCTTGTGCCATCAGCGCTTCGATGTCGGCGACGCTTTTCGGTACGCCGGTGGTGAGGATTTCACAGCCAGTCTTGGTTACGACCACGTCGTCCTCGATGCGCACGCCAATGCCGCGCCATTTCTTCGCGACGTTTTGATTGTCCGGGGCGATGTAGATGCCCGGCTCTACGGTCAGCGCCATGCCGACTTCCAGCACGCGCCATTCGCCGCCGACCTTGTACTCGCCGACGTCGTGAACATCCATGCCCAGCCAATGGCCGGCGCGGTGCATGTAAAACGCTTTGTAGGCTTCGCTGGCGATTAACTCGTCAACCTCGCCTTGCAGCAATCCGAGTTTCACCAGCCCCGTGGTGATCACCCGAACCGTGGCTTCGTGCGCCTGATTCCAGTGCTTGTTCGGGGCGATTTCGGCGAATGCGGCTTCCTGCGAGGCCAGCACCAACTCGTAGATCGCTTTCTGCTCAGGCGAAAACTTGCCGTTGACCGGCCAGGTACGGGTGATATCGCTGGCGTAGCAGTCGATCTCGCAACCGGCGTCGATCAACACCAGATCGCCGTCCTTGAGCAACGCGTCATTCTGTTGGTAATGCAGGATGCAGCTGTTGCGTCCGGCGGCGACGATCGAACCATAAGCGGGCATTTTCGCCCCGCCCTTGCGGAATTCGTAGTCGAGTTCGGCTTCGAGGCTGTACTCGTAGAGCCCGGCCCGACTGGCCTGCATCGCGCGGATGTGGGCTTGCGCCGAGATCCGTGCGGCTTCGCGCATGACCTTCACTTCTGCCGCCGATTTATACAGGCGCATGTCGTGCAGCAGATGATCCAGCGCAACGAATTCGTTCGGCGGCTGGGCGCCAAGGTGCGCCTTGGAGCGGATGACGTTGATCCAGTCCATCAAGTGACGGTCGAATTCGGGGTTGCTGCCCATCGCCGAATACACCCGGTCGCGGCCTTCGATCAGGCCCGGGAGGATGTCGTCGATGTCGGTGATCGGGAAAGCGTCGTCGGCACCGAAGTCGCGGATCGCGCCTTCCTGCCCTGCGCGCAGGCCGTCCCACAATTCGCGTTCGGCGTTGCGTTCACGGCAGAACAGCAGGTACTCGCCGTGCTCGCGGCCGGGCATCAGGACGATGACAGCTTGCGGCTCGGGAAATCCGCTGAGGTACTGGAAGTCGCTGTCCTGACGGTAGACGTGCTCGACGTCGCGGTTGCGAATCGCCACCGCCGCGGCGGGCAGGATCGCGATGCTGTTGGGTTCCATCTGCGCCATCAGGGCCTTGCGGCGACGGCTGTATTCCGCTTTGGGGATATGGGTCATGGGCAGATGGCTTTCCCTGGCACGCGATTAATGCAGCGACGGTTTGGCGGCTGGCGGCACGTCGGTTTTCTTGGTTTCCGAGAACAGCAGCAGCGGCGCGACGCGCAGGTACTCCATGACTTCCATGTAATCGGTTTCGCCGTCTTCGGATTCTTCCAGGGCGTCTTGCACCTGGGAAATGGCGGCCAGATCCTGCAACACTTCGGTGGCTTCAGTGCTGAGCATGCTGCTGTCGCGGCAGTTCAGGCCGAAACCGCTGAGGAAGCCCTGGCACCACTCGCCCAGTGCAGCGGCGCGGTCAGCCAGCGGTGCGTCATCGGTGGGCAGCAGCAGGACAACGGTGACGTCGTCGCCGGTCAGCTCGCCTTTGACCATCTCTTGCAGGCCGATCAGGGCGTTGCGGACGTTGTCCTGGATGTCGCCTTCGAGCAGTTCGGCGGCGTCGATCAACCAGCCTTCGTTATCGAAGCCGGCACCGGCGCAGCTGCGTCCGAGCAGCACGCCATGCAGTTCGGCAGGCGAGACGTTGTGGCCGCTGGAGGTCAGCAGGGTGGCAAAGGCTTGGTACGGGGAATTCGCAATGGTCATGGGCAGCTAGGCGCCAGACGGCGCTATGTCTAGAATGAAGGCCTTGTATCCTACATCGACAGACTCGCCAAGACTATTAAAGGCTGTCCGCCAGCTATCCCATCAGACAGACTCCGACCCAGTGGACACAATGGAAGACACCGACCTGCAAGCGCTGATGGCCAGACTCGAACTGTTGATTGGTCGAGTCGAGCAACTAAAGAGTCAAAACGCACTCTTACTAGCTCAGGAAAAGACCTGGCGCGAGGAACGCGCTCACCTCATTGAAAAAAACGAAATCGCCCGGCGTAAGGTCGAATCGATGATTTCGCGCCTCAAGGCCCTGGAGCAAGACTCATGAGTTCAAGCAATAGCGTCACCGTGCAGATCCTCGATAAAGAATATTCGATCATCTGCCCGCAGGAAGAACGCAGCAATCTGGTCAGCGCCGCGCGCTACCTCGATGGCAAGATGCGCGAGATCCGCAGCAGCGGCAAAGTCATCGGCGCCGACCGCATTGCCGTGATGGCCGCGCTGAACATCACCCACGACCTCTTGCACAAAGAAGAGCGCCCGGACATCCAGGCCAGCGGTTCGACCCGTGAACAGGTGCGCGACTTGCTCGATCGTGTCGATCTGGTACTCGCCGACGATCAGACCAACACCAAGGGCTGATTCGACTGGCCGCTTGCGGTATACTCGCGGCACTCCCTGGGGTGCTTGCCAGTTGACGATGTCCCTGAGCCGATTCGCACTACCCTGGAAGTTGCACGTTGGGCTGGTGTGCATGTCCGCTAGACGGAAAGCCTTAAAGTCTACTGCATCTTCCACCTTGAACTTTCGGGTTCAAGGGCTAAGTTGACAGCGGTTCATCCGGGGAGCCTGATTCGAATCCGATGTCGGTGAAAACCGCCATCGGATTTTTTATGCGTACGTTTTCGTCCAACCTGCCGAAGCCGAACCATGACCGAACCCGCGCTGCTGCCCCGCCCGCAACTCCGCCGCCTGCTGCGCAAGGCGCGCCGCTCGCTGAGCAAAAGCGAGCAACGCCAGGCCGCCAAAGGCCTCTATCGGCAACTGGCGCAAGACCCGCACTTTCGCCGGGCCAAACATATCTCTCTGTACCTGCCCACCGACGGTGAAATCGACCCGCGTCTGTTGCTGCGTGAAGCACAGCGTCGGGGCAAGTCGACTTATCTGCCGGTGCTGAGTGCCTGGCCGCGAACCAAGATGGTCTTCCAGCGGATTCGTCCCGGCGAGAAACTCAAACCCAATCGCTTCCGCATTCTCGAACCGCGGGCCAATCTGGCCCGGCAACGCAAAGTCTGGGCGCTGGATCTGGTGTTGTTGCCGTTGGTGGGGTTTGACGATGTCGGCGGGCGACTGGGCATGGGCGGCGGTTTTTACGATCGCAGCCTGGCGTATCTGGCGCGCCGTAAAAGCTGGCGCAAGCCGACGCTGCTGGGGCTGGCCCATGAGTGTCAGAAGGTCGAACGCTTGGCGCAAGCGAGTTGGGATGTGCCGTTACAAGGCACGGTCAGCGACAAGGCGTGGTATTTCGCGGGATAGGACGCCGCGCAGATCAGCGGCGTCGAAAGATCAGTTTCAGCGCTTGAAGGCTGTCGACTGTTGAACCTGTTGCGCAACTTCGATCGGTGCGTCGGCCTTGGTCGTCCACAGGCTCTGCGCGTAACCGGTGGTCACAACGCCCAAGCCAAACAAAATTACCAAAGTCCATAGTAAATCCGGTTTGCGTTTCATCGATTGCCCCCCTCAAGGCACATCATCACGATGACAGCAGCGGTTTCCGTTTGTAGGCCGTGCAGCAGCGTCAAGCTTTAAAGGCCGGCATTTTGCGGCAACGTGAACCGCTGCGCAAACGCTGACGTCAACCGACCGTCGGTTTGTCATAAAATTGCCCGACAACCTGCCCAATGACCGTTTCAGGAGCACACGACATGGCCTATTGGCTGATGAAATCCGAACCCGACGAACTCTCGATCAAAGGTCTGGAGAAGCTCGGCAAAGCGCGCTGGGACGGGGTTCGTAACTATCAGGCACGCAACTTTCTGCGGGCGATGGCGGTGGGGGATGAGTTCTTTTTCTACCATTCCAGCTGCCCGGAGCCGGGAATTGCCGGGATTGGCAAAATAATCGAAGCGGCGTACCCGGATCCCACCGCACTGGAGCCGGAAAGTCATTACTTCGATCCGAAGGCTACGCCGGAGAAGAATGCGTGGAGTGCGATTGACGTTGAGCACGTCGAGACGTTTGCGCGGGTGTTGAAGCTGGACTATCTGAAGCAGCAGACGGCGCTGGCCGAGATGCCGCTGGTGCAGAAGGGCTCGCGGTTGTCAGTGATGCCGGTCACACCCGAGCAGTGGGCGGCGGTGCTTGCGCTTAAACCCTGATTCATTTGGCGCCTGCCAAAATGCAATCGCTGGCAAGCCAGCTCCCACAGGGATTTTCAGTGAACACATAATTTGTGACCACCCGAAAAACCTGTGGGAGCTGGCTTGCCAGCGATGGGGCCCGCCCGGACAACGGATGGCTTATTGAATGATCAGGTTGTTGAACAACAGGTCTTCAACCACCGGCTTGCCGGTTTCGTCATTCATCACTTGCTGCGTCTGCTTCAACGCTTCCTGACGCAGTTTTTCTTTGCCCTCGATGCTGCTCATCGCCTCGGTCGACTGCTGGGTAAACAACGCCACCAGTTGATTACGGATCAGCGGCTCGTTGGCCTTGACCAGTTTGGTCGCTTCCTCGCCCGTCACGCGCAATGCCACGTCAGCCTTGTAGACCTTGAGCTTCGGCGTGCCGTCCAGCCCGTAGTTGCCCACAAACGGCGGGCTCAGGGTGATGTAGTTGACCTTCGGCGCTTCGCCTTCTTTGGCCTCTTCGGCCAGCGCTGCCACAGGCAGAGACAGGGCCAGCAACAACATGATCCACGCTTTCACAATTCGCTCCTTATCCGGTTTGCGGCCTAGCATAACGACCCGCCGCGCAAGCACAAGCTTATGGCTGACTATCAGGGTCGGGCATGCTCGTTGACCCGTTGACTGACACACCTACACTTATCGGCCATCACTCCCAAAGGAATAGCCCTGATGAAAGCCGTGCTGTGCAAAGCCTTCGGCCCTGCCGAATCGCTGGTGCTGGAAGAGGTCGCCAGCCCCGCCCCGAAGAAGAACGAAATCCTGCTGGACGTGCACGCCGCCGGGGTCAACTTCCCGGACACGCTGATCATCGAGGGCAAATACCAATTCAAGCCGCCCTTCCCGTTTTCGCCGGGTGGCGAAGCGGCAGGCGTGGTTCGCGAAGTAGGCGAAAAGGTCAGCCACCTCAAGGTCGGCGACCGCGTCATGGCTCTGACCGGCTGGGGCAGTTTCGCTGAACAGGTCGCGGTGCCGGGCTATAACGTCCTGCCGATTCCGCCGTCGATGGACTTCAACATTGCCGCCGCATTCAGCATGACCTACGGCACTTCGATGCACGCGCTCAAGCAACGCGCCAACCTGCAACCGGGCGAAACCCTGCTGGTGCTCGGTGCATCCGGCGGTGTCGGCCTGGCTGCCGTGGAAATCGGCAAAGCCATGGGCGCCCGCGTCATCGCCGCCGCCAGCAGCGCCGAGAAACTCGCGGTGGCCAAGGCTGCCGGCGCTGATGAACTGATCAACTACAGCGAAGCCAGCCTCAAGGATGAAATCAAGCGCCTGACCGATGGCCAGGGCGCCGACGTGATTTACGATCCAGTCGGCGGCGATCTGTTCGATCAAGCCATCCGCGCCATCGCCTGGAACGGCCGCCTGCTGGTGGTCGGCTTCGCCAGCGGGCGCATCCCCGAGCTGCCGGTCAACCTCGCGTTGCTGAAGGGCGCGGCGGTGCTTGGCGTGTTCTGGGGTTCCTTCGCCCAACGCCAGCCGCAGGACAACGCGGCGAACTTTCAACAATTGTTCGGCTGGTTCGCCGAGGGCAAGTTGAAACCGCTGGTGTCGCAGGTGTATCCGCTGAGCAATGCGGCGCAGGCGATCAATGACCTTGGGCAGCGCAAGGCTGTGGGCAAGGTTGTGGTGCAGGTGCGCTAACTAAAGAAACGGCCCCCCTTCAACTGCCGGGCGACGCCGCAACGTCGCCCGGCATCAGATGCTCCTGAACCTTCTCGCTTCGCGATTCAACCAACTGCCCCTTGTCATCGAAGCGCAAAACAATCAGCCAGTCATAAACATCCACCGGCCATTTCGGCTGGCCGATCAGTGCCGGGCCATTGCCGCCGAATGCGGCGATAAGTTTGTTGATGTGGCCGTGGTGCCAGGCGATCAGCACGGTTTTCGCCTGATTGCTGTCGCGTAACTGACTGACCAGTTTGTCGACGTCGTTGTTGGCGAAGGGCTGCTCGATCGGCAGTTGCAGGCGTTGGGATAGCGGGATCAGCGTTTGCCGCGGGCGGATGCTTTGCTGGCTGTCGGCGGTGGCGATCAGGCGTTGCGGGGTGAGTGTTCCGTCGTCCAGTTTCAGCGAGGCGAAATAGTCGGCGTAGGCGGCGGCGCGTTGTTGGCCTTGGGCGTTGAGCTCTCGGCCCACGTCCGGTTTTTCCGCATGGCGGACGATCAGTACGGTGGTGTTGCGCAGCCCCGATGCGCCAGCTCCGTGGGCGAAACTCAGCACCAGCACCGAAACGGTGACGACGGCCACCATCAGCAACCTCGGCAATAACCTGCGCACATTCGGAGCCATGGTTCATCTCTGCAATCAGTCATTCACTGAGCGCGAGTCTATGACACAACCCCCTGACGGCGACAAAAACGCCCCGTTCTTACAGCTGAGCGACAGGTTCGTAAAAGAACACGCGACTTCCAACATTTTCCGCTATTTGGTCGATGCGAACCGGTGCTATTTTCGGTAACGAAACTGTAACATTCGCATCCGCAGTCAAAACAAGAAATCTGGAGCTCTTGAATGTTTGCTTTCTTTCGACCTGCCGCACATCAGGCTCCATTGCCTGAAGAAAAAATAGACAGCACGTACCGACGCCTGCGCTGGCAGATCTTCGCCGGTATCTTCTTTGGTTACGCGGGTTACTACCTGCTGCGCAAAAACTTCTCCCTGGCCATGCCGTATCTGATCGACGAAGGCTACAGCCGTGGCGATCTGGGTCTGGCGATGTCGGCGATTGCCATCGCGTATGGTTTGTCGAAGTTCCTCATGGGTCTGGTGTCCGACCGCTCCAACCCGCGTTACTTCCTGCCATTCGGCCTGCTGGTGTCGGCCGGGGTGATGTTCATTTTCGGTTTCGCACCTTGGGCAACGTCCAGCGTGACCATGATGTTCATCCTGCTGTTCATCAACGGCTGGGCTCAGGGCATGGGCTGGCCGCCAAGTGGCCGGACCATGGTGCACTGGTGGTCGCAGAAGGAACGCGGCGGCGTGGTTTCCGTATGGAACGTGGCGCATAACGTCGGCGGCGGCCTGATCGGCCCGCTATTCCTGCTCGGCATGGGCCTGTTCAACGACTGGCACGCGGCGTTCTACGTACCGGCAGCGGTAGCGCTGGGCGTGGCGGTGTTCGCCTTCATCACCATGCGCGACACCCCGCAATCGGTTGGCCTGCCGCCGATCGAGAAGTACAAGAACGATTACCCGGAAGGCTACGATGCCAGCCACGAAGATGAATTCAGCGCGAAAGAGATCTTCGTCAAATACGTGCTGCGCAACAAAATGCTTTGGTACATCGCCATGGCCAACGTCTTCGTCTACCTGCTGCGCTACGGCGTGCTGGACTGGGCGCCGACGTACCTGAAGGAAGCCAAAGGCTTCACCGTCGATAAAACCTCGTGGGCGTACTTCTTCTACGAGTGGGCGGGTATTCCGGGCACGCTGCTGTGCGGCTGGATGTCGGACAAAATCTTCCGGGGCAACCGTGGCCTGACCGGCATGGTGTTCATGGCATTGGTGACTGTGGCGACGCTGGTTTATTGGCTGAACCCGGCCGGCAACCCGACCGTCGACATGATCGCGCTGTTCTCGATCGGCTTCCTGATCTACGGCCCGGTGATGCTGATCGGTCTGCAGGCGCTGGAGCTGGCACCGAAGAAAGCCGCTGGCACCGCTGCGGGCTTCACCGGTCTGTTCGGTTATCTGGGTGGTTCAGTCGCGGCGAGTGCAGCGATGGGCTACACCGTTGACCATTTCGGCTGGGACGGTGGTTTTGTCCTGCTGGTAGGCGCTTGCCTGCTGTCGATGGCCTTCCTGGCCCCGACGCTGTGGCACAAGCAAGTCGCCAGTCAGAGTCGTGAAGCGGTCGCTTGATCGCACTGTGACTGACAGCGCTTGAGCCGCGCCTCCAGATTGCGGTCTGGCATGGCGTGGCTGCGCAGGGCGTGTGCGGTCTGCTCGACATAATCGCGAGTGGTACCGTAACGCCCGCTGGCGCTTTCGAACACCTGGCTCAGCACGTGATCCGGCAAGTTGCCGGCATAGCTGGGCAGGTGTCGCTCCAATACAAATCCCAAGGCCTGCACCTGGCTACCGTCGGCAAGACGGCAGTTGAGCCAGTGTGGCCGATAGGATGGCACCGGCATCTCGCGTTTCCATAGCGCATACAGCGCCGCATCGAGATTGTCTTCCGGCAAGCGATAGGCGAAGCCGCTGCACGAACCGCCACGATCCAGACCAAACACCAGACCGGGCATTTCCGGCGTACCGCGGTGCTCGTGCGACCACAGGTACAAGCCGCGATGGTAGCCATGCACGCGTCCGCGCACCCTTTCCACCGCCGAACATTCCGGCCGCCAGATCAGCGAACCGTAGGCGAACAGCCACACCGGCCCGCCCTTGTGGCGCGCCATGGTCGATTGCATGGAAGCGAGAAGTTGTTCGTGCGTCAGCTGCGGCCCAAGATCGAGCCGCGGAGGGTAATTCAGATTCAGAAAAGCGTTTTCAATGGCGCTCATGGCGAATAGCGTTCAGCTCCCCGCGGGTAAAGAATTACTTAATAGAACGCACCGCTGTAACAATAAGGCACATATGTTTTAAGGCGATTTAAGTGCCATGGCACAGTTCTTAATTGATTGCCTGATTGATATATAACCTAGCGGTATTTATGCAATTACATAAATACCGATCGGCTATATAGAGAGTTATAACGGCTCAGGAACGTGGCTCAAGAGCGCGGCTCAAGAGCGCGGCGCGTAGGCAAACACGTCGGCACGCATTTGATGGGCGTCCATCCCGGCTTCGACCAAGGCGTCGAGGGTGCCGTAGACCATGGCCGGTGAGCCGCTGGCGTAGACGTGCAGCGGTTTCAGATCGGGAAAGTCTTCGCAGACTGCTTCGTGCAGCATGCCGCAGCGACCTTCCCAACCGCATTGATCGCTGACGACTTTGTGCAGGAACAGGTTGGGTAACTTCAGCCATTCGTCCCAATGTTCGATTTCATAGAAATCTTCTGGACGACGCACGCCCCAGTACAGATGCACCGGGTGTTTGAAGCCGTTGGCGCGGCAGTGCTCGATCAGCGCGTGAATCTGGCCCATGCCGGTACCGGCAGCGACCAGCACCAGCGGCCCGTCGGGCAGTTCCGCCAGATGTGTGTCGCCGAACGGCAACTGGACGCGCACCATCGGGTTGCGTTGCAGCTGTTCGATCAGACTCAGTGCACTGGCTTCGCGCGCCAGTACATGGATTTCCAGATCACGCCCGCCATGCGGTGCCGAGGCCATGGAGAACGCCGATTTCTCGCCGTTCTCGCGCTCGATCATCAGGTACTGCCCGGCGTGATAACGCGGCGGTTTGCCTGCCGGCGCACGCAGACGCACGCGCCAGGTGTCGCCGCCCACGTCCCGGCATTCGATGACCTGACACGACAGGCTGCGCACCGGCAGTTCTCCCAAAGCAAGCACGCCATCCCACAGCAAAATACAGTCTTCCAGCGGCTCGGCTATGCAAGTGTAGAACTCGCCATGATCGTGCACCTTGCCATCCTGCGCGACGCGCCCTTCCACCAGCAGCGCCGCACACACGTGACAATTGCCGTTGCGGCAGCTTTGCGGGCATTCGTAGCCCAGGCGCCGCGCACCATCGAGAATTCGCTCACCGGGCCGTATCTCAAGCACCGCTCCGGAGGGCTGCAGGGTTACACGCATCAATCTATTCCTAATTGATTCCAGATGGCATCGATCCGTTGGGTAACGGCGTCGTCCTTGACAATCACACGGCCCCACTCGCGAGTGGTTTCGCCCGGCCACTTATGAGTGGCATCGAGGCCCATCTTCGAACCCAGGCCAGAGATCGGCGAGGCGAAATCGAGATAGTCGATCGGCGTGTTATCGATCATCACCGTGTCGCGCTTGGGGTCCATGCGCGTGGTGATCGCCCAGATCACATCATTCCAGTCCCGGGCGTTGATATCGTCGTCAGTGACGATAACGAATTTGGTGTACATGAACTGTCGCAAAAACGACCAGACACCGAGCATCACACGCTTGGCGTGCCCCGGGTACGACTTCTTCATCGTCACGATGGCCATGCGATACGAGCAGCCTTCCGGCGGCAGGTAGAAGTCGGTGATCTCCGGAAACTGCTTCTGCAGAATCGGCACGAACACCTCGTTCAGCGCCACACCGAGGATCGCCGGTTCATCTGGCGGACGGCCGGTGTAGGTGCTGTGGTAGATCGGTTTGATCCGGTGGGTGATGCGCTCGACGGTGAACACCGGGAAGCTGTCGACTTCGTTGTAGTAACCGGTGTGGTCGCCGTACGGGCCTTCGTCGGCCATTTCGCCCGGATGGATCACGCCTTCGAGGATGATCTCGGCGGTGGCCGGCACTTGCAGGTCGTTGCCACGGCACTTGACCAGTTCGGTGCGGTTACCGCGCAGCAGACCGGCGAAAGCGTATTCGGAGAGGCTGTCCGGCACTGGTGTCACGGCGCCGAGGATAGTTGCCGGATCGGCGCCGAGGGCCACGGACACCGGGAACGGCTGGCCCGGATGCTTCTCGCACCACTCGCGGAAGTCGAGCGCACCGCCACGGTGGCTGAGCCAGCGCATGATCACCTTGTTGCGGCCGATCACTTGCTGACGATAGATACCGAGGTTCTGGCGTTCCTTGTTCGGGCCTTTGGTGACGGTCAGGCCCCAGGTGATCAGCGGGCCGACGTCGCCGGGCCAGCAGGTCTGCACCGGCAGCATCGCCAGGTCGACGTCATCGCCTTCGATGACCACTTCCTGGCACACCGCGTCTTTGACGACTTTTGGCGCCATCGAGATGATCTTGCGGAAGATCGGCAGCTTCGACCACGCGTCTTTCAAGCCCTTCGGCGGCTCCGGCTCCTTGAGGAAGGCCAGCAACTTGCCGATTTCACGCAGCTCGCTGACCGACTCGGCGCCCATGCCCATGGCCACCCGCTCGGGCGTGCCGAACAGGTTGCCGAGCACCGGAATGTCGTAGCCTGTGGGCTTTTCGAACAGCAGCGCCGGGCCCTTGGCCCGCAGCGTGCGGTCACACACCTCAGTCATCTCCAGCACCGGCGAGACGGGAATCTGGATGCGTTTCAACTCTCCGCGCTGCTCAAGCTGCTGCACGAAATCCCGAAGATCCTTGAATTTCATTGACGATGGCACCCTCAAAATAGGCGTACATCCTACCTGCTATGCAGCCCTGTGGCAGCCTGTCGCTGCTTACTTGGCTGCATTCGTCTGGGCTTTGCCAAGGTTTTCCCGGCGCTGCAGGTTAATGAACAACGGTTCCATGATCGGTGCCACCAGACGCGCGCCGACTTCCGAAAGGTGATTGTCATCGGTGTACAGCGAGTAGCCGTCGAGTTCGGCGTGACACAAACCGCGCTCATCGCACAACCGTGGTGCCGGATCGACCACACGCACTGCCGGGTCTTTGGCCAGCTCGGCGAACAACTGGCTGATAAACACCTGACGCTCATGATGTACGGCAACTTGCTGACCAACGCCCTCGACCGAACGATCGAGCATCGCCAGTCGCGTCAGGCGATACGGTGGGCTAAAGGCCTGCAACGGCGCCTCCTTGACCAGCCAGACCCGATGGCCACTGGCACGCAGTTGCGCAACGCGCGTGCGCAGGCCAGCGGCCAGACGTTGCTCGGCAGCGGCGCGATCGTAACGACCGTCAGGGGTTCTGAGTACGTGGCCCAAGTCGCCATTGGCATCGCCGTAGAGATACAGGCTCCAGCGCGCGACCAGCACCACATCGCTGACGGTTTTCTCTTTCAGGGCCTGCTCGATCCGGCGGTTGAAATGCGCACACACCGGGCCATGTTCCAGACCCTCCACCGGAATGCAGCCAGGGGAACTGGCCAGAATCACGCTGACGTCATGGGCTTTCGCGCCGTCATCGAACACCGGAATCAGCGCCGTGGCATGACTGTCGCCCCAGACCATCGCTTGCGCCGGCACGTCGGCCACGCCGTAATGACAGAACAGTTTGTCATCAGGCGTCTTGTCGTCCGCCAGGCACGCCATCAGCTCCGGCCGCCAGTCGTGACCCTTGGCGTATTGCAGCGCTTGATCGGACAAACGCCACGGCAAGCCATCGGTCCAGCGCAATGTTTGCCCGGCCAGCGCCAGCACCAGCCCACCCAGAGCGCCAGCGATCAGAATCGGCCGACGACCGGCGAGCAGACGGCGCTCGCGGAACGGTGTCTCTATGAATTTCCACGACAGATAACCCAGCACCAGCGTCAGCAGAATTAATCCGGCGTTATCTAGCGCGCTGATTTCCTCGACGCTGGCATAGCTGGAAAACACGAACACCGGCCAATGCCACAGGTACCAGGAATAAGAGATCAGGCCGAAACCGACCATCACCTTACTGCTCAACAATTGACCAACAACAGTCTCGCGATGACCGTTGGCGAAAATCAGCAGCACCACACCGAGCACAGGCAGCAGCGCCGCCGCACCGGGGAATGGTGTGGCTTTGCTGTAGCCGAACACCGCCAGCAGGATCAGGCCCATGCCGAGCAGGCTCAACAGTTGCGCCGCCATCGGCTTCAAGCGCCAGGCATGCTTCGGCGCGACCGCCAGCATCGCCCCGGCGAGCAGTTCCCAGGCGCGCATTGGCAGCAGAAAGAAGGCTTTTTCCGGGTGGTGACTGACCGCCCACACGCTCAGACCGAAGGACACCAGCAAAATCGTGAACAGCGCCAGTCGCCAGTGTTTGAGGCGACTCGACATGACGGCCAGCAGCAGCGGGAAGAGGATGTAGAACTGCTCTTCAACCGCCAGCGACCAGGTGTGCAACATCGGTTTGAGGTCAGAGGCGACGTCGAAATAGCCGTCCTGACGCATGAACAGAATGTTCGAGACGAACAGCACCTGATAACGCACCGAGCGCCCCAGCTCTTCGTAATCCTTGGGCGCCAGCAGGAACCAGCCCACCGCCAGCACCGCAATGATCATCGCGAACAGCGCCGGCAGAATCCGCCGCGCACGGCGCGCCCAGAATTCGACGAAGCTGAAACGCCCGGCTTGCCGCTGGTTCCAGATGATCGAAGTGATCAGGTAGCCGGAGATGACGAAGAACACGTCGACCCCGACAAATCCGCCGGTAAACCCCGGGACGCCAAAATGGAACAGCACCACGGCGATGACCGCGACTGCCCGCAAGCCGTCGATATCCCTTCGATAAGCGAGTGTGCTCATAAAATCTTTAATGCCAATCAGTTGGTTATTATTTGTACAGCCTGATTCTCTTGTGCGGAAACGGTCACGTACGTTGCGGCTCATTCTTGCAAGGGACAGACCTTAGCAGATCACCAACGTCCCATCGTTCGGGCAAAAAACAGGCAAAAAAATGGCGCCCCGCGAGGGACGCCATTTTTGCCGGTTCACACCGCGATGTTACTTGCGCTTCATCGACAGGAAGAACTCGTCGTTGGTCTTGGTCGTTTTCAGCTTGTCGACCAGGAACTCGATCGCGGCGACTTCGTCCATCGGGTGCAGCAGCTTGCGCAGAATCCACATGCGCTGCAGTTCGTCGTCGGCGGTCAGCAACTCTTCGCGGCGGGTGCCGGAGCGGTTGATGTTGATCGCAGGGAACACGCGCTTCTCGGCGATCTTGCGATCCAGAGGCAGTTCCATGTTGCCGGTACCCTTGAACTCTTCGTAGATCACTTCGTCCATTTTCGAGCCGGTTTCAACCAGCGCGGTGGCGATAATGGTCAGCGAGCCGCCTTCTTCGATGTTACGCGCAGCACCGAAGAAACGCTTTGGCTTCTCCAGGGCGTGGGCATCGACACCACCGGTCAATACCTTGCCGGAGCTCGGGATCACGGTGTTGTAGGCACGGGCCAGACGGGTGATGGAGTCGAGCAGGATCACCACGTCTTTTTTGTGTTCGACCAGGCGCTTGGCCTTTTCGATCACCATTTCGGCAACCTGTACGTGACGGGTCGGCGGCTCGTCGAAGGTCGAGGCAACCACTTCGCCGCGCACGGTGCGCTGCATTTCGGTTACTTCTTCCGGACGCTCGTCGATCAGCAGCACGATCAGGTGAACTTCAGGGTTGTTACGGGCGATGTTCGCTGCGATGTTTTGCAGCATGATCGTTTTACCGGCTTTCGGCGGTGCAACGATCAGACCACGCTGGCCTTTGCCGATCGGGGCGCACAGGTCGATCACACGACCGGTCAAGTCTTCGGTGGAACCGTTGCCGGCTTCCATCTTCATGCGCACGGTCGGGAACAGCGGGGTCAGGTTCTCGAAGAGAATCTTGTTTTTCGCGTTCTCGGGACGATCGAAGTTGATCGTGTCGACCTTGAGCAGTGCGAAATACCGCTCGCCTTCCTTCGGAGGGCGGATCTTGCCAACGATGGTGTCACCGGTGCGCAAGTTGAAGCGGCGGATCTGGCTTGGCGAGACGTAGATATCGTCCGGGCCGGCCAGGTAGGAAGCGTCAGCGGAGCGCAGGAAGCCGAAGCCGTCCTGGAGAATCTCCAGCACGCCATCACCGGAGATTTCCTCGCCGCTTTTCGCGTGCTTTTTCAGCAGGGAGAAAATCACGTCCTGCTTGCGCGAACGGGCCATATTTTCTATGCCCATCTGTTCGGCCAATTCGAGCAGTTCGGTAATCGGCTTTTGCTTGAGTTCAGTCAGATTCATATAGGAATGACGTAATCATTTATGGAGGGGGGGAAATTAAGCTTTTGGCTTAATGAGGCCGCGCCGCGGAGAAGGCGACAGGATCGCGAACTAATTCGAAAAGGAGTGCGTCGGCGACGGCTAGCAGGGGGCAATGGAGAAACCAGTGCGGGGCCGAATGTACCACCTGAGTTTCGGAGCGTCTAGCCCTGAATACGCAAAAAGCCCCGCTATTTTGCGGGGCTTTTTTTCAGGCACTTTGCAGCGACGCTTAGATGTTGGCGTCGAGGAAAGCCGCCAGTTGCGACTTCGACAGGGCGCCGACTTTGGTCGCTTCAACGTTGCCGTTCTTGAACAGCATCAGCGTCGGGATACCACGCACGCCATGCTTGGCCGGGGTTTCCTGGTTTTCGTCGATGTTCAGTTTGGCAACGGTCAGTTTGCCTTTGTAAGTCTCGGCAATCTCGTCCAGAACCGGAGCGATCATTTTGCAAGGACCGCACCATTCAGCCCAGTAATCGACCAGGACAGCGCCTTCGGCCTTGAGTACGTCGGCTTCGAAGCTAGCGTCGCTAACGTGTTTGATAAGATCGCTGCTCATGGAATTCTCCAGGTTGTAAGCAAAAAAACGTGGCCCATCATAGCCGCCCTTCCCCTGTTCAGGAAGCCGCAGATGATTGAGTCTTGCTATGGTGCCCCATGAGTTTGGGTATAGCTCAAGTCAAGCGGTAGCGGGGGCGATGAAGGAAATTCCAGTACGCAGGGCCGCGTTGCGCACATGCTCCTGCATGGCTTTTTGCGCAGCAGCAGAGGCCCGGCGAGCGAGGGCGCGGAGGATCTTACGATGTTCCTGCCAGGTTTCCATGGCGCGTTCGGCACGGATGAACGGTAACTTCTGGCTCTCAAGAAACATCTCGGCGCTGGCGGTGAGGATGTTCAGCATCGCCTGATTGCCGCTGGCCAGGAGGATGCGCCGGTGGAATTCGAAGTCGAGTTTCGCCGCTGCTTCAAAGTCACCGGCCTTCAATTGCTCGCGCATGGCCGCGACATTGTCTTCCAGCGCATCCAGATCAAACGTGCTCAACGTCACTGCGGCCAACCCGGCGGCAAAACCTTCCAGTGCATAGCGCAGTTGAAAGATATCCAGCGGCGATGCCTGCGCGGCGAATGACCAGCCCGGCGCGGTATCGCCACGCGACAACTCCACCGGCGCCTGCACGAACACGCCTTTGCCCGGCTGAATGCTGACCACGCCCAACGCGCTCAGCGACGACAACGCCTCGCGCAGCGACGCCCGACTCACGCCCAGCTGCAACGCCAGATCCCGTTGCGACGGCAAGGCATCGCCGGCGCCGAAACCCTGTTCGGTGATCAGTTTGCGGATCGCTTGCAGCGCCACTTCGGGTACCGCACGGGAAATCGAATTCATGGTTTTTCAGACGCGTCAGGCCAATGTGCGGCTAGTTGTAAAGCTATTCGCCGAGTCCGGCAAGTCGTGCCCCAGCGGGGTTCGGTGATCGAGCCTGATGCGCTATCGCAGTGCGAAAAACAACCTGACTGTTCAGACCAGTAAGACCGAACAAAGCCGCTGAAACCGCGGTCTGCCGAGACGAAACCCATGTATTGGCACGGCGCATGCTCTGTCCGAAGGCAGAAATCACTTCTCGCCGATTCGGAGATTGTCCATGACCAAGCGTTACAGCGCCCTCCTCGCCGCTCTGTTTTCCAGCCTGCTGCTCAGCCAGGTACCCGCTCACGCCGACGGCCTCGACGACGTGGTCAAACGCGGCACGCTGAAAGTCGCCGTACCGCAGGACTTCCCGCCGTTCGGCTCGGTCGGCCCGGACATGAAACCTCGCGGCCTGGACATCGACACAGCGAAACTGCTGGCCGATCAGCTCAAGGTCAAACTCGAACTGACTCCGGTCAACAGCACCAACCGCATCCCGTTCCTGACCACCGGCAAGGTCGACCTAGTGATTTCCAGCCTCGGCAAAAACCCCGAGCGCGAGAAAGTCATCGACTTCTCCCGCGCCTACGCACCCTTCTACCTCGCCGTGTTCGGCCCGCCAGATGCTGCCATCGCCAGCCTTGACGACCTCAAAGGCAAAACCATCAGCGTCACCCGTGGCGCCATCGAAGACATCGAGCTGACCAAGGTCGCCCCTGAAGGCGTGACCATCAAACGCTTCGAAGACAACAACTCGACCATTGCCGCCTACCTCGCCGGGCAAGTCGACCTGATCGCCAGCGGCAACGTGGTCATGGTCGCGATCAGCGAGAAGAACCCGAAACGCGTGCCGGCGCTGAAAGTGAAGCTCAAGGATTCGCCGGTCTACGTTGGCGTGAACAAGAACGAAGCGGCGCTGCTGGCCAAGGTCAACGACATCCTGACCACCGCCAAAGCTGACGGCGCCCTGGAAAAGAACTCGCAGACCTGGCTGAAAGAGCCGCTGCCGGCCGATCTCTGATCGACTGCGCGGGAGACCTTCATGGCTTATCAGTTCGATTTCATGCCGGTGGTGCAAAACACCGACCTGTTGCTGCGCGGCGCGCTGTTCACCCTTGAGCTGACGGCCATCGGCGCGTTGCTCGGGGTCGGCGTCGGGATTGTCGGGGCGCTGGTGCGGGCGTGGAACATTCGCCCGTTCTCGGCAATTTTCGGCGTCTACGTCGAGTTGATCCGCAACACGCCGTTTCTGGTGCAGTTGTTCTTTATCTTCTTCGGGCTGCCGTCGCTGGGCGTGCAGATTTCCGAGTGGCAGGCAGCGGTGTTGGCGATGGTGATCAACCTCGGCGCGTATTCCACGGAAATCATCCGCGCGGGCATTCAGGCGATTCCGCGCGGGCAGCTGGAGGCCGCAGCGGCGCTGGCGATGACGCGTTTCGAAGCGTTCCGCCATGTGGTGCTGTTGCCAGCGCTGGGCAAGGTCTGGCCGGCGCTGAGCAGCCAGATCATCATTGTCATGCTCGGCTCGGCGGTGTGTTCGCAGATCGCCACCGAAGAGCTGAGCTTCGCCGCCAACTTCATTCAGTCGCGCAACTTCCGCGCTTTTGAAACCTACGCGCTGACCACGCTGATCTACCTGTGCATGGCGCTGCTGATTCGCCAGTTACTGAACTGGATCGGTCGCCGCTACATAAGCAGGAGCCACGCATGAGCGATTTCACCTTCTGGGACATCCTGCGCAACCTGCTCATCGGCCTGCAATGGACGCTGGCGTTGTCGCTGGTGGCGTTTATCGGTGGCGGGATCGTCGGGCTGCTGATCCTGATCATGCGCATTTCGAAAAACCCTGTGTCGAGCAGCATCGCCCGCACCTGGATCGAGTTGTTCCAAGGCACGCCACTGTTGATGCAGCTGTTTCTGGTGTTCTTCGGCGTGGCGCTGGCCGGGATTGAAATCTCGCCGTGGATGGCCGCAGCGATTGCCCTGACCTTGTTCACCAGCGCTTATCTGGCGGAGATCTGGCGCGGCTGCGTCGAGTCTATTTCCAACGGCCAGTGGGAAGCCTCGGCGAGTTTGGCGCTCAATCCTCTGGAGCAATTGCGCTACGTGATCCTGCCGCAAGCGCTGCGCATTGCCGTGGCGCCGACCGTGGGTTTCTCGGTGCAAGTGGTCAAAGGCACCGCCGTGACCTCGATCATCGGCTTCACCGAGCTGACCAAAACCGGCGGCATGCTCGCCAACGCCACGTTTGAACCGTTCATGGTCTACGGCCTCGTCGCCCTCGGCTATTTCCTGCTCTGCTACCCCTTGTCCCTCAGTGCGCGCTACCTGGAAAGGAGACTGCATGCCTCTGCTTAGAATTTCCGCCCTGCATAAATACTACGGCGATCACCACGTGCTCAAAGGCATCGACCTCAGCGTCGAGGAAGGCCAGGTGGTGGCGATCATCGGCCGCAGCGGCTCGGGCAAATCCACCCTGTTGCGCACGCTCAATGGTCTGGAATCGATCAACGATGGCGTGATCGAAGTCGATGGCGAATACCTCGATGCTGCGCGCGCTGATTTGCGCAGCTTGCGGCAGAAGGTCGGCATGGTCTTTCAGCAATTCAACCTGTTCCCGCACCTGACCGTCGGTGAAAACGTGATGCTCGCGCCGCAAGTGGTGCAGAAAGTGCCGAAAGCCAAGGCGGCGGAACTGGCGCGCGAGATGCTTGAGCGGGTTGGCCTTGGGGAAAAGTTCGATGCCTTCCCGGATCGGTTGTCCGGTGGTCAGCAGCAGCGCGTGGCGATTGCCCGGGCGTTGGCGATGTCGCCGAAGGTTTTGCTCTGCGACGAGATCACCTCGGCGCTTGACCCGGAACTGGTCAACGAAGTGCTCAGCGTCGTGCGGCAGTTGGCCAAGGAAGGCATGACGCTGATCATGGTCACCCATGAAATGCGTTTTGCCCGCGAGGTCGGCGACAAACTGGTGTTCATGCACCACGGCAAGGTGCATGAGGTGGGCGATCCGAAGGTGCTGTTTGCCAATCCGCAGACGGCGGAGCTGGCGAACTTTATTGGCACCGTCGAAGCGACAGGCTGAGAGAAATACAGGGGCTTCCACGCCCTCATCGCGAGCAGGCTCACTCCTACATGGGAATGCGCTCACCTGTAGGAGTGAGCCTGCTCGCGATTGACCGCGCAGCGGTCACCTTCTTTATGCGCTGAATCAAGGGTTTGAACCGTGCGCGTTGGCGCCAGCGTTTGATCGTGGCACGATGTCGAGGTTATCGACCGAGACCCCCTGACCATGCCGCAATCCCAAGCCAAGAATCTGTCCCTGATCGCCGCAATCGACCTGGGCTCCAACAGCTTTCACATGGTCGTGGCCAAGGCCCAGAACGGCGAAATCCGCATTCTCGAGCGGCTCGGCGAGAAGGTTCAACTGGCGGCCGGCATCGACGATGAGCGCAAGCTCAACGAAGAATCGATGCAGCGCGGCCTCGATTGCCTCAAGCGCTTTGCCCAACTGATCAACGGTATGCCGCTGGGCGCCGTGCGCATCGTCGGCACCAACGCCCTGCGTGAAGCGCGCAACCGCCTCGAATTCATTCACCGCGCCGAAGAAATCCTCGGCCATCCGGTGGAAGTCATCTCCGGCCGTGAAGAGGCGCGCCTGATCTACCTGGGCGTGTCGCACACCCTCGCCGACACCCCGGGCAAACGCCTGGTCGCCGACATCGGCGGCGGCAGTACCGAATTCATCATCGGCCAGCGCTTCGAGCCGCTGCTACGCGAAAGCCTGCAAATGGGCTGCGTCAGCTTCACCCAGCGCTACTTCAAGGACGGCAAGATCACTCCGGCCCGCTACGCCCAGGCGTACACGGCGGCGCGGCTGGAGATCATGAGCATCGAACACGCCCTGCACCGCCTGACCTGGGATGAAGCCATCGGCTCCTCGGGCACCATCCGCGCCATCGGCCTTGCGCTGAAGGCCGGCGGCCATGGCACCGGCGAAGTGAACGCCGAAGGTTTGGCCTGGCTCAAGCGTCGCCTGTTCAAGCTCGGCGACGTCGACAAGATCGATTTTGAAGGCATCAAGCCTGATCGCCGGACCATTTTCCCGGCGGGTCTGGCGATTCTCGAAGCGATTTTCGATGCCCTCGAACTGCAACGCATGGATCACTGCGACGGCGCACTGCGTGAAGGTGTGCTCTATGACCTGCTCGGCCGCCATCATCACGAAGACGTGCGCGAGCGCACCCTGACCTCGCTGATGGAGCGCTATCACGTCGATCTGGAACAGGCCGCGCGAGTTGAACGCAAAGCCTTGCACGCGTTCGATCAGGTCGCGGTGGACTGGGAACTGGACGACGGCATCTGGCGCGAACTCCTTGGCTGGGCGGCGAAAGTGCACGAAGTCGGCCTCGATATCGCTCACTATCACTACCACAAACACGGCGCTTATTTGATCGAGCACTCTGACCTCGCCGGCTTTTCCCGCGAAGACCAGCAGATGCTCGCCCTATTGGTGCGCGGCCATCGCCGCAATATTCCCAAGGACAAGTTCGCCGACTTCGGCGACGACGGCGACAAGCTGATCCGCCTGTGCGTGCTGCTGCGCTTTGCGATCCTGTTCCACCATATTCGTGGTACCCAGACCATGCCGCAGGTGGTATTGCACGCCAAGGGCAACACCCTGGATGTGGAATTCCCGGAGAACTGGCTGGACGAGAATCAGCTGACTCAGGCGGATTTCGGCATCGAAGCCGATTGGCTGACGCGGGTGGGCATCGTCCTCACCGTCCACTGACACACCGCAAATCCCCCCTGTAGGAGCTGCCGCAGGCTGCGATCTTTTGATCTGTTTTTAAGATCAAAAGATCGCAGCCTCGTTTCACTCGACAGCTCCTACAGGGATTTTGGGTACAAAAAAGGCGATCCCAAGGGATCGCCTTTTTTATTCGCCTGAAAGTCAGCTGCTCACCGGCAAGATCGGGCTGCCCAGTCGTTCCAGCAACGTTGCCTGCGCGCTGCGCGGGTTCTGGTTGCCGGTCGGCGTGTTGCGGATGTAACGGCCATCCGACTGCAAGCTCCAGCTGTGAGTGTTGTCGGTCAGGTACAGCTCCAGCTCTTTTTTCACTCGGGTCAGCAGCTTCTTGCCTTCGACCGGGAAGCAAGTCTCGACGCGTTTGTCGAGGTTGCGCTCCATCCAGTCGGCGCTGGAGAGGAACATCTGTTCGTCGCCGCCATTGAGGAAGTAGAACACTCGGGTGTGCTCGAGGAAGCGGCCGATGATCGAGCGTACATGGATGTTGTGCGAAACCCCGGCAATCCCTGGACGCAGGCAGCACATGCCGCGCACCACCAGATCGATGCGCACGCCGGACTGGCTGGCCTTGTACAGCGCGCGGATGATCTTCGGATCGGTCAGCGAGTTGAACTTGGCGATGATGTGCGCCGGTTTGCCTTCGACGGCGAACTGGGTCTCGCGGGCAATCATGTCGAGCATGCCCTTCTTCAGGGTGAACGGCGCATGCAGCAGCTTCTTCATGCGCAGGGTTTTACCCATGCCGATCAACTGGCTGAACAGTTTGCCAACGTCTTCGCATAAGGCATCGTCGGAAGTCAGCAAGCTGTAGTCGGTGTACAGCTTGGCGTTGCCGGCGTGGTAGTTGCCGGTGCCGAGGTGCGCGTAACGCACAATTTCGCCGGCCTCACGACGCAGGATCAGCATCATCTTGGCGTGGGTCTTGAAACCGACCACGCCGTAGATCACCACCGCACCGGCCGCTTGCAGACGGCTGGCCAGTTGCAGGTTGGATTCTTCGTCGAAGCGCGCCCGCAGCTCGATGACCGCCGTGACTTCCTTGCCGTTACGCGCGGCATCGACCAGCGCATCGACGATCTCGGAGTTGGCGCCGGAGCGGTACAACGTCTGCCGTACAGCAAGAACGTGCGGATCTTTCGCGGCCTGGCGCAGCAGGTCGACCACCGGGGTGAACGACTCGAACGGGTGCAGCAAGAGGATGTCCTGCTTGCTGACCACGCTGAAAATGTTTTCGCTGTTCTGCAGCAGTTTCGGGATCTGCGGGGTGAACGGCGTGTATTGCAACTCCGGATGACTGTCCAGACCGGTGATGCTGAACAACCGCGTCAGGTTGACCGGGCCGTTGACCTGATACAGCTCGCTCTCGCTCAGGTTGAACTGCTTGAGCAGGTAGTCCGAGAGATGTTTCGGGCAGGTGTCAGCGACTTCCAGACGCACCGCATCACCGTAACGACGCGAGAACAACTCGCCACGCAGGGCGCGGGCCAGGTCTTCTACATCTTCGGAGTCGAGCGCCAGGTCGGCGTTTCGGGTCAGACGGAACTGGTAGCAACCCTTCACCTTCATGCCCTGGAACAGGTCATCGGCGTGGGCGTGGATCATCGACGACAGGAACACATAGTTGTCGCCCGGGCCACCGACTTCTTCCGGCACCTTGATGATCCGGGGCAGCAAGCGCGGTGCCGGGATGATCGCCAGACCGGAGTCGCGACCAAAGGCGTCGATGCCTTCCAGCTCGACGATGAAGTTGAGGCTCTTGTTCACCAGCAACGGGAACGGGTGCGTCGGGTCGAGGCCGATCGGGGTGATGATCGGCGCAATCTCGTCGCGGAAGTAGCGGCGCACCCAGGTCTTGAGCTTGACCGTCCAGTTGCGGCGACGGATGAAGCGCACCTGATGCTTTTCCAGCTCCGGCAACAGGATGTCGTTGAGGATCGCGTACTGACGATCAACATGGCCGTGCACCAGCTCGCTGATCCGCGCCAGTGCTTGATGCGGTTGCAGACCGTCGGCACCGGCCTGTTCACGGGCGAAGGTGATTTGCTTCTTCAGGCCGGCGACGCGGATTTCAAAGAATTCATCGAGGTTGCTGGAGAAGATCAGCAGGAACTTCAAACGTTCCAGCAACGGATAGGACTCGTCCAGCGCCTGTTCCAGCACGCGGATGTTGAACTGCAATTGCGAGAGCTCGCGGTGGATGTACAGGCTGCTGTCATCCAGACCGGGAATGGCGATCGCCGGCACCGCCACAGCGGTTTCGGCCACCGGCGCGGGTGGCGCTGGCTCCAGTTCCGGCGGGGTCTCGGTGATCTGCTCCACCACCGGCTGAGCTTCTTTTACTGCAACTTCAGTGAGTCCTTCGGTATTCATTGAATGTTCCTGGGAGGGCTATTTCTGCTCTCGTAACAATTGAGCGGCACGGACAGCAAAGTAAGTCAGGATGCCATCAGCGCCGGCACGTTTAAAGGCGGTCAGTGATTCGAGAATCACCGCCTCGCTCAACCAGCCATTCTGGATCGCCGCCATGTGCATGGCGTATTCGCCACTAACCTGATAGACGAAGGTCGGCACTTTGAAGGCATCTTTTACCCGGAAAAGAATGTCCAGATACGGCATGCCCGGTTTGACCATGACCATGTCCGCGCCTTCAGACAAGTCCGCACCGACTTCGTGCAGCGCTTCGTCGCTGTTGGCCGGGTCCATCTGATAAGAGGCTTTGTTGGCTTTGCCGAGGTTCGAAGCTGAACCCACGGCATCGCGGAACGGGCCGTAATAGGCGCTGGCGTACTTGGCCGAGTAAGCCATGATCCGCACATTGACGTGGCCGGCAATTTCCAGCGCTTCGCGAATCGCCTGAATGCGACCGTCCATCATGTCCGACGGTGCGACAACCTGCGCGCCGGCTTCGGCGTGGGACAGCGCCTGGCGCACCAGTGCGTCGACGGTGATGTCGTTCTGCACATAGCCTTCTTCGTCGAGAATGCCGTCCTGACCGTGAGTGGTGAACGGATCAAGCGCAACGTCGGTGATCACGCCGAGTTCCGGGAAGCGCTCACGCAAGGCGCGAGTGGCGCGCTGGGCGATGCCTTCAGGGTTCCACGCTTCAGCGGCGTCGAGGGATTTCAATTCAGGAGGTGTGACCGGGAACAGCGCCAGCGCCGGAATGCCCAGTTCAACCCACTTGGTCGCCTCTTCGAGCAGCAGGTCGATGCTCAGGCGTTCTACACCGGGCATCGAGGCCACGGCTTCGCGGCGGTTCTCACCGTCGAGCACGAATACCGGCAAGATCAGATCATCCACCGTCAGCACATTTTCCCGCACCAGCCGACGCGAAAAATCGTCGCGGCGATTGCGGCGCAGGCGCGTGGCAGGGAACAGACGGTTGGCGGGGGTAAAGCTCACGGCGGACTCCTGAGCCCGCGCAAACGGGCGAGCGTGACAGTTATAGACGGCCATTATGACCAACAGATGACAGTTGTGTGAGACCCGTGTCACGTAGCCGCATTCCATTCTCAGTGTAGGAATTGTTCACGTCGAGACACATTTCGACACTTTCATGAATGTGTCCGAAGGGTTAGGCTGCGCGTTCATTTCGCCAGCACCCAGACAATGCTCCAACAATTTCTGCATGACTTTGGCTACTTTGCCTTGTTCCTCGGCACGTTCTTCGAAGGCGAAACCATTCTGGTGCTCGCGGGCTTCCTCGCGTTCCGTGGATACATGGACATCAACGTGGTGGTGGTCGTGGCGTTCTTCGGCAGCTATGCCGGCGATCAGCTGTGGTACTTCCTCGGCCGCAAGCACGGGCGCAAATTACTCGCGCGCAAACCGCGCTGGCAGATGATGGGCGACCGCGCGCTGGAGCACATTCGCAAACATCCGGACATCTGGGTGCTGAGCTTCCGCTTCGTTTATGGCTTGCGCACGGTGATGCCGGTGGCGATCGGCCTGTCGGGCTATCCGCCGGGACGTTACCTGCTGCTCAACGGCATTGGCGCGGCGATCTGGGCCACGGCGCTGGCGGCTGCGGCTTACCACTTCGGCGCGGTGCTGGAAGGCATGCTCGGCAGCATCAAGAAGTACGAACTGTGGGTGCTGGGTGCGCTGCTGGTACTCGGTGTTGGCCTGTGGCTGCGTCGCCGCTTCAAGAATGCGCGCCTGGCGAAGAAGATCTACGAGGACGAGCAAGCCGCCAAAGCTGAACAACTCCAGCTCGCCGAACCAGCCAATTCCGCCGCACCTAAACCGCCAGTCGAGTAACGCGCTGACGGCAGCTGTACAGCCCGATGCCGCTGAGCAGGCTGTACCCGAGCAAGCCAGCCCAGATCATCGGGCTGGCTGGCCACAATCCAACCAGCGGCGCCAGCCACACCAGTGGCACATTCAACCCCAGCCGCAACAGTTCGACCTTCAGCGCCCACGGGCGATTCTCCAGGCTCACGCCCAACGCAAACACCCCGAACGTCACCGCGCCCCAGCCAAGCAACAGCGCAGCGGTCGGCAGGCTGCGTTCCAGATTCATCAGATAACTGCCCAGCGCGATGTAAAGGCAAAACTGCAGCGCCACGTAAAACTGCTGACGACGCTCAAGCGGCACTTCGAATTTACGGAAGCGGGCCAGATCCGGCTTGCTCATCGGGTACTTCGCCGCAACGTCCGCCGGGCGCCAACCGGTGCGCATGAACCAGATCCGCAGCTTGTCCCAGTTGCGCTCGGCCCGCCGCGCGTCATCCCACAATTGCGCATAAAACTGCAGGTTGGCCCACAGCGGATTCCAGCTCGCCAGCGGCGTGGTCACGCCGAAAATCACCGGTTCGTTGTCGTCCTCTTCCTGAAACGTGCCGAACAGACGATCCCAAAAAATGAACACCCCGCCGTAGTTGCGATCCATGTAGAGAGCGTTCTGTGCATGGTGAGCCCGATGATTGGACGGCGTAACGAAGAACCACTCGAACCAGCCGAGCTTGGGAATGTGTCGGGTGTGTACCCAGAATTGATAGAGCAGGTTCAGCGCCGCGACGCTGACGAACACCAGCAACGGCACGCCGAGCACGGCCATCGGCAGGTAGAAAATCCAGCCGAGCAGAAACCCGGTGCTGGTCTGGCGCAACGCGGTGGAAAGGTTGTACTCCTCGCTCTGGTGATGCACCGAGTGCGCGGCCCAGAGGATATTGCGTTCATGGCCCATGCGGTGCAGCCAGTAGTAGCAGAAGTCGTAGAGGACGAACGCAAACACCCAGACCCAGACGCGGTCCGCCGGCAGTCTGAGCAAGGCCAGATGATCGAGGGCAAAGGCATACGTCAGCAGGCCGACGCCCTTGGTCAACAATCCGGTCGTAGTCGACAACACGCCGGTGCTGATGCTGTTCACCGCATCGGCGAGGCGATAGTTGCTCACCCCGCGCCAGCGGTCGGCGACCAGTTCGAGCGCAATCAACACGAGGAAAAACGGCACCGCATACAGAATGAAGTCCATGACGCGCCCTGCTCGCAATCGTATGAACAGATCCTAGGTGTAGCCGCCCGTTTACCCTATGGCAACGCGCGACAATTTAGTGGACATTTAGCGCCATGAATCTGGAGAGAAACCCATGAGCAAAAAAGTTGCAGTGATCCTGTCCGGCAGTGGCGTGTACGACGGCGCCGAGATCCATGAAAGCGTCATCACCCTGCTGCGCCTTGATCAACGCGGCGCGCAGGTACAGTGCTTCGCCCCGAACATCGCGCAATTGCATGTGATCAACCACCTGACCGGCGAAGAAATGCCCGAGACGCGCAACGTGCTGGTCGAGTCGGCACGGATTGCCCGAGGCAACATCAAGGACATCCGCGAAGCCGACGTCGATGACTTCGATGCGCTGATCGTGCCCGGCGGTTTTGGGGCGGCGAAGAACCTTTCCAACTTTGCTGTCGAAGGCGCTGGCTGCAGCGTGCAGCCTGAAGTGCTGGCCTTGGCCGAGGCGTTTGCCGAAGCGGGCAAACCAGTGGGTTTGATGTGCATTTCGCCGGCTCTGGCCGCGAAGATCTATGGCCCGGGCGTGACCTGCACCATCGGCAATGACGCCGACACCGCGACGGCGATGAACAAGATGGGCGCGACGCACGAAGATTGCGCGGTGACCGAGATCATCGAAGACAAGGCGCGCAAACTGGTGACGACCCCGGCTTACATGCTGGCGCAGAACATCAGCGAGGCTGCTTCGGGGATCAACAAACTGGTCGACCGAGTATTAGAGCTGACCCACGAAAATGACGCCTGACACGGTCAATTGTAGGAGTGAGCCTGCTCGCGATGGCGGTGTGTCAGGCAACATATCTGTTGAATGATCGACCGCTATCGCGAGCAGGCTCACTCCTACAAGGGATTTGTGTTGGGCTCAGGTGTTGCGGGTCAGGCGCGTGAGAATCCGGTCCAGCGCATTGGCAAACGCCTGCTTCTCGCGATCGCCGAATGGCGCCGGGCCGCCGCTCATCTGGCAGTGTTCACGCAGATCGGTGAACAGGTTGCGCACCGCCAGCCGCTCGCCCATGTTCTGCGCATCGAATTCCTTGCCGCGCGGGTCGAGCGCTGCCACGCCCTTCTTCACCAGGCGATCGGCCAGCGGAATATCGCTGCAAATCACCAGCTCCCCCGGCACCGCGTGCTCGACCAGATAATCGTCCGCCGCATCCGGCCCGCTCGGCACCACGATCAATTTGACGATGGCCAGCCCCGGCTTGATCTGCGGCTGCCCGGCCACCAGCACCACTTCGTACTGGCGCTTGAGGGCGAACTTCACCACCAGATCCTTCGCCGCCCGTGGGCAAGCGTCGGCATCGATCCATACACGCATTTTTGTTTACCTCATAAAGCAAAAGATCGCAGCCTGCGGCAGCTCCTACAGGTATACACGAACCTATGTAGGAGCTGCCGCAGGCTGCGATCTTTTAAGGGATCACACAATCAAGCCGCCGAAACCCGCCGCTTTTCAGCTACCCAACTACGCCCATACAACACCACAATCGCGACAATCGCCACCGCCTGCGCCGTCAGCGAATACGCATCGGCATGAATCCCCAGCCAGTCAAACTCAAAGAACGCCACCGGCCGCGTGCCGAAGATCCCGGCTTCCTGCAACGCCTTCACACCATGCCCGGCAAACACCACCGACAACGCACAGAGCAGCGCGGCGTTGATGCTGAAGAACAGCGTCAGCGGCAATTTCGCCGAACCGCGCAGGATCACCCACGCCAGACCGACCAGCAGCACCAGCGCCGTCGCCCCGCCTGCCAGCACCGCGTCATGCCCGGCTGGCCCTGCCTGCAACCACAGGGTTTCGTAGAACAGGATCACCTCGAACAACTCGCGATACACCGAGAAGAACGCGAGGATCGCAAAACCGAAGCGCCCGCCCCCGCCGACCAGACTGCTCTTGATGTAATCCTGCCAGGCCGCCGCGTGACGACGGTCGTGCATCCACACGCCCAGCCACAACACCATGACGCTGGCGAACAACGCCGTCGCGCCCTCGAGCAACTCCCGTTGCGAACCACTGACGTCGATCACATACGCCGCCAGCGCCCAAGTGCCCAGCCCCGCCAGCAACGCCAAGCCCCAACCGACGTTGACGCTGCGCACCGCCGATTGCTGGCCGGTGTTGCGCAGGAACGCCAGAATCGCCGCCAATACCAGAATCGCTTCCAGACCTTCGCGCAGCAGAATCAGCAAACCGGAGATATAGCTCAGCGACCAGCTCAAGCCATCGCTGCCAAGCAGCCCGGCGGACTCCTTCAGCTTGGCCTTGGCCGCGTCCAGACGCTGCTCGGCCTGTTCGACCGGCAAGCCGTCCTGCAACGACTGACGGTAAGCCATCAGCGATTTTTCGGTGTCTTTGCGCACGTTGGCGTCGACGTTATCCAGCGAACTTTCGACCAGCTCGAAGCCTTCCAGATACGCCGCTACCGACAGGTCATAGGCCTGATCGTGCTCACCGGCACGGTACGCCGCCAGACTCTTGTCCAGGGTCGCCGCGGTGTAGTCGAGCAACTGCGCCGGGCCGCGCTTGACCTGCGGTGGCTGGGCACGCTGGGCACGGAACGTCGCCGCCGCTGGCGCGCCCTCGGCGCCTTGCACTTCGGCCGGGGTCTGACGCGCCAGATCGGCGATGTTGTAGGTTTTCTCGGACTTGGCGGCCGTTGCATCGGCACTGAACCCGGCGATGTACGTCGCCAGATCCCAGCGCTGGCGATCGTCGAGCTGATCGGCGAACGCCGGCATGTCGGTGCCTTCGACGCCTTGACCGAGGGTGCTGTAGATCGCATACAGGCTCAGGTGATCCATCCGCGCAGCGTCACGCAGGTTGGCCGGCGCGGGCGTCATGCCGAGCGCCGCCGGGCCGTCACCGGCGCCGCTGTCGCCGTGACACACCGAGCAGTTTTGCGCATACAGCGGCGCGCCACGTGTCGGGTCCGGGGTGATGATCGGTGCCTGGCTGACTTCATAGGCCACGGCCAGTTTCGCCCCCAGTTGCCGCGCCTGGCGGGCGACGTCCGCACCGTCCTGCTTCGCCGTGATCGCGCTGTGCAGCGCCTCGACACCCTGCTCCAGCGCGATTTTTTCCGGCTTGGCCGGCAGCGCGCTGATCAGGCTCTGCAACGCCTGAGTGAATTCCAGCTGCTCGCGGTATTCGGCGTCGTCGAGAATTTTTCCCGCCTCGACCGTCGGCGGGTAATCGGCGCTGATGTAATCAAGCAGGTGCAGCGCTTGCGGCGCGCCTTCCACGGTATCGGCCAGCAGATTGAAACTGCTCAGGGCGCACAGCGGAAACACCAGCCAGGCCAGAAAGCGGGACGAGGCAGTCATGAAAGGTTCTCAAGGGGAAATACGGAGTTACATATTGTTCACTCCGACGACGAATCCCTCAAGCTTTGTCGTTGCCAAGGTGAACACCACGATGCTCATCGGCCCCTGAAAAATCATCAAAGCAGTTAGCCATCATCCACCCCTATAATGCGTCACCTCTTCGTACTGTCCGTTCAAGGAAGAACCCGCTCATGCGCCATTGTCTGCTGCCATCGCTGCTGATCGCCGCCATTTTGCAAGTCAGCGGCTGCGCCGCGTACCGCGATTACGACCTGGAACTGCAACAGACCACGCAACAGCTCAAGGCCGGCAACATCGATGGCTCGCTCGCCTTGATCGAGGCGCACAACCCGGGCGAAGAGAAGGATCTGCTCTATTACTTCGAGAAGGGCGCGGTATTGAGCGCTGGCGGTGAGTTCCCACAGAGCCAGGTCGCCTGGCGCAGCGCCGAGCAGATGGTCATACAGCGCCAGGACACCATAGAAACCACCGGCGACAAGTTGCTCGCCGCCATGGGCAATCAGTGGGGCAGCATCATCAATGACAAGCTGCGGCGCTACGATGGCTACGATTACGAAAAGGTCATGCTGACCACGCAAATGGCCCTGAATCAACTGGCCCTGAATGACTTCGACGGCGCCCGTGCCGACATCAAGAAAACCCACGAGCGTGAAGCACTGATCGCCCGGCAACGGGAACTGGAATACGAGCGGGTCGAAGAAGCGGCCAAGGCCAACGGCGCCCGCGTTCACTACAAGGATCTGCAAGGCTACCCGGTAGTCATGCTTGAATCGGCCGCCGTGATTGCCTTGAAGAACGGTTATCAGAGCGCGTTCAGTCACTACCTCGCGGGCTTCACCTACGAGGCACTCGGTGAAAAAGATCTGGCGGCACCCGGCTATCGTCAGGCAATTGAGCTGCGCCCGGACATGGCGTTTTTCCAGCAGGCCCTGCGCGACCTCGACAGTCCTGGGCTCAAGGCCGACGAAAGTGACGTGCTGATCATCGTCCAAAGCGGTCTGGCGCCAGCCCGCAGCTCGGTGCGCGTACCGTATCCGGTGAAGCTTAAGGACGGTCAGGTCATCGTCGCCAATGTCTCGTTCCCGGTGATGGTGCCCGACACGTCGACCCCTGCCTTCAATCAAGTGAGCATCGACGGTCGGCAGAACAAGCTGATCGCGGTCAACAGCATTACCGACATGTCCTTGCGCACCCTGCGTGACGACATGCCAGGCATTATCCAGCGCACCACCTACCGGGCCTTTCTGGCGGCGGACGTTCAGGCCACGGACAATCGACGCGATCCGAGCAAAGCCTCGTACGTCACTCACTGGGACGGTTTCGAGCAGGCCGACACACGCACCTGGCGCACCTTGCCCAACCTCACCCAAGTCGTGCGCCTGCGCCTGAAGAAGGGCGACCACTTGATCAGCCTCCCCAACACCCCGGGGACTGCTCCGTTGAAAATCCGTATCGACCAGAACCGCCAAGTCGTTGGTCTGCGCGCCCTGGGCGATCGAATATTTGCCAATGGCAGTGCATTTCAGTCCAGTGGAGCACCGGCAAGCAGCGTGGTATCGAACCTGAAATAAGTAATGGCACCTAACTAACCAGTGCAATTAAAAAGCTATTACATAGCCACCATTCGCCGCTTATAATGCCGCGCCCTCGCTAACGCGAACCGGCATTAAAGCTCCTCAGGATATGAGGAATTGGCAGGAGGCCAGCGCCACTGTCGATGGGTCACACCAGCCCGACCAGCATCCGCGGCTGTATTTACTCCAGGGAAGAAGTACCCCCATGGCATTCCGCGCTCCCTCCTTGATCGCGCTCAGCGCGGTCACTTTGCTGTCCGGCTGTTCCGCTTTCCGCAATTACGACTCCGAACTGGCCCAGACCAATCAGCAACTGGCGACCGGCAACGTCGACGCTGCGCTGACCCTGCTGGAAAAGAACAACAGCGGCCCGGACAAAGACCTGCTCTATTACTTCGAGAAAGGTGAGTTGCTGCGCGCCAAGGGTGACCTGTCCGGCAGCCAGAGCGCCTGGACCAGCGCCGATCAGGTGGTCGGTCAGTGGGAAGACTCGGTCAAGCTCGACACTGGTAAGTACCTGGCTCAGTTCGGCAGCTTCATCGTCAACGACAAGGTGCGTCGTTACGAAGGCTATGACTATGAAAAAGTCATGCTGACCACGCAGATGGCCCTGAACCTGCTGGCGGTGAATGACTTTGACGGCGCACGCACCGCGATCAAGCGGACTCACGAGCGTGAAGCGGTGATCGCCGACCTGCGCGACAAGGAATACCTCAAGAGCGAAGAAGAGGCCGAGAAAGAAGGCGTCAAGACCCAGTACAAAGACCTGCAGGGTTATCCGGTCGCCAGCCTCGATGCACCGGAAGTCGTCGGCCTGAAGAACAGCTACCAGAGTGCGTTCAGCCATTACCTCTCCGGTTTCGTCTATGAAGCCCTGGGCGAGAAAGGCCTGGCTGCACCGGGCTACCGCAAGGCCGCCGAACTGCGTCCGAACACGCCGCTGCTGGAGCAGGCGCTGATCAACCTCGACAAGCCGGTCAAATCCGACGACAGCGACATCCTGATCGTGGTGCAAAGCGGCCTGGCGCCGGCACGTGACTCGATCCGCATTCCGTTGCCGCTGCCGATTTCCAACAGCGTGGTGATCACGCCGCTGTCGTTCCCGGTGATCAAACCGGACACCTCCACCGCCACCTTCGCGCAGATCGGTGTCGACGGTCAGCAGGTTGACCTGACGGCCCTCAACAGCACCACGGCGATGTCCCGTCGCGCCCTGCGCGACGACATGCCGGGGATCATCGTGCGCACCACCGTGCGTGCAATCACCAAAGGCGTGGCGCAGAAGAAGATCAACGAAACCAACCCGCTGGCCGGTCTGGCTGTCGGTATCTCTTCAGCTGTACTCGAAGGTGCCGATACCCGTACGTGGCGTACCCTGCCGGACTACACCCAAGTGGTGCGTCTGCGCCTGAAAAAAGGCGAGCATCAGGTTACCCTGCCGAGCGCTGTTGGCGGCTCGGTGGTCAAGGTCACCGTCGACCAGCGTTATCAGGTCATCAGCCTGCGCGCCGTCGGTAACCAAGTGTTCGCTGGCGGTCTGGCCGCCCACGTGATCCCGAGTGCCAGTGCGACCAACGTCGCCAGCCTCAAACAACCTTAAGAACGGAGTCTTTGCATGCGCTTCAAACTCATCGCCGTCGCCGCCCTCGCCTTGCTGGCGAGCGGCTGCGCCACCCCGCCACCACCTGAGCCGGGCAGCGCCGCGAGCAAAGTCGTGGCCATGGGGCCGCAGAAACACATCGTCGTCGGCGCCATGCGCGTCGCCCGCGAAAACGGTTTCATGACCGTCAACGTGCAGTTGAGCAACACCCTCAACAGCAACAAGACGTTCTACTACCGCTTCGCCTGGCTGGGCCCGGAAGGCTTCCCGATTGCCGACGAGGAAGTCTGGAAAAGCCAGATGATGTACGGCGCCCAGACCAGCTTCATTCAGGGCATCGCCCCGACGCCGAAAGCCGTGGACTTCCGTCTGGAACTCAAGACGCCGTAAGCCCGCCACCCTATTTCTGATTTAGAGAGCATTCCCATGTTTGCACGCTTTTCCTGCATCGCCGTTATTGCCCTGCTGGCCTCCGGCTGCGTCAACACTTCGCCGACCCTGGGCAGCAAGAACATCAGCTACGGTGATACCAAAGCCGTTGAAACCGTGACCAACGAATTCGGTTCGACCGACCTGCAGATGATTGCCGAGTCGATGACCCGTTCGATGGCTCAGTCCGGCATCCTGCAAGGTCGCCCGGTGGTTCAGGTCTACGATGTGAAGAACAAGACCAGCGAATACATCGACACGCGTGAGATCACCACCAGCATCAAGACCCAGCTGATGAAGACCGGCGTCGCCCGTTTCGCCAGCGATAACACCGCCATGCAGAGCCAGGTCGACCAGCTCAAGCTGCAAAACCAGAGCGGTCTGTACAAGAAGAGCACCGTGGCCAAGACTGGCAACATGATCGCGGCCAAATACCGTCTGGAAGGTTCGATCAGCTCGATCGTCAAGCGCAGCAGCGACTACAAGGACGTCTTCTACAAATTCAGCCTGCAACTGATCGACGTTGAAAGCGGTCTGGCCGAGTGGATGGACGAAAAAGAGATCCGCAAAACCACGGAGCGTTAATTGATGCGCGCATGGATTGGCATGATGGCCCTGGCTTGCGCGTTCAGCGTGCAAGCGGCCCCGAAAGTCGCGGTAACGGATCTGGCGTACCAGGAACGTGTGGAGCAATACATCCACATCGTTTCGTCGCAGAACAATTACCGCGAGGGTTACTACAGCTCCAGCGGCTCGTCGAACTACAACGAGTACGAAGCGAACACCAGCTACATCGAGCAGGCCGAGCTGCGTAAATTCACCGGCGACATCAAGGGTGAAATTCTCCGCACCGGCATGTTCCAGCTGATCCAGGGCACGCCGTACACTGCCTCGTCCAAGGGTGACATCTACGATGTGATCAAGCGGATCAAGTCCGGCGCCTTCAAAGGCGCCGACTATGTGTTGTTCGGGACGGTGTCGGACATCGACTTCACCCAGGACATCAACGAGCTGGCGAACACCGACAGCTATTCGGCGGTGCTGGGCCTGACGCTGGTGGCGGACTTCAGCCTGATCAATACCAAGACCTTCGAGATCACCTCGGCCTTCACGGCGATGGGCGAAGCGCAGGACACCAAACTGGTGAACCACCGCGACATCAAGATCTCACTGAACCGCCCACGGGTGGTACGTGACGTGTCGAAGGCGCTGGGTGAGGACGTGGCCGGGCAGCTGAGCATGCAGCTTGGTGGTGGTGGGTACGAGCAGCCGCGCGAAGCACCGCAGCGCAACAACCTGCCGCGCGATACCGCGCCGGTGATCCTGCGCTGATTGCAGGCCTGCACAAATCTGATGTGAACTTTGTGCTGGGGACTCTTGTGCTGGGGACTTTGTGGTGAGGGGATTTATCCCCGATGGCTCGCGAAGCGGGCCCCCTCTTGATCTTAAAAGAAGGGGCCGCTGCGCAGCCCATCGGGGATAAATCCCCTCACCACAGTTGTGTGTCTGTGAGGTTTAGGCGGCTGCTTTGCGCAGCGTCGCCATAAACGCCGCCGCGCCAATGAACAGCCCGGCAAACGTGCGGTTCATGCGTTTCTGCTGTTGCGGTGTGCGCAACAGACGCAGCACCTTCGACGCCAGACCGGTATAACCGGCCATCACAATCAGGTCGACGCAGATCATGGTTGCGCCGATCACCACGTACTGAATCAGCAGCGGCGCGTGCGGATTGATGAACTGCGGCAGCACCGCCAGCATGAACACCAGCGCCTTGGGGTTGCTGATGTTGACCAGAAAACCACGGAACACCAATGCCAGCGGCTTGCCGATCGGCCGCACCGCCGCGTCATCGCTCATGTCCATGGGCTGCGCGCGCCATTGCTTGATGGCCAGATACACGAGGTAAGCGACACCGAACCATTTGATGGCGTGGAAGGCAGTCGCCGAAGCGGTCAGGATCGCGCCAACGCCGGCGCCGACAATCGCAATCTGCACCGCCAGGCCAATCTGCAGGCCGAGGGCGTTCCAGTAACCGCGCCAGAAACCGTATTGCAGACCGCTGGACATCGACGCAATGGCGCCAGCACCCGGGGACAGACTGATCACCCAGCAGGCGGCAAAAAACGCCAGCCATGTTTGAAGCTCCATCGCACACCTCGCATCTGAATCGTGACAGACGCTCAAGCTAATGCGGATCGGAGCTAAAAGCAAAAGATCGCAGCCTCCGGCAGCTCCTACATTGGAATACGATCCCTGTAGGAGCTGCCGCAGGCTGCGATCTTTTGATCTTGCTTGAAACCCTACTTCTCAAAACCGCTAGACGGAAACACATCCGTCCCACGCCAACGCCGCACCGAACGCTGGAAGAACAGACTGTTCGGCACCTGCACCATCGCGCTCCCCGTCCCCAACTCTTCCGCTTCGATCAACGTCGTGTAAAGCAGATTGATCGCCACCACCCGCCCCTTCACGCCAGGCTTGTCCGTGGTGTCGACCAGTTCAACGATATCGCCCAGCCGAAACGGCCCGACCGTGAAGATCAGAATCGCGCACAGCAGGTTCGACAGCACACTCCACATCGCGAAGAACGCCACCGCCGCCACCGCGACGAAACCCGACAGCGCCGTCCACAACACCGTGGCCGAAACACCGAGGCGTTCCAAAACAAAGATCACTGCGCTGCCCATGATCAGCCAGCGCAGCACGCCACGCAGCGGCATCAGCAACTGCGGCGGGAACGGATAACGCTCACCCAGGCGGGTCAGGCACTTGGCAACGAAGCGTTGGGCGAGATAGCCAGCCAGCAGGATCAGCAGAATCTGCACGCCCAGCCAGATTGGCTCGACCCACATCGCCGGCAGCGGCAGCTTGAACGCTTCCATCAGGACAGCGCCTCCAACTCCGCCTGCATGCTTTCCAGCGTCTCGAGAGCTTCCATCCACGCTTCTTCCAGCTCGCCTTCGCGAACCTTCAGCTTGGCTTGTTCGGCCAACAGATCACGCAATTCGTTCTTGCGCGCCGGCTCGTAGATATCGCTGTCGCCGAGGCTGGCATCGACCTTGGCGAGCTTCTCGTGGAGCTTGCCCAGCTCGGCTTCAAGCTTGTCGGCTTCGCGCTTGTGCGGCGCTAGTTGCTGACGCAACGCAGCCGCTGCCTGACGCTGAGCCTTCTTGTCAGTCTTGTCCGGGTTGGCCGGAGTGTTGCTGACCGGCGCGTTGCGCTGGCGGTATTCCACCAGCCAGCGCGCATAGTCTTCAAGGTCGCCATCGAACTCTTCGACCTTGCCGTCCGCGACCAGATAGAAGTTGTCGGTGGTGCTTTTGAGCAAGTGCCGATCGTGAGATACCACCAACACCGCGCCGCTGAATTCCTGCAGCGCCATGGTCAGCGCCAGGCGCATTTCCAGGTCGAGGTGGTTGGTCGGTTCGTCGAGCAGCAACAGGTTCGGACGTTCCCAGGCGATCAACGCTAAGGCCAGACGCGCCTTTTCGCCACCAGAAAAATTCAGCACCGGCTCATCGATGCGCGCACCACGGAAGTCGAAACCGCCGAGGAAGTCGCGCAGGGTCTGCTCGCGTTCGCTCGGCGCCAGGCGCTGCATGTGCAGCAACGGGCTGGCCTTGGAATCCAGCGAGTCGAGCTGATGCTGAGCGAAGTAGCCGACCACGGTGTTCTCGCCACGGGTCAGGCGCCCGGCGATCGGTGACAGCTCGCCGGCGAGGTTCTTGATCAGCGTCGATTTACCCGCGCCGTTCGGCCCGAGCAGACCGATCCGTGCACCCGGGGTCAATTGCAGCTTGACCTTCTCAAGGATGGTTTTGTCGCCGTAACCCAGACGCGCATCGGACAGGTCGATCAGCGGGCTGGAGATTTTCGTCGACTCGCGGAAGACGAAGTCGAACGGCGAATCGACGTGAGCTGCCGATAACTCTTCCATCCGCTCCAGGGCCTTGATCCGGCTCTGCGCCTGACGGGCCTTGGTCGCTTGCGCCTTGAAGCGGGCGATGTAGCTTTCCATGTGCGCACGTTGCGCCTGCTGCTTCTCGTAGGCCTGTTGCTGCTGGGCCAGACGCTCGGCACGGGCGCGCTCGAAGGCGCTGTAGCCACCGCGATACAAGGTGATCTTGCGCTGATCGACATGCGCGACGTGATCGACGACTTCGTCGAGGAAATCACGGTCGTGGGAAATCAGCAGCAAGGTGCCCGGGTAGTTTTTCAGCCACTCTTCGAGCCAGATGATGGCGTCGAGATCCAAGTGGTTGGTCGGTTCGTCGAGCAGCAACAAATCCGACGGGCACATCAACGCTTGCGCCAGGTTCAGACGCATCCGCCAGCCACCGGAGAAATCCCCGACCTGACGATCCATCTGCTCGTTGGTGAAACCGAGACCGGCGAGCAACTTGCGCGCTCGCGCATCGGCGGTGTAACCGTCGGCGCTGTCGAGTTCCGAGTGCAGACGGGCCTGAGCGGCACCGTCATGCGCGGCTTCGGCAGCGGCGAGGTCACGTTGCACCTCGCGTAGACGCAGGTCGCCATCGAGCACATAGTCGACGGCAAGGCGCTCGAGCGTCTCGATTTCCTGGCGCATGTGGGCGATGCGCCAGTCAGCCGGCAAGAAGCAGTCACCCGAGTCGGGGTGCAGTTCGCCCCGAATCAAGGCGAACAGGCTCGATTTGCCGGCGCCGTTGGCACCGATAAGGCCGGCTTTGTGGCCGGCGTGCAGGGTCAGCTCGGCGTCTTCTAGCAGACGTTGCGGGCCACGCTGTAAAGTCAGGTTCTGAAGTCGGATCATAATGGCGGCGGAGTCTACCAGCTTCGCTCACAACTGGCGCGAGTAGCACGATGTCCTCTGACCTGTGGAGCTTTTCCCTTGCCACCTACGCCCGTCCGGGCGTGGAAGACGCCTGCCTGCAACTGCAAACGGCGGGCGCGAACGTGTGCCTGCTGTTGTGCGGTTTATGGCTGGAGCAACGCGGGGTGACCTGCGATGAACAACGCGTCAGCGAACTTCAGGCGCTCACCGAGCCTTGGGATATCGAAGTGGTGCAACCGCTGCGGACACTGCGTATGCAATGGAAAGCACGGGCGGTGGATGACGCGGTGTTGAAAGGCATGCGCGAGCAGATCAAATCACTTGAGCTGGAAGCTGAGCGAGCGTTGCTGTCACGGCTTGAAGGTGTGGCGCAGGAATGGACGCGAAACGATGCAGGTTCGATGACCTGGCTTGAAGGCTTGGCCGGCACGGCGGCCAACCCGAACCGCGACGCGCTGCAAGTGCTGCGCGTCGCGGCGACCGGCGTTTAGGAAGCGCTGGTTGGGTTGTTGCTGGTGCTCGACACAGCGGCTGGCGATGGCGCAGTCGATGGCGTCGAGGTCGTAGCGGCTGGAGCGGGTGCCGCTGGCGCAGCCGACGCTGCCGGTGCGGCAGGTTTGGCGGCTGGCGCGGTAGCCGGTTTGGCCGCAGCTGGTTTGGCAGCGGCTGGCTTTTTAACGGCTGGTTTTGCGGCAGGTTTCGCAGCTGGTTTTGCAGCAGCAGGCTTGGCGGCAGCAGTCGTTGGTTTGGCAGCAGCGGCCGGTTTAGCGGCTGGCTTGGCTGCCGGTTTGGCGGCGGCTTTCACGGCTGGTTTGGCAGCCGGTTTTGCAGCAGCTTTGGCTGGCGCTTTTGCCGCAGGCTTGGCTGCTGCTGGTTTAGCGGCAGTCTTGGCAGCTGGTTTTGCCGCAGCAGGTTTTGCCGCAGCTTTGGCAGCAGGTTTGGCGGCCGGTTTAGCAGCGGTGGCTTTCGCTGGAGCAGCTTTGGCAGCAGCTGGTTTAGCAGCAGCGGCACGGGTAGCCGGCTTGGCAGCGGCAGTACGCGCAGCAGGTTTTGCCGCTGTGGTTTTAGCCGCTGGTTTTGCAGCGCTCGCCGCAGCAGGTTTTTTCGCAGCAGGTTTTGCAGCCGCTTTGGCCGCTGGTTTTGCAGCGGCTTTCACCGGTGCTTTTGCAGCAGGCTTGGCAGCGGTTTTAGCTGCCGCTTTTGCAGCAGGCTTGGCCGCTGCAGTTTTCGCTGGAGCTTTGGCTGCAGCAGGTTTTGCAGCAGCTTTCTTCGCCGGTGCCGCTGCTGGTTTGGCCAAGCGAGTCGACAATACTTTGCCCACTGCTTCTTGAACGCGGCCAACACCCTGGGCCAGTTTCAGGCTTTCCTGGGCGTCACGCTTGAGTTGCAGAATGTAGCTGCGGGTATCGGACTGACGATCCTTGAGCGCATCGAGCAGATCTTCCAATTCTTTCACTGCGCCTTTGGCTTTGGTCTGTGCCTTGGCTTTACCGGCAGCCGCTGCGTCTTGCAATTTGGTACGCGATTTGTGCAGTTTTTCTTGCGCCTTGCCGCGTTGCTTTTCCAGTTTGGCGAGCAGTTTTTCAGCATCAGCCAAGGCTTGCGAGCAAGCGTTTTCCAAATGCTCGAGCAGGCTGCCCGAGAGTTGTTGGAGTAAGTGCAACGGAGTGTTTACAGGCTTCTTGGTGGCCGACATGGTTTACCTCCTGGCTGACGTGAATGCGGCTCATACTAGACCTCTGCTGCTACCGCCGCTAGGTCATCTTGACAGTATCGAAACGGTTGCGTTGCAACGAAGTGAAAATGTTCTTCGACAAGTCAAAAGCAGTTCACCGTTGCAGACGTTTGCGCTGGCATAATCCACCGCATCTCAGGACGGAGAGTGCCCATGTCGCGCTACCTTTTTTTATCCCTCTGCATGGTTTTTTCAGTGGCTCACGCCGACGAAAAAACCACCGCGAATGACGCTCACGATCTCGCCTACAGTCTCGGTGCAAGCCTGGGTGAACGCCTGCGTCAGGAGGTTCCGCAGTTGCAGATTCAAGCGTTGGTCGAAGGCTTGCAGCAAGCCTATCAAGGCAAGCCGCTGGCACTGAGCGAAGCACGTATCGAACAGATTCTGGCTGATCACGAAGCACAAAATGCCGAACATTCGGCGCAGCCTTCCAGTGATGCCGCGATGGAAAACGAGCAGCGGTTTCTCACGGCAGAAAAAGCCAAGCCGGGCGTGAAGGAATTGGCCGACGGCATCCTCCTGACCGAGCTGACGCCTGGCACTGGCGCCAAAGCCGGGCCGGATGGAAAAGTGCAGGTGTTGTATGTCGGTCGCTTGCCCGACGGCACCGTGTTCGATCAGAACACTCAGCCGCAATGGTTCAACCTCGACAGCGTGATCGCCGGTTGGCGCACCGCTTTGCAAAACATGCCGGTGGGCGCGAAATGGCGCCTGGTGATTCCATCGGATCAAGCGTATGGCGCGGACGGTGCCGGTGACCTGATCGCGCCATTCACACCGCTGGTGTTTGAAGTGGAATTGCGCGGCGCGACCAGTTGAGCAGGCAATAAAAAACGGTGCGCTTTGGGCGCACCGTTTTTTTTGATCGGTAGAAAGGATCAGGCCTGGACCGGATCTTCTTCCTTGTGCGCTGTGTGCAGCACTTCAATCAGGCAGTCTTCGAGTTCGAAGCGCTCGTGCAGCAAACCACCGAGCTCCTTGAATTTCTCGGCAACGCATTTGCCCTCATCACACAGATCGTTGAACGCGAGCAGCTTCTCGGTGATCACGTCGATGCGCGGATAGATTGTCTCGGCGAGTTCCAGGCCGCGCTTGTCGTTGAACGCCTTGGCTTCGCCGGTCAGCTGTTCGTAGATTTCGAAATGCCCGGCCGACACGTAATCGACCAGCACACCGCAAAATTCCTGCAAGGGCTTGCGGCTCTCGGACAGCGACTCAGGCTGTGCACCCAGTTTGTCGTAGGCACCGATCAGATCTTCACGCTCTTGCAACCAGCGGTCGATCAGCAGATGAACTCCACCCCAGCGTTCCTGAGCATTCTGACAACTTTCGAGCATGGCGATCTCTCTTCCCTTGTGGGTCATGCTGCTCTACACCCGCGCCTCTCTTCTGGTTTATCGCTTGGAGTGCGGACGGGCAGAGCGTCATCGAGCAACATAAATCCAATGACACGTGCGGGCCAGATTATGCCCGCACGCCTATGGCTTCAAGGTACGCAGGAGATAAAGTTCATACAAGTGTTTAATCCCTGACCAGCCCCCGGTGCGACGCTTCGCCGCTGAGCGGTCGTTGCAGAGCGTTCCAGACCTGTCGCACGAGTTGAAAAAACGCCAGCACGGAGACGGCCATAAAGAACAGCAGGCTCCACTCTGGAACGCTCAGGTCAAACAGCGTCCAGGAAATTTCCGCGCAATCGGCGCTGCCGTTAAACATCCGCACCGCCGCACACAGCCATGGCAGGTTGCTGAACAAGGTGGCTGGATCGGGTGAGCAGTTTGCCAGCTGTAACACCGGATCGCTCTGCAACAACACCTGTCGCCAGGCCGCAGTGGTTCCGCCGAGGCTCGCACCCAGCGCGGCCACCCAATAGAACGACAGACCGAGGCGTTGCGGGCCGTGCACCGCCGCCAGTCCGCAACAGGCTGTGAGCAGCGTCATGCACAATCGCTGCACCAGGCACAGGCTGCACGGCACCAGGCCAACCGCGTATTCAAGGTAATAGGAAGCTCCCAGGGCAATAGCCCCTGCGGTGAAAGCCATGAAAAACAAGGAGCGTGAGCAGGCCAACGACATGGCTTTTCCGTAACAATAGAGACAGGCAGTTACGGTAGAGGAAAGCGCGTCAGCCTTTCAAGGCGGTGGGCTGGCGACACTTCGGTAAAGGTGTAGGGAAAACCCGACAGGGTAGAGAGGAAAAGGTAAAGCACGCTGTAGGACTTTGCCTTCGAGGCTGATTTGCAGGCAATCAATAGTCGCGAAACGTAAACGAGGGAGCGAACTCCCCCGTGTTTTCAGGCGCGAGCAGGTACCGGCAACGGCGCCGCCAGCAGGCGCTCATCCAACAAACCGAGGCCTTCCTGGAACAGCTGGTTGCTGCGCTCGGTATCACCCAGTTGCGCCAGCAAACGCGCCAGTTCCGCGCAGGTTTCCGGATTGCGCTGCACACGCAGGCTGCTTTCCAGATAATCGCGCGCCTTGCCCCACAGGCTGGTTTGCAGGCACAGACGCCCCAAGGTCAGCAGCAGGCTCGGATCATTCGGATGCTCCTTGAGCCAGCCTTCAGCCGTCTGCAACTGACGCGCCGGATCGCTGCCGCGCACCAGGCCATACAGGCGGGCCAGATGACTGTCGAACTTGCGTTTGATGGCGCCGCGCAAGACTTCCTCGGCTTCCACCTGAGCGCCCAACTGCCGCAGTTGCTCGGCATACGCCAGCACCAGCGGCGATTCCTGACGTTGCGCGGAAGTCAGTTGCTGCCATGCCCGATTGAGCGATTGCAGGCCGACCGTGCCGTCCTCTTCGCGATGCGCCGCCAACGAAAGGTTCTCGCCCCAGGCGCGTCGTTCGAGTTCAGCCAGTTCGGCCGCTGGCAGGACCTTGTCCTTGCGCAGCTCCGGCAGCAGGCGAATCACCGCCGACCATTCACCACGCTGCTGATACAGGCGCTGCAACTGACGCAACGTCTGCGCATTGTGCGGATGACGCTCGTGCATCGCTTGCAGTGTGACCAGCGCCCCATCGGTATCGCCACGATCGGTTTGCAGTTGCGCATGGCTCAAGGCAATCGCCAGTTCGGCCTGCGGCTGACGCTCCAGCGCACGCTCCAGCAGACGGTCGCATTCTTCGTAATTGCCTTGCTCATTGGCGGCGCGCGCAGCGCCGAGGTAGTACAGCAACGGTTGGCGTTCAGCTTCAGCCGCGCGATGCAGATGACGTTGCGCGCTGGCCCAGCGCCCTTCGGCCAGGTCCAGTTGCCCGTGTTCGATCGCCACTTGCACGCGACGGCTGCGGTTGCGCCGTGACCATGGATTGACCACGCCGCTGGAGGTCATCACCAGCTCGACTAACGCCTTGATGCCCCAGATCAGCAGCCACAGCACCGCGATGACCGCCAGCGTTGCCCACAGGCTCGCTTCGTAGCGAAAGCTCTTGTAGGCGACCAGCACGTAACCGGAATGCTGCGCCACCGCAAAACCCAGCGCCGCTGTCGCCGCGATCACCAGGAACACGATCACATACAGGCGCTTCATGGCGTCGCCTCCTGCGCGGAATTGGCGGCAGGCTTGGCAAAAGGTTTCACCGATTCTTCAGCATTGACGTTGCGCCGTTCCAGATACGCCTGCACCGCGCCGAGAGTGCCGGCCAGATCCGGCGTGTTTACCGTGACCGGCTCTTTGCTCAATTCGCCAACCTGCTCCAGCATCACTTTGCTCTGCGGGTTGTCCGGATTGAAATTGCCCTTGAGCACGTCACGCGCCTCGGCCAGTGCCTGGGTATAAACCGGCGCCTGTCCGTTGAGCGCCGCCCACTGCGCCTGCTCCAGCGCCAGGCTCAGGGCCAGACGTACCTGGCTCAGGCTCTGCCCGGCCAGCAGCGGCCGCACATTCTTGTCAGCGTTGAAATCGATACGGATGTAACGCGAAACCTGATCCCACCACTGTGCCCAGCGACTGGCGCCGTCACCGTCGGCGGTCAGGCCCAGCAGCGATTCGCCACGGTCCTTGTACTCCGGCGCCAGCTCGGTGAGGTCAATGACCTGATCGCGCAACGCGCCGAGGCGCAGGAACAGCCCGGTGCGATCCGGCTGCGCGGTGCTGCGCAGGGCCACCAGGGTTTTCGCCACTTGCTCGCGGGCAGCGAAAGAACCAGGGTCGTTCTGTTCGCGGAGAATTTCGTCGGCGCCCTGCACCAGTGCCTGCGCGCTGCTGATGTCCTGCAACGCGGAAAGACGCAGGCTGGCCAGACGCAGAAGGTGTTCGGCCTCGGCCAGACGCCAGTCCTTGCGGCTCGCCCCGAGAACGGTTTCCAGGCGTTGGTTGAGGCGTTGCTGATCGCCCTGAAGCTGCGTCACCAGACGCTGGCGCTCGGCAAGTTCGTCGGCGCCCGGCAACTGCGCGAGGCGCTCGGTCAGACGCTGCTCGTTGAGTTTCAGGCTCTGCGCCTGATCGTTCAGCGCCTGCACCTGGCCCGACTGTTGTTGGGTGTTGGTCTGCAGGTGACGGACCTGCCAGACACCCCAGCCACCGATCGCGACACCGGCAGCACCGAGCAACAGGGCGACGATGGCCAGTCCATTGCCTCGGCGCGGCTCGTTGGCCGGCGGTGGAGTTTCAACCTGCTTTTCAAGCACGACAGGTTGGACATCATCTTTTGGCAAGGCTGTTTCGCTCACGTATCCATCCTTTGCATTAGAGAACGGGCCCGGGATGCTCCCGTAACGCCGTCAGCAAAGCCGCGGCACTCGCGCCGCGGCAATCCACAACTGTTTGAGCCCCGGCGGCACGTGCCAGCTCGGCGACCCTTGGGCTTGGAACAAACAACGGCAGCTGCGCAATCTCGGGCCAGGCATCGCCAGCCATTTCGCGCAGGTGCTCGAAACCCTGTCCACTGCTGACCACCAGCCCGTTCAAGCGTTCCGCTGCGATCCGCTGCGGCAACGCGTGCGGTGCATAGGCTGGCAGGTCACGTCGATACAATTCCAGATACTCGACACTAGCACCTAGCTCACGCAAACGCTCGGCGAGCAGCTCGCGCCCGCCCTGCCCGCGCAGGATCAACACCTGCGCACCGGGCTGGCTGACCGCCTCACGCAGACGCGGCAATTGCAGCAACGCTTCACTGTCATCGCCCTCAGACGGGAAGTGCGCATCGAGGCCGCGATCCAGAAGAATCTGCGCGGTTGCCGCACCGACGCTGAACCACGGCATCGTCAGCGCAGGCGAGCCGCCGAGCAAATCCAGTGCAATGCGCGCCGCCGGTTTGCTGACCACGATCACCGCGCTGCAACCCGGCAACTGCGCAATCGCCTGACGAATCTTGTCAGAGACGGGCAGCGCGACAATGTCCAGGAGCGGCAGACAACTACTGAAAACGCCCTGCGCCGCCAACGTCTCGGCGAGCGCCGCACAATCTTCCGCAGGGCGCGTCAGCAGCAGGCGCCAAGCGGTCACTCGTGACCTGCCTCGCCGTAGACCGCTTTGAGAATGTCGGCGGCGCCCTGGCTCAACAGATCTTCAGCTACCTGCACACCCAATGCTTGGGCATTAGCACGTGGCGCACGGGCTTCAGCGCTGAGCAGCTTGCCACCGCTCGGCTCGCCGACCAGACCGCGCAACCACAACTGCTCGCCTTCGAGCACGGCGTAGCAGGCGATCGGCACCTGGCAGCCGCCATTCAGATGTTTGTTGAGGGCACGTTCGGCAGTCACCCGCGACGAGGTGTCGGCGTGATGCAGCGGGGCGAGCAAGGCGTGGATTTGCGTGTCGGCGCTGCGGCATTCGATACCGACCGCACCTTGGCCACCGGCCGGCAGGCTGTCATCGACACTGATTGCCGAAGTGATGCGCTCTTCGAAACCGAGGCGGATCAGGCCGGCCGCTGCGAGGATGATCGCGTCGTACTCGCCAGCATCAAGCTTGGCCAGACGCGTATTGACGTTGCCGCGCAGGAAGCGGATTTCAAGATCCGGGCGACGCGTCAGCAGTTGCGCCTGACGGCGCAGACTGGAGGTGCCGACGATGCTGCCGGCAGGCAACGCTTCAAGGCTTTCATAGGTATTGGAAACGAAGGCATCGCGCGGGTCTTCGCGCTCGCAGATGCAAAACAGACCGAGGCCTTCGGGGAAGTCCATCGGCACGTCTTTCATCGAGTGGACGGCGATGTCGGCTTCGTTTTCCAGCAGCGCGGTTTCCAGTTCTTTGACGAACAGGCCCTTGCCGCCGATTTTCGACAGTGGCGAATCGAGCAGCTTGTCGCCGCGACTGACCATGGGCACCAGCGTCACCAGCAGGCCCGGGTGGGCCGCTTCCAGACGGGCTTTGACGTATTCGGCCTGCCAGAGGGCCAGCGCACTTTTACGGGTGGCGATGCGGATTTCGCGAGAGGACATGGATCAATCCGTACTGAATAGATACGGCGGATAATAACAGCTCAGCCAAATCCACTTTGACTTGAATCAGAGTCGGCGCGGCCTCCCTGGCCTGCAGTGCCCGATGGAAAGAAGTGTGAGCCGCCCGGAAATGTCCGGATTACAGGCCCTGCATCATTTTGCGCACACCGGCCACGTGCCGACGGCTAACGATCAGCGCATCACCATTGAGGCCTTTGAGGAACAGTTGGAAATGCCCCAGCGGCGTGCGTTGCAGACGTTCGATGCGGTCGCGGGCGACCAGGGCGTTGCGGTGGATACGCACAAAGCGTTCGCCGAATTCGTCTTCCAGAGCCTTCAGTGGCTCGTCGAGCAGCACTTCGCCGGCCTCGTGGCGCAAGGTCACGTATTTGTGGTCGGCAATGAAATAGACCACCTGATCCAGCGGGATCAGTTCGATGCCTTTACGGGTGCGGGCGCTGATGTGGCTGCGCGGGCCGGTGCCACTTTCGGCAGCGGGACGGGTCAGGGCCGAGAGTTGCGCCCGGTTGGGACGTTCCGCCCGTTTCAGGGCGTCATGCAGATGTTCGGTTCGCACGGGTTTCACCACATAGCCCACGGCGCTGGCCTGCAGGGCTTCCACGGCAAATTCATCGGGGCTGGTGCAAAACACCACGGCGGGCGGCGTTTCTCGTTCGCACAGACGGGCAGCAACTTGCAGGCCATCGAGGCCCGGCATGCGGATATCAAGCAGCACGATATCCGGTTTGTGGCTGTCGATCAGTGCCAACGCCTCCTCGCCATTCGTGGCGCTGGGCTCCAGAACTGTATAACCCTCGAGCTCGCTCACCATTCGGCTGAGGCGCTCGCGAGCCAGTGGTTCGTCATCAACGATCAGGACATTCATATTGCGCTGGATTCCTGCGTGAGTCTCGCACAAGGATAGCGTAGACAGGTGAAGTGACGTCCGTCACCGCGATCCACGCTAAGACTAGCCCGAGCGCCAAAAAGTGCCGTACGTCGGCCAGCAATATTTGCCAGTGTCCGGGTCGTACTGCTCAAAGCCCGCTGTTTCCTGCGTTTCTCACGGGGATTGCCGAAGGACAATTACACCCACCCCCCTCTTCTTATAGTCGGCGGCCAGACCTTTGCGCGATCGAAAGTCGCGCCGACCCTTATGTCCTACTGTAGACGCTCGTCGGGCCGATATTGCTCAATCGAAAAATATCCTTGCGCAAATCTTCCGGGCGCAGCGCCGACTATGACTGAGCCAATGAGAAAAAAACGTATCGACCGGTGTCAGCGACAGTCTGGGCAACCCTGTTATTATCCGCGCCAGCGTTTCACGCCTTTTTTCTTCAAGCCGATACGAGCGAATTCATGAGCACTGACAAGACCAATCAGTCCTGGGGCGGCCGCTTCAGTGAACCCGTCGACGCCTTCGTCGCCCGCTTCACCGCCTCCGTCACTTTCGACCAGCGCCTGTATCGCCACGACATCATGGGCTCGATCGCCCACGCCACCATGCTGGCCAAGGTCGGCGTGCTGACCGATGCCGAGCGCGACAGCATCATCGACGGCCTGAACACCATTCAGGGCGAAATCGAGGCCGGCCAGTTCGACTGGCGCATCGACCTCGAAGACGTGCACATGAACATCGAAGCACGCCTGACCGATCGCATCGGTGTCACCGGTAAAAAATTGCACACCGGGCGTAGCCGCAACGACCAGGTGGCCACCGACATCCGCCTGTGGCTGCGTGACGAGATCGACCTGATCCTCGCCGAAATCACCCGTCTGCAAAAAGGCCTGCTGGAGCAAGCCGAGCGCGAAGCTGCGAGCATCATGCCGGGCTTCACCCACTTGCAGACCGCGCAGCCAGTGACGTTCGGGCACCACATGCTGGCCTGGTTCGAAATGCTCAGCCGCGATTACGAGCGTCTGGTCGACTGCCGCAAGCGCACCATCCGCATGCCGCTGGGCAGCGCCGCGCTGGCCGGCACCACCTACCCGATCGACCGCGAATACACCGCACAACTGCTGGGTTTTGACGCGGTTGGCGGCAACTCGCTGGACAACGTTTCCGATCGCGATTTCGCCATCGAATTCTGCTCGGCCGCGAGCATCGCGATGATGCACTTGTCGCGTTTCTCCGAAGAATTGGTGCTGTGGACCAGCGCGCAGTTCCAGTTCATCGATCTGCCGGACCGTTTCTGCACCGGCAGCTCGATCATGCCGCAAAAGAAAAACCCCGACGTGCCAGAGCTGGTACGTGGCAAGACCGGCCGTGTGTTCGGCGCACTGATGGGCCTGCTGACCTTGATGAAAGGCCAACCGCTGGCCTACAACAAGGACAACCAGGAAGACAAAGAGCCGCTGTTCGACGCCGCCGACACCCTGCGCGACTCGCTGCGCGCCTTTGCCGACATGATCCCGGCGATCAAACCGAAGCACGCGATCATGCGTGAAGCGGCGCTGCGTGGCTTCTCCACCGCGACCGACCTGGCGGATTATCTGGTGCGCCGTGGTTTGCCGTTCCGTGATTGCCATGAAATCGTTGGCCATGCCGTGAAGTACGGCGTGGACACGGGCAAGGATCTGGCCGAGATGAGCCTGGAAGAACTGCGCCAGTTCAGCGATCAGATCGAGCAGGACGTGTTTGCCGTGCTGACCCTGGAAGGCTCGGTGAATGCCCGTGACCATATCGGCGGGACTGCGCCGGCGCAGGTCAAGGCTGCTGTAGTGCGCGGTCAAGCGCTGATCGCCAGCCGCTAAACGCTTCGCTGGCAAGCCAGCTCCCACAGGGTTCTTTGCTGGAACACAATTTTGGTTCGACCCAAAGACCTGTGGGAGCTGGCTTGCCAGCGATGACTGACTTCAGAACGCTACAAAAATCACTTCTTGGCAGCGATCATCGCCAAAAACGCTGGCATCGCCGCATCCTTGTCCGCCGCAATCTTCTGCACATGCGGATTCTGCTCAAGCCGCTCCAGCAACGCCTTCGCCTGCGGCATCTCTGCCAGCAAATCAATCCCGAACAGCTTCTGCCCGACCGCACAGGCCAGCGGCACGCTGTAGAGGAAGTACAAATCGGCAATACTCAAGCTGTCGCCCGCCACGTACGGGGCGAATTTGCCGTGTCGGCCCAAGGCCGCAAAACCCAGCAACAATTCAGTCTTGGTCTTTTCCTTGATCGCGTCCGGCAAAGTCATGCCGAAAAATGCTTCGCCATAACAGGCACGCCCCGGCAACTCGATGTACAGCTCGATTTCCTTGGCAATCGCCAACACCTGCGCGCGCTCGAACGGATCGCTCGGCAGCAGCGCTGTGCCTTTCTGGGTCTGCTCCAGGTATTCGAGGATGATCGCGGTTTCGTTGATGTAACCACCATCGACGCCGAGCACCGGCACTTTGCCGCGCGGGCTGATGGTCAGGGACTCCGGGGTTTGCGCCGGGTAGAACGTGACCTCTTCGAACGGCAGGCCTTTTTCCAGCAGCGCCAGCTTGACCATGTTGTAGTAGTTGCTGACTGAGAATCCGTAGAGCTTGAGCATCACATAGCCTCCAGGCCGTGCGGGGTGGGCAGTGCCTGTTTATAGAACGTGCAGGCCAATCCCGCCAGCAGCATCACGCCGCTGAATGCGGGTAAACTGGCGCCTTTCCTTGAGGAGCCTGCCATGAGCGAGCCGACAGACATCGACAATGACAACGACGAAGAAGAGTTCACCGAAGCGACGTTGATCGAAGCCATCGAGAACCAGATCGAAAGCGACAACCCGCCGGCCGCCAAAGCGACGTTCAACAAACTGACCCTGGTCGGCGTTGAGCGCGAAGAAATCCTCAATCTGATGGCGCACGTGCTGGCCTACGAGATTGACGCGATGCTCGATGAAGATCGCGCATTTGATACTGAATGGTACGAAGCGGCGCTGCGTGCGCTGCCTGAGTTGCCTGAGTTGCCGCCAGAAAAATCCTGAATCAAAAGATCGCAGCCTTCGGCAGCTCCTACATAAATCCCCTGTAGGAGCTGCCGAAGGCTGCGATCTTTTTTATGGGGACTACACTGGAATCCGCCTCAAGACAAAATCCCTGATCTGAGCACTGGACATGCCGCAAAAGCGGGTTCACCTTAGGGGCGCTGTCGTCCAATTCCTAGAAAGTCTGGAGTCCTTATGTCGCTTACCCCTGAGTTGGTTGCCGAACTGGAAGTCCTCGCACTCTTTCCCCTGGACAGTTCCCAGGAAGGTTTGAAAATTCATCAGACCGCTGCCCCGAAACATATTTCTGCCGCCAAACGCCTCTTTGAAAAAGACCTGACTGATCAGCCCGATGGCGGTTATCTGACCAGCCTCGGTCGCGATGCAGCACAAAACGTGCAGACCGTGCTGACCATTCTGAGAGAGCAAGAAACCGCCTGATCCTCCCCGACTTCGCCCACGGGAACTCCTGCCACGGGATTTCCGCGGGCCTGCCTGTTCGTCCGCGATAGAAATCTGACGTCAAAAAACAAAATCAGCTAAAAGTCCCGCCGCGCTAAGGCTAAACTGCCTGACATTCCGAGACCCTCTACGTCCGAGCCTGCGAGCCGGTTTGAGCTGACATGACGCGCACCCACGAAATCCGCCCCGACCTGGACGAAGGCATTGACCGCAAAGTCCTCAGCCAACTGCGCGCGCGGTTTCTCAAACTCAATGAAGGCCGCCTTGGGCGCGCCCTCGAAGGGTTGTCGACACGCCAGCAAAGCGTACTGACGCTGCTGCCGCTGTTCTTCCACGTCAACCATCCGCTGCTGCCGGGCTATGTCTCGGGCAGTACGCCGGCTGGTCTGTCTAATTACGAGCCCGACGCCAATGTGCTCGCCGAAGCCCAGCGCCTGACCCGATCGTTTTCTTACAAGCCACGCCACGGCAGCAACCCGCCGCGACCTATTCACGGTCTGTTTCTGATGGGCAGCCTCGGCACGCTGGCGCAGGCCGATCAGAGCGACATGGACGTGTGGGTCTGCCATGCGCCAGACCTCAACGAAAGCGAACTCACTGAGCTGAGCAAGAAATGCCAACTGCTGGAAGCCTGGGCCGCGAGCCAGGGCGCCGAGGCGCATTTCTTCCTGATCGACCCGGTGCGCTTCGTCAAAGGTGAGCGCGACACCCAACTCAGCTCGGAAAACTGCGGCAGCACCCAACACTATCTATTGCTGGACGAGTTCTACCGCACCGCGATCTGGCTGGCCGGGCGCACGCCGATCTGGTGGCTGGTGCCGGTTTACGAGGAAACCGCCTACGACCTGTACACCCACACCCTGCTGTCGAAGCGCTTCATTCGCGCCGACGAAACCCTGGATCTCGGCCATCTGGCGACGATTCCACCGGGAGAGTTCATCGGCGCGGGTTTGTGGCAGTTGTTCAAGGGCATCGAGTCACCGTACAAATCGGTGCTCAAACTGTTGCTGACCGAGGTCTACGCCAGCGAGCACCCGCACGTGCAGTGCCTGAGCCTGCGCTTCAAGAAAGCCGTGTTCGCCAATCAGCTCGATCTCGATGAGCTGGATCCGTACATGGTCGTGTACCGGCGCATCGAGGAATACCTCATTGCGCGCAACGAGCCGGAACGCCTGGAACTGGTGCGCCGCGCGCTGTATCTGAAGGTCAACCGCAAGCTCACCGGCAACAGTCGCACCCAGAGCTGGCAACGTTCGTTGCTCGAACGGCTGGCCAGCGAATGGCATTGGGATCAGCGGCAACTGGCGCTACTCGACAGCCGCAGCCAGTGGAAAGTCCGTCAGGTCAGCGCCGAGCGCCGCGCGCTGGTCAACGAGCTGAATTACAGCTATCGCTTCCTGACTCAATTCGCCCGCACCGAACAGACGGTCAGCCTGATCAACAAGCGCGACCTCAACGTGCTCGGTCGCCGGCTCTATGCCGCCTTCGAACGCAAGGCCGACAAGGTCGAGTTCATCAACCCCGGCATCGCCCCCGATCTGGCCGAAGACACCCTGACGCTGGTGCAATCGCGCAACAAAAAGGAACCTGGGCAAACCCAGTGGGGCCTGTACAACGGCAGCCTCACCGCGCTGGAGTGGGAGCACTTTGCGCCGATCAAGCGCAGCCGCGAGTTGCTTGAACTGCTGACGTGGAGTCACCGCAACGGCGTGATCGACAGCAGCACCCGCCTGGCGCTACACCCTGGCACCAGCGACCTGAGCGAGTTCGAGCTGTTCAACCTGCTCGGCAGCCTGCAACAGTGCATCGCTTTGCCATTGCCCACTGTGGCCGAAGAGCCATTGCTGCGCGCCGCTGTGCCGAGCGAAGTGCTGATGCTGGTCAACGTCGGCGTCGACCCGCTCAAGCATCACCGCGACCTCAACATCCTGATGACCACCGAGCGCACCGACTCGCTGAGCTACGCCGGTGTGCGCGAAAACCTCGTGTTGACCCTCGATCAAGTCACGCTCAACAGCTGGAACGAAGTGCTGGTCAACCGCTTCGACGGCCCGCACGCCCTGCTCGATTGCCTGCGCGATTACCTCAACAACCTGCCACGCGGGCCGTTGCAACCGTCGTTGAAGGTGCGCTGTTTCTGCCACAACCGCGCGCAGTTCATTGCCCGGCGTGTCGAGGAAATCGTCGACACCGCGCAAAACCTGCTGCTCAGTGATTTGAACCACCGCTACCTGATTCAAGTGCAGCAGCACTATCACGTGCTGGAGTTGGTGCCGGGCCAGGTCAACCACGTCGCCCTCGCGACCCTGCCGGCACTGCTCGATTACCTCGGCGAAGAACAGCCGCGCTACAGCCCGCTGCACCTGGACCCGATGGCGCTGGAGGAGCACGACCTCGCGCTGATCCTGCCAATGGGCCAGCCGGAATGCATTCAGGTGTTCTACCGCATCACCGAACAGCAAGCCGAGCTGTACGTATTGGATGAATTCAATGCGCTGTGGCAGCAGCATCTGCCTTATCACGACGAGCAGAGTCTGTTGGTGCCGTTGCAGCGTTTCCTGCAATCGATCCTGTTCCGTCGCGAAGCCGTGTTGCCGATGGACGCCGGCCCGGGTGCCCGTCTCGAAACGTTGTATTACCAGTTATTGCCTTCGGGTCCGGGGCGCGCGCGACGGGTCGAAGCGCGACCAGCACCGCAGACCCCGGTAAACAAGCCGTTCTACGACGTGCAGGCGATCGTCGGCAAAGCCGCACCGGGCGAAGTGCAGGTCACGCTGTATTGCAATCAACGGGAATTCAGTGAGCTGGAACATGGCGACCAGCTGTTCAGCGTGGTCGCCCAGGAGATCGTCGAGCAGCGCCGCGACAGCGAACGCTATCGCTGCTACATCACCGACCTCGACCTCTCGGGCCTGCTCGGTGACGGACAGAGTTCAAGCAATCTGTATCTACGCTACAAGGCTGACCTGGAGCGCGCTCTGAACGAGGCACTCGAACAGGTCTGAAGGCGGGTTACTCGCGGAAATCACCGCCGTTGGCCGGCTGCGATTCGACTTCGAGCAAGGTCAGCTTGAGGGTCTTGCCACCCGGTGCCGGCCAGTCGATGTGTTGACCGACTTTCAGGCCCAGCAGTGCACTGCCGACCGGTGCCAGAATGGAGATCTTGCCTTCGTCGGCGTTGGCATCCTTGGGATAGACCAGCGTCAGGTGGTAGTCCTTGCCACTGCCTTCTTCACGGCAATGCACGCGGGAATTCATCGTCACGACATCGGCGGGCACTTCATCGTGGCCGACCACGTCGTCGGCACGGTCCAGTTCGGTTTGCAGCGCGATCACGCCCGGCGCAGCCTGGTCTTTGTCGTTCAGGCTGTCGATCAGGCGCTCCAGACGTTGCACGTCCAGACGGGTGAGGGTGATGGAAGGTGCGGTCATGATCCGGGCAGACTCCTTTCTTCTGCACAAAAAAGCAAAACCCCGCCAAAAAAGACGGGGTTTTCACCGTGCCTCGGTGGTTTGAGGCGTCTGCGGACACTATCACAGCTCAAAAAATATACAAGTCACCCACTTTTTGCCTGGGTGAAACCCTTGTGGCGAGGGGATTTATCCCCGTTCGGCTGCGCAGCAGTCGTAAAGATTTTGGGGCCGCTACGCGACCCAACGGGGATAAATCCCCTCGCCACAATGGGGTATCAAACAGAATTTTGGCGGGCAGCAGCCTGCTGGCAGATGACCCGGCGTCGCTGATCGTCTGCCGAGCGCCATTCGCGAATGTCCTCGACATGGCGGAAGCAACCCAGGCAGACCTTCTGCTCATCCAGCCGGCACACCCCGCTGCACGGCGAAGGCACGGCCGCGCTGACATTGCTGTAAAGCGGCTTCGGCGGACGAACGGGAGCAGTATCAGTCACGAAATCACAGACCTTCGAAATCGAAGTCGGCGCCGGCCTGCTGCTTGACGATGCGCTCGAGCATTTCGCCCAATTGCTCTTCGCTCTTGTCGCACATCCAGCGCTCGCTTTCTTCGTCGTAATCAAAGTGGAAACCACCGGACACCGCCGCCAGCCACAGCTGACGCAGCGGCTCCTGGCGGCTGAAGATCAGCTGCGAGCCGTTTTCGAACTTGACGGTGAGCACACCGGCCGAGTTCTCCATGTCGATATCCAGGTCGCTTTCATCAAAGATGTCTTCCAGTTTTTCCTGGGTTTCATCGACCAGATCGTGGAAACGGGCTTCGGACAAACTCATTGCGGCAACCTCAAAAAATGTTCTGATCAGGCTCAAGCGCCGAAAGATACGGACGCTGCCGGCCGATTGCAAAGATTAACGACCAAGCACCGATCGGCGTAACAAACCCGGTACCTGTGGGAGCGGGCTTGCCCGCGATGAGGCCGGCAAATTCAACATTGATGTCGATTGAACCACCGCAATCGCGGGCAAGCCCGCTCCCACAGGGTTCTATATGCTGGTGGGCAAGCCCCGCCGGACGGGAAGGCCATCACATAGGCAAGCTGCCGGGTGGCCGGTATACTCCGGCGCAATTAACGCATTTTCAAGGATTTCGCCATGAAGCGCCTGATCTCTTCCCTTGCTGCGCTCGTCGCGGTTGCCTGCCTCGTTTCGGCCTGCGGTCAAAAAGGCCCGCTGTACCTGCCCGATGACGATCAGGACCCGGCCGAGCAAGCCAAATCGTCGCAACAACAGCCTGCCTCCAAGGCGCACAAGCACGACGTTTACCAATAAGGGATCGCCATGGACGCTTTTAACTACCGTGGCGGGGAACTGTTTGCGGAAGGTGTGGCGCTGTCTGCCATCGCCGACCGCTTTGGCACGCCCACCTACGTTTACTCGCGCGCACACATCGAAGCCCAGTATCTGGCGTACGCCGATGCGCTGGCCGGCATGCCGCACCTGGTCTGCTTTGCGGTCAAAGCCAACTCCAACCTCGGCGTACTGAATGTCTTGGCGCGTCTGGGCGCCGGTTTCGACATCGTGTCCCGTGGCGAACTGGAACGCGTGCTCGCCGCTGGCGGCAGCCCTGAAAAAATCGTCTTCTCCGGTGTCGGCAAGACCCGCGACGACATGCGTCGTGCGCTGGAAGTCGGCGTGCACTGCTTCAACGTCGAATCCACCGACGAGCTCGAGCGCCTGCAAGTGGTTGCCGCCGAACTGGGCGTCCGCGCCCCGGTTTCGCTGCGCGTGAACCCGGACGTCGATGCCGGCACCCACCCGTACATTTCCACCGGTCTCAAAGAGAACAAGTTCGGCATCGCCATCGCCGACGCCGAAGACGTGTATGTGCGCGCCGCGCATCTGCCGAACCTGGAAGTGGTCGGTGTCGACTGCCACATCGGTTCGCAACTGACCACGCTGCCACCGTTCCTCGATGCGCTCGACCGTCTGCTGGATCTGGTCGATCGTCTCGGCGATTGCGGCATTCACCTGCGCCACATCGATCTCGGTGGCGGTCTGGGTGTGCGTTATCGCGATGAAGAGCCGCCTTTGGCTGCCGACTACATCAAAGCTGTGCGCGAGCGTCTGAACGGACGTGATCTGGCGCTGGTGTTCGAGCCGGGCCGTTTCATCGTTGCCAACGCCGGCGTGCTGCTGACCCAGGTCGAGTACCTCAAGCACACCGAACACAAGGATTTCGCCATCGTCGACGCGGCGATGAACGACCTGATCCGCCCGGCGCTGTATCAGGCGTGGATGGACGTTACCGCAGTCAAACCGCGTGACAGCGCTGCGCGCAAATACGACATCGTTGGCCCGATCTGCGAAACCGGTGACTTCCTCGCCAAGGATCGCGAACTGGCTCTGGCCGAAGGCGATCTGCTGGCCGTGCATTCGGCCGGCGCCTACGGTTTTGTGATGAGCTCCAACTACAACACCCGTGGCCGCGCCGCTGAAGTGTTGGTAGACGGTGATCAGGTTTTTGAAGTGCGTCGCCGCGAGACCGTGGCCGAGCTGTTTGCCGGCGAAAGCCTGCTGCCGGAGTAACCCATGCTGCTGCGTTTTACTAAAATGCACGGCTTGGGCAATGACTTCATGGTTCTCGACCTGGTCAGCCAGCACGCGCATATTCAGCCAAAGCACGCCAAGCAATGGGGCGACCGCCACACCGGCATTGGTTTCGACCAGTTGCTGATCGTCGAGGCGCCAAGCAACCCGGACGTGGATTTCCGTTATCGGATCTTCAATTCCGACGGCTCGGAAGTTGAGCAGTGCGGCAATGGTGCGCGCTGCTTTGCGCGCTTCGTGCTAGACAAGCGTCTGACCGCCAAGCGGCAGATCCGCGTCGAGACCAAAGGCGGCATTATCGAACTGGACGTACGTAACGACGGCCAGATCGGCGTGAACATGGGCGCTCCACGCCTGGTGCCGGCGGACATTCCGTTCGAAGCGCCAGCGCAAGCCATCAGCTATCAGCTGGAAGTCGATGGCACCACGGTCGAACTGGCCGCGGTGTCGATGGGCAATCCGCACGCGGTATTGCGCGTGCAAGACATCAACAGTGCACCGGTGCATGAATTGGGGCCGAAAATCGAACATCACCCGCGTTTCCCCGCGCGCGTGAACGTCGGTTTTCTCCAGGTCATCGACCGCAACCGTGCGCAACTGCGCGTGTGGGAACGTGGCGCCGGGGAAACCCAGGCCTGCGGGACCGGCGCGTGTGCAGCGGCTGTCGCTGCGATCAGCCAGGGGTGGATGGATTCGCCGCTATTGATTGACCTGCCCGGCGGGCGTCTGTCCATTGAATGGGCAGGCCCTGGCCAACCGGTGCTGATGACCGGTCCGGCAGTGCGTGTATACGAAGGACAAGTGCGTCTTTGAGTGAGCAAAAACCATGACCGATAAGCCTCAGGTACCCGCCCGACAGTCCGACGAATCAGCGTCCGAGAGCCTGGAGGCGGCAGCGGTTGCTGCGTACCTTGAGGCGCATCCGGACTTCTTCGTCGAGCACGAAGAACTGCTGCCCGCCCTGCGCATTCCGCACCAGCGTGGCGATACCGTTTCGCTGGTCGAGCGGCAGATGACTATCCTGCGCGACCGCAACATCGAGATGCGTCACCGCCTCTCGCATTTGATGGACGTCGCCCGCGACAACGATCGCCTGTTCGACAAGACCCGCCGCCTGATTCTTTCTCTAATGGACGCCGCCAGCCTGGAAGACGTGGTGATCAGCGTCGAAGACAGTCTGCGTCAGGATTTTCAGGTGCCTTTTGTCAGCCTGATCCTGCTCGGTGATAACCCGGCCCCGGTCGGTCGCTGGGTCACTCACGCCGACGCCCAGGTCGCCATCGGCGGTCTGCTCACCGAAGGCAAAAGCGTCAGCGGTAGCCTGCGTGAGCATGAGCTGGACTTCCTCTTTGGTGAAGAACAGCGCAAGCAGATCGGCTCAACTGCCGTGGTTGCCGTCAGCCATCAAGGCATCCACGGCATTCTGGCGATCGCCAGCCGTGATCCGCAGCACTACAAGAGTTCGGTCGGTACGCTGTTCCTCAGCTATATCGCCGAGGTCATGGGCCGCGTGCTGCCACGGGTCAACAGCTCCCTGCGCTCGGTACGCTGAACATGGACCGACAACTGGACGCTTACTGCGAACACCTGCGCAGTGAGCGACAGGTGTCGCCGCACACGCTGTCGGCCTACCGCCGCGACCTCGATAAAGTCCTTGGCTGGTGCGTGAAACAGAACATCGGCAGTTGGTCTGCGCTGGACATTCAGCGCCTGCGCAGCCTGATTGCTCGCTTGCATGCGCAGGGCCAGTCCTCGCGCAGCCTCGCCCGGTTGCTTTCGGCGGTGCGTGGGCTTTATCACTATCTGAATCGCGAAGGCCTTTGCGACCATGATCCGGCCACGGGTCTGGCACCACCTAAAGGCGAGCGCCGCCTGCCGAAAACCCTCGACACTGACCGTGCTCTGCAACTGCTGGAAGGTGCAGTCGAGGATGATTTTCTCGCGCGTCGGGATCAGGCGATTCTGGAGTTGTTCTACTCCTCCGGTCTGCGCCTCTCCGAGCTGACCGGGCTCAATCTTGATCAGCTGGACCTCGCCGACGGCATGGTTCAAGTCCTCGGCAAGGGCAGTAAAACCCGGCTGCTACCGGTGGGTAAAAAGGCCCGCGAAGCACTGGAACAATGGCTGCCGTTACGGGCCATGACCAACCCCGCAGACGACGCCGTGTTCGTCAGCCAGCAAGGCCGGCGCCTCGGCCCGCGAGCGATTCAGGTGCGGGTCAAACTCGCCGGCGAACGCGAGTTGGGGCAGAACCTGCACCCGCACATGCTGCGGCACTCGTTCGCCAGCCATCTGCTCGAATCCTCGCAGGACCTGCGCGCCGTGCAGGAATTGCTCGGCCACTCAGATATCAAGACCACGCAGATCTACACCCACCTGGACTTCCAGCACCTGGCGGCGGTCTACGACAGTGCCCATCCACGGGCCAAACGCATGAAAGGCGACGATTCATGAGCATCCAGTTGATCACCTTCGACCTCGACGACACCCTGTGGGACACCGCCCCGGTGATCGTCAGCGCCGAAGCGGTATTGCGCGAATGGCTAAGCGAACATGCGCCGAACCTGGGCGCGGTGCCGGTCGAACATTTGTGGACGATTCGCGAGCGTGTACTGGCTAACGAGCCGGGGCTCAAGCACCGGATCAGCGCGCTACGTCGGCGGGTGTTGTTTCATGCGATGGAAGACGCTGGATATGCCCATGGCGAAGCTACCGACCTGGCAGACAAGGGTTTTGAAGTGTTTCTGCATGCGCGGCATCAGATCGAAGTGTTCCCTGAAGTCGAGCCGATGCTGGAGATTCTCGCCAATCATTACGCCCTTGGCGTGGTCACCAACGGCAACGCCGATGTGCGTCGATTGGGCCTGGCGGATTACTTCAAGTTTGCGTTGTGCGCGGAAGATATCGGCATCGCCAAACCGGATGCGCGGCTTTTTCATGAGGCTCTGCAACGCGGTGGCGCCACCGCCGAAACCGCCGTGCACATCGGCGATCATCCGGGTGATGACATTGCCGGAGCACAACAGGCGGGGTTACGGGCAATCTGGTTTAACCCGGCGGGAAAAGTCTGGGAAGCCGAGCGCCTGCCGGATGCCGAGATTCGTTGCCTGAGCGATTTGCCAGCCGTGCTTGCACGCTGGAACCGCTGAAAAGATCGCAGCCTTCGGCAGCTCCTACAGGGGAACGCATTCCAATGTAGGAGCTGCCGAAGGCTGCGATCTTTTGATCTTTTCATCACCCATGAAAAAGCCCGCAGCGACGGCGGGCTTTTTCAGCAAGCAAGCGGCACGCCTCAGATAGGGCGGCTGCCGTACTTGTTGTCTGGCTTCTTCGGAGGATCGGCGACCACATTGGCCTCCACTTCCTGCACTTTTCCGCCGCGCGACAGGAACTCTTCCATGGCCTTGGCCAGGGCGTCGCGTTCCTTGTTCTTGGCTTCAATGCTCGGCAACTCATCTACCGACACCGCAGCCTTGGCTTTGCCTTTGGCAGCCGGGGCCGGCGTATCGTCACCGCCATCGTCGTCAGCAACGTCTTCCGCTGCCGCTTCCAGGCCTTCCTCGGCCTCGTCTTCGTCGCCTACTTCGAGGTCGTCGTTTTCCAGATCATCGTCGCTCATGTTCTACCTCATGACTTGCGAAAAGCAGATTAGTTATAGACCAGCTTTGGCAACTGTCGAAAGTCGCCGTTAAAAAATCAGTAACCATTGGTGACCAACGGTTTATGCCCCTTCACCGTGCAAGGTGGCGAGGACTTTTCGAGCACCGCCATGATCACGGTGCTCGCCCAGATAAACGCCTTGCCAGGTCCCCAGAGCCAGACGACCTGCCGAAACCGGCAGACTGATCTGGCAACCAAGCACGCTGGCCTTGAAGTGCGCCGGGAGGTCGTCCAGGCCTTCGTCGTTATGCTCATAGCCGTCTGTTCCTTGTGGGATCAGACGATTGAAAAATCGTTCGAAGTCGCGACGGACCGCCGGATCGGCGTTCTCGTTGATGGTCAACGACGCCGAGGTGTGCTGCAGCCACAAATGCAACAGACCGACCCGGCACTCCCTGAGTTCAGGCAGGCCAGCGAGTAACTCGTCCGTTACCAGATGAAAGCCCCGGGGCCGTGCCCGCAGGGTTATCAGAGTCTGTTGCCACATACAGTTCTCCGCACGTTCGGGGCGCATTCTAGCGCGCTCTGGGAAAAAACAAAGGCCCTAATATTCGCTCAATGATGTAAGCCATTGGCCGGTGAAAAACCGCCGTCGTAAACACGACTAAAGGCGTACGAAAAATCCTTTCAGCCTGTCGCTTAATGACAAATCCCGGACAAAAAAATGCCCGGCGAACCGGGCAATTTTTTTCAGTGCGCGTACTTACAGGTTGTAGCCGCGTTCGTTGTGTTGTGCCAGATCGAGGCCAACCGACTCTTCTTCCTCGGTCACACGCAGACCCATCACGGCGTCCAGGACCTTGAGGATGATGAAGGTGACGATCGCGGTGTAGATCACCGTGAAGCCCACGCCTTTTACTTGAATCCAGACTTGCGCACCGATATCGGTGACGGTGCCGAAGCCACCCAGCGCCGGCGCAGCGAACACACCGGTGAGGATCGCGCCGAGAATACCGCCGATACCGTGTACGCCGAAGGCGTCCAGGGAGTCGTCATAACCGAGTTTGCGTTTCAGCGTGGTGGCGCAGAAGAAGCACACCACACCTGCGGCCAGACCGATCACCAGTGCGCCCATCGGGCCCACAGTGCCGGCAGCCGGAGTGATCGCGACCAGACCGGCAACCACACCCGATGCGATACCCAGTGCGCTTGGCTTGCCGTGGGTGACCCACTCGGCAAACATCCAGCCCAGCGCCGCCGCAGCGGTAGCGATTTGGGTGACCAGCATCGCCATGCCGGCGGTGCCGTTGGCCGCCGCAGCGGAACCGGCGTTGAAGCCGAACCAGCCGACCCACAGCATCGCCGCGCCCATCAGGGTGTAACCGAGGTTGTGCGGAGCCATCGGGGTGGTCGGGAAGCCTTTGCGCTTGCCCAACACCAGGCAGCAGATCAGACCGGCCACACCGGCGTTGATGTGCACCACGGTGCCGCCGGCGAAGTCGAGCACGCCCCAGTCCCACATCAGGCCGCCGTTGCCGGACCAGACCATGTGCGCGATCGGTGCATAAACCAGGGTGAACCAGATGCCCATGAAGATCAGCATCGCGGAGAACTTCATCCGCTCGGCGAACGCACCGACGATCAGCGCCGGGGTGATGATCGCGAAGGTCATCTGGAAGGTGATGAACACCGCCTCAGGGAATAGCGCCGCAGGGCCGGTCAGGCTCGAAGGCGTGACACCGGCGAGGAACGCCTTGCCCATGCCGCCGAAGAACGAGTTGAAATTGACGACGCCCTGCTCCATGCCGGTGGTGTCGAACGCAATGCTGTAGCCATAAATGACCCACAGGATGCTGATCAGACCGGTAATGGCGAAGCACTGCATCATCACGGAAAGAATGTTTTTCGAGCGAACCATGCCGCCGTAGAACAGCGCCAGGCCGGGGATGGTCATGAACAGCACGAGGGCTGTCGAGGTGAGCATCCAGGCAGTGTCGCCGGAATTGAGGACCGGGGCCGCCACTTCGTCTGCCGCCATAGCAAGGCCGGGCATTACGATAGACAACAGGGCTCCTAGCCCTGCGAATTTACGCAGAGTCATATTGTTTTCTCCTGGGGCGTTGGGGTTTGTGGCGGCGCTTAGATCGCGTCGGTATCGGTTTCGCCGGTACGGATGCGAATCGCCTGTTCCAGATTGACCACGAAGATCTTGCCGTCACCGATCTTGCCGGTGTTGGCCGCTTTGGTTATCGCCTCGATAACCCGATCCAGATCCTTGTCGTCGATGGCCACGTCGATTTTCACCTTGGGCAGAAAATCGACCACATATTCCGCGCCGCGATACAGCTCGGTGTGACCCTTCTGCCGGCCGAAGCCTTTGACTTCAGTAACGGTAATGCCCTGCACGCCGATTTCGGACAGCGACTCGCGCACGTCGTCCAACTTGAACGGCTTGATGATGGCAGTGACTAGCTTCATGAAAACTCTCTCCCGAATTGGTGGACTTGCCCCAGGAAAACAAACCCGACTCAAGTCTAAGCGCAGTGCCTGGCTTTGTAACGCATCGTCGGCCGTACCTGCCCGACTGACGCCAGCTAACCGCTGCCGACGAAACTCCCCGCTCCGTCTGCCGCACTGCATTCGTCACAGCGACTGCATCAGTGCATGGGTCGAAGGTGACTAAGCAGAAAGCTTGCCATCTCGCCAAAAACCTCTGATTTCAATCCCTTGGCCGCTGCCACACGCCATCCCGTGCAAAACCCCATCCGGATACGCACAACAACGGTGCGTCGCCGTCCGTCCGCCTGCGCGAAAAGCGTGCATCCCTGACCGCGAGATTGACTATAGACACTGCGTGATACACTGCCGGCCATTGTTTCCAGGACATCCACCATGCTCGCGCCCAAAGACTTCCTCGACGCCCTGAGCGGCACCGCCTCCCGCCTCTTCAGCGGCGACACCCCGCTGCCGAAAGCCGAAATCGAAAGCCAGTTCAAGATGCTGCTGCAAAGCGCCTTCAGCAAACTCGACTTGGTCAGCCGCGAAGAATTCGATAGCCAGATGGTCGTACTGGCCCGCACTCGCGCCCGCCTCGAAAGCCTCGAAGCCAAAGTCGCCGAGATGGAAGCCAAGCTGACACCGCCAGCCGAATAACGCATCCCCCTGTAGGAGCTGCCGAAGGCTGCGATCTTTTGATCCTCAGCCCTTCAACCATCCCGGCAACGTCCTACAACCTGCACCACCGCCGTCCGATTGCGCCGAAAAGCCCAGGTTTCTAAGCTCACCCGATGCTGAATGTTCAGCAGCGGGTTTGGCGACCCGAACAGCTTAAGGCGCACGACAACCATGATGGCAGCTACATTACCGCCACATCGTTTCATGGCGGTTGTGCGTGGGAGACCTTCGGGTCTGCCGGGTTCCTTTTGCTCCGGTTCGCCAACCCGCGTACAACTGCCACCCAATCGTTTGGCGACGATTGAGGGCAGCCCCTTAAGCAAGAGGAACTGCTCAATGAATCAAGAAGAGACTTATCTGACCCCGCACATCTTCACCCGCCACAAACTCCCCCTCCACGCCCTCCTCATCCAGAACCAACCCTGGTTCTGCGCCCGAGACCTGAGCCGCCTGCTGCACATCTACCTCAACGAACGCATGCTGCGAAAACTCGACCCCGACCAATACCAAACCCGCAAAACCCTCATCCACAACCAGATCGAAAACACCCTGCTGATCAGCGAATCAGGCATCTACGCCCTCCTCGTCTACCACTACTGCCCCGAATACCGAGCGCTGCGCGAATGGATCACCCACCAAGTCATCCCCACCCTGCGCGACGCCCAACACCCCAGCACAAGCGAACGCCCACACCTGAGCCTGCTCAGTTGGCCGGACATGACATTGAGTTTGTTGCACTGGAATAACCAGCCGTGGATACGGTTACAAGATGTGCCGCTGATGGTGGTGGAACGGGAACAGACCAAGCGCCCAATGACGGGGCCATGGTGGAAAAGAGCTTCGCGAATGCTGCAATCGCTATAAACCCGCATGCCGGAGCTGGGCCCTGCGCAAATCGTAAGTCGATTGGAGATTCATCCAGAACTCAGGCGTAGTGTTGAGACGAGTGGCAAGGCTGATTGCCAGATCGACGCCGATCCCGAGCTGGCATTTCACAAGCTTTTCGATCTCACTTTCGGGCCAGTTCGTGGGCATGGCCAGATCCATGACGGTCATGCCCAACGGCTCCATGAATTCCTTATTCAGAACCTCGCCCGGATGAATCGGGCGCATACCATTGCGGTCCATTTTTCGCCTCCAGAGGCTGCATTGAACGGCCAAACTGGAGCATCCGACTCCCGGATACAAGACCTTCACCCCCCTTTCGCCGGCGTCCTACAACTATTAGGGCATGGCCCTACAAACATCAGCGTCTGCGCCTGATTACGCGACTTTTCCTCCTTGTACTACGGTGGCCAACAAAGCATCTGTCACCCAAAAAACGAGGCCTCAATGAAAGACAAAAAGAGAAGGGCAAAGCTAGAAGAGATTGTTGGATATCACGCTGAAGCACTTCGGTTAGCCGGAGGTATTTCAGCCAATCAGCGTCGTTTTATTGAGGTAGCGGCCAAGTACGGTAAAGAACTCGAACCGGATGGTTGGCTGGCCGGGGGAGGAAGCCAAGTAAGAAATCCCGAAGAAGAAAACTAATGTGGCGCCTCTACTGAATGTGGAAGGGCACCTTGGCAACATCCAGTGAAGGTTTGCCCTTGCATCCGTGTCGCCTGGATTCGCTCTCCCAACTACCCTTCAAAAACCCGCAGGAAGCGGCCCCCGATTCAGCTCAAGGAACGACCATGTCTCTCTCCATCGTCCACAGTCGCGCCCAGATTGGCGTGGAAGCCCCTGCTGTCACCGTCGAAGTCCATCTGGCCAACGGCCTGCCGTCGCTGACCATGGTCGGCCTGCCCGAGGCGGCGGTGAAGGAGAGCAAGGACCGGGTGCGCAGCGCGATCATCAATTCCGGGCTGCAGTTTCCGGCGCGGCGGATCACTTTGAATCTGGCGCCGGCGGATCTGCCCAAGGATGGCGGGCGGTTTGATCTGGCGATTGCCTTGGGGATTCTGTCGGCGAGTGTGCAGGTGCCGTGTCTGACGCTGGATGATGTGGAATGTCTGGGTGAGTTGGCGTTGTCCGGCGCCGTGCGAGCGGTGCGCGGGGTTTTGCCGGCAGCATTGGCGGCGCGCAAGGCGGGTCGTGCGTTGGTGGTGCCGCGAGCGAATGCCGAGGAGGCGTGTCTGGCTTCGGGGTTGAAGGTGTTTGCGGTGGATCATTTGCTGGAGGCGGTGGCGCATTTCAATGGGCATACGCCAGTTGAGCCCTATGTCTCCGACGGGCTGATGCATGCCAGCAAGCCTTATCCCGACTTGAATGAAGTGCAGGGGCAAGTGGCGGCGAAACGGGCGTTGCTGATTGCCGCTGCGGGTGCGCACAACTTGCTGTTCAGCGGGCCGCCGGGGACGGGTAAGACGTTGCTGGCCAGCCGATTACCGGGGCTGTTGCCGCCGCTGGCCGAGAGTGAAGCGCTGGAGGTGGCGGCGATTCAGTCCGTCGCCAGTGGCGCACCGCTGACCCATTGGCCGCAGCGTCCCTTCCGTCAACCGCACCACTCCGCCTCCGGGCCTGCACTGGTGGGTGGCAGTTCGAAACCGCAACCCGGCGAAATCACCTTGGCCCACCACGGTGTTCTGTTTCTCGATGAGTTGCCGGAATTCGATCGCAAGGTTCTGGAGGTTTTACGGGAGCCTTTGGAGTCGGGATTCATCGTGATAGCCCGGGCCAAGGACCGCGTGCGTTTTCCCGCGCGCTTCCAATTGGTGGCGGCGATGAACCCGTGCCCCTGTGGATATCTTGGCGAGCCAAGCGGCAAGTGCTCCTGCACACCGGACATGGTCCAACGCTATCGCAACAAGCTGTCTGGACCTTTACTGGATCGAATCGATTTGCACCTGACGGTGGCCCGGGAGGCGACGGCATTGAACCCTGCGGTTAAGCCCGGTGAGGACAGCGCCAGCGCTGCGGCATTGGTAGCCGAGGCGCGGGAGCGCCAGCAAAAGCGTCAAGCCTGTGCCAATGCTTTTCTTGATCTGCCGGGGTTGAAGCGGCACTGCAAGTTATCCACAGCCGACGAGAAATGGCTTGAATCAGCCTGTGAACGACTGACGCTATCGCTGCGCTCGGCACACCGGCTACTCAAGGTCGCCCGCACTTTGGCAGACCTTGAGCAAGTCGATGCAATCAAACGCGAACACTTGGCCGAGGCGCTGCAATATCGGCCGGCGACACCTTAATGCTCGGTTGTCAGATCCACCAACGGCGTCTGCCGCACTTCGGTGTCGCGCCCCGCCTGAATCTCGGTCACACGCTTCAAGGCCTTATCCACAGCACCTTTGTCCGCGAGCAGGCTGTAGCTGATCTGGAACTGTTTGTGTTCTTTCGGTGCAATGGTCGGCACCAGATTCAGCGGACGCTGATAGCGGCGGTTGTAAGAAAAACTGGTGCCCGGCTCCAGCCCCGTGACATAGCCCTGCCCTTGGGTATCAGTGTTTTTCCACAGAGAGAACACTGGCAACTGCTGGGTATTGAAGCCAACAGAAACACCAAGGCTGCCCGCCTTGTTATGCAGAACAGTCAGCGTTTCACCTTTGGCGTCGGCATAGGGCACAACGTTATAGACGGTTTCGTCGTAGTCCTTGGTCGGCGCACGATAAGTCTGCCAGTCAGCCAGATCGCCCTTGGCCTTGTCGTTGAACGGCGAGACCTGTTTCACCGGTGCAGCAAAACGGGCGCCCTGCTCGAGGAACGGCGTGCTGAAATTGCTGTGATACAGCGCCTGGTATTCCTTTGGATAGTCGCCGTTGTTGGTCAGCGTATCGTTAAGTGCAAAGCGCACGCTGCCAGGCTCGGTGACCAGTTCCGTGACCACCGAAAAGTCGACTTTCTTGAAGGCTTGCTCTTTCAGCTCGCCGCGCAGACTGATGGCGTAGGGTGGCTTTTCGTCGATGTGCAGCGTGACGGTACTGGCCGGGATGTTGGCGGCGCGGCCGTGCAGGGTCAGCAGCTCACCATTATCGATGCCGGGATGGCCGACCCATTCATAACCGCAGCGGGCGACCAGCTCATTGAAGCCTTCCAGCCAACCCAGCCCACCGCGTCCGTTGAGCTCGATAAAGGACGGGTTGACCACGTCCTTGACCGGCGAATCCCACCCCATGCGCACATTGCCGACAGAGGCCTGCAAGACATTCATGCCGCGGGTTGGCACCACCGAGAGTTTCATCGTGCCGTTATCGATATCAACGATGCTGACACCTTCCTGCCGCCCACCGTGCAAGGTACGCAGGCTTACGGAGAAGGGTTGGTCGGTTTTCACCCCGAGCTGTTCACTGGTGATGCTCCAGTTTTGCGCGGGCTTGTTGGTATCGAGAAGGACGTAATCCCAGGCCATGGCGTGGGAAGCAGCAGTGAAAGCGCCGAGGGCGACGGCGAGTTTGAGCGGGGTCATGGCAGCAGCCTTTATTGGAGTTGTGCCATTTTTATAGCGCTGCGGAAACGTTTCAGCAAGTATGAAAGCAGTAATGGGGCTGCGATGGATCCGCGATTAGCGTTGATGCAATCGCGGGCAAGCCCGCTCCCACAGGGTTCGACGGGGAGCGCGATTTTTGCGCACAGCCGATATACCTGTGGGAGCGGGCTTGCCCGCGATGACTATTTCAAAGGCGCATCAACGGAAGCGATCAACCTCGGAGCGCAGATCCGCCGCCAGCTTCTCCAGCTCTTTAGCCGTAACAGCAAGGTTCGACACAACCTCACGCTGCTCACTGTTGGCCAGCGCAATGCTCTGCAAATTGCTGCTCAACAACGTCGCGGTGCTGCTCTGCTCCTGAGTCGCCGTGGTAATCGCGGCAAACTGCTGCCCCGCCGAACGGCTCTGCTCGTCAATACGCGCCAGCGCCGACGCGACATTGGCGTTACGCGACAGGCCTTCCTGCATCAGCACATTGCCCTGCTCCATGGTGCTGATCGCGTTGCCGGTTTCCTGCTGGATGCTATGAATCATGCTGGAAATTTCATCGGTGGCCTGGCGAGTACGCGAGGCCAGGCTGCGCACTTCATCCGCCACCACAGCAAAGCCACGACCCTGCTCACCGGCACGGGCTGCCTCGATTGCAGCGTTGAGCGCGAGCAAATTGGTCTGCTCGGCAATCGAAGTAATCACGCCAACGATGCCGCCAATTTCCTGCGAACGCTGACCGAGGGTGTTGATCACGGTGGCGGTGCTGTTCAGGGCGCCAGCGATCTGCTCCAGCGACGACGAAGCCTCTTCCATCGAGCTGCGACCAATCTGCGTTTGCTGAGCATTTTCCTGCGCCAGACGCTGGGTCGCGCCCATGTTGTCGGCGATGTTCAACGAGGTCGCGCTGAATTCTTCCACCGCGCCGGCCATGCTGGTGATTTCGCCGGACTGCTGCTCCATGCCTTCGTACGCGCCGCCGGACAGACCGGACAAGGCTTGCGCACGGCTGTTGACCTCTTCCGAAGAGCGGCGGATATGCTCGACCATCGTCGACAGCGCTTGGCTCATCTGGTTGAACGCACGAGACAATTGACCGATTTCGTCGTTGCTCGATACGCTCAGGCGCACGCTCAGATCGCCAGCGCCCAAAGCTTCGGCCTGACGTACCAGATCGCTCAGTGGCGCCAGTTTGCTGCGCAGCAACCACACAACGGAACCGACCGCCAACAGCATCGCCAGCAGGCTGCCAATGGCCAATTGCGTGCCGACGCTCCAGGTCACCGCGCGGATTTCGGCTTTCGGCATGCTTGCCACCACCGACCACGGCCCGCCATCGAACGGCACCGCGACGCTGTAGAAATCTTCGGACTTGTCGCCCCAGAACTGACCTTTGCCCGGCGATTTCGCCAGATCCTTGATCACTGGAATCGCTTGATCCAACGCCTGCACACCCGCCGGAGCAACCAGCCATTTGCTCTGCTCATCGAGCAGCGCCAGCGAGCCGGTCTGGCCAATGCGGAAGCGTTTGAGGTTGTCGAACTGGGCATTCTGCGCGTCGGTGTAATCGAAACCGACAAACAACACCGCAATCACCTTGCCGCTGCCATCGCGCACCGGGGTGTATTGGGTCATGTAGGAGCGATCGAACAACAAGGCGCGGCCAACATAACTCTGCCCAGCCATCAACTTCGCGTACGCCGGGTGCGCGTGGTCAAGCAAGGTGCCGATGGCGCGGGTGCCGTCCTGTTTGGTCAGCGAGGTGCTGACCCGCACGAAGTCTTCACCACTGCGCACAAACAGCGTGGCGACGCCGGCGGTCATCTGCTTGAACTCGTCGACTTCCTTGAAATTGTTGTTCAGCACTTCGCTGCCCAAGTGCAGGCCCGGGGTTTGGGTGCCTGCCACCGTTACCGGCTCACTCGGGTGAATGCTCAAGCCGGCGCTGAAGCGCTTCTCGAACAACCCACTCAGACGCTGGGTGCTTTCACGCAGCGTGCCGTGAAAGGTACTCAGTTGGTCGGCCAGCAGCCGCGCCTCACTGGCCAGATGCTCTTCACGGGTGGCGAGGTTGGCCGAATCCAGCGAACGCAGGGCGAACACCGTACTGCCACTGATAACTATCGCCAGTATCACAGCGAGCGCGAGGCCCAGCTGCGAGGCGATCCGAGCGCGAGGTTGAGACATGGACAGCTCCTGGCCGAGCCACGGGATCCTCCTTGATCTCGACTCGGATAATTTTCTAATAGTGGGGGTGAATCGTGGATACCGGCACGACGGTTCCACTTGCTCATAGTCGGCGGTAAAACCGAATACTTGAGCGCATTGCGAGGGTATGGCGCAAGGCCGCCATTGTGGCGGCTCGAACGTTTCAGCTCAAGCGCGCAACGTCCGGCAGCTCCATGGCGCGGACTTCGCCCTGCAGGAAGTCGCTGAGGCGGCGCAAACGTTCACCTCCCGGACGGGTCTTTGGCCACACCAGGTAATAATTCAATCCACTGGCGACCGCAGTCGGCCAAGGCAGACTCAGCCGTCCTTGCGCGACATCTTCGGCGACCATCAACAGATCGCCCATCGACACACCGTAACCGCGCGCCGCCGCGATCATGCCCAATTCCAGCGTGTCGAAGACTTGCCCGCCCTTGAGCGAGACCTGATCGGACAAACCCATGTGCTCCAGCCAACTGCGCCAGTCGCGGCGATCCGGCGTCGGATGGAGCAATTCGGTGGACGCCAGCCGGGCCAGATCCCACGGTTGATCATTGAGCAGGTTCGGTGCGCCAACGGGAATCAGCTCTTCGGGAAACAGCAAGCTCGCCTCCCAGTCCGGCGGGAAATGCCCGTCGCTCAACAGCACCGCACAATCGAACGGCTCATCGTTGAAGTCCACCGAATCGACGTCCATCCACGCGCTGGTCAGTTGCACTTCGTTGCCTGGTTGCAAGTGACGGAAACGACTGAGCCGCGCCAGCAACCAACGCATGGTCAGGGTCGACGGGGCTTTCATGCGCAGGATGTCATCTTCAGCGCGCAAGGTATTACAGGCCCGTTCCAGGGCTGCAAAGCCTTCCCGGATGCCCGGCAACAGCAAGCGGGCCGACTCGGTGAGCTGCAAATGGCGACCGCTGCGGTGAAACAGCTTGCAGGCAAAATGATCTTCGAGCGTGCGAATGTGCCGACTCACCGCACTCTGGGTGATCGACAACTCCTCGGCCGCACGCGTGAACGAGCTGTGCCGCGCGGCGGCTTCGAATGCGCGCAGGGCATACAACGGAGGAAGTCGACGGGACATGCACAAGGCTCCTGCAGCGGGATACAGCGAAATGGACAGTTTCTACTCAGGATGAGTATTACTCATGCCACCCATCCTTTTTATCCCTTTGTGCAATGCCTGCCAAGCGCCGAGAATCGATGCTCTCCTGTTCCCTCCGATATCGAGTGGTGATGACCATGCAGCATCCTGTGCGTACCGAACTCTGGGCCATTCTGCGGCTGGCAGGGCCGTTGATCGCTTCACAGTTGGCGCACATGCTGATGGTGCTGACCGACACCCTGATGATGGCGCGCTTAAGCCCCGAAGCGCTGGCCGGCGGCGGGCTGGGTGCAGCAACCTATTCGTTCGTGTCGATTTTCTGCATCGGCGTGATTGCGGCGGTCGGCACGCTGGTGGCGATTCGCAAGGGCGCCGGCGACATCATTGGCGCCGCACGGCTGACTCAGGCCGGATTGTGGCTGGCATGGCTGATGGCGCTGGGCGCCGGCTTGCTGCTATGGAACCTGAAACCGGTGTTGCTGCTGTTCGGCCAGACCGAAACCAACGTCAATGCCGCCGGACAATTCCTGATCGCCCTGCCCTTCGCTCTGCCCGGCTACCTCAGTTTCATGGCGCTGCGCGGGTTCACCAGTGCGATCGGCCGGGCGACGCCGGTGATGGTTATCAGCCTCGCCGGCACCGTGGCCAACTTCCTGCTCAATTACGCGCTGATCACTGGCATGTTCGGCTTGCCGAAAATGGGGTTGATGGGCATCGGCCTGGTCACGGCGATTGTCGCCAACTGCATGGCGCTGGCATTGGCCTGGCATATTCGCCGGCATCCGGCCTATGACGCTTATCCGCTGCGCGCAGGGTTATCGCGGCCGAATCGGCAGTACCTGAAAGAACTCTGGCGCCTCGGTCTGCCGATCGGTGGCACCTACGCGGTGGAAGTCGGGTTGTTTGCCTTCGCGGCGCTGTGCATGGGCACCATGGGCAGCACGCAACTGGGCGCGCATCAGATCGCCCTGCAGATTGTCTCGGTGGCGTTCATGGTGCCGGCGGGCATGTCCTATGCGATCACCATGCGCATCGGCCAGCATTACGGCGCGGGGCAATTGCTCGATGCACGGATGTCGGGCCGCGTCGGGATCGTCTTTGGTGCGGTGGTGATGCTCGGGTTTGCGATGGTGTTCTGGTTGCTGCCAAATCAGTTGGTCGGGTTATTCCTTGATCACAATGATCCGGCGTTTGCCGAAGTGATTCGTTTGGCGGTGAGCCTGCTGGCCGTGGCGGCATGGTTCGAGCTGTTCGACGGCACGCAGACGATTGCCATGGGCTGTATTCGCGGACTCAAGGATGCAAAAACCACGTTCCTGGTCGGGCTCGGCTGTTATTGGCTGATTGGCGCGCCGGCGGCGTGGTGGATGGCGTTCCACTTGAACTGGGGGCCGACGGGCGTCTGGTGGGGCTTGGCGCTGGGCCTGGCGTGCGCGGCGGTGAGTTTGACGCTGGCGTTTGAGTGGAAGATGAAGCGGATGATTCGGCTGGAGCCGGCGTCATCCCGGCCATTCACAGTTCCTCAGACCGACTGAAATCCCCTAATGAAAGGGAATCTTGTGGCGAGGGGATTTATCCTCGTTGGGTGGCGAGGCCGCCCCAAAATCTGATGTCGCGGTGTATCAGTTACACCCGGTGCGATGGTTTTGCGACTGCTTCGCAGCCGAACGGGGCGGTGCGACGTTTCGCTGAATCCCCTCGCCACAATGTTGTTTCAAATTTGCTCTAGTGTCAGCCCACGATTTCGAGGGCGGGCTGCTGGCTTGAGCCGAAGGTCAGATACTCAACCAGTTCCGCCAACGGCAACGGCCGGCTGATCAGATAACCCTGCACCTGATCGCAACCAAAGCCGCGCAGCAATTCCAGTTGTTCCGGCGTCTCGACCCCTTCCGCCACCACTTCCAGATGCAGGTTGTGCGCGAGATTGATCATCGCGTGTACCAGTTTTCGGTTCTCCTCGCGCTGCTCCATGCCGCCGACAAAGCTCTTGTCGATCTTCAGCAAAGTGATCGGCAAGCTGTTGAGGTGTACGAACGACGAGAACCCGGTACCGAAATCATCCAGCGAGAAGCGCACGCCGAGCCGCCCAAGGGCATCCATGGTCTGCTTGACCAGATCGCTGCGGCGCATCACGGCGGTTTCGGTCAGTTCGAATTCCAGCCACTGTGCTTCCACACCACGCTCAGCGATCAAGCGGCTGAGCGTCGGCAACAACTGACTGTCCTGAAACTGACGGAACGACAAGTTGATCGCCATGTGCAACGCCGGTAGTCCGCGTTCGCGCAACGCCTGCATGTCACGCAGCGCCCGGGAAATCACCCAGTAACCCAGCGGCACAATCAACCCGCTTTGCTCGGCCAGCGGCACGAATTCACTCGGCGGCAGCAAACCACGTTCGCCATGGCGCCAGCGCACCAAGGCCTCGAGGCCGACAATCTGGCCGTCCTCAAGATTCAGGCGTGGCTGGTAATGCAATTCCAGCTCATCGCGACGCAAGGCCCGGCGCAGCTCGCTTTCGAGGTCGGCCATGCTCCGCGCGTTGCGGTTGATGCGTTCGTTGAAGATATGAAAGGTGCAGCCCTGCGTGCTCTTGGCCTGCTGCATGGCGATGTGTGCGTGCCACATCAGCGGGTCGGCACCACCCTGCGCGCGGGCATGAGCGATGCCGAGGCTGGAGCCGATGAGCAGACTTTCACCATCGACCCAATACGGTTCGGCGAGTGCTTCGGTGATACGTTCGGCCATCCATTCGGCGCGTTGCGGCGCGCGGCGGGTGTCGATCAGCAAGGCGAACTCATCGCTGCCCAGACGTGCCAGTTGATCACCGGCTTCGAGCTGACTTTTCAGCCGCGCGACGACTTGCAGGATCAAGCGATCACCCGCCTGGTGGCCGAGAGCATCGTTGGCGTGGCGGAAGTTGTCGAGATCGAGATGCCCGAGGGCCACGCCACGTCCATCGTTTTCCGCGAGGCGCGCGGCGAGCAAGGTCTGGAAACCCTGGCGATTGGCGATGCCCGTCAGCGGATCCTGTTCGGCCAGGCGTTGCAGAGTATTTTCGAGCACGCCGCGCTCACGCACATGGCGCAGGCAACGGCGCAGCATGCCGGCGTCGAGCGCGTCGAACACCAGCCAGTCACTGACGCCAACCGGCGCGGTGTCCGGTTCGTGTTCCAGCAGCAAGACTGTCGGCAAGCTGCAACGGCCCGGTGCCGGCTGCAACGCCGGTAGGGTCAACAGAACCGCGTGGCGGTTGTCTTCGAACAAACTGCTGACCGACTCCCAGCTCGGCGCGCTGATCAGCACCGCCGCGCTCCCCATCGGAGCCAGACACTCACGCAATAACGCTGTCCACGCTGGCTCTTCGGCCAGTAGCAGCAAACGCAAGGGTTCGACAGGCGTAGACAAGCTAGCTCCCTAGACTCTGCAATGATGTGGGCGGGGCATTATGCCGTTGCGATGTTCAATGACCAAATGACAACGGTTATCAAAACGTTATTTTGTGTCACGAATGAGAACATTAGCCGCAAAATCACCGCGCATCCTGCGTGAAAGTAACAAAACCGGCAAATTTGAATCGCGTGGTACGTCACAAGTCGGACAGAGCAGCACAAATCGCTGAGCCTGTTAAAATGCCGGCCCATTTCGTCAACGACTCCCGAATTTTCGTATGTCCCGACTCAATCCCCGGCAGCAAGAAGCCGTGAACTACGTCGGCGGCCCTCTATTGGTGCTCGCCGGTGCTGGCTCCGGCAAGACCAGCGTGATCACGCGCAAGATCGCGCACCTGATCCAGAACTGCGGCATCCGCGCCCAGTACATCGTCGCCATGACCTTTACCAACAAGGCCGCGCGCGAGATGAAAGAGCGGGTCGGCACCCTGCTGCGGGCCGGCGAAGGTCGCGGTCTGACGGTCTGCACCTTCCACAACCTGGGCTTGAACATCATCCGCAAGGAACACGCGCGGCTGGGCTACAAACCCGGTTTCTCGATCTTCGACGAGACCGACGTGAAGTCCCTGATGACCGACATCATGCAGAAGGAATACGCGGGCGAAGACGGCGTCGACGAGATCAAGAACATGATCGGCGCCTGGAAAAACGACCTGATCCTGCCGCCTCAGGCGCTGGAGAACGCGCGTAATCCCAAGGAACAGACGGCCGCCATCGTCTACACCCACTATCAGCGCACGCTGAAAGCGTTCAACGCGGTGGACTTCGACGACCTGATCCTGCTGCCGGTAAAACTCTTCGAAGAACACGCCGACATTCTCGAAAAATGGCAGAACAAGGTGCGCTACCTGCTCGTCGATGAATATCAGGACACCAACGCCAGCCAGTACCTGCTGGTAAAAATGCTCATCGGCAAGCGCAACCAGTTTACCGTGGTCGGCGACGACGACCAGTCGATTTATGCTTGGCGTGGCGCGCGGCCGGAAAACCTGATGCTGCTCAAGGACGACTATCCATCCTTGAAAGTGGTGATGCTCGAGCAGAATTACCGCTCGACCAGTCGCATCCTGCGTTGCGCCAACGTGCTGATCTCGAACAACCCGCACGAATTCGAAAAGCAGCTGTGGAGTGAGATGGGCCACGGCGACGAGATCCGCGTGATCCGCTGCCGCAACGAAGACGCCGAAGCCGAGCGCGTGGCCATGGAAATCCTCAGCCTGCACTTGCGCACCGACCGCCCGTACAGCGATTTCGCGATTCTCTATCGCGGTAACTATCAGGCCAAACTGATCGAGCTGAAGCTGCAGCACCATCAGGTGCCGTACCGTCTGAGCGGGGGTAACAGCTTCTTTGGCCGTCAGGAAGTGAAAGACCTGATGGCTTACTTCCGCCTGATCGTCAACCCGGATGACGACAACGCCTTCCTGCGCGTGATCAACGTGCCGCGCCGCGAAATCGGCTCGACCACCCTGGAAAAGCTCGGCAACTACGCCACCGAACGCAAGATCTCGATGTACGCCGCCACCGACGAAATCGGTCTGGGCGAACATCTGGACAGCCGCTTCACCGATCGCCTGTCGCGCTTCAAGCGTTTCATGGACAAGGTGCGCGAGCAGTGTGCCGGCGAAGACCCGATCTCGGCACTGCGCAGCATGGTCATGGACATCGACTACGAGAACTGGCTGCGCACCAACAGCTCCAGCGACAAGGCTGCCGACTACCGGATGAGCAACGTCTGGTTCCTGATCGAGGCGTTGAAAAACACCCTTGAGAAAGACGAAGAAGGCGAAATGACCGTCGAGGATGCGATCGGCAAACTCGTTCTGCGCGACATGCTCGAACGTCAGCAGGAAGAGGAAGACGGCGCTGAAGGCGTGCAGATGATGACCCTGCATGCGTCCAAGGGTCTGGAATTCCCTTACGTGTTCATCATGGGCATGGAAGAGGAAATCCTCCCGCACCGCTCCAGCATCGAAGCCGACACCATCGAAGAAGAACGCCGCCTGGCCTACGTGGGCATCACCCGCGCGCGTCAGACCCTGGCCTTCACCTTCGCCGCCAAGCGCAAGCAGTACGGCGAGATCATCGACTGCGCGCCGAGCCGCTTCCTCGATGAGCTGCCGCCGGACGATCTGGCGTGGGAAGGCAACGACGACACACCGACCGAAGTCAAAGTCGTGCGCGGCAATAGCGCATTGGCTGATATACGCGCGATGTTAAAGCGCTAGAATTGACCACTTTTTTTTACTAGACCTTCGGCGCACAAAGCGCCAAAAGAGGACAGCTTCATGGAAGCATTGCAGCAGAAAATCCGCGAACAAGGCATTGTGCTTTCCGACCAGGTCCTGAAGGTCGACGCCTTCCTGAACCACCAGATCGACCCGGCCCTGATGAAGCTGATCGGCGACGAATTCGCCACGCTGTTCAAGGATTCGGGCATCACCAAGATCGTCACCATCGAAGCCTCAGGGATAGCCCCGGCGATCATGACCGGTCTGAACCTCGGCGTGCCGGTGATCTTCGCCCGCAAGCACCAGTCCCTGACCCTGACGGAAAACCTGCTGTCGGCGACCGTTTACTCGTTCACCAAGCAGACCGAAAGCACCGTGGCCATCTCCCCGCGTCACCTGACCAGCAGCGACCGCGTGCTGATCATCGACGACTTCCTGGCCAACGGTAAGGCCTCGCAAGCGCTGATCTCGATCATCAAACAGGCCGGCGCGACCGTTGCCGGTCTGGGCATCGTCATCGAAAAATCGTTCCAGGGCGGCCGCGCCGAACTGGACTCGCAAGGCTACCGCGTCGAATCGCTGGCCCGCGTGAAATCGCTGAAGGACGGCGTCGTCACCTTCATCGAATAAACCCACACCGCAGCCCCCATGTAGGAGCTGACGAGTGCAACGAGGCTGCGATCCTTTGATCTTTTCAAAGATCAGAATCAAAAGATCGCAGCGTGCCGCAGCTCCTACAGGGTTTGCGGACTTCGCAGTTGCTATGTAGGAGCTGACGAGTGCAACGAGGCTGCGATCTTTTGATCTTTCAAAGATCAGAATCAAAAGATCGCAGCGTGCCGCAGCTCCTACAGAGTTTGCGGACTTCGCAGTTGCTATGTAGGAGCTGTCGAGTGCAACGAGGCTGCGATTTTTTGATCTGTTAAAGATCAGAATCAAAAGATCGCAGCGTGTCGCAGCTCCTACAGAGTTTGCGGACTTCGCAGTTGCTATGTAGGAGCTGACGAGTGCAACGAGGCTGCGATCTTTTGATCTTTTCAGAGATCAGAATCAAAAGATCGCAGCGTGCCTGCGGACGTCGCAGTTGCTATGTAGGAGCTGTCGAGTGCAACGAGGCTGCGATCTTTTGATATTTTCAAAGATCAGGATCAAAAGATCGCAGCGTGCCGCAGCTCCTACGGGGTTTGGGTGGTGGCTTTTAGGCCGGTGAGCAGCAGGCGCTGGAAGAGGTCTTCTTTCAGGCCTTCCGGGTTTGTGAGTTGCATGCGTTCGAGGTGTTCGGGGTAAAGCGATGCCTCGGGGGCGTCGAGGGCGGCTTTGCCCAGTTCGAGGATTTCGCTGAGTTTGAATTTGCTCTTCAGCCAGTTCAGCGCCCGCAGTAAATCCCGTTCGATCGCAGTGAAATCACAGCCCAGTGGATACTCCGGAAACAGGTTCGCATGCCGTGCGGCGATGGCTTGCAAACGCTGCGGCGTGTTCTCGGCGAAGCGTGGATCGAGGCGGAAATCCTTTGGCAGCTTGCCGACCTTTTGCGCTTGTTCGATCAGGCCCTGCTGGAAGCGCGAGTCACTGATGTTCAACAGCGATTCGATCACTACAGCGTCGGATTTACCGCGCAGATCGGCGATGCCGTATTCGGTCACGACGATATCGCGCAGATGCCGTGGGATCGTGCAGTGGCCGTATTCCCAGACGATGTTGGAACTGACGTCGCCACCGGATTCACGCCAGCTACGCAGGATCAGAATCGACCGCGCATCGTGCAACGCATGCCCCTGCGCAACGAAGTTGTACTGCCCGCCGACACCGCTGAGTACTCGTCCATCCTCCAGTTGATCCGCCACACCGGCACCGAGCAAAGTCATGGTGAACACCGTGTTGATGAACCGCGCATCGAGGCGCTGTAAACGCTTGAGTTCTTCCTGCCCGTAGAGCTCGTTGATGTAGCTGATGCGGGTCATGTTGAATTCGAGGCGTTTGCTCAACGGCAGCTCACGCAAGCGCTCGTAAAAACTGCGCGGGCCAAGGAAGAAACCGCCGTGCACGGAAATGCCATCAGTCTGCGCCGCTTCGTCGAGAGTGCCGGCGTTGGCCTGTTCCTGCGTCGGTACATCGGGGTAGACCTTGCGCCGGATGATCCCGGCATCCGCCAGCACCAGCAGGCCGTTGACGAACATTTCGCTGCAACCGTACAGGCCTTTGGCGAACGGCCCGGTGCCGCCCTCGCGGTTGATCAACTGCGCCCATTGGCTGAGGTTGATGTCGTCGAGCAGCGCTCTATAGCCGGCATTATCGGCTTGACGTGCGAGCAACGCAGCAGTCAGCGCATCACCCATCGAGCCGATGCCGATCTGCAATGTACCCCCGTCGCGCACCAGCGTACTCGCATGCAAACCAATGAAATGATCCTGAAACCCCACCGGCATGTTCGGCGTGGAAAACAGCGTGCTGCTGTCCTTCGCGTCGATCAACAGGTCGAAGGTGTCGATGTCAACTTCGGCATCGCCGGGCATGTACGGCAGATCGGTGTGGACCTGGCCGACCAGCAAAATAGTCTCTCCGGCTTCGCGACGCTTGGCGATCATCGGCAACAGGTCGAGGGTGATGTCGGGGTTGCAGCTCAGGCTCAGGCGATCCGGGTGTTCGCTGCTGCTGGCCAATAACTGCGCCACCAGGTTCAGGCCGGCGGCGTTGATGTCGCGGGCGGCGTGGCTGTAGTTGCTGCTGACGTAATCCTGTTGGGCCGGCGCGCTGTTGAGCAGGCTGCCGGGCTGCATGAAAAACTGCTCGATGCGGATGTTGGCGGGCAGGCTGTCGCGGTGCAGGTCGGCGAGGAAATCGAATTCCGGATAGTCACCGAAGACGCGCTCGACGAAGGGTTCGATGAAGCGCTTTTGCAAGCCGTCGCCCAGCGCCGGGCGGCCGAGGCACAGCGCGGTGTAGATCGTCAGTTGCCGCTCGGGCAAGCCTTTGATCCGCCGGTACAGCGCGTTGACGAAGTGATTGGGTTTGCCCAGGCCCAGCGGCATGCCCATGTGGATATGCGCCGGCAAGCGTGCCAGCACGTCATCCACCGCCTGTTCGATCGAACACAACTGCACCATCTGAAGCCTCCTGCCCGTTCCGTGAATAGGGGTAGACCGAGCTTGCCTTGAGTTTGCTGCAAAGAACAGCTCAAAGTCCTGGACGATTGTCGGCCACAGGAGGTGTTTATGGCTGGAGCTTGTTTGCCCTCACCCTAGCCCTCTCCCGGAGGGAGAGGGGACTGAATGGGGGATATTTGGGAGATACGCCGACGTGAAATAGCTTTGCTGAATCCATAATCGCTGAGGTTTTTCAGGTCGATGTAGAGCGACAGACATCTCAGTCGGCTCCCTCTCCCTCCGGGAGAGGGACTGAATGGGGGATATTTGGGAGATACGCCGACTTGAACGTGATGTACCGAATCCATAGTCGCTACGACCTGTCAGGTCGATGGATAGCGCCATACACCGCGGTCGGCCCCCTCTCCCTCCGGGAGAGGGCTGGGGTGAGGGGCTCTTGAATCGCAGGCACAAAAAAACCGTCCGAAGACGGTTTTTTTCATCAGAAGCGCAGCTTATTTCAGGCCGGACATCTTCTGGATCGCGCCTTTCAACTCGTCATCCGAGCAATCAGCGCAGGTGCCTTTTGGCGGCATGGCGTTCAGGCCTGTAATGGCTTTTGCCAGCAGGCCGTCGAGGCCGCCCTGGTGATCGGCGCGGTCTTTCCAGGCTGCCGCGTCACCGATTTTCGGCGCACCCAACAACCCGGAACCGTGGCAAGCGTTGCAATGTTTGGCAATCACTTCGTCCGGAGTCTTGGCACCGCCACCGCCGCCGGCAGTTGCCGCCACTTCCATCCCCTTGCATTCCTGCCCCTGAACACACACCTGGCCGACAGGCTCTAGGCGTTTGGCAATGTCGTCATTCGTCGCAGCTTGAGCGCTGACAGCCCAGAGGGCCAGTACGGTTGCTGGTGCAGCCAGCATTTTCATAATTAGATTCACGCGTTCACCCTCAATGGTGGCTATTCACGCCTGCGGCCACGGTTCGCAGGCGGGCGCAAGTATAGCGGGTAGCCCGCCACACTGAAACAACCCCATGATTAAAGGGGTCTTGTTGCGCATCGGTAAAACAGCTTGGGTGCCTTCGCCGTAATGGCCTGGCGCCTCTTTGTTTAAAAGTTTGCCGGCGTGGCTGCGCTGATTAGTCGCGCAGGCAAGTCGAACGGATTACGGAAACGATGCGGCTTGGTACTTTCAAAGTAGTAGCTGTCGCCGGCTTCGAGAATAAAAGTTTCCAGACCCACCACCAGTTCCAGACGACCTTCCACCAGAATCCCGGTTTCCTCGCCTTCATGGGTGAGCATTTCTTCGCCGGTGTCAGCGCCCGGCGGGTAGATTTCGTTGAGGAACGCGATGGCGCGGCTGGGGTGCGCGCGGCCGACCAGTTTCATGGTCACGGCACCGTCGGAAATGTCGATCAGCTCGTTGGCCTTGTAGACGATCTGGGTCGGGACTTCCTGCAGGATTTCTTCGGAAAAGAACTCGACCATGGACATGGGAATCCCGCCCAGTACCTTTCTCAGCGAACTGATCGAAGGGCTGACGCTGTTCTTTTCGATCATCGAAATGGTGCTGTTGGTGACGCCCGCGCGTTTGGCGAGTTCACGCTGGGAAAGCCCTTTGAGCTTGCGGATCGATTGCAGTCGTTCACCGACGTCCAAGGCGCGAGCCTCCTGATGTTGTAAGAATATTGAGCGTTATCATGGCGACAGCGTTCAGTATTTACAACACTTGGCCCCCGCAGCGGCGTCAACCCTCGGAATAGAGCCTTGGCACTCGACGCAGGTTGCAGAAGATCTGGTACGGGATGGTGTCGGCCCACTGCGCCACTTCACTGGCGAGAATGTTTTTGCCCCACAGCTCGACGGTCGACCCCAAACCGGCTTCCGGCACATCGGTAAGATCGATGCAAAGCATGTCCATCGACACGCGACCGATAATGCGGCTGCGTTTACCTGCCACCAAAACTGGCGTGCCGGTTGGCGCCTGACGCGGGTAGCCGTCGGCGTAACCCATGGCAACCACACCAATGCGCATCGGTTTGTCGGTGATGAATTTGGCGCCGTAACCGACAGGCTCACCGGCCGGCAGCTCACGCACGCAGATGACTTTCGATTCCAGGGTCATCACCGGTTGCAAACGATCCGCCACGGCGTTGGCTTCTTCGAACGGGGTCGCGCCATACAGCATGATGCCCGGACGCACCCAGTCACTGTGGATCTGCGGCCAACCGAGTACGGCGGGCGAGTTGCGCAGGCTGACTTCCGCCGCCAGGCCCTGACGCGCCGCTTCAAACACCGCAACTTGCTCGGTGCTGTTCTGCGCATGCAGCTCATCGGCGCGGGCGAAGTGGCTCATCAAGACGATTTTCGCCACTTTGCCGCTGGCCAGCAGACGTTGATAAGCCGCCGCATAATCCTTCGGATGCAGCCCAACGCGGTGCATGCCCGAATCGAGCTTCAGCCAGACGGTGATCGGTTTGCTCAGCGCTGCCTGCTCGATTGCTTCGAGCTGCCAAAGCGAATGCACCACCGTCCAGAAATCATGCTCGACGATCAGCGCCAGCTCGTCGGCCTCGAAAATCCCTTCCAGCAACAACACTGGCGCAAAAATGCCGGCGGCGCGCAGTTCCAGCGCCTCCTCGATGCAGGCAACGGCAAACCCGTCGGCCTCGGATTCCAGCGCCTGGGCGCAACGCACCGCGCCATGGCCATAGGCATCGGCCTTGATCACCGCAAGCGCCTTGGCGCCGGTGACTTCGCGGGCAATTCGGTAGTTGTGGCGCAGGGCTTGAAGGTCGATCAGGGCACGGGCAGGACGCATGGCGGCAGACTTCTAGGCGGTCATGGGAATAAAAACCGGCGCCGACTGACGACGTGAACCGCCAACAGCGCCGGGAGAGGGATCTTTACAACTTTTTACGGCAGCGCGGCGACGATAGAGATTTCTACCAGAATGCTCGGCTTGGCCATTTTCGCTTCGACGGTGGCACGGGCCGGCGCGGCGCCTTTTGGCAGCCACTGATCCCACACCGAGTTCATCCCGGCGAAGTGCTCATCGATGCCGTTCAGGTAGATCGTTGCCGACAACAGGTGCTGTTTGTCGGTGCCGGCCAGATCCAGCAATCGCTCGATATTGGCCAGAACGTCGCGGGTCTGCTGTTCAATCCCGGCGTTGAAGTCGTCACCGACCTGCCCGGCCAAGTACACGGTGCCGTTGTGGCTGACGATCTGACTCATGCGCTCATTGGTGAGCTGGCGCTGGATTGACATGTTTTGCGGACTCCTGAATTTTGTTGCCGTAACGGGAAATATCGAGGCCTTCGGCGCTGATCTGCGGCTTTTTCTTCGCCATCAGGTCGGCCAGCAAACGACCGGAACCGCACGCCATGGTCCAACCGAGCGTGCCGTGACCGGTGTTGAGGAACAGATTCTTGAACGGCGTGGCGCCAACGATCGGCGTGCCATCCGGCGTGGTCGGACGCAGACCGGTCCAGAAACTCGCTTCGGCCAGATTACCGCCCTGAGGATAAAGGTCGTTGACGATCATCTCCAGGGTTTCGCGGCGACGCGGGTTCAGCGACAGGTCAAAACCGGCGATCTCGGCCATGCCGCCGACGCGGATGCGGTTGTCGAAACGGGTGATCGCGACCTTGTAGGTCTCGTCGAGAATAGTCGAAGTCGGCGCCATCGCCGGGTTGGTGATCGGCACGGTCAGCGAGTAACCCTTGAGCGGATACACCGGGGCTTTGATGCCCAGCGGCTTGAGCAGTTGCGGCGAGTAGCTGCCGAGCGCCAGCACGTAGCGGTCGGCGGTTTCCAGCTTGCCGTCGATCCACACGCCGTTGATGCGATCACCGGCGTAGTCGAGTTTCTGAATGTCTTGGCCGAAGCGGAATTCGACACCGAGTTTCACTGCCATTTCGGCGAGGCGCGTGGTGAACATCTGGCAGTCGCCAGTCTGATCGTTCGGCAGGCGCAGGGCACCGGCGAGGATGTCAGTGACACCCGCCAGTGCCGGTTCAACGCGGGCAATGCCGGCGCGGTCGAGCACTTCAAACGGCACGCCGGATTCTTTCAGCACGGCGATGTCTTTCGCGGCGCCATCGAGCTGTGCCTGGGTGCGGAACAGCTGAGTCGTGCCGAGGCTGCGGCCTTCGTAGGCGATGCCGGTTTCGGCGCGCAGTTCATCGAGGCAGTCACGGCTGTACTCGGACAGACGCACCATGCGCTCCTTGTTTACCGCGTAACGGTTGGCGGTGCAGTTGCGCAGCATCTGCGCCATCCACAGGTACTGGTCGATGTCGGCAGTGGCCTTGATCGCGAGAGGGGCGTGGCGTTGCAACAGCCACTTGATCGCCTTGAGCGGTACGCCCGGCGCGGCCCACGGCGAGGCATAGCCCGGCGAGACCTGGCCGGCGTTGGCGAAACTGGTCTCCATGGCCGCAGCCGGCTGCCGGTCGACCACCACCACTTCAAACCCGGCACGGGCCAGATAGTAAGCACTGGCGGTACCGATGACGCCGCTACCCAAGACCATTACGCGCATTTTTGTATCCCTCATCGCGGCGGGGCCGCGTACGTCTGTTGTTAGAGCAATGATGCGCGCAGTGTAAAAAAGAAATGCCAGTGCTTTTCACTATATAAGCGCCTATATTTGGCGACAATTCTCGGCAAAAACCCTTTTCACGGAGGCGCATCCCCTATGCGTACCAACACTCAGACCAAACGTGAGCTGGACAAGATTGACCGCAACATCTTGCGGATCCTGCAGGCGGACGGGCGGATTTCCTTTACCGAACTGGGCGAAAAGGTCGGGCTCTCGACCACGCCGTGCACCGAGCGCGTGCGGCGTCTGGAGCGCGAAGGGATCATCATGGGCTACAACGCCCGGCTCAATCCGCAGCACTTGAAGGGTAGCTTGCTGGTGTTCGTCGAGATCAGCCTCGACTACAAATCCGGCGACACGTTCGAGGAGTTCCGCCGCGCGGTGCTGAAATTGCCGCACGTGCTGGAGTGCCATTTGGTGTCAGGGGATTTCGACTACCTGGTGAAGGCGCGGATTTCCGAGATGGCCTCGTACCGCAAGCTGCTGGGCGACATTCTGCTGAAACTGCCGCATGTGCGGGAATCGAAGAGCTATATCGTCATGGAAGAGGTTAAGGAGAGCTTGAGCCTGCCTATCCCGGATTGAGATTTTGAAGATCAAAAGATCGCAGCCTTCGGCAGCTCCTACAGGGGAATGCATTTCTCTGTAGGAGCTGCCGAAGGCTGCGATCTTTTAGACCAGCACCTGCCGATTCGCCGCCATGTACTCGAAAATCTGCTTCTCCACCCGCGGATGAATCAGCTCCACCGGCCGCCGCTCATTCGGGCAAGGCAAAGTCTTGGTCGTACCAAACAGCCGGCAAATCAACGGCCGCTCTTCATACACCGTGCAGCCATTCGGCCCCAGGTGCACACAGTTCAGCTCTTCCATCGCCGCATCCTGCTCGGCGCGGGTCTTGCGCGGCAAGCGGGCCATTTCTTCCGGCGAGGTGGTCACCGGCCCACAGCAATCGTGGCAGCCGGGCACGCACTCGAACGAGGGGATCTGCTGGCGCAAGGTGCGGACTGTCTGGCTGTCGCAGCTCATCGAAACGGTAACCAAGGTGAAATAGGCGGCAATTGTGCCGCAAAAGCCGTGATCCAGACACCGCAGGCCGACCAGTGTTGCCCCCGTTCGGGCGTGCGGCTTATGCTCCGTCAAATTTTCTCGACACCTTAGCCGTTGGATGACGCCCATGACCGCCCGCGCCCACTCCCCCGCGAGCCAACCCCACGTTGCCTCTTACTACGCCGCCAGCAGCCTGCCGCAACCCGATCATCCGTCGCTGCAAGGTGAAGTCGTAGCGGACGTCTGCGTGGTCGGTGGCGGTTTTTCCGGACTGAACACGGCGCTGGAACTGGCCGAGCGCGGGCTCAGCGTGGTGTTGCTGGAAGCGCACAAGATCGGCTGGGGCGCCAGCGGTCGTAACGGCGGGCAGTTGATTCGCGGCGTCGGCCACGGTCTCGATCAGTTCGCCAACGTCGTCGGCAGCGACGGCGTACGCGAGATGAAACTGATGGGCCTGGAAGCGGTTGAAATCGTCCGCCAGCGCGTCGAGCGTTTTCAGATTGCCTGCGACCTGACCTGGGGCTACTGCGACCTCGCCAACAAACCTTCCGACCTCGAAGGTTTTGCCGAAGACGCCGAGGAGTTGCGCGGCCTCGGTTATCGCTACGAAACCCGCCTGCTACAAGCCAGCGAGATGCACACCGTGGTTGGTTCCAAGCGCTACGTCGGTGGTTTGATCGACATGGGTTCGGGGCATCTGCATCCGCTCAATCTCGCGCTGGGCGAAGCGGCTGCTGCGCAACAATTGGGCGTCAAACTGTTTGAACACTCAGCAGTGACGCGTATCGACTACGGCCCCGAGGTCAAAGTCCACACGGCTCAGGGTTCGGTTCGAGCCAAGACTTTAGTGCTCGGTTGCAACGCCTATCTCAATGATCTGAATCCGCAACTCAGCGGCAAAGTCCTGCCCGCCGGCAGCTATATCATCGCTACCGAACCGTTGAGCGAAGAGCAGGCGCACAACCTGCTGCCGCAAAACATGGCGGTCTGTGATCAGCGGGTGGCGCTGGATTACTACCGACTCTCGGCGGATCGTCGCCTGCTGTTCGGCGGCGCCTGCCATTATTCGGGGCGCGATCCGAAAGACATCGCGGCGTATATGCAGCCGAAGATGCTCGAGGTGTTCCCGCAACTGGCGGGCGTGAAGATCGATTATCAGTGGGGCGGGATGATCGGCATCGGCGCGAACCGTCTGCCGCAGATCGGCCGGCTCAATGATCAGCCGAACGTGTATTACACCCAGGCCTATTCCGGGCATGGGGTAAATGCCACGCACCTGGCGGGCAAGTTGCTGGCTGAGGCGATCAGTGGGCAGCACAGCGGTGGGTTTGATTTGTTTGCCAAGGTGCCGCACATCACCTTCCCGGGCGGCAAGCATTTGCGCTCGCCGCTGTTGGCGCTGGGGATGTTGTGGCATCGCCTAAAAGAGTTGGTCTGAACCACCCCCTTTTGATCGTTCCCACGCTCTGCGTGGGAACGATCGGTGTCGTTCAGATCCGCCAGAACGGCTTCAACCCCTCCTCCTGCGCCTGCTCACGCGTCAGCCCGATGTCCTTGAGCTGGTCCGCCGTCAACGCCAGCAACGCCTTGCGCGTGTGCAGACGATGCCACATCAGACCCCAGCGGCTCAGGCCGGACGGTGCGTTACGCATGATCTCATTGCGCGCACGATCCTTCTGCCCTGCCGCCAGTTCCTGACTGTGTAACGTCAGCCGCACATCGCTCAAACCGTTCATTTTTGTCGCTCCTGTTTACTTGGGTAGCCAGAGATTCCATGATGCGCGGGCGAGCAAAACCATTACAGATTCAAAGCAAGTGTATTAACTCCATACAGATTTGCCGCTCTGCGGACTGAATTGACGATTTATCTCGCATCTGTACTGGTCTTCCGAATCTTCTGCACCGAGGCAGCGCCATGACCCTCTACGTAAACCTCGCCGAATTGCTCAGCACGCGCATCGAACAAGGCTTCTATCGCCCCGGCGACCGCTTGCCGTCGGTGCGCGCCTTGAGCGTCGAACACGGGGTCAGTCTGAGCACGGTGCAGCAGGCCTATCGCATGCTCGAAGACAGCGGACTGGCCACGCCGAAACCCAAGTCCGGCTACTTTGTGCCGGTCGGTCGCGAGCTGCCGGAGCTGCCCGCCGTCGGCCGTCCGGCGCAGCGGCCAGTGGAAATTTCGCAATGGGATCAGGTGCTGGAATTGATTCGCGCGGTACCGCGCAAGGACGTCGTGCAACTCGGTCGCGGCATGCCCGACATCAGCACGCCGACCATGAAACCGTTGTTGCGCGGCCTCGCCCGCATCAGCCGTCGCCAAGACATGCCCGGTCTGTATTACGACAACATCCACGGCACCCTCGAACTGCGTGAACAAATTGCTCGGTTGATGCTCGATTCCGGCTGCCAGTTGAGCGCCAGCGATCTGGTCGTGACTACCGGTTGCCACGAAGCTTTGTCCACCAGCATCCACGCGATCTGCGAGCCGGGCGACATCGTCGCGGTGGATTCGCCGAGCTTCCACGGCGCCATGCAGACCCTCAAAGGTCTGGGCATGAAAGCCCTGGAAATCCCCACCGACCCACTCACCGGCATCAGCCTTGAAGCGCTGGAACTGGCGCTCGAACAATGGCCGATCAAAGCCATCCAGCTCACCCCGAACTGCAACAACCCGCTCGGCTACATCATGCCGGAGTCGCGCAAACGCGCGCTGCTCACCCTCGCCCAACGCTTTGACGTGGCGATCATCGAAGACGACGTGTATGGCGAACTGGCCTACACCTACCCGCGTCCGCGCACGATCAAATCCTTCGACGAAGATGGCCGCGTGCTGCTCTGCAGTTCGTTTTCCAAGACTCTCGCGCCGGGGCTGCGCATTGGTTGGGTCGCGCCGGGGCGATACCTCGAGCGCGTGCTGCACATGAAATACATCAGCACCGGATCGACCGCGCCACAACCGCAGATCGCCATTGCCGAATTTCTCAAATCCGGCCATTTCGAACCACATTTGCGGCGGATGCGCACGCAATACCAACGCAATCGCGACGTGATGATCGATTGGGTGACGCGCTATTTCCCCGCCGGCACCCGCGCCAGCCGCCCGCAAGGCAGCTTCATGTTGTGGGTCGAATTGCCGGAAGGTTTCGACACGCTGAAACTGAATCGTGCGCTGCTTGATCAAGGCGTACAGATTGCTGTTGGCAGCATCTTTTCTGCCTCGGGCAAGTACCGTAATTGCTTGCGGATGAACTACGCTGCCAAGCCGACAGCACTGATCGAGGAAGCCGTGCGCAAGGTCGGCGAGACCGCAATCAGACTGCTTGCCGAAACCGACTGACTTTTTTCCAGACATCAGCGTCCATATGCCGACCTTTGCCGCCTACCGGAACAATCCTACGTGAGCTTCAGACAGCCCCTACTCGCCTTGCTGTTACTCGCCTCGTTCCTGAGCGGCTGCGCCAGTCTCGACGTGCCGCGCGAGCCAAGTCAGGCGTTACCAGCGTCCAGCTCCAGCTTCGGCCGTTCGATCCAGGCCCAGGCCGCGCCGTATCAGGGACGTTCCGGCTTTCGCCTGCTGTCCAACAGCACTGAATCCTTCACCGCCCGCGCCGAGCTGATCCGCCATGCGCAGGTCAGCCTCGATTTGCAGTACTACATTGTCCACGACGGCGTCAGCACGCGAATGCTCGTCGAGGAACTGCTCAAGGCTGCCGACCGTGGCGTGCGCGTACGCATCCTGCTCGACGACACCACCAGCGACGGTCTCGACCAGATCATCGCCACGCTGGCGGCGCATCCGCAGATTCAGATACGCCTGTTCAACCCGCTGCATCTGGGCCGCAGCACCGGCGTCACCCGCGCGGCCGGGCGCCTGTTCAACCTGTCGCTGCAACACCGGCGCATGCACAACAAATTGTGGCTGGCGGATAACAGCGCGGCCATCGTCGGCGGGCGCAATCTGGGCGATGAGTATTTCGATGCCGAGCCGAACCTGAATTTCACCGACATCGACATGCTCAGCATGGGGCCGGTGGCCGAGCAGCTCGGGCACAGTTTCGACCAGTACTGGAACAGCGCGCTGAGCAAACCAATCGAAGAATTTCTCTCCAGCAAACCGACCGCCAAAGACTTGCAGAACACCCGCACGCGCCTGGAAGAATCGCTGGAAGAAACCCGTAAACAGAATCACGCGCTGTATCAGCAGCTGATGACCTTCACCACCGAGCCGCGCATGGACATCTGGCGCAACGAGCTGATCTGGGCGTGGAATCAGGCATTGTGGGATGCGCCGAGCAAGGTGCTGGCCAAGGATGAGCCGGATCCGCAATTACTGCTGACCACGCAACTGGCGCCGGAACTGAAGAACGTCAGCAAAGAGCTGATCATGATTTCGGCGTACTTTGTGCCGGGGCAACCGGGGCTGGTGTACCTGACCGGGCGCGCCGATGCGGGTGTTTCCGTGAGCCTGCTGACCAACTCGCTGGAAGCCACCGATGTGCCGGCGGTGCATGGCGGCTATGCGCCGTATCGCAAGGCACTGCTGGAACACGGTGTGAAACTGTATGAACTGCGCCGCCAGCCTGGGGATAACTACGGCAGTGGCCCGCATGTGTTTTACAGCAAGTCGTTCCGTGGCTCGGATTCGAGTTTGCACAGCAAGGCGATGATTTTTGACCGGCAGAAATCGTTTATCGGCTCGTTCAACTTTGATCCGCGTTCGGTGTTGTGGAACACCGAGGTCGGGGTGTTGGTGGACAGTCCGAAGTTGGCTGAACATGTGCGAGAGCTGGCGTTGCAAGGTATGGCGCCGGCGTTGAGTTATCAGGCGAAATTACAGGATGGCCAGATCGTTTGGGTCACCGAAGACAATGGCCAGATGCATACACTGAGCAAAGAGCCGGGGAGTTGGTGGCGACGGTTTAATGCATGGTTCAGCACCAGCGTCGGCCTGGAGCGCATGTTGTAATCAAACAGCGAACTCTGCTCTAGAGGGCTTTTGTGGCGAGGGGATTTATCCCCGTTGGGCTGCGAAGCAGCCCCAAAACCTTCAATTGCGGTGTATCAGATACACCGAGTGCGATGGTTCTACGACTGCTGCGCAGCCGAGCGGGGATAAATCCCCTCGCCACAGGGTTTATCCCAAATACCTGTTCAGGCAGGTTCTGTCACTGGGCCGAATGCACCTTGGCGCAACAGCAATATCACCAACCCAAACGCACCGATCGCCATCAGCAGCGGCAACGCATGTCCGCTGATCCACTGACTCCCCGCCCCCGCCGCCAACGGCCCGATCAGGCAACCCACGCCCCAAAGCTGCGCGATATGCGCATTCGCCCGCACCAGCGCATCGTCGCGATAACGTTCGCCAATCAGAATCAGCGACAGCGTAAACAATCCGCCTGCACTGGCGCCGAACAACACCCACAACGGCCAGATCAGCAGCGTATCGAGCAACAGCGGAATCGCCAGACTCGACAGCATCAACACCACCGCGCAACCCGCGAACAAAGTGCGTCGCGACAGGTAATCGGCCAATGCGCCAATCGGCAGTTGCAGCAGCGCATCACCGACCACCACGGTGCTGACCATCGCCAAAGCGATCTCGGCAGTGAAGCCTTGTTGCAGGCAATACACCGGCAGCAACGTCAGGATCATTGCCTCGAACGCCGCAAACAACGATACCGCCCATGCTATCGCCGGCAGGTCGCGAGCAAAGCCCCACAGGTCGCGGAATGTCACGCTGCTCGCCTCACTGCTCGGCGCACCGCTACGGCCCAACAACAGCAACGGCGAAACCAGCAGCAAGCCGACGCCAACCCAGAATCCGTAATCGTCTTCAGTGCCGAGCGCGCCCAGCAGCAGCGGGCCAGACAACTGGCTCAACGCATAACTGCTGCCATACAGCGCCACCAAGCGACCACGCCAGTTCTCGACCACCAGTTGATTGATCCAGCTCTCGCCGAGGATGAACACGATGGTCAGGATCACGCCGATCATCAGCCGCAGCAGCAGCCAGATCGGGTAACTCGGCAACAGCGCCAGCAGACCGATCGACAATGCTCCGGCCCACAGACACAGGCGCATCAGGTTCGCCGTGCCGAAGTGCGCCGCCAGATGACTGGAAATCTTCGCGCCGAGCAACACGCCAATCGCCGGCATCGCCGCCATCACGCCGATGGCGAAAGAGCCGTAACCCCAACCCTCCAGACGCAACGATACCAACGGCATGCTGACCCCCAAGGCCAGGCCGACACTCAAGACAGACGCCAACACGGCGAAATACGTCGCCCAACGCATGGTCCACGCTCCTGTGGATAATTATTATGTGCACCGCAAAACCACTGTGGGAGCGAGCCTTTGTGGTGAGGGGATTTATCCCCGTTGGGTCGCGTAGCGGCCCCAAAACCTGCAAGCGCGATGTATCAGGTACACCGCGCGCACTGATTTTGCGACTGCTTCGCAGCCGAACGGGGATAAATCCCCTCGCCACAAAAGCTCGCTCCCACAGGGATATCTGTTTGGTCAGGAAACCCGCTCACACAGGGGATCTCTGATTGGCAGGAAGCCCGCTCACACAGGGGATCTCTGTTTGGCAGGAAGCCCGGCGTGACCGGGCTTCCGTTAACGGCTTACAGCTTGATCCACGTCGCTTTCAGCTCGGTGTATTTGTCGAACGCGTGCAGCGACTTGTCGCGGCCGTTGCCCGACTGCTTGAAGCCACCAAACGGTGCGGTCATGTCGCCGCCGTCGTATTGATTGACCCACACGCTACCGGCGCGCAGTGCTTTGGCGGTCAGGTGCGCCTTGGAGATGTCTTGCGTCCATACCGCAGCGGCCAGGCCATACGGCGTGTCGTTGGCGATCTGGATGGCTTCTTCAGCGGTATCGAAAGCGATAACCGACAGCACTGGCCCAAAGATTTCTTCCTGAGCGATCTTCATCGCGTTGCTCACGCCGTCGAAAATCGTTGGCTCAACGTAAGTGCCGCCGGTTTCCTGAAGAATGCGCTTGCCGCCGGCGACCAGTTTGGCGCCATCGGTGTGACCGGATTCGATGTACGACAGCACGGTATTCATCTGCTGCGTGTCGACCAGCGCACCAACGTTGGTGGCCGGATCCAGCGGGTTGCCCGGCTTCCAGGCTTTCAGCGCCTCGATCACCATCGGCAGGAATTTGTCCTTGATCGAACGCTCGACCAGCAGCCGCGAACCGGCAGTGCAGACTTCGCCCTGGTTGAAGGCGATGGCGCTGGCAGCGGATTCAGCTGCAGCTTGCAGATCCGGCGCATCGGCAAAGACGATGTTCGGGCTCTTGCCACCGGCTTCGAGCCAGACGCGCTTCATGTTCGATTCGCCGGAGTAGATCATCAGTTGCTTGGCGATCTTGGTCGAACCGGTGAACACCAGCGTGTCGACATCGTTATGCAGGGCCAGCGCCTTGCCGACGGTGTGGCCGTAGCCTGGCAGCACGTTGAGCACGCCTTTCGGGATACCGGCTTCAACGGCCAGCGCAGCGATGCGGATGGCGGTCAGCGGCGATTTTTCCGATGGCTTGAGGATCACCGAGTTACCGGTCGACAGCGCCGGGCCGAGTTTCCAGCACGCCATCATCAGCGGGAAGTTCCACGGCACGATCGCACCGACCACACCGACGGGCTCGCGGGTTACCAGACCCAGTTGATCGTGCGGCGTCGCTGCCACTTCGTCGTATATCTTGTCGATCGCTTCACCGCTCCAGCTCAGCGCTTGCGCCGCGCCCGGAACGTCGATGTACAGCGAATCGCTGATCGGCTTACCCATGTCGAGGGTTTCGAGCAGGGCCAGTTCTTCGGCATGCTGCTTGAGCAGGCCGGCGAAACGGATCATGGTGGCTTTGCGTTTGGTCGGTGCCAGACGCGACCACACGCCGGAATTGAAGGTGGCGCGAGCGTTTTCCACAGCGCGCTGAGCGTCGGCGGCGTCACAGCTGGCAATCTTGCCGAGCAGACGGCCATCGACCGGGCTGATGCACTCGAAGGTCTCGCCGGAGACGGCGTCGGTGTATTCGCCATTCAGGTAGGCGCGGCCTTCGATTTTCAGGTCGCGGGCGCGTTGTTCCCAGTCGGCACGAGTCAGGGTGGTCATTTCGAGTGTCCTCCGCTTGTTGAATACGAGCGCCGCGCGATCTTCGCCAGCGTCCTCAAGAATTCTGCCCGGCCAGCCGGTTTTTCGGCCAGAGGCACCCGCCACCCTAAACCAGCGGCCGGGGTTGTTTCAATATATTTGACATAAGGTGGCCATACGGCCTTGCGGTGTTGATTTTAATCAACATAGACTTTGGCCCTTTTCCAGCCAATCGCGCCGTATTCACGGGGGATAACAACAATGAACATCCAGAACGTCGTCGACATCAGCCTGACCAGCAGCGAAGCCGAACGCTATCGCCCGGATCCGGCGAAAGTGCTCAAGGGTGATCCTGAACAAGCGGTGTTCCATCAATACGACAGCCCTTGTGGGCAGATGGGCGTTGGCGTGTGGGAAGGCGCGGTTGGCCAGTGGACGGTGAACTACACCGAACATGAATATTGCGAGATTTTGCAGGGCGTGTCGGTGCTGCGTGACAGCGATGGCAATGCCAAGACGCTGCGTGTTGGCGACCGCTTTGTGATTCCGGCGGGGTTTCGTGGCACCTGGGAAGTGCTGGAGGCTTGCCGCAAGGTCTATGTGATTTTCGAACAAAAGGCTTGAGGATTTTTGCTGGCTGATCCGGGCCTATCGCTGGCAAGCCAGCTCCCACAGGGGAAATTGGTGTTCACAAAATTGTGTTCAACACAAAAACCTGTGGGAGCTGGCTTGCCAGCGATGAGGCCCGCACAGACACCACAGAAATCCAAAGGCAACAAAAAAGGCCCGTATCGTGAGATACGGGCCTTTTTCGTAAGTCGGGAAAAATCAATTACTTGATTTTGCCTTCCTTGTAGATCACGTGCTTGCGAACAACCGGATCATATTTCTTGATCTCGATTTTGTCCGGGGTAGTACGCTTGTTCTTGTCGGTAGTGTAGAAGTGACCAGTACCGGCGCTCGAGATCAAACGAATCAATTCACGCATGATTAGCTCCCTTAAATCTTGCCATCGCGGCGAAGTTCGGCGAGCACGACAGTGATGCCACGCTTGTCGATGATACGCATGCCTTTGGCAGATACGCGCAGACGCACAAAACGTTTCTCTTCTTCAACCCAGAAGCGGTGATGCTGCAGGTTCGGCAGGAAACGACGACGGGTTTTGTTGTTTGCGTGGGAAATGTTATTCCCAGTCACCGGACCCTTACCGGTAACTTGACATACTCTCGACATGCCTCAGCCCTCTAAAACCACATGCCCAACCCGGCATGGGTTGGCCGCTTAATCTCTCAGTCATTTGGCGCCAGGCGCCGCGTTTCTTTAGAGGTCTTACCGGCTACACCTACAGTGAAGGAACCGGGCCCCTAGAAAAGAGCGCTGCTTTATACCAGAAAGACCGGGGTGCAACAACTTTCCGTGTGCAATCAATCCACAAAAAAGCGTTTTTTCGACCTGCGAACGCTTTGGATAAAGGCCGGCACCGGTTTTTACCACTCGTCGAAGAAAATCATCCGCACACGGCTTTCAGACTTTTTGCGCAGCGCCGTGGTCTGAAAAACCGCCATCACTGTGCCCTTAAAATGCAAAAAGGGGATAGTCATTTGTAATCCAGCCCTCTAGGGTAGGCCTTTTCCAGACTGCACTTGCAGATGGGCCTTCGATCTGTAAAAGGAAACCGACCATGCGCCTCGCTGCCCTACCCCTGTTGCTCGCCCCGCTCCTGCTGAGCCCTCTGGCCCAGGCCGCCGCGCTGAGCGTTTGCACCGAGGCCAGCCCGGAAGGGTTCGACGTGGTGCAATACAACTCGCTGACCACCACCAACGCCTCGGCCGACGTGCTGATGAACCGTCTGGTGGACTTCGACACCGCCAGCGGCAAAGTCGTGCCGAGCCTGGCCGACAGCTGGGAAGTCAGCACCGATGGCCTGACGTACGTGTTCAAACTGCATCCGCAGGTGAAATTTCACACGACCGATTACTTCAAGCCGAGCCGCGAGCTGACCGCTGAAGACGTCAAATTCAGTTTCGACCGCATGCTCGACCCGGCGAACCCGTGGCACAAAGTCGCCCAAAGCGGTTTCCCGCATGCGCAGTCGATGCAGTTGCCAGCACTGATCAAGAAGATCGACGCACTCGATCCGCTGACCGTGCGCTTCACCCTTGATCACCCGGATTCAACCTTCCTGGCGACCCTGAGCATGGGCTTTGCCTCGATCTATTCTGCCGAATACGCCGACAAACTGATGAAGGCTGGCGCGACGGACAAGCTCAACAGCCAGCCGATCGGCACCGGCCCGTTCGTATTCAACCGTTTCCAGAAAGACGCGGCGATCCGTTACAAGGCCAACCCGGACTACTTCGGTGGCAAGCCTGCAGTCGATCCACTGATCTTCGCCATCACCCCGGACGCCAACGTGCGCCTGCAAAAGCTGCGACGTAACGAGTGCCAGATCGCCCTGTCGCCGAAACCACTCGACGTACAAGCCGCGCTGAAAGAACCGACCTTGAAAGTCGAAAAGACTGACGCGTTCATGACTGCTTTCGTTGGCATCAACAGCCAGCATCCGCCACTGGACAAGCCGGAAGTGCGCCAGGCGATCAACCTCGCGTTCGACAAGGCCAACTATATCAAGGCTGTGTTTGAAGACACCGCTGAAGCGGCCAACGGCCCTTACCCGCCGAACACCTGGAGCTACGCGAAGAGCCTGCCGGGCTATCCGCACGACATCGCCAAAGCCAAGGCGCTGATGGCCAAGGCTGGGTTGAAGGATGGGTTCCAGACCACCATCTGGACGCGTCCGTCGGGCAGCCTGCTCAACCCGAATCCAAGCCTCGGTGCACAGATGCTGCAGTCGGATCTGGCAGAGATCGGTATTCAGGCGGAAATCCGCGTGATCGAGTGGGGCGAACTGATTCGTCGCGCCAAGGCCGGCGAGCATGATCTGTTGTTCATGGGCTGGGCCGGCGATAACGGCGACCCGGATAACTTCCTCACGCCGCAGTTTTCCTGCGCGGCAGTCAAGTCGGGGACTAACTTCGCGCGCTACTGCAATGCCGATCTGGACAAGCTGATCAGCGCCGGCAAGACCACCAGCGAACAAGGTGTACGCACCAAGCTGTACGAGCAGGCGCAGGCGCAGATTCAACAGCAGGCGCTGTGGTTGCCGTTGGCGCACCCGACCGCTTACGCGCTGACGCGCAAAGACGTGCAGGGCTACGCCGTCAGCCCGTTCGGCCGCCAGGACTACTCCAAGGTCAACCTCAAATAACCTGCCCCTGTAGGAGCTGCCGCAGGCTGCGATCTTTTGATTTTGTTTTTTAAGATCAAAAGATCGCAGCCTGCGGCAGCTCCTACAGGGAGCGGAAGTTACATCCAGCCGCACTCCGCCATCGACAGCGGCTCGCCGTCACCTATGATGAAGTGATCGAGCACCCGTACATCAATCAGCTCCAGCGCCTTTTGCAAACGCTTGGTCAGCAATCGATCCGCCTGACTGGGATCAGTGCTGCCCGACGGATGGTTGTGGCAGAGGATCACGGCGGCGGCGTTATTGGCCAAAGCGCGCTTTACGACTTCTCGGGGATGCACGCTGGTGTTGTCGATCGAACCGCGAAACAGCGCCTCGAAATTCAGTACTTGATGCTTTGAGTCGAGAAACAGACAGCCAAATACCTCATGGGGCTCATGCCGAAGCATCGCTTTAAGGTAATCGCGCACGACTTGCGGATTCTCCAGCGCCGGTTTCTTGCGCATGCGCTCGGCCAGATGCCGGCGCGCCATTTCCAGCACCGCCTGCAGTTGGGCATATTTCGCCGGACCGAGGCCCAATTGCTCACTGAACGCTGCCAGATCGGCTTCAAGCAAAACCCGCAGGCTGCCGAATTGGTTCAACAGATGTCGCGCCAGATCCACCGCGCTTTTGCCAGAGACCCCGGTGCGTAAAAAAATCGCCAGTAATTCAGCATCGGAAAGGCTTCCCGAACCCTGTTCCAGCAGCTTCTCCCGCGGGCGTTCCGCCGCAGGCCAATCACGAATACTCATAGCACTTCCCTGTCTGTGGGCGCCGCTGTTCCGTAGCGGTCGCTGTGATATCTTAGCCCATCTTTTTTGCGGGCGGATTCACCCTGGGGAGGGGGTTTCGCCACGTATGTCACCCACGAAATGAAAGGCAGACCTATGCAGCGGCTGTATCGGAAACGCATCGTTCTGGGCGTCGGCGGCGGCATCGCGGCCTACAAGAGCGCCGATCTGGTTCGTCGCCTGATCGATCAGGGCGCCGAAGTGCGCGTGGTCATGACCCACGGCGGCGCCGAATTCATCACCCCGCTGACCATGCAGGCGCTGTCCGGCCACCCGGTGCACCTCGACTTGCTCGACCCGGCCGCCGAAGCCGCGATGGGCCACATCGAGCTGGCCAAGTGGGCCGATCTGGTGCTGATCGCCCCGGCCACCGCCGACCTGCTCGCGCGTCTGGCGCAAGGCATTGCCAATGATTTGCTGACCACGCTGGTACTCGCCACTGACGCTGTCGTCGCTGTCGCGCCGGCCATGAATCAGGCGATGTGGCGCGATCCGGCGACCCAGGCCAACCTGCAACTCCTTGAAAGCCGTGGCCTGAAGACCTTCGGCCCGGCCTCGGGCAGTCAGGCCTGCGGCGACGTCGGCATGGGCCGGATGATGGAAGCCACTGACCTCGCACAGTGCTTGGCAGACTGCTTCCAGCGCCAGGCACTGACCGGCAAACACGTCGTCATTACCGCCGGCCCGACTCAGGAAAACATCGATCCGGTGCGCTACATCACCAACCACAGCTCCGGAAAAATGGGCTTTGCCCTCGCCGAAGCAGCGGTTGAAGCCGGCGCCCGCGTCACGCTGATCAGCGGCCCGGTGCACCTGCCGACGCCGGATCGCGTCACGCGTATCGACGTGGTCAGCGCCCGCGACATGCTCGCGGCTTGCGAAGCCGCGATCCCGTGTGACGTGTTCATTTCCTCGGCAGCGGTTGCGGACTACCGCCCGGAAGTCGTTGCCCCGCAAAAACTCAAGAAAGATCCTACGAGCGGTGACGGCTTCGTCCTGCAAATGGTGCGCAACCCAGACATTCTGGCCACCATCGCGACCCGTCCCGACCGTCCGTTCAGTGTCGGCTTTGCCGCCGAGACCGAACACCTGCTCGACTACGCTGCACGCAAGCTGAAGGACAAGAATCTCGATTTGATCGTCGCCAACGACGTCGCCAACCCGAGCATCGGTTTCAACAGCGAAGAAAACGCCTGCAGCGTGATTGACCGTGCGCTGCACGCCACGGTTTTCGCCCAGACCAGCAAGAGCAAGATCGCTCGCCAACTGGTCACTTTTATCGCCGAACGTCTGAACCAGGTTTAATTTACATGCACGCTTTGCAAGCCAAGATCCTCGACCCACGCATCGGCACCGATTTCCCGCTGCCGCAATACGCCACTCCGGGCTCCGCCGGCCTCGACCTGCGCGCCATGCTGGAACAGGACATCGTGATCAAGCCGGGTGAAACCGTGCTGATCCCCACCGGTCTGTCGGTTTACATCGGCGACCCGAACCTCGCCGCGCTGATCCTGCCGCGCTCGGGCATGGGCCATAAGCACGGCATCGTGCTGGGCAACCTCGTCGGCCTGATTGACTCCGATTATCAGGGCCCGCTGATGGTGTCCTGCTGGAACCGTGGCCAGAGCGATTTCACCATGACCGTCGGCGAACGCCTGGCGCAACTGGTGCTGGTACCAGTGGTGCAGGCGCACTTCGAAATGGTTGAAGAGTTCGTCGAAACCGAACGCGGCACCGGCGGTTTCGGCCACACCGGCACCAAATAAGCCATGTAGGAGCTGCCGCAGGCTGCGATCTTTTGATCTTGATTCTTCAAAAACAAAATCAAAAGATCGCAGCCTTCGGCAGCTCCTACAGGGGAAAATTTCAGGCAGATCAGCTGATAGGTTTAACACCGTAAATCAAGGTTTTGCCGGCCGAAAGCCACGCCAGCCGAGGCGTCATGGCCCTTTCATACCACGAACTCTCTGTGGAAAACGCCGTCATACCCTTCAGTTTGAGCCTGCCGTCGAACGATTCGTCGGTCTGTCCCGCCACTTTCGAGATGGAGCATTTCCGTAGATGAGCACCCCAGCCAAGATCGCCCCGAAGCTGCCCGACAGCATTTTCCGCGCCTATGACATTCGCGGCACCGTGCCGGAATTCCTCAATGCCGAAACCGCTTACTGGATCGGTCGCGCCATCGGTTCGCAGAGCCTGGCCCAAGGTGAGCCGAATGTGTCCGTCGGTCGCGACGGCCGCTTGTCCGGCCCGGAGCTGGTTGCCGAGCTGATCCGCGGTATCGCCGAGAGCGGCTGCCACGTCAGCGACGTTGGCCTGGTGCCAACGCCGGCGCTGTACTACGCCGCCAACGTGCTGGCCGGCAAATCCGGAGTGATGCTCACCGGCAGCCACAACCCGTCGAACTACAACGGCTTCAAGATCGTCATCGCCGGCGACACCCTCGCCAACGAACAGATTCAGGTGCTGCATGAGCGCATCAAGACCAACAACTTGAGCAGCGGCACCGGCAGCGTCACCCAAATCGAGATCCTCGACCGCTACAACACCGAAATCGTCCAGGACATCAAACTGGCGCGGCGCATGAAAGTCGTGGTCGACTGCGGCAACGGCGCGGCCGGCGTGATCGCCCCGCAACTGATCGAAGCGCTGAACTGCGAAGTCATCCCGCTGTTCTGCGAAGTCGACGGCAACTTCCCGAACCATCACCCGGATCCGGGCAAGCCTGAAAACCTCGTCGACCTGATCGCCAAGGTCAAGGAAACCAACGCCGACATCGGCCTGGCGTTCGACGGCGACGGCGACCGTGTCGGCGTGGTGACCAACACCGGCAGCATCGTCTACCCGGATCGTCTGCTGATGCTGTTCGCCCGTGACGTGGTCGCGCGCAACCCGGACGCCGAGATCATTTTCGACGTCAAATGCACCCGTCGCCTGGTGCCGCTGATCAAGGAATACGGTGGTCGTCCGCTAATGTGGAAGACCGGTCATTCGTTGATCAAAAAGAAAATGAAACAATCCGGCGCGCTATTGGCCGGTGAAATGAGCGGGCACATTTTCTTCAAGGAGCGCTGGTTCGGTTTCGACGACGGTATCTACAGTGCCGCACGGCTGCTGGAGATCCTCAGCAAGGAAAAATCCACTGCGGAAGAGCTGTTTGCGACCTTCCCGAACGATATTTCTACGCCGGAAATCAATATCCATGTGACCGAAGAGAGCAAATTCAGCATCATTGATGCACTGCACGACGCACAGTGGGGCGCAGGCGCTGACCTGACCACCATCGACGGCGTGCGAGTCGATTACGCCAAAGGCTGGGGCCTGGTGCGCGCATCCAACACCACGCCGGTGCTGGTGCTGCGCTTCGAGGCCGATGACGAGGCTGAATTGCAGCGCATCAAGGACGTGTTCCACGCCCAATTGAAACGCGTTGCACCTGATCTCCAACTACCGTTCTGATCCACCCGGAGCCCTGAATGACCCTCGAACGCGAAGCCGCCGCCCATACCGCCCAGGTTCTGTCCGAAGCGTTGCCTTACATCCGACGTTATGTCGGCAAGACCCTGGTGATCAAATACGGCGGCAACGCGATGGAAAGCGAGGAGCTGAAAACCGGCTTCGCCCGCGACATCGTCTTGATGAAAGCCGTGGGCATCAACCCGGTGGTCGTGCACGGTGGCGGCCCGCAGATCGGTGATCTGCTCAAGCGCCTGTCGATCGAAAGCCACTTCGTCGACGGCATGCGCGTCACCGACGCGGCGACCATGGACGTGGTCGAAATGGTTTTGGGCGGTCAGGTCAACAAAAGCATCGTCAACCTGATCAACCGCCACGGCGGCAGCGCCATTGGTCTGACCGGTAAAGACGCCGGGCTGATCCGTGCGAAGAAGCTCACCGTGACCCGCCAGACACCGGAGATGACTCAACCGGAAATCATCGACATCGGTCAGGTCGGCGAAGTGGTCGGGATCAATACCGAACTGCTGAACCTGCTGGTCAAAGGCAACTTCATCCCGGTCATCGCGCCGATTGGCGTGGGTGAGAACGGCGAGTCGTACAACATCAACGCCGACCTGGTCGCTGGCAAAGTGGCCGAAGCGTTGAAAGCCGAGAAGCTGATGCTGCTGACCAACATTGCCGGCCTGATGGACAAGTCGGGCACCGTGTTGACTGGCCTTAGCACCCAGCAGGTCGACGATCTGATCGCCGACGGCACCATCTACGGTGGCATGCTGCCGAAGATTCGCTGCGCGCTGGAAGCGGTTCAGGGCGGCGTCGGTAGTTCGTTGATCATCGACGGTCGTGTGCCGAACGCGATCCTGCTGGAAATCTTCACTGATACTGGTGTGGGTACGTTGATTAGTAATCGCAAGCGTCCTTGATCGGTAATTGCTGAAAGCAAAAGATCGCAGCCTGCGGCAGCTCCTACAGAAACGTCGTTTTGTATGAAATTTCTGTAGGAGCTGACGAAGTCTGCGATCTTTTTTATGCGCGCAAGAAACGTCCGACATAACTCAGCGAAACGTCCGACATCACCTCAGAACAAATCTCCCTAGGATCTTCCCTTCATCCACCGGAGATTTACCCATGCAAAAAGATTACGTCCCTTACGGCAGCGATGTTTCCCCTGGCACTTACGAGTGCGTCGATTGCGGCCATCAGTATTCCAATCAAGCCAAAACCTCGATGCCACCGTGCCCGCAATTTCGCAAAACAGCACATGCGTTGAATGGCTGGAAAATCCTCACCGGCCAAGGTGATGCGATCAAAGACCCTTATCCAGAAAAGCCTGCCGACATCAAAAGCGCCGAGGTCATCACGCCCTCGAACAAAAAATAAATCCGGAGCGCCTGAGCCATGCAGATCTCGTTCACGATCGATGCCGACGCTTTCGAGCTGGAACAAAAGGAACCGGTCAAGAAAACCTTGCGCATCGGCGACGCAGAAATCGCCCACGCCTTGCAGCGTATCGCCAAGGCCAGCCTGACCGAATACCTGAAAATGCTGGTCGAGGGCGGCATGCCCAGCCGTGCTGACGAGGCCAAGCAGGATCGTCTGCTTTATCTGATTCAAAGCTACTTCGGGCAGACACTGCCGACCGAGTCGCAGATCTCGACGATCTTCCAGCTGACCCAGAGTCAAAGCAAAACCTTGCTGAAGAACACCGTGTCGCGTTTTCGCAATCAGCTCGACGACATCCTGCAGCACAGCATGCGCGCGGTGATCGAGACGGCTGAACATGCGCAGACCGTGTATCTGGTGGTGATCAGCTCGGACGTGATTCGCGATGAGCTGAACATGCTCATCACCCAGAACGAGCCAACCTTCAAACCCATCATCAAACGCAAGGGCAGCGCCGGGCAGTTCGAGATCAGTGAGGATTCCCACGACTTGCTCTGCACGACGCTGGGGCTCAATGCCGTTCAGTGACATCGTCGCGGTCAGTGGCCTGCTGCTGACCCTGACCACGTTCATGTTCAATCTGGCGTGGCCGGCGCTCAGTGAGGCGTTGGCGCTGGATGAATACCAGTCGGGGCCGCTGAACAGAAAACGCAGCAGGGACAAGGTTCGGGAGGCTCTTTACGGGCGGGCGCTGCCGTTGACGTGCGCGTTTATGGCGCTGTTTTACGTCAACCTGCCGGCCGCGGTGGGGATTATTCGCAGCAGCACGCTGGATCTGTGGGATTTTGATGTGGATCGCACGTTGTACGTGATGGTCGTACTGGCGTTGCTGGCGTTTGCACTGATCAACACGGGATTAACCGTGAAACTGCTCAGAAAATGGCGAAACCTTCGTTAAACCGAAACCCTGTAGGAGCTGCCGAAGGCTGCGATCTTTTGATTTTGTTTTTTAAGATCAAAAGATCGCAACCTTCGGCAGCTCCTACAGAATGATGCCTTATCAGACGCCGAATTGGGCGCGGTACGCTTCCACGGCCGGCAAGTGCTGCTTGAGCTGCGGATCATCCGCGAGGAACTCCAGCACCTGATTCAGCGACACAATGCTGATCACCGGAATGCCGAAATCACGCTCGACTTCCTGAATCGCCGACAACTCACCGTTGCCACGCTCCTGACGGTTCAGGGCGATCAGCACGCCGGCAGCCTTGGCGCCGTCCTGCGAAGCAATGATTTGCATCACTTCACGGATCGCGGTGCCTGCGGTGATCACGTCGTCGATGATCAGCACGTCGCCGGTCAGCGGAGCGCCAACGAGGCTGCCGCCTTCGCCGTGGGCCTTGGCTTCCTTGCGGTTGAAGCACCATGGCAGATCACGGTCGTGATGCTCGGCCAGTGCCACGGCGGTGGTTGCCGCCAGCGGGATGCCTTTGTAGGCTGGGCCGAACAGAACGTCGAAGGGAATGCCGCTTTCGGCGATGGCTGCGGCGTAGAAACGCCCCAGTTGCGCCAGGGCCGAGCCCGAGTTGAACAGGCCGGCGTTGAAGAAGTAAGGACTGGTGCGCCCGGACTTCAGGGTGAACTCACCGAAGCGCAAAACGCCGCGATCGATGGCAAAACGAATGAAATCGCGCTGATACGCTTGCATGAAAAAAACCCCAAATACCACGGATTTAGCTAATTAGCTTGACGCCGTGTATCATACACGCACGCGATTTTTGGGGCCATTTATGCGGATCATCAGTGTGAACGTCAATGGTATTCAGGCGGCAGTCGAGCGCGGTTTGCTCAGTTGGCTGCAAGCACAGAATGCCGACGTCATCTGCCTGCAGGACACCCGTGCCTCCGCCTTTGAACTGGATGACCCAGCCTTCCAACTGGATGGCTACTTCCTTTATGCCTGCGATGCTGAAGTCCCTGCCCAAGGCGGCGTGGCTTTGTATTCGCGGTTGCAACCGAAGGCTGTCATCAGCGGTCTCGGTTTCGAGACGGCCGACCGCTACGGGCGCTACCTGCAAGCAGATTTCGACAAAGTCAGTATTGCCACCTTGCTGCTCCCTTCGGGGATGAACGGCGATGAGGACTTGAACCAGAAGTTCAAGCTCATGGACGACTTCGGCAAGTACCTGGACAAACAGCGACGCAAACGTCGCGAGTACATTTATTGTGGCTCGCTATACGTGGCGCAGCAGAAACTCGACATCAAAAACTGGCGCGACAGCCAGCAATCCCCGGGCTTCCTGGCGCCAGAACGCGCCTGGATGGACGAGATTGTCGGCAACATGGGTTATGTCGATGCCCTGCGCGAAGTCAGCCGTGAAGGCGACCAGTACAGCTGGTGGCCGGACAACGAGCAGGCCGAGATGCTCAATCTGGGCTGGCGCTTCGACTACCAGATCCTGACCCCGGGCCTGCGCCGCTTTGTACGCAGCGCACGCCTGCCACGTCAGCCACGGTTTTCGCAGCACGCGCCGCTGATCGTCGACTACGACTGGACGCTGACCATCTAAGCGTCTTTTCGCCTTACAAAAAATGCCCGTATCGAGAGATGCGGGCATTTTTTTCGATCAAAGGATTGTTTGGCTGGCAATGTCTCTCGGCGCGCGGGTCAGGATGTCTGGCTTGTCGCCAATCACCACCGTGTCGTCGATACGGAAGCCCCCCAAGCCCCACTGAAAAATCCCCGGTTCCGCCGAGTAGACTTCACCGCTCATCAGCGCGCGGGTGTTGAACGCCATGTCGTGGGGAAATTCATGGCCCATCAAGCCAAGACCATGCCCCGTGCGATGAATGATCAGATCGGCAACCCCGTGCCGCTCGAAAACTCCTTGCGCCGCTGCATCAATGGCGCAGACCGGATTGCCGGTTACCGCCGCTTCACACGCGGCTTCATTGGCTTCCCGTGCCGCTTCGTACAGTTGGGCCTGGCGCGGCGAAGGTTTGCCACAAAACCATGTCCGCTCGTTCTCGATGATCAGACCATTGATACGCGGGATGATGATATTGACCAGGCCATGGCCCTTTTCAATCCGCGCACCGCATTGCCGTCCATCACCGTGGGGCGCGCAACTCGCCGGGCCGGACAGGGTGAAAAACTCGATGCACTGCACATCCTCTCCGGGGAAACGATTGGCCGCTTCTTCGACAAACAGCGCCGCCATGCTCATGTCCAGCTCCTGAACCAGCCGTCCGGGGCGGATGTTTTCCCGGTAGCGATCCTGCAACCAATCCGTCAACGCACAGGCTTCGCGCATCAGTTGGATCTCTTCGGCATGCTTGACCAGCCGTAGCGTGCGGCACTCTTCGGTCGCGTTTTGCAGCACCAACGATGGCAGCAAAGTACCGACGCGAGCCAACGGCGCCGTGATCGCGTCGACGCCAATGCGCGACCGATGCAGCCCGGCATCGCGCAAAGACTGTGCGACCAGCTCACTCCACTGACTGACCAAGGGCAGACGGTTTTGTACACGCGGATGCTCGGCATAGAAACGCGCATCCTCGATCCATAGATGCCCGGCCTCTTGGGTGAAACGCCAATGATGCGTCGATAGCTCATGAGCGATCACAAACGGCACACCGTTCCTCGGTACGACGCACAGAATCGGTCGCTCCCACGTCTCGACGTCGGTATTGAAGTTGGTCGCAAACTGGAAGAAGTCGGCCTGGGTGAAAAGCAAAGCATCAAAGCCTTCGCGATCCATCAGCGAGTACATGAGTTGCAGGCGATAGTCGCGCACAGCGTGTCCGAGGTGTGCCATTGGCTGGCTCCGTGTCGTTGAAGTGCGGACAGTGTTCAACGAGGGCAGAGTTGACGTCGCGCCGATCCTTGCTCAATTGCCGGTACTTTCTTGCTCACGAGTTTTATCGGGACTGGCGAAAATCCGTCGGGCTGATGCCATAGGCTTTACGAAAGACTCGGGCGAAATGGCTGGAGTCGGCAAACCCGGATTCCAGGGCAATTTCCAAAATAGTCTTGGCGGAGTTTTCCAAAGCGTTGCGTGCCCGTTGCAGGCGCACGGCAAGTACGTGAGCGTGAGGCGAAGTACCAAAAGCGCGTTTGAATTCGCGAGCGAAGTGGAATTCGCTCATCGCTGCGATCGCCGCCAACCGGGCGATGCAGAGTTTTTCGCAGGGGTGACGCTCAATGTAGCGCAGGGCATCCGTCAGGCCTTGGCTGGCAACCATAGGCTGCGCGCTCGACAGCTCATAATTGTTCAATAAATGAGCAATCAACACCTGAACGCTCAAATCCGCCTGCTCACGGGCGCCCGGACTGTTGTCACCAATCGACAGCGCCAACTGCCGGGCGAGCAAGTGAACCACTCTGTCGCGTTGATACAACGGATGATGTGTTCCGCGAAATCCCGCAAAGCTCAGACCCTGATCCTGCGCCGCAGCGGTCAACGCCGGCATGGGTAAATGCACATGAAGGATGTCGAAAGCGCTACGAGTATCCCAGCTCGCGGATTGGCTGGGTTGTAGCAATCGCACCTGACCGCGGTGAATCGGGCCGTCCCACACCTGCTGGCCGCCAACAGCGGCACGCGACTGCATAGGCGCAAGCATCACGCTGAGCAAAACATGCTCGCGCGGTTCCGTGCGTTCAAAACGATAATTGTCTGTGGAAAATCGCTGCCAGCGAAACACTGCAGCGCCGGTCGATTGCAGACCTGTGAGGGCAGCGGCGGGTTTCATCCGCCATTCCTCGGTTTGCTGCTCGATAGAAGACGCGACAGGCTGAGACATTGCGCACTCCGCCCGTCAGGCCCGCGAGCCTACTTGATCAACCGCCAGGTAAACGGATACCGGTACGGATACCCTTCGTTGGCCTTGACCCCGGCAATGATCGTCAACACCAGTGCGCCAATCGCCACAATGCCAATCAGGAAGAAGCCGACGATCAGCACCATCAGCAGGAAGCAGATCAACGAGGCAATCGCCACGGTGATCTGAAAATTCAGCGCCTCTTTGCCCTGGGCATCGATAAACGGATCCTTTTCACGCTTCATCTGCCAGAGGATCAATGGCCCGATCAGGTTGCCGAACGGAATCCAGATCCCCAGCAAGGCGGACAAGTGACAAAACATCGCCCACTGACGAACCTCCTGGCTCGGTTTGGGCAGTAGCTCTTGCTGGTCACTCATCGCATTCTCCTTGCGGTTATGAGCCTGTTCAGTCGGCCAGTGCGGCGTTCTGCAGTTCGAAGATCTCGTTCATGCCTTTCTTGGCCAGTTCCAGCATGGCGTTGAGGTCTTCCGGCTGGAACGGCGCGCCTTCAGCGGTGCCCTGCACTTCGATGAAACCACCGGTGCTGGTCATCACGACGTTGAGGTCGGTCTCGGCAGCGGAGTCTTCCAGGTAATCCAGATCCAGTACCGCTTCGCCCTGATACATGCCGACCGATACCGCGCCGATCATTTGCTTGAGCGGGTCGCCGCCTTTCAGGCCGCCGCGCTTCTTGATCACTTTCAGTGCGTCAACCAGAGCGACCATGGCGCCGGTGATGGAGGCGGTGCGGGTGCCGCCGTCGGCCTGGATCACGTCGCAGTCGACGTACAGGGTGACGTCGCCCAGCTTGGACATGTCCAGCGCAGCGCGCAGGGAGCGGCCGATCAGACGCTGGATTTCCAGGGTGCGACCGCCTTGCTTGCCACGGCTCGCTTCACGCTGGTTACGCTCGCCAGTGGCGCGCGGCAGCATGCCGTACTCGGCGGTCAACCAGCCCTGGCCCTGACCCTTGAGGAAACGCGGCACGCCGTTTTCGACGCTGACGGTGCAGATGACCTTGGTATCACCGAATTCGACCAGCACCGATCCTTCGGCGTGCTTGGTGTAGTTGCGGGTAATGCGGATCGAGCGGAGCTGATCGGCAGCGCGACCACTTGGACGTTTCATAGGAGATACCTGTACTGAGGACGGAAAACTGCCGAGCATTATAGAGCGCTGCACTGCGACTGGGCACTTGTTAAAAATTCGGGCCGACGATCGAAGGCCCTGAAACACGCATTACCGACGGGCTGCAGCCCTTTGTCACACCGTGTGTTTGGGCGCATTCGCCGCACTGCGCTACAATCCTGCGCCTTTGCTGCCAGTCGGCATAAATTCATTGATATCGCGCTTGCGGAACCCAGGTTTCGCGCCGATCTGCATTGCGAGGTTACCGCCATGGTGCACAGCATGACCGCCTTCGCCCGCGTCGAGAAAGCCGGCGTACAGGGCACCCTGAGCTGGGAACTGCGCTCGGTCAACAGCCGCTATCTGGAACCGCACCTGCGCTTGCCGGAAACCTTTCGCGACCTCGAAGGCGCGGTGCGTGAAGCACTGCGTCAGGGCCTGTCGCGGGGCAAACTGGAATGCACCCTGCGTTTCACCGAAGAAAGCACCGGCAAAGCGCTGCAAGTCGACCGCGAGCGCGCCGCGCAACTGGTCGCCGCCGCCGAAACCATCGCCGGCCTGATCAAAAACCCGGCGGCACTGAACCCGTTGGAAGTACTGGCGTGGCCTGGCGTGCTGGTCGGCGATGCAACCGACCCACAGGCGCTGAACGCCGAGGCGCTGGCCCTGTTCAATCAAGGTCTGAAAGAGTTGAAGGCCGGCCGCGAGCGCGAAGGCGCGGAGCTGGCCCGGTTGATCAACGAACGCCTGACGTCGATCGAAGCAGACGTCGTGACCCTGCGCGAACTGGTGCCGCAGATGCTGGCGACCCAACGCCAGAAAGTCCTCGACCGCTTCGCCGACATGAAGGCCGAGCTCGATCCGCAGCGTCTGGAACAGGAAATGGTCATCCTCGCGCAAAAAAGCGACGTGGCCGAAGAACTGGATCGCCTGAGCACCCACATCATCGAAGTGCGCCGGGTGCTCAAGTCCGGCGGTGCAGCCGGGCGTCGCCTCGACTTCCTGATGCAGGAGCTCAACCGCGAAGCCAACACACTGGGCTCCAAGGCCTTTGATCCGCGCAGCACCCAGGCCGCCGTCAACCTCAAGGTGTTGATCGAGCAGATGCGCGAACAAGTGCAGAACATTGAGTAAGGCAACCCCGACATGACCCACAGCACCGGCACCCTGTACATCATTTCCGCCCCTTCGGGCGCGGGCAAAAGCAGCCTGGTCAAGGCGTTGACCGACGCCATACCGGAAATTCGCGTTTCGGTTTCGCACACCACGCGCGCCATGCGTCCGGGTGAAGTGGACGGCGTGAACTATCACTTCGTGACCCGCGAAGAGTTCGTGAAGATGGGCGAGCACGGCGACTTCCTCGAACGCGCCGAAGTCTTCGGCAACTTCTACGGCACCTCGCAAAGCCGCCTGCAGCAGACGCTGGACGAAGGTCACGACCTGATTCTGGAAATCGACTGGCAAGGCGCCGAGCAAGTACGCAAACTGATGCCGCAAGCTCGCTCGATCTTTATCCTGCCGCCGTCGCTTCAGGCCCTGCACCAGCGCTTGACCAACCGTGGCCAGGACAGCGACGAGATCATTGACGGCCGGATGCGCGAAGCGGTCAGCGAGATGAGTCACTATGTCGAGTACGACTACCTGATCATCAACGACGATTTTGCTCACGCACTTGACGATCTGAAGGCTATTTTCCGCGCCAATCAACTCCAACAGAAACGTCAGCAGGTACGTTTCGGCAAATTGCTGGCCGAATTGCTCGGTTAATCAGCACTTCCCAAAATGCCTGCAAGCGCTTTACATTGGTGCTTGCAGCGCGTTGAAGGGCTTGGTTAAAAAATCAGCGCTTCCCTAATCGCTGGTGATTTTTTAAACTGTTGAGTCCGCTCGCCCAACCGGGCAGCGCGCATATTGCATTCGCTCCGAGGAATACCATGGCCCGCGTAACCGTTGAAGACTGCCTGAACCACGTGGAAAACCGTTTTGAGCTGGTCATGCTCTCTACCAAACGTGCCCGTCAACTGGCCACCGGCGGCAAAGAGCCACTGGTTCAGTGGGAAAACGACAAGCCTACTGTCGTTGCCCTGCGTGAAATCGCTGAAGGCCTGATGAGCTACGAGTTCATCGCCAACGCTGAAATCGTCGAAGACGAACCGCTGTTCGCAGCGTTCGAGGACGAGTCCAACGAGGCCGTCTAAGCCTATGCCTGGTCGACGTAGCACGGCGCGGGGTCACAACCTACGGCAGGAATTATCATGCCGAGCATAGACGCCCTCGCCGATCGCTTATCGACCTACCTCGGCAACGACCAGGTCAACCTGGTCCGCCGAGCGTATTTCTACGCCGAACAAGCCCATGACGGTCAACGCCGGCGCAGCGGCGAGGCGTACGTCACGCATCCTCTTGCCGTGGCCAATATTCTTGCCGACATGCACATGGACCATCAGAGCCTGATGGCCGCGATGCTGCATGACGTGATCGAAGACACCGGTATCGCCAAAGAAGCGCTGCAAGCGCAGTTTGGTGAAACCGTGGCCGAACTGGTTGACGGGGTCAGCAAACTGACCCAGATGAATTTCGAGACCAAGGCCGAAGCCCAAGCCGAAAACTTTCAGAAAATGGCCATGGCCATGGCACGCGACATTCGCGTGATCCTGGTCAAGCTCGCCGACCGCCTGCACAACATGCGCACGCTGGAAGTGCTGTCCGGGGAAAAACGCCGGCGCATCGCCAAGGAAACCCTCGAAATCTACGCGCCCATCGCCAACCGGCTGGGCATGCATGCGATCCGCATCGAATTCGAAGACCTCGGCTTCAAGGCCATGCACCCGATGCGTTCCGCGCGGATCTACCAGGCGGTCAAGCGCGCCCGGGGCAACCGCAAGGAAATCGTCAACAAGATCGAAGAATCCCTTGGCCATTGCCTCGCCATCGACGGCATCCAGGGCGAAGTCAGCGGTCGTCAGAAACACCTCTACGGCATCTACAAGAAAATGCGCGGCAAGCGTCGGGCCTTCAACGAGATCATGGACGTCTATGCGTTCCGGATCATCGTCGACAAGGTCGATACCTGCTACCGCGTGCTAGGCGCTGTACATAATTTGTACAAACCGTTGCCGGGGCGCTTCAAGGATTACATCGCGATCCCCAAAGCCAACGGCTATCAGTCGCTGCACACCACGCTGTTCGGCATGCACGGTGTACCGATCGAGATTCAGATCCGTACCCGCGAAATGGAAGAGATGGCCAACAACGGCATCGCCGCCCATTGGCTGTACAAATCCAGCGGTGACGAGCAGCCGAAAGGCACTCACGCCCGCGCCCGCCAGTGGGTCAAAGGCGTGCTGGAAATGCAGCAGCGTGCCGGCAACTCGCTGGAATTCATCGAGAGCGTGAAGATCGACCTGTTCCCGGACGAGGTCTACGTGTTCACGCCGAAAGGCCGGATCATGGAGCTGCCGAAAGGCTCCACGGCGGTCGACTTTGCTTACGCGGTACACACCGACGTCGGCAACAGCTGCATCGCCTGCCGGATCAACCGTCGACTCGCACCGCTGTCCGAACCGCTGCAAAGTGGCTCCACGGTCGAGATCGTCAGCGCTCCCGGCGCCCGGCCGAATCCGGCGTGGCTCAACTTCGTGGTCACCGGCAAGGCGCGTACGCACATCCGCCATGCGCTGAAACTGCAACGCCGCTCCGAATCCATCAGCCTCGGCGAACGCCTGCTGAACAAAGTCCTCAACGGTTTCGACAGTTCGCTGGAGAAGATCCCGGCCGAACGCGTCAAGGCGATGCTCACCGAGTACCGCCTCGAACTGATCGAAGATTTGCTTGAAGACATTGGTCTGGGCAATCGCATGGCCTACGTCGTCGCCCGCCGCCTGCTCGGCGAAGGCGAACAACTGCCAAGTCCTGAAGGCCCGCTGGCGATTCGCGGCACCGAAGGTCTGGTGCTGAGCTACGCCAAATGCTGCACGCCGATCCCGGGCGACCCGATTGTCGGGCATCTGTCGGCGGGCAAAGGCATGGTCGTGCACCTGGACAACTGCCGCAACATCAGCGAAATCCGGCACAACCCGGAAAAATGCATCCAGCTCTCGTGGGCCAAGGATGTCACCGGCGAATTCAACGTCGAACTGCGCGTCGAGCTGGAACACCAGCGCGGCTTGATCGCCCTGCTGGCCAGCAGCGTCAACGCAGCCGATGGCAATATCGAGAAAATCAGCATGGACGAACGCGATGGTCGCATCAGCGTGGTCCAGTTGGTGGTCAGCGTCCACGACCGTGTGCACCTGGCCCGCGTGATCAAGAAGCTGCGCGCCTTGACCGGGGTGATCCGCATCACCCGGATGCGTGCATAACTCAACCATTACAAGGAGTCATACATGACCAAGACCGTTATCACCAGCGACAAGGCCCCGGCCGCCATCGGCACTTACTCCCAGGCGATCAAGGCCGGCAACACTGTTTACATGTCGGGTCAGATTCCTCTGGACCCAAAAACCATGGAACTGGTTGAAGGCTTCGAAGCCCAGACCGTCCAGGTGTTCGAGAACCTCAAAGCCGTGGCCGAAGCTGCCGGCGGTTCGTTCAAGGACATCGTCAAACTGAACATCTTCCTCACCGACCTGAGCCACTTCGCCAAGGTCAACGAGATCATGGGCAAATACTTCGACCAGCCGTACCCGGCTCGCGCCGCCATCGGCGTGGCTGCCCTGCCAAAGGGTTCGCAGGTTGAAATGGATGCCATTCTGGTCATCGAGTGATGCGCACGGCGCGGCCTTCAACGCCGCGCCGACTGCTCTGCAAGAAAAGGTTTTGAAAGGATTCCACCATGCGCAAAGCGCTAGCTCTCCCGCTGCTCGCCATTTTCCTCGGCGGCTGCGCCAGCAACCCTGCCGATCGTGACATCAGCGGCACCTGGATCAATCAGGTAGCGATCGATGCCGCAGCCAAGGGCGGCCCCCTGCGCGAAGCGCTTCAGGCTTACGGCCCGAACCTGGAGTGGGACGTCAACACCAAGGCCAGTCAGGCCCGCTACACCAACGGTTTTGAGAACGTCGAAGGACGGCTGCTGGGCGAACAGTCCGGCGCCTGGAAAGTCGACTTCTATGGCAGCTCCGCCAGTGAGCTGAAACGTGATGGCAGCCAACTGCAACAGGCGGCCAGCGATAACGAACCTGAACAGCTCTTCGACCGCGCGCAGATTCCCGTGCCGGAGGGCGCGCCGATCGGCGCCAGCTTCGAACGTGCGCTGTATTCCGCCTACATGGGCGGCAGCTGGAAAATCGCCAGCGGTCAGGGCGAAGGCGAAACCGTGCAGTTCCAGGCCGATGGCCAGGTCTCTGGCTTGCCGGGAGCTGATCGTTATGCGCTGTGCCTGGCGGGCGATTGCGCGTCGATGAGCAACGGCAACGACAGCATGTGGCTGCAGCAGAACGGTCAAGGCAATAACTGGATCTTTGTGCGCAAGGGCAAAGAGCTGGAAATCCTTCAGGCGGTTAACTCGGCGCTGGCGGATGAACAGCCGCAGTTCACCCCGGGTGATCGCAAGTGGTTGCTGGAAAAACAGTAACCATCTTCTGGAACCACTGAATATCCAAGGTGGGAACCTCTGTGGCGAGGGGATTTATCCCCGATCGGCTGCGAAGCAGTCGCAAAACCTTTGTGCGCGGTTTATCTGATCAACCGCGATTGCAGGATTTGGGGCCGCTGCGCGACCCATCGGGGATAAATCCCCTCGCCACATGGGATCGGTTCCCACAGTGGTTTGTGGTGTTAATCAGTCAGCATTTACCCTCGAGGATCGCGGCGTAGCCTTCGCGGTAGCTTGGGTATGTTGGCGTCCAGCCCAGCGCTTTTGCCCGGGCATTGCTGCAGCGCTTGCTGCCGGTGCGCCGCACACTCGCCTCCGCCGCCCACTCGGTCACGCCCAGATACTCGCGCAACCAGTCGACCACTTCGGCCAACGGCGCCGGTGCATCGTCGACGCCGATATAGATGCTCTCCAGCGCAGTCCCCTGCCGATCCGCCTCCAGCAAAAACTTCAGCAAACCTGCTGCGTCATCGGCATGGATGCGATTGCCATACAACGGCGGCTCGACGGCCACGCGATAACCCTCGCGAACTTGCGTCAGCAGACGCTCGCGACCCGGGCCGTAGATGCCGGTCAGGCGCAGGATGCTTGCCGGGATGCCGCTCTTGAGCGCGACCTGTTCGGCCTCAAGCATCAATTGCCCGGAGAAGCCGCTGGCAACCGTCGCTGAAGTCTCGTCTACCCATTCACCCTCCATCTGCCCATAAACACTGCTGCTCGACACGAACAACAGTCGCTCCGGCACCTGCCCGTAGTCATCCAGCCAGCTCAGCACATTCTGCAAACCCTGCACGTAAGCCGCGCGATACCCGGCCTCATCGTGATGGGTGGCCGCCGCGCAATACACCAGGTAATCCACTGCCCCTACCGGCCAAGTGTCCGGGCAGTCTTCGTTAAACAGGTCGCCGGCAACACCGATGACCCCGGCGGGCAGGCGCGACACATCCCGGCGCAAGCCATGGACTTCCCAGCCAGCGGCCAGCAATTGCGTGGCCAGACGACTACCAATATCGCCACAACCGGCAATCAGAACAGAAGGCGCAGACATCGGAAAACTCCCATCGGAAAGCGACAGACTAGGCTCGACGAGTGACGAGCGGCTAGCAATCAAGGAAAAAAAGATACTCTATTACTTTTGTTAACAAGAATTACTTGCAATAATGCACGCCACTTTTGTTCTCGGCCTCACGAGGCCTGGAAGAGCATTAAACGTTTTTCTATCTCAGGTCCGGCCAGCATGACACGTAATCAAATCCCCGCTTCGCCAACCAAACGACCTCGCGCCTGGAGCGCGGTGGCGGCTCTGTTGCTCAGCCTGATGCTGGCACCGACCGCCGCGTTCGCCGACGCTCAGGCGCCAGCTGCACCGGCCGCGACCGAACAGCACGCACCGGCTGCCGACGCGCCTGCCGCTGCTCCCGCTGCTACTGATCCAGTGCAAGCGGTAGACGCTGCCGACGTTCCTGAAGTTCTCGAAGCCGACAACTCCCTGGGCATGGCCCACGACTTGTCGCCTTGGGGCATGTACCAAAACGCCGACATTATCGTGAAAATCGTGATGATCGGTCTGGCCATCGCGTCCATCATCACCTGGACCATCTGGATCGCCAAAGGCTTCGAGCTGATGGGCGCCAAGCGTCGTCTGCGTGGCGAAATCGCTGCCCTGAAGAAAGCCACCACCCTTAAAGAAGCCAGCGCCACCGCCGGCAAGGAAGGCACCCTCGCCAACCTGCTGGTGCACGACGCGCTCGAAGAGATGCGCCTGTCGGTCAACAGCCGCGAGAAAGAAGGCATCAAGGAACGCGTCAGCTTCCGTCTTGAGCGTCTGGTTGCCGCCTGCGGTCGCAACATGAGCAGCGGCACCGGCGTGCTCGCCACCATCGGTTCCACCGCGCCGTTTGTCGGCCTGTTCGGTACCGTGTGGGGCATCATGAATTCCTTCATCGGCATCGCCAAAACCCAGACCACCAACCTTGCCGTTGTGGCGCCCGGTATTGCTGAAGCACTGCTGGCCACTGCACTGGGTCTGGTTGCTGCGATCCCGGCCGTTGTGATCTACAACGTCTTCGCCCGCTCCATCGCCGGTTACAAGGCGCAGGTTTCCGACGCCTCGGCAGAAGTGTTGTTGCTGGTCAGCCGCGACCTCGACCACCAGCCTGAGCGCAGCTCGCAGCCGCACATGGTCAAAGTGGGGTAATCGGCCATGGGCCTGCATTTGAAAGAAGGCGCAGACGACGATCTGGCCGAGAACCACGAAATCAACGTCACGCCGTTCATCGACGTGATGCTGGTACTGTTGATCATCTTCATGGTGGCCGCTCCGTTGGCCACCGTGGACATCAAAGTCGACCTGCCTGCCTCGACCGCCAAACCGGCACCCCGGCCAGAGAAGCCGGTGTTCCTCAGCGTCAAGGCTGATCAACGCCTGTACATCGGCGAAGACGAAGTGTCGCCGGAAACCCTCGGTGCCTTCCTCGACGCCAAGACTCACGGCAAAAAAGACACCACCATCTTCTTCCAGGCCGATAAAGGCGTGGATTACGGCGACCTGATGAGCGTGATGGACAAGCTGCGCGGCGCCGGTTACCTGAAGGTCGGACTGGTCGGACTTGAGACGGCAGCCAAAAAATGATCACGACGCGCCATAAGCTGACGCGTTACAGCGGTAGCCTGGCCGTGGTGCTGGGCGTTCATGCGCTGGCCATCGCGCTGGCGCTGAACTGGACCGCCCGCCCGCCCATCGAATTGCCGCCGCAGGCAATGATGGTCGAGCTGGCCCCGGTTCCGGCCCCGCCACCGCCTGCTCCGCCGAAAGTCGTCACACCGCCGCAGCCACCGGCTCCGGTCGAAGAGTTGCCGATCCCGAAACTGGCCGAAGCCCCGAAAGCTGAAATCGCGGTGCCCAAACCCAAGCCGAAGCCAAAGCCTAAACCGCCGAAGCCAGTCGAGAAGAAGCTGCCCGATCCGCCGAAGGAAAAACCTTCCGAGGAGAAACCGGCCGACACCCAACCGACTCAGGCACCGACGGAGAAATCCGCCCAGCCTGCACCAGGTCCGTCGCCGGCCCAGATGGCGGCCAAAGCCAGCTGGCAAGGCACGCTGCTCGCGCATTTGGCCAAGTACAAAAAGTACCCGGCCAGTGCTCAGGCACGCGGCAAGGAAGGCTTGAACCGTCTGCGCTTCGTGGTGGATGCCGAAGGTAATGTGCTGTCGTTCGAACTGGTGGGCCGCTCCGGCAACGCCGATCTGGACCGGGCTACCCTGGAAATGATCCGCCGCGCACAACCGCTGCCCAAGCCACCGGCTGACATGCTCAACAACGGCTCGATCGAAATTGTTGCGCCGTTTGTTTATTCCCTCGAACGCCGCCGTTAAGTAGCAAGATCAAAAGATCGCAGCCTTCGGCAGCTCCTACATTGGAATGCATTTCCCTGTAGGAGCTGCCGAAGGCTGCGATCTTTTGCTTTTTGCCATAGTCGCATTCCACACTCAGTCTGATAACGTGCGTCTATCGATTGCAGCCGGTATGCTTGGCCCGCATCTTCATGGACGCTTGCTATGACCCTCACAGAATTACGCTACATCGTAACCCTCGCCCAAGAGCAGCATTTCGGCCACGCCGCCGAGCGTTGCCACGTCAGCCAGCCGACCCTGTCGGTGGGCGTGAAAAAGCTTGAAGACGAACTCGGTGTGCTGATTTTCGAGCGCAGCAAAAGCGCCGTGCGCCTGACCCCGGTCGGCGAAGGCATCGTCGCCCAGGCGCAAAAAGTCCTTGAGCAAGCCCAAGGCATCCGCGAACTGGCCCAGGCCGGCAAAAACCAGCTGACCGCGCCACTGAAAGTCGGCGCGATCTACACCGTCGGCCCGTACCTGTTCCCGCACCTGATTCCACAACTGCACCGGGTCGCCCCGCAGATGCCGTTGTACATCGAAGAAAACTTCACCCACGTGCTGCGCGACAAGCTGCGCAACGGCGAACTCGACGCGATCATCATCGCCCTGCCGTTCAACGAAGCTGACGTGCTGACCCTGCCGCTGTACGACGAGCCGTTCTACGTGCTCATGCCGGCCCAGCACCCGTGGACGCAAAAAGAAACCATCGACGCCGGCCTGCTCAACGACAAGAGCCTGCTGCTGCTCGGCGAAGGTCACTGCTTCCGCGATCAGGTTCTTGAAGCCTGCCCGACCCTGACCAAGGGCAACGACGGCGCCAAGCACACCACGGTCGAATCCAGCTCGCTGGAAACCATCCGGCACATGGTTGCGTCCGGTCTGGGCATTTCGATCCTGCCGTTGTCGGCGGTCGACAGTCACCACTACGCCCCCGGCGTGATCGAAGTGCGTCCGCTGTCGCCACCGGTGCCGTTCCGCACCGTGGCCATCGCCTGGCGTGCGAGTTTCCCACGGCCAAAAGCCATCGAGATCCTCGCCGACTCCATTCGCCTGTGTTCGGTGGCCAAGCCAGCGGCACCGGTTACGGCCGGTTAAGCGAGCGTCATGACTGAGCTGTCGCAAGTGTCGGTGACGGCACTCAAGGGTGTCGGCGAAGCCATGGCCGAGAAATTGGCCAAGGTCGGTCTTGAGAACCTTCAGGACGTGCTGTTTCACCTGCCGCTGCGCTATCAGGATCGCACCCGCGTGGTGCCGATCGGCCATTTGCGACCGGGACAGGACGCCGTGGTCGAAGGCACCGTCAGCGGCGCCGACGTGGTCATGGGCCGCCGTCGCAGCCTCGTCGTGCGTTTGCAGGACGGCACCGGCGGGCTCAGCCTGCGCTTCTACCATTTCAGTAACGCGCAGAAAGAAGGCCTCAAGCGCGGTACGCGGATTCGCTGCTACGGCGAAGCCCGGCCCGGCGCCTCAGGGCTGGAAATCTACCACCCGGAATACCGCGCCATCACCGGCGACGAACCACCGCCAGTGGATGAAACACTGACCCCGGTTTACCCGCTCACCGAAGGTCTGACCCAGGCGCGTCTGCGTCAGTTGTGCATGCAGACGCTGACCATGCTCAAGCCAGACACCCTGCCCGACTGGCTGCCGACCGAACTGGCGCGCGACTATCAACTGGCGCCGCTGGCCGACGCGATCCGCTACCTGCACAATCCGCCCGCCGATGCCGACGTCGACGAACTCGCCCTCGGTCATCACTGGGCCCAGCATCGTCTGGCCTTCGAAGAACTGCTGACGCATCAACTGTCGCAACAACGTCTGCGCGAAAGCATGCGTTCGCTGCGAGCACCAGCGATGCCGAAAGCGAAAAAGCTGCCGCCGAAATATCTGGCGAATCTTGGCTTCAACCCGACCGGCGCCCAGCAGCGCGTTGGCAACGAAATCGCCTACGACCTCAGCCAGCACGAACCGATGCTGCGGCTGATTCAGGGTGATGTGGGCGCGGGTAAAACCGTGGTCGCCGCCCTCGCCGCTCTGCAAGCGCTGGAGGCCGGTTATCAAGTCGCGCTGATGGCGCCGACCGAGATCCTCGCCGAACAACACTTCATCACCTTCAAGCGCTGGCTCGAACCGCTGGGCATTGAAGTCGCGTGGCTGGCCGGCAAGCTCAAAGGCAAAAACCGCGTTGCCGCGCTGGAGCAGATCGCCAGCGGCACGCCGATGGTGGTCGGCACCCACGCGCTGTTCCAGGACGAAGTGAAGTTCAAGAACCTCGCGCTGGTGATCATCGACGAACAGCATCGTTTCGGCGTGCAACAACGTCTGGCGCTGCGGCAGAAAGGCGTCGGCGGGCGCATGTGCCCGCATCAACTGATCATGACCGCCACGCCGATTCCGCGCACTCTGGCGATGAGCGCCTACGCCGACCTCGACACCTCGATCCTCGACGAACTGCCGCCCGGCCGAACCCCGGTCAACACCGTGCTGGTCACCGACACCCGTCGCGTCGAAGTCATCGAACGCGTGCGCGGTGCCTGCGCCGAAGGTCGTCAGGCCTATTGGGTGTGCACGCTGATTGAAGAGTCGGAAGAGCTGACCTGTCAGGCCGCCGAAACCACGTTTGAAGATCTCACCCTCGCCCTCGGCGAGTTGAAAGTCGGGCTGATTCACGGGCGCATGAAGCCTGTCGAGAAAGCTGCGGTCATGGCCGAATTCAAGGCCGGCAATTTGCAATTGCTGGTGGCGACCACGGTGATCGAAGTCGGCGTCGACGTGCCCAACGCCAGCCTGATGATCATCGAAAACCCCGAGCGCCTCGGCCTCGCACAACTGCACCAGCTACGCGGTCGTGTCGGTCGGGGCAGCGCCGCCAGCCATTGCGTGCTGCTTTACCATCCGCCGCTGTCGCAGATCGGTCGTCAGCGCCTGGGCATCATGCGCGAGACCAACGACGGTTTTGTCATCGCCGAAAAAGACCTCGAACTGCGCGGCCCCGGTGAAATGCTCGGCACCCGCCAGACCGGCCTGCTGCAATTCAAGGTCGCCGACCTGATGCGCGACGCCGACTTGTTGCCCGCCGTGCGCGATGCCGCGCAAGCACTGCTGGAACGCTGGCCGACCCACGTCAGCCCGTTGCTCGACCGCTGGCTGCGTCACGGGCAGCAATACGGCCAAGTGTGAGCACGGTCGCAGTTTCTGCCAGCTCGCTGCGACCAAGCTGGTTATACTCCTGCCATTGTTTCAAAAACGGATACACACCATGACTGACGCAGCTCTCGCCCCCGAACCTCCGCACGCACCGTCTGTGATTCGGCTGCTGCTCGGCAAGCTGGGGATCGCTTACGAAGAAGTGCTCGACCACCACGGCCTCAATGCCTCGCGCAAAGTCCAAGCCGTGCTGCTCGACGACGCCGTGGGCGCGCTGATGGTGCTGTTCCCGCAGAGCCAGTTGCTTGACCTCAATCGTCTCGCCGAATTGACGGGCCGGCGCCTCACCGCCGTGTCCACCGAGCGCCTGGAAAAGATGCTCGGCAAACACAGCCTGAGCCTGCTGCCGGGCCTGCCGGCGCTGACCAGTTCGCCGTGCCTCTACGAAGAAAGTCTGCTGCGCGAACCGAAGCTGCTGATCAACTCCGGTGAGCCGGGCCTGCTGCTGGAAATCGCCAGCGAAGACTTCAAGACCATGCTGACCAAGGCCAGCGCCGCCAACTTCGGCGAAGCCCTGAGCAGCATCCGCCCGAACCTCGACCGCCCGGACGATGACCGCGAGGAAATCACCCAGGCCGTGCAAGCGTTCACCGCGCGGCGTATCCAGCAGCGTCTGGAAGCGACCATCGAGATTCCGCCGCTGGCCGAAACCGCACAAAAAATCATCAAACTGCGCGTCGACCCCAATGCCACCATCGACGACATCACCGGCGTCGTTGAAACCGACCCGGCGCTGGCCGCGCAGGTAGTGAGCTGGGCGGCATCGCCGTATTACGCCTCGCCGGGCAAGATTCGTTCGGTAGAGGACGCGATCGTTCGCGTGCTCGGTTTCGATCTGGTGATCAACCTCGCGCTGGGCCTGGCCCTCGGCAAGACCCTGAGCCTGCCCAAGGATCACCCGCAACACACCACGCCGTACTGGCAACAGTCGATCTACACCGCCGCCGTCATCGAAGGCCTGACCCGCGCCATGCCGCGCGCCCAGCGCCCGGAAGCCGGCCTGACGTATCTGGCCGGTCTGCTGCACAACTTCGGTTATCTGCTGCTGGCCCATGTGTTCCCGCCGCACTTCTCGCTGATCTGCCGCCACCTGGAGGTCAACCCGCACCTGTGCCACAGCTACATCGAGCAACACCTGCTGGGTATCAGCCGCGAACAGATCGGCTCGTGGCTGATGCGCTACTGGGACATGCCGGACGAGCTGGCCACCGCGCTGCGCTTCCAGCACGACCCAAGCTACGACGGCGCCTACGCCGAATACCCGAACCTCGTCTGCCTGGCCGTGCGCCTGCTGCGCGGTCGCGGCATCGGTTCCGGCCCGGATGAAGACATCCCCGACGCCCTTCTCGAACGCGTCGGCCTGACCCGCGAAAAAGCCAACGACGTCGTCAGCAAAGTCCTCGAAGCCGAAGTCCTGCTGCGCGAACTGGCTTCGCAGTTCAGCCAGGCCTAAACGCATCGCGGGCAAGCCTTGCGCCTACGGGATCATTTCAATCCTGTAGGAGCAAGGCTTGCCCGCGAAGCCGTCAACGCGATCTGTGAAGTACTCGCCTCAAGCGGAATAACACAGCAGAACACCACCATTGATGTGAGGCCAAGGCTCGGCGTCATTCCACAAATTACCGCAAACGAAGAAGCGATCCGTCCCTTGCATCGACATGTCGGTCATGCCCTCCATGGATAGCGCCTCATCGAACACGACATAACCTTGACCGTTAAAAGCCGTTTCCAGAGAACCGTCGGATCGATAACACGCGGTCACAATACTTAACTCCTTTTTGACAAAACCGTCTCCGGTGCTCCCCGAGACGATGACCGAGCCATTGGTTTGTGTCACACAACGCCGCCAACTGAGCCCCTCCGCTACAAAATCGGCAAATAACGGCTTGCCTTTGTTGAAAGGCAGATTGTAGGAACCCGTGGAATTCAGAGCGACGATCAACCCCTTCCGAGGCTCGCTCCGCGTCATGAATGCATTGCCTACCGCAATAATCCGGCCGTCACTTTTTCGCACCGTCATAGCAACAAGGTTAATCAGGGAAGGACTGAAAACGGTGACTGCAAGCCCCCCGTTGAAACCGCGGTCGACCTCGCCTGCGGCGGTAAGACGCGTCACATAGGCAGTCTGGCCTTCATCCGCGTTGAAATGCCCACACACCAGTATGTGGCCGTCCTCTTGTAACGCAATGCCTTCGCTACTGCTCCAGTCAAACGTAAAACCTTCAAGCTCGATGATTGCCGCACCTCGGCCCTTGAACGTCGTGTCAGGCGAACCGTCCTTGTTACGCCGCAAGACGATGCCTTTCATTTTGCCGAACTCATCCCCGACATTGCCGACCAGCAGGAGCTTGCCATCGGGCTGTACGATCACTGAAGGTGAACCGGCAGCAGAAGCCTGCTTGCCCCCCTCCGCCGAATTGTCCCCGCGTCGCGCCGCACTCACCATTACCCCGGTGTGCCCGGAGCTGCCGTAATCTTCGTAGGGAATATGGAGAATGCCGGTTCCGTTCAGGGACTTATCCAACCGGCCATCCTCGTGGTGACGGACGATCATCAGCCCATGAGAACCGGGTAACGATGCTTGCGCGAAAATCACCCAACCGCCGCTTTCTGTCGGGCTGATGCCAAAAATGTGACTGAACTCAAAGTTTTCCAGCGGTACCACGACCACGCCGTCCTGGTTGGCACCAAACGAATTATCCAGTGAGCTATCAGCATCCAGCCGCGTCACCGCATAACCTGCGTTTCGGCCGGAAAGAGACACAACCGCCAATACCTTGCCCCCTGGCAGGGCCAGCACGGCATCCGGCGCAGCTCCGGAGATGGCGGGGATTGGAAATTTGAGAATGCCTGTTTTATTGAAGGTCGGGTCGAGAGTTCCCGGACTTGCGATTCCTTGTTGTTGTCCCATGATCTTGCTCCATCAAGTGATGAGAGTCCGGTGCGGACCCTCATCACCATTGAGCGCCCGAATGCGCTTGAAAACACCTGTCAGAGTTGACAGGCCAGCAGCCTTCTCAAGCCAATTCCCGGGCAGCATTGCATGACAAGGCCCCCGCACCTCAAGCGGAATAACACAACAGGAAACCGCCCTCCACCTGCGGCCAAGGCTCCGCGTCCACCGACAGAGCCCCACAAACAAACACTCGTCGACCATGCAACACCATATCGGTCGTGTCTTCGATCAGCAGCGGTTCATCGTAACGGTTGAAACCTGTGCCATTGAATGTCGGGTCCAGAACCCCGTCAGGGCGAAAACGCGCTGTCACGCTAGACAATGTTTCAGTGACAAAACCGATGCCGGTATTACCGGCGACGATGATTGATCCGTCTTCCTCTATCGCACAGCGCAGCCAATACAGCCCCTCAGACACAAAGTCGGAATACAGCGGACGGCCGCTATTGAAGACGAGGTTAAAGGAGCCGCTGGCGTTCAGAACGACGGTCAACGCTTTTGGCGGCACTCCCCGTGCAGGGCGCGCCCTGCCAACCGCAACGATCCGGCCATCGTCTGGACTGACGGTGATGGCGTCCAGTCTGATTTCGCTGCTGTTGGAAAGGATGACGGCGCGGCCGTTGTTGAAATCAGCATCGACCTTACCGGCAGCAGTGAATCGCACGACAAAGACGCCCTGATCCTCCAAACCGTTAAAAAGGCTCCCGCCGACCAAAATACGGCCATCCGCCTGAACCGCAACGCTGCTGGCGCTGTTCCATTGATGGGGAACGCCTTCAAGCTCGATGATTGCAAACCCTTGCCCATTGAAGGAGGTATCACGAGAACCATCCGAATTTCGCCGCAGGACGATACCCCTCAGTTGATCGAAACCCTGAGAAATATTACTGACCAGGACGATTTTGCCGTCGGCCTGCTCGGCGACCGAAATCGAGGCAGACGTCTGTTGAGCACCATCAGTGGCCACTCGACTGCCGGGGGATACTGCAAACGCGTTATGTCCTGACTTGCCAAAATCACCGTAAGGAATGAACAGAATGCCGGTTCCATTCAAGGACTTGTCCAACTGGCCATCCGGCAAATGGCGAATAACCAACAAGTAACCGGTTGGCCCGGTCATGCCCTGACCCACAATCAGCCACCCACCCTTCGCCGTCGCGCTGATACCGAAAATGTGCAATGCCTTAACGGTATCCAGCGGCACAAACACGAAACCGTGTTTATCAACGCCAAACTGCTCATCCAGCGCACCGTCCGCCTTGAGCCGCGCCACTGCATAGCCTGCGCTGTTTCCCGCCAGCGGCAGGGCAACCAGCAGCTTTTCTTCAGGCTGAGGCAGCACAGCACTCGGTACGAAACCGGAGATGGCGGGAATTGGAAATTTGAGGATGCCTGTTTTATTGAAAGTCGGGTCGAGAGCACCCGCACGAACGATTCCTTGTTGTTGCCCCATGATCCTGCTCCATCCAGTGATGAGGGTCCGTTGCGGACTCTGCATCCCGATTGAGCACCCATCTGCGCGGCAAAACACCTGTCAGAGTTGACAGGTGTGTCTCGCTGAAGGGCAATCATGGACATTTCAGCCCGGCTTAAAAGCATCGCGGGCAAGCCTTCCTCTACGGGAGCAAGAGTTACCCGCGCAGGGACTTACTATCAAGCGAGGTAACGCAGCACATACCCCGGAAGGGGCGGGGTGTCAAAGGATGTGTAACCGCAAATAACGGTCCGGTTGTCGGCCGTTACTGTGCACCCTGTGAACAAATCGATCCCGCTTTCGTGGTTAAAGATCGTCCACCCTTTGTCCACGAACGTTGTATCCAAAGAGCCATTCGGGTTATAGCGCGCCGTTGTGACTGAACTGTTTTCATCAATAAATGCCGACCCACCCTGCCCACTGACGACCAACTTGCCATCGGTTTGCAAAATACAACGCTCCCAGGAAACACCGTGCTCCGTGAAGCGGGAAAACAGTGGTTTGCCATTGTTGAAAACAAGATTGAAACTGCCGCTCGAGTTCAGCGCTACGATCAGCCCATCACGACGCCTATCAAGATCTGCGGTTCCCACCGCAAATACGCCGCCATCCGGTTGCAAAGCCATCGAAACAAGGTCAAGCCATCGACTGCCATCGGTAATGGTTACGACACCATTCTGGTTGCTGCCATAGCTGGCATCGACATTGCCATACTGGTCGTAGCGAATCACGTAAGCGTCGGGCCACTCATCGTCGGAAGCCCTGCTGAAATCACCACAAACCAACACGTTGCCGCCCGGCTCAACCGCTAAGCCGTAAGCGTAGTTCCAAGCGTGATCGATCCCAGGCAGTTCGACTTGTACAAAGCCTTTCTGATTGAAAGTCTTATCCAGAGACCCATCTTTCTCAAGTCGTATTACCAGCCCTCTCAGATAGTTGAACGCAAAAAAGACTGTGCTGCTTAGAACAACTTTTCCATCCTGCAGCCCCACAGCAGCCACTCCGACCCCACCCGCAGATGACTTTTCAGCATTTTTTTCGTCATGGCGACGGGTGAGAAAATTTGCATCCGGATAGCTGCGAGATCCGATGAGGTCATAGACATTGACGGTGACCATGCCGTCCTTTTGAGGACCGAAGGACGTATCCATCTGGCCATCGTGCAATTGACGAATGACCGCCAGGTCAACGGTATCGTTGGGGTGCTTAACCGTTCCCGTGACCAGCCATCCGCCATTGTCGAGGAGGCGCAGATGGCGAGCAGAAAAAACAACGCCCGCCCGGACAGGAATCTCGACAATTCCCTGTTTCCCAAAACTCGAATCCAGCGTGCCGTTCTCCAGCAACCTTGCAACTTTGGCTGGAGAGTTTTCCGATGGAGACGCGCTGAAAAGCACTAGCATTTTTCGGTCAGGTAACGCGGCGACCGAATCAGGGTACTGGCCCACAATGCCTTCAAAAGGCAGCTCGAGTATGCCGCCAGCAGCAAAGGCAGGATCGAGGCCCTCTGCTGCCGCTGCTTTTTCAATAGTGTTCATGATCGCACTCCCTGTGATTTACCAAGGGTGCCCACCAATGGACACCGTTCACAGTGGAGCACCAACCCGAAATAAGCACACCTGTCAGACCTGACAGGTCTACCTCGCCGGAAACACTGCATGTAGGAGCTGCGGCACGCTGCGATCTTTTGATCTTGATTCTGGATTTCAAAATCAAAAGATCAAAAGATCAAAAGATCAAAAGATCAAAAGATCAAAAGATCAAAAGATCGCAGCGTGCCGCAGCTCCTACAGGAATTGGTTGGGCGATTTGCTCCGGCTCGGCGTGACTGCCTTGAATCAAGCCTTGGGCTTTGGCTTGCGTGGTTTCAGGTACTTCATCAGTCCTTGAAACCACATCACCAGCGCCGGGTTGCCCTTGAGCTGAATCGACTTGTCCTGAATGCCCTGCATGAACGCCAACTGCTTGTTCTTCGCCTGCAGCGTGGCAAAACCATACGCCGCATCTTTGAAGGCAATCGCAAACGCTGGCTCCGCGACCACGCCGGCCTTGCTGGTGATGCGCTGGTTCTTCACCACGAAATGCCGCGCCACCTTGCCGTCCAGGGTCTGTAGCTGAAACACCAGATCCTTGTCGCCCAACTGCTGCTGGAACGCAGGATTTTTCCGACTGGCCTTACCCATCAACAGACCCAGCATCCACAGGAGAAAACGAAATTTCATGCGCACAGCCTCAAAAGGAAAATGAACGGCCGGGGCAGTGTAAGGGATTCGCACAATAACGCCACTATCTGCCACCGTTGCAAGAGGATGCAGACCATTTCCCGCACGATGACCACCAAGTCACAATCCAAAGCCCCGCCACTGATCGCTCCCACGCTCAGCGCACAAATCCCTCCCGAGCCGCCCCGCCCCCCTTTCCTACACCTGTTGCAACACACCCCTGTAGGAGCTGCCGAAGGCTGCGATCTTTTGATCTTCCCCCCTGCAACTCCTTAGGAAATTTCCCGCAAAGCGCGGCGGCGTGCATGAACTAGGCGGCTTGAAGGTTCATCGATAGGCTGAGTACGTCACCACAAATCGGTGATACGGACGTGCAAGTCCGGTTCAGGTGCACAATCACTGATGGCATTCCGCCGAGCGTTTTCCTATGCTCGCGGATCGTTATGGCGGCTGTGCGTCGGAGACCTTTGGGTCTGCCGGGTACCTGGACCGGTCTTGCACACCAACGCACAGCTGCCACCTCTTTCGAAGTGCAAAGCGAAACGATGGCAGTCTCTTAACTCCAGGAAACTGCGCCATGATCAAACCAACACCCAATCCCCCCGAAACCCCGGACATATCGCCCTACGAATCGCTGGAATCAAAGAAATTCCACGAAGCCGCCGAGCGCGCCCTCGACCACCATTTCAAACCGCCCCTCGAACCGCAACCCAAACGGGAAACCGGCCTCTTCAGCCTCTCCCCCGGCACCGACGCCGAAGCCCTTATGGCCAACGCCTCCGAAGACCTCCTGTCCATCAGCGTCATCGCCTGCGACCTCGCCGACGACCTCCACGGTTCACGCCGCTCGGTAGCGCTGGCCCTGAGCAGAATGGCGGACGGGGTGAGACTGATGGTGGAAGGCACGCTCGACCACATCGAAATACGGCGCGCGGCGGTCAAACCGTAGCAAAAGGTATGGATGAAAAAAGGGGACGTTGAGTCCCCTTTTCTGATCCTAAGCCACAGCGACTAGCGAAAGTCCTCTGCGCTTTTTGGGCGTGCTTCCAACCCGAAATCCGCCAATCGGTGGACGTAAGCGTTGCCACCGGCATTACAAGATTGGCGGAACACAACTTTGTCCTCTTTGAGCACCTTCAGATAACTCACGAATGCCTGACTAACGAAGTAGGTGTAGGCACCGCTTTTGAACTTGATGATGTTCAGGTTCACGCTGCCTTCCGACGCATCAACAACGAAGATTTTGCCCTTGGGCGGCAAAGCCGTCTTCGGATAGACCATCTCTATTTTTCCCGGAACACCATAACGGTACTGAACAGAACCGGCCGTGGGTTTGCTGTTTCCGCGCGCGCAAATGGAAACCGTCTTGCCACCCTGTAACGGGCAGCTGAAATAAATGTCTTCGCCCTCCGAGCACAACGTTCCATCCTGCCCGCCCTGCAAAGGCGCTTTCTCTTGCGAAACGCGTTCCGGTGTTTGAGCGACATCGGCACAATTGGACAAACACACCAACTTGGAAAGATCCGGAACATCGCTTTCAGTAAACAGGTACGTCGCTGAGCCCTCACGATTGCGGGCGTGGTAAACGGGAACACTGACGGCCAGCCCCTTGGCAGACACCGGTACTTCGGCATCTCGGCCCGAGACAACCCGGCCTTCGGCCCCCCCGCACAACTCCTCCAAGGCGACTTCATTGAACGAATCTTTCGTTGGCACGGTGAACGGCTTGGCATCACCTCGGCAATCGTAGCCGTGCCAGTAAGGCCCGGTGTTCATATCAATGTCTATCGAGAAGATATAGGCGCCGTCGAGTACTACCTTGCCGCTGTCGTAGGTAAAAACCAGCCAACGACGCGACTTCGCCTGGGAGTAGTTTTCATTCGCCAGGATGTATCGCTCGCCATCTCGATACAGCCAGAAATCACTCATTGCTCCGGCCGACTCGGCCTCTTCGGAGAGACGTTGCCCGGACTTGGCGTCCACCAAGAAATCGTCTTTCAGCGCCAGCTCACAGTCGCTGCCGACGTCCCTGCACGACTTGAGCGACGGAAACATCGGCCCCGCTGCCACAGAGAAAGAACACAGCAATAGCGCGACCAAACCTAATCTTTTCAACTTGCCTTCCTGTCATGATTTACGGGTCTGATTGAACAGAAGGCATTTCGCCTTTGAACCCTGTGTCCTGCGTTTTAAAGCGAGTAATCCATCACTTCTTTCAACTGCCAACACTGCCCACGCTCAAACCGATACTCGAAGACATAGTCGGTATCCGGTTTCTGCAGAATCGCGGTCGCTTTGTTGCCCCGCTCTTCCTTGACGGTCAACGTCAGGCCCTGGGCCTCTCGCTTTGCCAGATCAGGAATGATTGGAAACTTGAGTTCATCACCGCTGAGGCTGCGTTTTTGCATCTCAGGCTCAGGATCGCCGGCCACGGTAGTGACCATTCTCAGCGGTTGCAGGACGAAAGCCTTTTGCACGTCAGCGCGCTCGGAAAACGCAGCGAGGAACACTGAAAACTCGGGTGAGGGACAAGCTACACGGGGCACGTCGCCGGTGGTTTCGAGCGACTTCTGGCGCAGTTCCTGTTGAAGCTTTGAGTCAGCAATGATCTTTGTATCGAGGTCTGCCAGGCGCTTTTTGATACTCGCCGCATCCTTGTAGGCACACACAACATCGACGCCGTTTTCAAGGTCTCGGCCGTCTCGGCAATCCTGCAATTCGGGGTCTGGCGGATCACCGCGAAAAAACCGCAACGACAACTGTTCGCCCTGCTTGATGAGTGGCAATTCCAGCGTCCAATAGGTGTAGCCTTCGAAACCACCGTTTGACTCTTTTCGCCTCATGAGCACGTAAAGGGACTTCCCCGCTTGCCCAGGGAATTTACGTTCGAAAAAAAACACCGATGTGACTTCATCACCCACGAGCGGCGCCACAAACGAGAGTTCTGGCCTCGTGGCACTCATTGTCGTGTAGAAAACCTCCCCACCGGGAACGTAGGCACCTGTCGTCTGACCTTTGAGCGTGTTCTTCAAGAACAACACGGTGATCTTCTGCTCGCCCACCGATGCCACCACCGGCGGATGCATTTGCTTGATGGTTTGCAGGTCATCAGCCGTTGCCGTTTGCGCGGTAAGACTGATGATCGATATGAGCATGCACACACAACTGAAAAACCTGGTCACTTCCATTACTTCCTTGTTGATCGACGAATTGATCAATATTCAATAACTGGCGCGAGGGCATCACGATGACTCAGGTTCGCCGCATTTCAGCACTTTGATTTGCTCGTTCTTGATCGGAATCACACAGGCGCGACGCTTCTCACCGGGCGCGTAAAGCTCTGTAGTGCTTAACGTCAGGTGCAGGCCGTCATCTGCAAATACAGGTTCCTCAAATCTGGCATCGGTATAACCGGACCGGAATGACTTGCCATCAAAACTGCAGAACTGCGCCGATGACAACACTCGCCATCCACCGTCAGGCGCGAGAATCTGAACCGTCAGGCATGGGTTTTCGAACGAGTAGAGATAGCGCGCGACTACGTCTTGGTAACGCTTCGCGCCGGATCTGGAGACCTTGTTCATATCAACTACATCACCCGGACTGTCCGCCACAATCCCGTCCAGATACACCGCACGTTCCAGGCTCATTCTGGCGACGCAGCTATTGATTGATGTGGAATGCATTACCGCATCAGGGTCGATATCCGTGGCTTCGAGCGGGCATGTGGTATCGCGCAACTTGATCCATGCTCGCTGTGACTCTCTGGCGATGGCCATGAATGCCTTGCCCTGTTCGGGATCGCGTTTTTGCTGAGACTCAAACCTTGCCATCAGCTTTTTGTAGCTGGCGTTGAGCTTTGCATCGGCTTTCTCGCGGTCGGCTTTCACGCAAACGTCAACTTGCCAGCTCACACTAATGACTTTGCAATCGTCCTCAGCGTGCGCAATTGACCCGCACAGCATCCCGAGGGGCAACGCAATAAAGCGGACAATCCTGTTCAATTTTTCATTCCCTGATGTGCAGTTCGTTCAGCGACGCGTTGCGGAATCTTCTGTGCCTTGCCGGCGGCAGCCATTGCCTCGCCGTATTCGCGGTAATAGCGCTGCGCTTCGTCTTGTTTGTTCAGTCGCCACAGCGAATCGGCCATGTTCAGCATCAACACCGTGCGTTTGCCGACCGCCTCAACACCGCGATAGAACTTCAGTGCCAGCTCATCTCTGCCGCCCTCGGCGAGGTAAAAACCCAGGTCGTTGTAGGCCTGAACGTTTTGCGCCGGGGGATGGCATGCCATGTAGGATTCGGCACTCAAGAAGTCCAGGCTGCCTTCGATGGACTGCGCACGGGACTGCGCCGGCTCGATACTGGAGACCTGTTTCAGCAAGTCCTTTGGGGACACCGTTTCCAGGGTAGGAGTGAGCACATCACCGTCTGCGGAAACCCACTGATTGCCCTTCCACTGGCCGACACAAAAAGTGGCCCAACGATCAGCCAACACGCAACCGGTCTCCATGGAGATCACATCGCAATGCTGTTGCGACACCAGTTTTTCTTCTTGATTCTCATCCGACAACATGCCGAAGACGACCGGGTCGAGCAACAAGGTTTTCTTGTCAGGACTGAGCATATGAGAGTGACCATCGGCGCCAATGTCGGTGCCGAAAAGCGGGAAGGTTTTGCCATTGGCGGTGAACCATGCAGTCGCCGATTCAACGCCGGGCATGGTCCATTTCGTCGCCCGGAACGTAACCGTGTGCCCGCCGATACCAACAATTGGCGGATCTTCGTCTTCGGCAAAAGCGCAGGCGGCGGTTGCAAACAGACTGCCGATCAACACCCACTTAAGGCTGGCCATATTCAATCCTTTTCTCCGCCGGGCTTGGCGATTGCAGCTGCCTTTGGGTAACGCCATACGCCTCGATCAGCTGCTCCCATGACCCCTTCGAGCCAAACGAACGCCGGCGACGAGAGCAGCCATGCCAGGCTGCCGGCGAAAAAATACTGATTCATCGCGAATTCCCTTTCGCCGTTAACCGGGCTGTTTTTCCGTAAGGCATTTTGCGTAGCCATCGGCGAACCTGGCGTCAAAGGACAACGCCACCGGCTCGTCCAATTCGGCCGAGGTATTGAGCAATACGCGGGTAGCCGGGGTGTATTTGATCCAGCCGATGGTGCCGGTGCCGTCCGTGTCGAAAAACAATTGGGCGCGCACCACTTCGCCGTCGTCTTCGTCGATCAGCAGATTGACCTTGGCCTTGCCGACATACTGAAACGGGAAGTCGCTGCTCCTGACCATTTCGGTAAGGTAGCCGTAGCAACTGCCTTCACTGGCACTCGCCGGCAGGGCAAAAGGCAAAAGCAGCAGCGCGCTCAGCATGCTCCGAATGAAAAACCGGTCCATCCCATCATCCTTATTCAAGCGGCGGTGATTCCGCGTCGGTCATCGTCAGCAGACGGAATTCGTTGTTCACAAATTCGTAGTAACGGTCGCGGTTGACGCTTTCCAGCGAATTGCCCTGAGCGTCTACTTCACCATCGAGGGCAATCCCGGTAATGAGGATCAAGCGGCTGTCGGGTTGGTTGAGCATGGCGAACGTGCTGCCGTCGTAGGCATTCGGTAGCCCGCCGACAACTTCTCCGGTTTGTGCATCGAGCACTTCGGCGCAGATGGCTCCGCCGCCACAACCCAGTGGGTTGATGATGTAGTGGCCGGCGAAGTTGACCTTGCCTTTCAAGGCCTTCGCGCGCGCACTGTCCATCACCGGGTTGCTGTTTTCCTGCGGCACCAGCGCAGGGTGAGTCCCGGTGAAGACCGGGCTGACGGTGTAATCCTTGAAATCCGGGTCGGCGGCGAAGGCCATGGATGAGGCCACCCATATCAAGCTGCCGAGTAGAACCAAAAATCCTTTCACGCTGTAACTCCATCTGTGCGACGTATCGTCGGGATGTTCATTCGAAGGCAATGCTGCGCACCGCTGTCTTGATCTGTTCGAAGCCTGCGGCGCTGATCGCCAACGGGGTGGCCGAGCCTGATTCGGCGGCGCCGATCAGCACCTGCTCACCTTGCATCAGGCAGAAGGCAATACGGCTGAATTGAGGTTGATGCGGTGGGTGGTAGCCGATGATGAACCCCGACGACCTCGCGCCCTGCAGTGACTCAAAGGCATAGGTCTGCGGATCACCCGCCAGCGCTGTTGGCCGCCAGCCGTTTTCGGTCAAGGTCGCCGGGCACTTGCGGTCATTGGCCTCGCGCAGCAGTTGCAGTTCGATCGTGTCATCCGCTGGTAGCTGCGTCGTCAGGGAAGAAAAGCTGCCGAGGTTTTCACACATCATTCCGAACCATGGCTGAGTCAGATTGGCCGACGTTGCAAAATTCCATTCATAACCGCTGGATGTCGGCGCTTGCCACAAGTGCGGGGCGCTGGAGGGATCGGGCCGTTGTCGGGAGGCGATGAAGATCAGATCGGGGGCGTTGAATTGCAGCCATTGGTCTTGCAAGAGCGGCATGGAAAACCGGCACGCGCCCATATCGACGCCAACATCCGCCGGCCCCTGAGCGACCCGTGACTGGCCTGTCGTATTGCCGACCATCACGGGCTCAGCGGCATGGCCCATTTGAGCAAGCATGAACAAACACGCCAGTAATCCATGCAAATATCGAGGCTTCACTGCGCATCCTTCGCATTGATCAATTGCAGCTCACCATCCCGATACAACACTTCACACCCCACCCACGCCGGATCAACCTGCGGCATCACCGCCGACGGCTTGCGCAATTCCCGCAACAACGTCGAGCCATGCGACAGCCGCCCACCCATCCGCGCAATCACCGCCCGCGCCGTCTGGTAATGCGCGTGCCGCCCCGGATCGAGGGTGTCTTCGAGCAAAATGTCCTCGCCCAGAATGCCCTGCACCTGCCCCGGATAAATCATGAACCCGGTGGCCTGCTCGGCGCCTTCACGGCCGTCCTGCCAGAAACTGCCATGGCGCGTGCGCACGTCCGGGTGCGGCGCGAACCAGTCTTCGCGGTCGGCCAGCGGCATGGCGTGGTGCAGGCGGAAGAAGATGCGCATCAGGTTGTCGCGGTACCACTCGCGCACTTGCAAGTAGTAGCCGCGCAGGCCCGGCAGGCCGGTCGAATGCGCGATGCGGATCAGGCTCGGCCACTGTGGAAAGGCCTGCAACGGCAGCTCGCTCGGCGCCGGTCGCGGGGTCGCCGGATCGGTTTCCCAGGGCAGTCGATGCGGGCTATTTTCAAGGTTGTCGTAAGCGGTCGGCGGGCGCCCCAGCCAATCGCCGCCGCTGCTGGCCAGCGCCGTGGCGATGCACAGATTGCCTTGCACGACGAACACGTAAAACCGGGTGAACCAGTCCGCCAGTTGCTGACCGTCAGCGTTTTGGACGACGAGTTCGGCCAGCTCTTGATCAAAGCGTTGCAAGCCGTGTTCGAGACTGAGCAAATGGCCGCGAGCGATGCGTTGCATGCGCAGGAACAGCGGCAGCGAACGCAGCAGCTTCAGCGGTTGCCACGGCAGGTGCGGGGTCGCGCCGCCGACTTCACCGGCGTAATTGCTGGCGCTGATGCCCCAGTCGGCGAGCCGGGCGAGAAACAGGTCATTGTTGATGTAGGAGGCGCCACCGAACACTGCGGTGAACGGTTCGTTGTCCTGCAACACTCGTGCATCCCAGCGCGCCATGATCGCCGGGATACTCGCTGCCGCGCGGCGCTGGGCGTACTCCACCAGCACGCTCGGTTGCCGCGGCAGGATCTCGGCGATGTTGGCGGCAGTCAGGTGGCGGCGCCAGCCGTAGTCGCTGATCGGCCGGTATTGCAGCAGCCACAGTTGCGCACCGTCCCAGGCCCATTCGACGTCGCCGGGCACGTAGTGAAAAACGCGCAGCACGTCTTGCAGAAACTGCCACAGCAGCGCTTCGGTCAGACCGTGCGTGGCGGTAAATGCACCGCTGCGCCAGGCCTCGCCGACCCGCGACAGAGTGGCGCGCGAAGGGCTGACGTGACCGTCGGCCAACGACTCCAGATGACCTTCCACCCATTCCAGTTCAACCGACAGATGCCGGACAAACGCGATGCCGGAAACCTGCGGCGTGATAAAGCGCTGCACCACCACTTCCTCGACGCCTTCGGCGGTCAGTTCGGCGATGCGTGTCGGCACGTTGGCGCGCGGCTCGCGCAGGTAAGTGGTGCTCAAACCGGCGTTTGCCGAATCAGCCTGATCCTCGCCATAGCTGGAGGAGCGCACGGCCCAGGTCACGTCGGGTTGCGCGGCGAGAAAGGCTGACAGGCGCGGATCATCGCAATCGTTGAGGTTCAGCGCTGCCGGCACCGGTTGCCGGGCCAACTCCGCCAGACGCAAACGGCCGCCCTTGGTGTGCGCGACAAAACCACGCTCGCCGGACTCCAGCCATGCGGCGAATTCAGCCGGCGCGTCGATCCACGGGTAATGGCCCCAACCGGGTTTCAGGCTGATGGTCAGATCAGCGCGGGCGAGAATCGCCGACCATGCCGCCGCTTGCTCGATGCCAAGCACGGCATCCTGATCACCCCAGACCAACTCGACCGGATCGGTGATCCACTCCAGCAGCGGCAAAGCCGTATCGGCGCGGATCAGGTCCCAATGCGGCACAAACGCCCGGCAACGCGCATAACCGGCGCCCATGCGTTGGTACTGCGCGGGCGTCCAGGTCTGATTGGAAAACTTGCGCGCGAACAGCCTCGGTTTGTTCGACAGCAGCCAGTGAATGGTCTTGCGAATCGGCAGCGGTGACATCAATGCCGGCAGCCGCCGTTGCCAGAGAAACGCCCCCACCGGCGCCAGTAGCACGCTGCGGGAAAAGTGCCCCGGTCGGCGTTGCAGCGCATGCAGCACCAGCAACGCGTTGACCCCGACCGCCATGATCGCGCTGCCCTGCTGCGTCATCGCCAGCAAGGTCTGCGCGTAATCCGCGAGATCCTCGCAGGGCGGCTGCGGGTTAGCGCCGAAACCGGGCAATTCCAGCGGCACCACGTCGTAGCGCTGAAAGTGCGGCAGCGCGTCATCCCACCAGTCGGCGGCGCTGCCGTTGCCGGCCAGCAGGTACATCAAAGGCTTGCTCATCAACGATCCTCAGGCCAGATCGCGCAGCGCCGCGTCGAGGGTCGGATAGCGAAACGTATAGCCCGCCTCGCTCAGACGCTGAGGCACCACACGCTGCCCGTCGAAGAACAACTGCGCCATCTCCCCCGCCAGCGCGCGCACGGGCGCCGCGGGAACGTGGAACCACACCGGGCGCTTGAGGACCTTGCCGACGTTCTCGGCAAACGCCGCCTGACTGACCGTCTCCGGCGCCACCAGGTTGTACGTGCCGTGCAGAGTTTCATCGTGGAAGGATCGGGCGATCACCTGAATCACATCGTCGCGGTGCACCCAGCTCATGATCTGCTGACCATCGCCCATGCGCCCGCCGAAACCCAGGCGAAACGGAATCAGCAACGGCAACAACGCGCCGCCCGGACCGAACACCACACCGAGACGCAGCACCACCTGACGCACGCCAAATTCAGTTGCCGGTTGCGCGGCGGCTTCCCAGCGCGCGCAGAGTTCGGCCATGAAACCGTCGCCCTTGCTCGCCTGTTCATCAAGGCTTTCGCTGGCATCGCGCACGCCGTAGAAACCGATGGCCGAGGCCTGCACCCACAGCGCCGGTTTGTGCCGCGCATTCTTCAGCCAGGTCATCAGGCTGTCGGTGGTGTTGACGCGGCTGGCGATCAGTTGCGCCTGACGCTTGGGACTCCAGCGCGGCCCCGCCACTGGTGCGCCCGCCAGATTGATCACCACGTCGAAGGTCTCGTCGTAGCCCAGTTTGCTCAGCGACCGCACGCAGCGCGCGCGGCCGTCGAACAGGTACGCCGCCTTCAGCGGATCGCGCGCCAGCACGCTGACCGTGTGGCCGGCGTCGAGCAATTGATTGACCAGCGTTTCACCGATAAACCCGGTGCCGCCCGTGACCAGCACACGCTTGTAGGCGCCGCCGGCAAACGGGTTGGACGGCTTGCCTTCACGGTGCATGCGCAATGCCGCCAGACCGTCACGGATCCCCGACGCGGTTACGCCCACGGCAAACAGCGTCAGCACCCAACCCTTCCAGCCGAGATCGATAGCGCTCAGGCCAGTCGGCAAACTCGCCCACTGCGCCAGTTGCACCCCGTACAACGCAAAAAACGCCCCGCCATTCACCGCCAACACGGTGTGCATGATGCGTTCGACCGCCGGCAGTTTGCGGCTGCGATCCTCAACCACGAAGTCCCACAGCGTCAGGCCGATTTCCAGCGCGAACAACAGCGCAATCACAATCGCCCAGGCACCACCGAATTGCAGGTGCGCCATGCCGAGAAACAGAATCCCGTAGAAACACGAACGCATCGCGTGGATCGACAACTCCAGCCGCGCACTGTGCCGATACGGCAGCGCCACGGTCAGTTCGTGATGATAAAGGGTGTCCAGCGCGCCGAGGCACGCTTGCGCAATCAGCAACGTCAGCGCCCAATCCAGCAGCGAAAAATCAGGCATGGTTCGACTCACTCATGGCGTTATCAGAAAGGGAATTTCGCCGGTCGTGGCAATACAGCCAGGCCAGCGGCGGCAACAGCACAAGCAGCGCAAAGGCGTCGAACCAGAGGTGCGACCAGACCTGCTTTTGCAGCGAAACAAAAACGTCCTGCGGCGCCCACAGCACAATGCCGGCGAACAACCAGGCCCAGGCCATCGGCGCTTTCAGGCGATTGCCCAAATGCACCAGCCCAAGCATGAACAGCGAATAGCTTTGCAACGTCGCGCCGAACAGCGCGAGCCACCAGACCTGCTGCTCACGGGCAGCGGCCGGCACCGCGTCGGCGCCCCAGAAAATTTGTTCGAGTGTGTGCAGATAACCGTCGAGCAGCCCGGAGTGGCCGGCCCAGGTCAGGGTCAGACCGGCGAGCAAGTGCACCAGCGCGGCGGCGTATAACCACAGCACCAACGCGCGGCGAAGGGAGAAAGAGGGGACTGGCATTCCGTGTCCTGGGGGTATTCCTTTGAGGGTGGGGAGTTTAAAGGAAAACGCAGGGTATCAGTCGCTCGAAGATAAACGATTGGTGGCGTTCAGTGACCGCTATCGCAAGGTGTGAGCGTCGATCATGCCGAGTAAATCCTTCAACCTGGCAATATCCTCTTCGTAAAAGTCATTACATTGCGTGACGACTACATATTCAGAACCGATCGCTTTTCCATGGGTACTGCATACGAGTTCAAAACCTTCCCCGCCACCCTGTCGTTCATACACGACATCCCGCGCATCGATCAGTACCCAGCCTGGCATTGCCAGTTTTTTAGTGGCTGATTCAGGCAACTGATCGAAGTACATGATTCCCTCAGCATCCGGCAACTTGACGAGCAAGTTGTAGGGCGACGACAAAGTACTCATCCCCACCGTTTTCTTGACCTCGTTGAGGTCATCACCCCGCACGATAAATGTAGGGAGGCGGTCGATATCACTTTCATAAGTTGGATGATTGCGTGGCGCCAGCTTCAGGACTTCCACGGCGCCCTCGTTGAGGCAACTGACCACTTCGAGCGTTGACTGGATGTCGTGAAACGCGCAGGTGGACTCTTGAGCAGACACTGTCGGTGATAGAAATCCCGCGCAAAACGCGAACGCCCAGGTGAAACAAGCTTGGGGCACGCTCAATCGAATGGCCCTTCTACGCATTTCCATATCACCACCCAACCAAGCAAAAACATTAATCAGCACAACATCAATGTGCCGGAAGGATGCCGTCCAAATATAAAGCTCTCTCCAGACTCATCTTCGCGGTGCACCTATTCAGATCTGCAGAATAGGATGGCTTGTCCCATTCATTCTCAAACCCCTCAAGCCTGCAGTTCGAATCCCTCAGCTTTATCCACGCCCGCTGGGAGTTTTTCAGTCGATCCAGAAACGCCTTATGCTCTTCATGCCGAGACTGGTATTGAAAAATATACCGAGACCCTGCTCTATCAATCAGTGCTTCGTAACGGTCATTAAGCACGCGAGCCGCAGCCTTCATCGCTTCTTCTGCGCACTCGGCACGTTGCCCGGCCACGGCCTCGCAATCCGCATCTTGGGCAAAGCTGACTGACGAGACTGACATCGCCATAAATGCAAAGAACATCAAACGGGCGACATTCACTGAGTGCCACCTGCGCCAATACATTCAATTGAGCTGTCCATAACGACGCTTCGGACCAGCAAACGCTCGACCGCAGCAGGGCTCCACTTAAGCTCGGTCTTGCTGGCCTCGCGGTAACAGGCCATTGCGCGGGGTAGATCAGCAGCGACGACAGTGCCGGTTTCGTAGACTTCACCCAATCGCAGGAGTGCTTGGGTAGAGCCTCGTAGCGCGGCGCTTTCCAATGTCGCCATCGACTTTTGCGGATCGATGCAGGCCTTGTCATCGCCGTACTCACCTTCATCGCAGTAAAACAAGGAGAGGAACACGCCATCGTCGGGATTGCTCTGAAATCCCTGATTCATGAGCTTCAGAATCTGTTCATTCGGCAATCGCGGTGCCTGCCCGGAAAGACTTATCCCCGCAGCTGCTATCGCCGCTTGGGCCGAACCTTTGCGGGCGCCGTCCACATAGCTATCCAGCGCTGCCGCGTACAAAGAGACACCAGATTCGCCAGACGCCTTGTTGACCAGCCGATCGAACATCACGCCTTTTTTCAACTCGCGCTCACCGGGTGAAGGGCGATCTGTCCGAGCCACGTCATTCATTACCGCTTCGAGCGTCCAGTCTTCAACACTGTTCAGCACCCAGCAGTCGCTTTGCTTGAAGACGAAAATCTTCAAGAAAGCACCCTGCTGATCACGCACCACCACCCTGTTCAGAAACGTAATCTCGATAGCCAGATTCGACGCTGCAGCATTCTCCGCACTCAGCATACTGAATTCATCGGCGGGCAAATGCTTGACGCTGCGCACGACAACCTTGGGTATGTTGTTCTCAGCCACGACGTGAGTTGTCTTCACCGACGATGCGGTAAATGCTTTCTGTACCGTCGAGTCAGATGAAAAGACTTTGACGAAGTCAGCGAAGTTGTTAGCCGGGCATTGCTGTTCAGTAGAGGCGAAGGCGCTTGTGCACAGGCCGGTGCTCAACAATGCGGTGGAAAGCCACTGAGTTAGCCTGCTTGTTGCCATGCCGTAACTCGGTACCGCAAAAAATCGTTTCAACAGTGTTCATCCTTGAGTCATTCAGGTTTTGCGTTGGGTGAATCGGGTGATGCATTGCTTCGGCCTGTTCATTTCCCAGTAAGTGCTGAGCAACACTTTGCGTTTTTTGTCGACGCGCAGATTGACGAAGCCATCGCCGCAATCCGGCTGCAACTCTTTGAAGGTGCCGGTTTTGGCTTGGTAAACGAACACCCTGAAGTAGTCGTAAGTGCCCATGCCGTCGTCCAGCTGCCAAATCGAAAAATCTTTGGCACCGTCGAAATTGAAGTCCTCGATCTGTACCTTGAGTTCGTTTATGGCTTCAAAATCTATGGTCCGGGGCTCGCTACGCGTTTCGCCTTTAACCGAGACATTCAGTGTGGAGCCCTCAATAACCAGCGTCGCTTCAACGCCTGTGACCGGGCTGAACTTAGTGGTTTCGGCCAGTGCCGGGATCGCCCACAGCAGGCCAAGCAGTGATACCGCTAGAGTTTTGAATTGCATGTGCTTGCCCTATTCCCACTTGCATCCGGACTCCAGGGAGGAGTCGATGTTGGGGTTATTCAAGAAGTGGTAAACCTTTCTGTTGGACTTTTTCGTGTACTTCATCGAGACGATCTGCGTCCCTTGAGTCACGAAATCGTAGGTTCCCGCGACCTTGCCATTGACGACTTCAGACCACGTTGTGGCTCTCTGCCAAGGGGCGTCGGGACCGAGCATCTCTTCCTCGGTATTCGTCAACACAATGGAGATGGGCTCACTGGACTTGGCGTATTTGACGAAGCCACCTGACCATTTGCTGGACGCGTCGTAAAAGGTACGGAACTGAAACTTTACCGGACTGGATTCGGAGAGTTCGAAGCAAAACGATTCGCCGGTGACTGCGCCGTGAGCCACTAGCGGGAAGAGGCTGGATAGTAGAAGAAGTACTTTTTTCATGTTCATTTCCTTATGAGAGATCGGGGCGTACTGGCCTATTACGATCCCGCTACACACTGCCCATCCTGAAGATCAGGAGCCAGCGCCCGATTTCCCGACAGATACCAGCTCGCAAGCGACTGACTCTCGCAATAAGCGTTCTTCTCTGCATCGTAATAAAACGCCACTTTATGATTGGCCATCCCGCCCCGGTTGGGGACGAACAACTCGACGGCGAACACGACATCGGGCATAGCAGTTTTTCTATCCGACATCAGCGAGGGTGGCCCCAGAAACCTACAGGGCACGCCGTCAAAAGGCAGATCCAACTGGCCTTCTTGATACCTGTAAATCGCACAAATGCCATTCGGATCTTCGATCACCACGGCAGCCATCGTTCCACCGCTCCAGCTAACGACGCCATCTGTAATAGAGCGAAAACTCTCTGCAGGCATTTGGTGTTCTTTCGTTAGCGCGGCGACCATGGCGGCGGGCATTGCTTGGCTTGTACTGACACCGGCCGGCTCTGCGCTTGCGGGCAATGCCCACGTCAATGTCAGGAACAACAAGGAAACGACTTTCACTTTGACTCTCCGATGGCGTGGCTGACTGTGCAATACACGACCATTACTGCGCCGTACATTCAGGTTCAGCGAGACGCTCCCCATCAACGCGAAATTTACATAATTCGGTAGTTTCATTCACTCCAACCAACGACATCAGCTTGAAGGTCAGTTGCAATTCGGTGTCGGAAAACGTCGCCTTATCCAATGAGACATCGGAGAAGCCGTTGTTAAAACTCTTCCCTGCAATGCCGCAGAATGCAATCGAGTCGCTCGCAGCCCCTTGCCCCCCAGGCTTGAGAATCTGAATATTGACGCAGGGGCTATCGAACGTCTGGAAGTAACGGACAATTTTTCCGGAAACCTTAGCGACATCCGCTTTGTATATATCGACGATTGGCTCTCGTGCGTTGCCTGCAAATGCACAACATGAAAAACACAAAACTGAAAACAGTGACAATCCTTTCAAGACTTACCTACTCCATCTACCGGCTGATCAAATGCTTTAATTCACTGCTTGTTCTTGTCCGGAGCCATGGCCAATTGACGCGCTCGCTCTATCGTCGCGCGGATCAAGCAGGAATTTGACCATTCACCGAAAACCGATTTATACGATTTCGCCTCAGGCAGACACTCCGCATCGCGAAACTTCATCCAGGCTCTTTGGGTTTCTCTCAGGCCTTTCTGTGCATTTTCGTCCAACCGCTCCATGCGCTCCCGGTAAACCAGGTTGAGCAGTGCATCCGTATCCGTCACAACCAGATCAAGCGCCCCACTCGACGCAGTTGGCCACACAACGTCCGCCAGCGCCTGCTTGGTTTCGTTGTTCCAATTGTAGAAACCGTTCTCTTCAATCTTCAGCCAGGCAGAGCGTCTATGATGATTGGTCGGATCGGTCGCACTGACTTCAGACTGGTAAACAATCTCCAGATAGATCGGGTCGCTTGAGCGCTGAGGATCATTCAGCAACGTTTGCCGAACGATGGCCCGTTGCTTTTTGCTCTCGGTAATTTCAATCGAAAAGCATGGGTCCGGTCCGGGACGGTCAGACGATTTCACCCTCGCCAGACACTCTTTACGAAGGGCCATCGACGGAGCATCCGGCCCCCATCCTATGTCTACATGTAGTGGTCAACTAATCCCGGACACGACGTTAAGTTTTTCTTCGGCCCGAGCTGGCGCCAACCCACCGTTGAATTG
>NZ_JBODOE010000013.1:106773-204067 GCF_051913165.1 Pseudomonas sp. SM4 | reverse complement strand
ACCAACGCCATCGCGAGCAGGCTCACTCCTACACCGTTCGGTGGTAGATCCATAATCCCCAGCGACACAAAAACCTGTGTGGCTTGCCGGCGATTGGGCCCGCCCGGCCAGCAAAAATCTAAGGCTTGCGCAGCAAATACGTGTCCATGATCCACCCATGTTCCGCCCGTGCCGCCTTGCGCACCCGCTCGATTTCATCGGCAACATCACTCAACTTGCCGCTGATCAAAATCTCGTCCGGGGTGCCCAGATAAGCACCCCAAAAAATCTCCGTCTGCTGATCCTTCACCGTGTGATAGGAATCTTCAGCGTCGAGCATCACCACCACGCTGTCCGCGTCACTCACCTGCCCCGCCGCCAAACGCCGCCCGGTGGTGATTTCAACTGAGCGGCCAATCGTGTTCAACGGCACCTTGTGCTGTGCCGCCAGCGCCTGGACGCTGGTAATTCCCGGGATCACTTCAAACTCAAAGGCACACCGCCCTGACGCCAGAATCGCCTGCAGGATACGAATCGTGCTGTCGTACAACGCCGGGTCGCCCCAGACCAGGAAACCACCGCACTCTCCGTCAGACAATTGGTCATTGATCAGCCTTTCGAAGGTGCGTTGCTTGGCATGGTTGAGCTCGGCGACGCTGGCGGCGTAGTCGACATCGCCGCGTTCACGCTCGGGGCTGTGGGCTTCAGCGAAACGGTAAGCGCGATCGGTGATGTAGCGTTCACAGATCTCGCGGCGCAGGTCAATCAACGCGTCCTTGCTCTGACCTTTATCCATGAGGAAGAACACATCGACCAGATTCAGCGCCTTCACCGCCTGCATCGTGATGTAGTCCGGATTACCGGCGCCGATGCCGATCACCAGCAGCTTTTTCATCAGCGCGTCTCCTTGCTGTCGATACCCGGCAAGCGTAGCCGCCAGATACCGTTGAAGCGTAACTCAAGGATGGCCAGCGGCTCGACGTCGACTGCGTTGAAAGCCGCGCCCTGCACCACCTGCATCAACGCGGCGCGCACAATGTAAGGATGGGTAATGGCGACGACATGCCCGGGTGTCGCTGCCAGCTCTTCGAGCCAGGCGGCGACCCGCTCGCCCACTTGCGCCACTGACTCACCGCCATGCGGTGCCGCGTGAGGATCGGCCAGCCAGGCTTGCAATGCGTGTGCATCGGTCTGCTGCAGATCCTTGATCGACTGCCCGTGCCAATGCCCCCAGTCGCAGTCGCGCAAGGCCGGGACCACTTCAGCGTCCGTGCCGAACCACTCAGCCGTTTGCCGGGTGCGCAATTCCGGACCACACAACAGACGGAACGGTGAATCGAGCCGTGTCGCCCACAAGTCAGACGCTAATTGCTCATTTTCAACAGGCTCGTTTGTAGGAAAACGCGACAATTTCTGTGCGACGGTTCGGGCATGGCAAATCAGAGTCAAACGGGTGGTACGCACAAGCAGTCACTCATTCGAAGGTCGGGAAAAATCGGCGCAGCCGTCGGCAATAACCGCCATTGTGCCGTATGCCGGAGGGTTGCAGCCAACTCGACGGCGCTGACGGCAACCTTTTGCGAAGTGCCGAATCGGCAATTTCTGACGTCGTTCCGGGCAATGGACTACAAGACAGTGCGACTACCGTGTAGCCCTTGTTACACGGGCGTCTTGCCCCATTTTGGGGCTTTTGCTCCACGGTAAAAAATTCACTAGACATGTAGCGTCAGTTACATAAATACTGTTTTAACGGATTATGAAGCGAATTCAACACCCCCCATCCAGCAGGAGCCCGGATGCCCCCTCTCAGAGACCTGATCACCGACCCCGGCCTTGATCTTACGCCGTCGGAGCGCAAAGTCGTTCGCGCCTTGCTTGATCAGTACCCGCGTAACGGCCTGGGGCCGATGGCACGTCTGGCCGAACATGCCGGTGTCAGCGACCCGACGATCGTGCGGCTGGTAAAGAAGCTCGGTTTTGGTGGTTATGCCGAATTCCAGGATGCCCTGCTCAGTGACATGGACCATCGCCTGCGCTCGCCAAGCACCCTGTTGCAGCCTCGCTCGCATCAGAACAAGGACGATGCCTGGAGCCACTACCTTGCTGACAGCCATCGTCTGTTACTTGAAACCCAGGCGCTGACGCAACCCGAAGACATACGAATCCTCGTCGACTGGCTGCTGGATGCACGCCATCAGGTGTACTGCTTCGGCGGCCGTTTCAGCAGCCTGATGGCCACGTACCTGCTCAATCATTTGCGCCTGTTGCGTCCCGGCTGTTTTGCCCTGGAAGACAATGCGCTGCTGCCCGACCGGTTGTTCGACCTGCAACGTCAGGACGTGGTGCTGGTGTTCGACTATCGCCGTTATCAGACCCAGGCCCTGCGCGTCGCCAGCGCGGCAAAAAACAACAACGCCCGGGTGGTGTTGTTTACCGACATCTACGCGTCGCCCCTGCGCGAGTTGGCTGATCTGATCATCAGCGCCCCGGTCGAATCGGCCTCACCGTTCGACACCATGGTGCCGGCGCTGGCCCAGGTCGAGGCATTGATTGCCTGCCTGACCCTGCGCGGCCCGGAGCTGGCCGATCGCCTGGAAGGCATCGACGCCCTGCGCAACGAATTCGCCACTCATCTGCTGGAGGAAAAATAAGGATGTTCAGCCTTCCCCACCGCTCGCCACGGGATCTGCCGTTTGTCACCGACCACACGGCGTTGCTGCTGGTCGACATGCAGCGCGCCTGGCTCGAACCGCAGTTCGACCCGCACCTCAGTGGCCCGGACGGCGAGTACTTCCTCAACCGCGCCCGCACGCAGGTGGTGCCCAACCAGCAGCGGTTGCTCGGCGCCTTTCGCCAGGCCCGGCAGAATGTGTTGCACACGATTATTGAAAGCCTGACCGCCGATGGTCGCGACCGCTCGCTCGATCACAAGCTGTCAGACATGCACCTGCCCAAGGGCAGCCCGCAGGCGCAGGTCATTGCTGAACTGACCCCGCAGGAAAACGAAATCGTCCTGCCAAAAACCTCGTCCGGCGTGTTCAACTCGACCGCCATCGACTACGTGCTGCGCAACCTCGAAACCCGACACTTGATCATCGCCGGCATCGTCACCGACCAGTGCGTGGACATGGCCGTGCGCGATGCCGCCGATCGCGGTTATCTGGTGACGCTGGTGGAGGACGCTTGCGCCACCTACAGCGCCGAACGCCATCGCGCCTGCCTGAACGCAATCAAGGGTTATTGCTGGATCACCGACACCGACACCGTGCTCGGCCGCCTGCAGGAGATGCAGCCATGAGCGCACGCCTGACGCCGCTGCCGATGACCACCATCGTCACCACCGACCTGATCGGCATCACCCGTGGCCGCTCGTTTCCCACCGATGAGCTTGAGCATTACCAGGCCGCCGGTTGCGGCTGGGTGCCGGCCAACAGCGCGCTGACGCCACAGGACATCATCGCCTCGACCAATCCGTGGGGCGCTTATGGCGACTTGCGGCTGATTCCCGATCTGAGCAGTCGCGTCACCGTTGGCAATGGTCCGGATGCCGATGCGCCGGCGCTGGACTTCATCCACGGCGATATCCGCGAGACCGATGGTCGTGCGTGGGGCGCCTGCCCGCGCACGCTGCTGCGCGATGAGATCGAGCGCTATCGCGATGCGTTGGGCTTGCAAGTCAACGCCGCGTTCGAACATGAATTCAACCTGCACGCCGGGTTTGTCGAGCATCTGGCGTTTTCCCTCGAAGCCCAGCGTCAGGGCGCCGAATTCGGTGGCTGGCTGCTCAGCGCCCTGCGCGCGGGGGGTGTCGAGCCGGAAATGTTCCTGCCTGAGTACGGCAAGCATCAATACGAAATCACCTGTCGGCCGACACTGGGCGTCGCGGCGGCAGACCGCGCGGTCAACGTGCGCGAAATCACCCGCGAGATCGCCCGGCAAATGGGCCTGGACCTGAGCTTCGCACCGAAAACCGCCGAGCATGCGGTGTGCAACGGCGTGCACTTGCACGTCAGCCTGCTGGATCTGGCCGGTCAGCCGATGCTCTACGACGCGGGCACCAGCAACGGTCTGTCGAGTCTTGGCCAGCACTGGGCAGCGGGCGTCCTGCATTACTTGCCGGCCCTGTGTGCGTTCACTGCGCCGACGCCGGTGTCGTACCAACGCTTGCAGCCGCACCACTGGAGCGCGTCCTACGCCTGCCTCGGTCAACAGAACCGTGAAGCGGCGCTGCGCATCTGCCCGACCGTGACCCTGGGTGGCAAATCCGTGGCCCAACAGTTCAACCTCGAATTTCGCGCCATGGACGCCACGGCGTCGCCGCACCTGGCCATGGCGGCACTGCTGATTGCCGGGCGACTGGGCATTGAACAGCGTCTGGCCCTGAACGCGATCACCGACGAAGTGCCCGATTCACTCAACGACGAGCAACGCCAGGCCCGGGGCATCGTTGCCCTGCCCGCCTCGCTCGCCCAGGCGCTGGATTGCCTGCGCGACAGTGCAGCCTTCAATGAATGGCTGCCCAAGCCGTTGCTCGACACGTATCACGCCCTTAAAACCGAGGAACTGGCGCTGACGGAACAGCTCTCGCCTGCTGACCTGTGTGAGCACTATGCACGCCTGTACTGAATCCGCCGAGCTTGGGTTGTACACCCGCCCGGCCTACAACCTGAGCCGCGAGGACTCGACACATCCGTTGATTCTGGTGTGCGAACACGCGAGCCGCTACATCCCCGATGCCCTGAACAATCTGGGCCTGGATGAGGCCGCCGCCCGTGAACACATCGCATGGGACATCGGCGCACTGCAACTGGCCGAGCAATTATCGGAAAAACTTGGCGCCACACTGTTGAGCGCCAATTATTCGCGACTGCTGATCGACCTGAACCGTCCACGGCATGCGCCCGACAGCATTCCGGCACAGAGCGAGATCTATCAGATCCCGGGCAACCGTGAGCTGGACGAAGCCACGCGCGAATACCGGCGCCAGGCCTTGTTCAAGCCGTTTCACACACGCTTGCAGACGCTGATCGACGAACGCATCGCCAAAGAGCAACCGGTACGGGTGGTGGGGATTCACAGTTTTACCCCGGTGTATTACGGCCAGCCACGACCGCTGGAAGTCGGCGTGCTGTTTGGTCAGGCGAAGGACTACGCACAACGCCTGCTCGACGGGCTCGCTGAGCATCCGCTGAAAGTGGCGGGCAACCAGCCGTACAAGATTGATCCGCTGGGCGACATGACCGTGCCGGTACACGGCGATGCCCGGGGCCTGGATTCGGTGCTGATCGAGGTGCGCAACGACTTGTTGCGCAGCCCCGAAGCGGTATCGCGCTGGGCCGGATACCTCGCGCCATTGCTGTAACGCAAGACTGCTGACGCTGTAAACGATGGACCGACATAACAACTAAAAAACGACCGATCTGGCTGACAAGGAGTTGCGCTTCATGGAAATTGAAGAATTCGGCTACAAGCAAGAGTTGAAACGTAGCCTGACCCTCACGGACCTGGTGGTGTACGGGATGATCTTCATGATCCCCATCGCCCCGTTCGGTGTGTATGGCTACGTTAACGCCGAGGCGCCGGGGATGGTGCCGCTGGCCTACATCATCGGCATGGTGGCGATGCTGTTTACCGCGCTCAGCTACGGCAGCATGGCCAAGGCATTTCCGATCGCAGGCTCGGTGTATTCCTACGCGCAACGTGGCTTGAACCAGCATGTCGGTTTTATCGCTGGCTGGTTGATGCTGCTCGACTACCTGCTGATTCCACCGCTGCTGTATGTGTATGCGGCGATGGCGCTCAACCATTTGTACCCGGACATTCCAAAAGTCGGCTTTATTCTGGCGTTCCTCGTCAGCGCAACATTCGTCAACCTGCGCGGCATCACGTTCACCGCGCGGATGAACATCATCTTCCTGCTGGCCCAACTGGTCGTGCTGGGGATCTTCCTGTTTTACGCCTGGACGGCCCTGCATAACGGTGGCGGTCACGGCGAGCTGACATTGGCGCCGCTGTACAACCCCGAAACGTTCAATTTCGCCCTGTTGATGCAAGCGGTGTCGATTGCGGTGCTGTCGTTCCTCGGCTTCGATGCAATCTCGACGCTCGCCGAAGAAATCAAAGGCGATCCGGGCAAGAGTGTTGGCAAAGCGGCGCTGATTACCTTGTTGGTCATGGGCGTGATTTTCGTCGCGCAAACCTGGATCGCCACCGATCTGGCGGCCGGCATGGGCTTCACCTCCGCCGACACCGCGTTCTATGAAATCGCCGAAATCGCTGCCGGCAGCTGGCTGGCGACGTTGACCGGCGTAGCCACCGCGCTGGCGTGGGGCGTGGCCGTGGCGATCACCTCGCAAGCCGCGGTATCGCGCCTGCTGTTCGGCATGGCCCGCGATGGCAAATTGCCGAAAGTGCTGGCCAAAGTTCACCCGAAACACAACACGCCGTATCTGAGCATTTATCTGGTGGCGGTACTGTCGCTGTTGATCTGCTACCTGTTCATCAACTCGGTCGACACCCTGACCTCTCTCGTCAACTTCGGCGCCCTCAGCGGCTTCATGCTGTTGCACCTGACAGTGATCAACTACTACTGGCGTCGGCAGAAGTCCGGACAAGTCGTGCGCCACCTGATCTGCCCAGTGATCGGCTTCATCATCGTCGCGGCCATCATGTACAACATGGGCGTCGATGCGCAGAAACTCGGGCTGATCTGGATCGCGCTGGGCCTGGTGTATCTGTTCTTCCTGAACAAGCTCGGCGCCAGTACCGCGCTGCCCGACCCGAGCAATGGCTGACAAGAAAAAGGGCGGCGTCTGACAACAAATCAGGCGACCGCTGATTTAACGCGTGGAACCCGACAGTGATAGTCAGGTGCGGTGAACTCACCGGACCTTTTGATACAGGAGTACATCCATGCTGGTCTTACGCCCAGTCGAGCTAACCGACCTGCCTCAGTTACAACAATTGGCCCGCGCCAGCCTGGTGGGCGTGACCTCTCTGCCGGATGACAGCGAACGCTTGCGCGAGAAAATCACCGCCTCCTGTGCCTCATTCGAAAGCGCAGCGGCGGCGCAGGGCCCGGAGAATTACTTCTTCGTGCTCGAAGACCTTGAAACCCAGCGTCTGTCGGGTTGCTCGGAAATTGTTGCCACCGCCGGCTTCAACGAGCCGTTCTACAGCCTGCGCAACCGCCATTTCACCAGCGCCTCGCGGGAGCTGAACATCGAGCACGGAGTGCCGGCGCTGTCGCTGTGCCATGACCTCAACGATCACACGCTGCTGCGCGGTTTTCACATTGACGCAGGGCTGGTGCGTACAGCTTTTTCCGAATTGCTTTCGCGGGCGCGCCTGCTGTTTATCGCCGCTCATGCGCCGCGTTTTGCCGAAGCGGTGATTACTGAAATCGTCGGCTACAGCGACGAGAGCGGCCAATCGCCCTTCTGGGATGCGCTGGGCAAACACTTCTTCGATCTGCCTTACGTCGAAGCCGAAAGGTTGTGTGGGTTGCAGAGCCGCTCGTTCCTTGCCGAACTGATGCCGCAATACCCGATCTACGTGCCGATGCTGCCGCTGGCGGCGCAGGAATGCATCGGGCGCATTCACCCTGACGGGCAGGAAGCGTTCGACATTCTTGAGCGTGAGGGCTTTGAAACCAACAGCTACATCGACCTGTTCGACGCCGGCCCGACGCTCTATGCGCGCACCGCAAACATTCGGACGATCGTTCGCAGCCAGATCCTCCCGGTGCAGCAGCAGTCGCGGATCGATGCCCGTGGCCGCTACCTGCTGAGCAACGATGCGCTGCAGGGTTTCCGGGCCATCGTCGCCGAACTGGATGTCCACGCCGATCAACCGCTGGCCCTCACCCCGGCCATGTGTGCGGTGCTGAACGTGACCGATGGCAGCCCGATCCGGCTGATTGCCCTGTGAACCACGCCCGGTGCCGCAGCCAACGACAGTGCCCGAACAGGCGCGCAAAAGGAGTTACAGCATGATTGTCCGCCCGGTCAATGTCAGCGACCTGCCAGCGTTGATGACGCTGGTTCAACAGGCCGGCCCGGGGTTCACCACCCTGCCGGCCAACGAAGATCGCCTGGCCCATCGGGTACGCTGGGCGCAACGGGCGTTCGCCGAGCAGGTAGAACGTGCCGACGCGGACTACCTGTTCGTGCTCGAAGACGATGACATGCGCGTGGTCGGCGTCAGCGCGCTGTCCGGGGCGGTCGGCTTGCGCGAGCCCTGGTACAACTATCGAGTGGGGCTGACGGTGAGTTCGGCGCCGGATCTGGGCATACAACGGCAAATCCCGACACTGTTTCTCAACAACGAACTGACCGGCCAATCGGAACTGTGCTCGCTGTTTCTCGGCCATGCTCAACGTCATGGCAGCAATGGCCGTTTGTTGTCACTGGGGCGGCTGTTGTTCGTCGCCGAGTTTCCACACCTGTTTGGCGAAAAGATGATCGCCGAACTGCGCGGCAGTGCCGATGAACTGGGCTGTTCGCCGTTCTGGGACAGTCTGGGCCGGCACTTCTTCCAGATGGATTTCAGCCACGCCGATCACCTGTCCGGGCTGGGCAACAAATCGTTCATCGCCGAACTGATGCCGCGCCAGCCGCTCTACACCTGCCTGCTCACCGAAGAGGCTCAGGCGGCCATCGGCCAGGCGCACCCCAATACCGAGCCGGCGCTGAAAATCCTTCAGGCCGAGGGTTTTTCTCACAAGGGATATATCGACATTTTCGACGGTGGGCCGGTGATTGAAGCCCCCGTGCGCAGTATCCGCACCGTGCGCGACAGCGTGGAACTGACCCTGAGCCTCGGCACCCCGGATGACCAGGCGCCACTGTGGCTGATCCACAACCGCCGCCTGGAGAACTGCCGCATCACCGTCGCCCGCGCCCGTCGAGTTGGCAGCAGCCTGGTGATTGATCGCCTGACGGCCAAACGCCTGCAACTGCAGCCAGGCAACTCGGTGCGCGCGGTCATGTTGCCCAATCAACAACAGCAGGCCGTTGCGGCCTGATTGCCCGCCACGACCCTCTCGCCACAGGCATCCTTGCACCACAGCCCAATCCCCTTCAGCAAAGATATGCCCCCTCTCCACAGGTGATACCTTTCAGCAAACAGCTCCCCCGTCCAACTGACCCTTGCAAATTCGTCATGATCCTTGACCCATTCGCGTGATAGCCTTTTAAACCTTCGGCGTTGACACATTTGCTCAAGCCTTTCCATTCCTTTGTATTGGTGGAACTCGTATGACCAGGCTTTCTCATCAAGATTTGCGCCGTAATTTCCGACAGTTGCTGGCCTCCGACACCTGCTACCACACGGCCTCGGTGTTCGACCCGATGTCCGCGCGGATCGCCGCTGACCTGGGTTTTGAAGTGGGGATTCTCGGTGGTTCGGTGGCGTCGTTGCAGGTGCTGGGTGCACCGGACTTTGCCCTGATCACCCTCAGCGAGTTCGCCGAACAGGCCACGCGCATTGGCCGCGTCGCGCAATTGCCGGTGATCGCCGACGCCGACCACGGCTACGGCAACGCCCTCAACGTGATGCGCACCATCGTTGAACTGGAACGCGCCGGCGTCGCTGCCCTGACCATCGAAGACACTCTGCTGCCCGCGCAATTCGGGCGCAAATCCACCGACCTGATCACCGTCGCCGAAGGCGTCGGCAAGATCCGCGCAGCGCTGGAAGCTCGAGTCGATACGGAAATGGCAATCATCGCCCGTACCAACGCCGGCATCCTGCCCAACCAGGAAATCATCAGCCGCACCCGGCAGTACCAGGCAGCGGGCGCCGACGGGATCTGCATGGTCGGGATTCAGGACTTCGATCAGCTCGAACAAATCGCCGAGCATTTGACCGTACCGCTGATGCTGGTCACCTACGGCAACCCGGCGCTACGCGACGACAAGCGTCTGGCTGAACTCGGTGTGCGCGTGACCATTGACGGCCACGGCGCCTACTTTGCCGCGATCAAGGCAACGTACGACAGCTTGCGCGAACAGCGACAAATCTTCACCCAGGCCTCCGACCTGAGCGCAACCGAACTGACGCACACCTATACCCAGCCCGAGGAATACATCCTGTGGGCCAAGGAGTACATGAGCGTCAAGGAGTGATGGATTGACCTGGCTGACGCCATCGCTGGCAAGCCAGCTCCCACAGGTTATGCGGCCAACCATGGCTTAATGGCTCATACCAAATCCTTTGGGCTGAGTGATGGATTGGCCGAGCTGACGCCTTCGCTGGCAAGCCTGGCTCCTACAGGTTATGCGGTTCGACATCTATTGATGGTTCAGCACCAAACCTTGTGGGAGCTGGCTTGCCAGCGATGAGGCCAGCCGCTGCTCCGCTAATCTCACGACGATTTCGACAACTCCATGATCATCCGCGACAACAGATAGATCCGCGGCGCCACGCTCGCCACTTCGGCGTATTCCTCAGGCGTATGGATATTGCCACCGACAATCCCGAACCCATCCAGCGTCGGCGTGCCTACTCCAGCGGACAGACTGGCATCCGCCGCACCACCACTGCCCTCCTCGGTCAATTTGCGGCCGATCTCGCCGTAAATCCCTTGGGCCATGGCCATCAGGCGATCCGACTCGGGGGTCTGCGGCATCGGTGGCAAACCTCGCTGCAACGAAGTCTTCACTTCTGTCTCAGCAATCAGCTTGTCCTGCGACACCCGCGCCAGATCCTTCTCGATCCGATCAAACTCTTCCGGCACCGCCGCGCGCACATCACCTTTGGCCGTGGCCTGGTCGGGAATCACGTTGGTGCGGTCGCCGGCCTTGAGCACGGTGAAGTTGATGGTGGTTTTCTTCGCTTCATCACCGAGCTTGCCCAGTTGCAGAATCTGGTGCGCCACCTCCATCGCGGCGTTGCGTCCCAGTTCTGGCGCGACACCGGCGTGCGCCGCCTTGCCCTTGACCTCGACCAGCGCCGTCGCGCTACCCTTGCGCCACACCACCAGGCCATCGGCCGGGCGCCCCGGCTCCAGATTGAGGGTCACGTCGTGCTGTTTGGCGGTTTTCTTGATCAGGTCGGTGGCGACGTCCGAACCGGTTTCCTCGCTGGCGTCGAGCAGGAAGGTGATTTGTGCGTAGTCTTTGAAGTCGAGGTTTTTCAGGACTTTCAGCGCGTAGATCCCGGCAACGATGCCGCCCTTGTCGTCCATCACCCCCGGACCGTAGGCGCGGCCGTCCTTGATATGAAACGGTCGCTCGGCGGCGGAGCCCTCCTTGAACACCGTGTCCATGTGCGCCATCAGCAGGATTTTCGCCTTGCCGGTGCCTTTGAACGTGGCCAGCACATGGTTGGATTTTTCCGGCGTATTCGGTACCAACTCGATCGTCGCGCCAAGCTTTTTCAGCTCATCGATGGCGATCTCGCTGACTTGCTTGAGGCCCGGTTCATACCCGGAGCCGGAGTCGATATTGACCAGCCGTTCCAGCAGTTTCAGTGCATCAGGCTGATATTGCTCAGCATCGGCCAGTACTTGTTTATGCGGTTCGGCAAAGGCACTGGCCGCAGAGAATGCGAGGGACAGACCCAGGCTTGCGGCCAACAGAGAGCGGGAAAAGGAGAACGTCATGAAGCGATCCTTGTTTCGCGTCGGGGGGATTTAACCGTACCCGACATCGGCGCGACGCTCTACTCTCAATACGACATCACCCTGACCCACACCGAACACCTGCTCCCAAACACCTGTAGGAGCTGCCGAAGGCTGCGATCTTTTGATCTTGCTGTTAAAAAATCAGGATCAAAAGATCGCAGCCTTCGGCAGCTCCTACAGGGGATTTGTGGGGAGTCAGACTGAGTCGAGCAGTTCGCGCCTGGGCTTGTTGTCGCAGTTGCAGATCACCCGATTGCGTCCATTGGCCTTGGCTTCGTACAGCGCCTGATCGGCGTCATTGAGCCAGCGCGTCGCATCGACGTGAGACGGATCCCACGCCGCCAGGCCAATGCTCAGACTGACCTTCAACGCCGGGTTCTGCTCATACCCCAACGTGATAAAACGCTCGCGCAACGCTTCCATGGCCTGAGCAGCATTGAACAGCGGCAGCTCCGGCAGAATCACGCAAAACTCATCGCCGCCGTAACGCCCGGCAATGTCGGTGGCGCGCAGGTTCTGCTTGAGCAACTTGCTCAGTTGGCGCAGCACAATGTCACCGGCGACATGGCCGTAGGTGTCATTGATCGCTTTGAAATGGTCGATGTCGATCAAGGCAATCGCCGCGCCCTGCTTCTGCCGTTTGTAGCGCTGAAAAGCGATCTCCAGTTGATCCTTCCACGCACCGTGGTTGAGCAGACCGGTGAGGCTGTCGGTGCGGCTCAGGGCCAGCAACTCACGTTTGTGTCGGCCCAGGGTGTGGGCCTGACGAAAGCACAACAAGCCCAATGCCAGCGGATACAACATCAACATCGGCAGGCACGCATACAGTTGCAGCGGCGAGGTTGACGGAATGAACGCCGGGGCGAAGACCACCAGACCGACGCCCACCCCGAGAATCTGCGCAGCCGCACCGGCCAGCAGAAACCGTACGCCGCCGATGGCAACATTGTTCATCGCCATCATTGAAATCGTCGTGGCGCTGGGCAGCGGATTGAAATGCATGGCGGCGACCCAGAAGCCGCCGAGAAAAGCGTCGATCAGCAGGTTTCGATGTTCGGCGTGATAAGGCGTCGGCGAGCGGCGCGCCCATTGAAAGGCCAGATGCGGCCAGAGCAGGCCGTTGAACAGCATCAGCGCCCAGACCCACAGCGGCGGATCGAGCGGGTACATCGCCACGCTGACGCACACAAGCCCGAGCAGCAGCCCGAGGGTTCGCGACGTATAAAGCCTCCTGGCCAATGAAAGTCCCTTTCCTCCCGTGTTTCCCATAAGGGCCTCGATTACTCGACGTAACCTGCACACCGTAGGACGGCTGTGTTGGGAGTCTATCAGGGCGACGTTAAATAGCCATCACTGCGCAAGCCATGCAGGAGCTGACGAGTGAAACGAGGCTGCGATCTTTTGATCTTGATCCTGGTAAAAAAGATCAAAAGATCGCAGCCTCGTTTCACTCGTCAGCTCCTACACCCCCGCCAAGCGAATATTTGGCTATACATGAAAGGAGCAAAACGGAAAAAAAACTATAAGGAGGCCCATGCAGACTTACCAAGTGTTGATCATCGGCAGCGGCTTTGGCGGCCAATGTGCGGCGGTCAATTTGCTCAAGGCCGGGATCGATGATTTTCGCCTGTTGGAGCGAAGGGATTTCTTCGGCGGCACCTGGTGCCAGAACACCTACCCCGGTGCCGCGGTCGACGTGCCGTCGCCCCTGTATTCGCTATCGTTTGCGCCCTATCGCTGGTCGCAGATGTTCGCCGCACAAGCTGAACTGCAGCGTTACACCGAGCAGGTGATCGAGCAGTTCGGCCTGCGTGAGCGCGTAGAGTTGCAGGCCGATGTCTTGCGCATCGAGTGGGATGACACAGAAAAGCGCTGGGCCGTGCACACCGCCAGCAAAGGCACTTTCCATGCGCAATTCGTCATCAATGCCAGCGGGCCGTTGAGCCAGCCGGTCATCCCACAAATCCCCGGGCAGGATCGCTTTCAGGGCAAGACATTTCATACAAACAATTGGGATCACAGCTACGACTGTCGCGGTAAACGTGTGGCCATTGTGGGCAGCGGCGCCAGCGCCGTGCAGGTGATTCCGACGATTGCGCCGCAGGTCGAGCAACTGCATGTGTTTCAGCGCACGCCACACTGGGTGTTGCCGCGTGCTGATCGCGTCTTCGGGCGGTTCCAGCGCTGGCTGCTCGGATTGAAACCGGCCTACAAGCTGCTGCGCTGGCTGATCTACTGGCAATTCGAAACGCGGGTGATCGCGTTCAAGTATTCGAAACCGGCGATCCGCATGGTTCAGCGTCAGGCCCTGCGCTTGCTTGAACGTCAGGTACACGACCCGCTACTGCGGGAAAAACTCACGCCCGACTTCACCATCGGCTGCAAACGGGTGTTGCTCTCCAACACCTATTACCCGGCGCTTACCCGACCCAATGTGACGCTGCACACCCGCGAGCAAGGCATCGCCTCAATCGATGAAAGCGGGATCAATACGCAGGACGGGCAACACCTGGAGGTTGATCTGATCATCTGGTCGACCGGTTACGACGCCACCGACGGGGTAATTTCCTACCCGGTCAGCGGAAAAAACGCCGTGCAGCTCAGAGAGGTCTGGGCCGAGTACCCGCGCGCCTACCTCGGCACCAGCCTGCCGGACTTCCCCAACCTGTTTATCGTCACCGGGCCCAACACCGGAATTGGCCACACCTCGGCGCTGTTCATCATCGAATCGCAGATGAACTACATCATCGACTGCATTCGTACCCTCAAAAACCAGGGCCTGCGCAGCATCGAAGTGCGTCGCGAGGCGGAACGTACCTACACTGCAATGATCCACCGTGAGATGGAGCGCACGGTGTGGAAGTCCGGCGGCTGCCACAGTTGGTATCAAAGCAAGAGCGGTCATGTGATCGCGATGTTTCCCGGCTTCAGTTTCAGCTATTACCGGTTGACCCGGGCGCTGAAACCGGCCGACCACATTCTGTCCTGAACACGTAAAAGGAAGACGTCGATGCTTTTGCTGTTTGTCGCCCTCGCGGTTTTCGTGGCCTGGAGCTGGTTGAGTTACCCAGCGGTCGGCCATTGGCTGTATGACCTGAACATGGCCATCGAAGCCAAGTTGTACAAATTGCACAAGATCGAAGTGCCGATCGCCGAGCTGAGTGTTTCGACCTGGCAAGGCGGGCCTTATGAAGCGTCGAGCGCGATTCTGATGCTGCACGGCTACAGCGCCGACAAGAACCTGTGGCTGCGCTGCGCCCGCCATTTCGTCCGCCAGTACCGGGTGATCATTCCGGACCTGCCCGGCCATGGCGAAACCGGCTTCAAGGCCGGCGGTGGGTATGACATCCCGCTGCAGGCCAAGCGCATGATCCAGTTGCTCGACGTGTGTGGCGTGGAGAAAGTCCATGTGATCGGCAACTCCATGGGCGGTTACATCGCGGCATGGCTGGCGGCGACGTATCCGGAGCGGATTGCCTCGGTGGCGCTGATCGACCCGGCGGGCGTCACGGCCCCCGAGGTCAGTGACATGGAGCGTCATCTGGCGCGCGGGCATAACCCGTTCCTGATCAATTCCCGCGAGGAGTTTCGCCAGTTTTACGCAATGACCATGGAGTCCCCACCCTGGGTGCCGAGCCTGGTGCTGGACGCCATTGCGCAGCGCTACGAACAGCAGCGTGATGAACTGGAAGAAATCTTCCGCGACTTCCGCGCCAGCCCGCCGATGGAGCCGAAACTGGCCGAAATCAAATGCCCGGCGCTGTTGTTGTGGGGACGCAAGGATCGCTTGATCGACGTCAGCAGCGTACCGGTCTGGAGCAAGGGCATCGCTAATCTGCAGGTCGATGTATGGGATCACGTCGGGCACATGCCGATGGTCGAACAACCGTCGAACACCGCGCGGTTATACCGGCAGTTCCTCGGCAACCAACGCTGACCTGAATCCCCTGTAGGAGCTGCCGAAGGCGGCGATCTTTTGATTGTGCTTTTAAGATCAAAAGATCGCAGCCTTCGGCAGCTCCTACAGGGACAGAATTCAGTGGTCAGGATTTTGGGGGTGAAATGAACATTTTGTATGACGAACGCCTCGACGGCCCGTTGCCGCAGGTAAACAAAGCCGAACTGTTGAAAACCCTGCAGCAGGCCCTCCCGGATCTCGACATCCTCTGGCGCGAGGAGGAACTCAAACCCTACGAATGCGACGGCCTCTCCGCCTACCGCACCACACCGATGCTGGTCGCCCTGCCCCGGCGGCTGGAGCAAGTGCAAATCCTGCTCACGCTCTGCCACCAGCACCACGTCCCGGTGGTCGCCCGTGGTGCCGGCACCGGACTGTCCGGCGGCGCCTTGCCGCTGGAACAAGGCCTGCTGCTGGTGATGGCGCGCTTCAACAATATTCTGCACATCGACCCCGCCGCCCGCACCGCGCGGGTCCAGCCGGGCGTGCGCAACCTGGCGATCTCCCAAGCGGCGGCCGCTTTCGAGCTGTATTACGCGCCGGACCCATCGTCGCAAATCGCCTGCTCGATTGGCGGCAACGTCGCGGAAAACGCCGGCGGCGTGCATTGCCTCAAATACGGCCTGACCGTGCACAACTTGCTGAAAATCGAAGTGCTGACCATCGAAGGCGAACGCCTGACGCTGGGTTCCGACGCCCTCGATTCAGCAGGTTTCGATTTGCTGGCGTTGTTCACCGGTTCCGAAGGGTTGCTGGGGATCATCACCGAAGTCACGGTCAAACTGCTGCCCAAACCGCAGGTGGCAAAAGTGCTGCTGGCCAGTTTCGATTCGGTGGAAAAGGCTGGCCGCGCGGTCGCCGAAATCATCGCCGCCGGGATCATTCCCGGTGGCCTGGAGATGATGGACAACCTCGCCATCTGTGCCGCCGAAGACTTTATCCACGCCGGTTACCCGGTCGATGCCGAGGCGATTCTGCTGTGCGAACTCGATGGCGTCGAAGCCGATGTCCACGATGATTGCCAGCGGGTACGCGAAGTGATGAACCTCGCCGGCGCCACTGAAGTGCGCCAGGCTCGCGACGAGGCCGAGCGCGTGCGCTTCTGGGCCGGTCGCAAAAACGCCTTCCCGGCCATCGGGCGCCTGTCGCCGGACTATTACTGCATGGACGGCACCATCCCGCGCCGCGAATTGCCCGGCGTCCTGCAAGGCATCGCTCGCCTCGGTGAGGAATACGGTTTGCGCGTGGCCAATGTGTTCCATGCCGGTGACGGCAACATGCACCCGCTGATTCTGTTCGACGCCAACCAACCGGGCGAACTGCAGCGCGCCGAAGCCTTGGGCGGCAAGATTCTTGAGTTGTGCGTGCAGGTGGGTGGCAGCATTACCGGCGAGCACGGCGTGGGACGGGAGAAAATCAATCAGATGTGCGCGCAGTTCAACAGCGACGAACTGAGCCTGTTCCATGCGGTAAAAGCCGCCTTCGATCCGCAGGGCTTGCTCAACCCCGGCAAGAACATCCCGACCCTGCACCGCTGCGCCGAATTCGGCGCCATGCACATTCATGCCGGGCAACTGCCCTTCCCCGAACTGGAGCGTTTCTGATGGCTGACGTCGATGCCGCCGACGCCCTGCTCGATCAGGTCAACGAGGCGCGGGCCAATGCCACGCCGCTGAAGATCCAGGGCGGTAACAGCAAAGCGTTCCTCGGCCGCGAGGTGGCCGGTGAAGTGCTCGACCTCCGAGCCCATCGCGGCATCGTCCGGTATGAACCGACCGAACTGGTGGTTAGCGTGCGCGCCGGCACGCCGCTGTCAGAGCTGCTCGCGGCATTGGACGCCAGCGGGCAGATGCTGCCGTGCGAACCGCCGTCGTTTGCCGATGGCGCCACGGTCGGCGGCATGATCGCCACGGGGTTGTCCGGGCCGCGCCGGCCATGGTCGGGTTCGGTTCGCGATTTCGTCCTCGGCACACGGGTGATCACCGGCCTCGGCCAGCATTTGCGTTTCGGCGGTGAGGTGATGAAAAACGTTGCCGGTTATGACCTGTCGCGACTGCTCGCCGGCAGCTTCGGCTGTCTCGGCGTGCTCACCGAAGTCTCGTTGAAAGTCCTGCCCAAACCCCGTCAGTGCCTGAGCATTCGCCTGGACATCGATTGCGCACGGGCGCTGGCCAAACTGGCCGAGTGGGGCCAGCAACCGTTGCCGATCAGCGCGGCGTGCCACGATGGCAACAGCCTGTATCTGCGTCTTGAGGGCGGCGAAGGCTCAGTCACAGCGGCGCATCAACGGCTCGGCGGTGAGCCACTCGATTCAGGGTTCTGGCGCGATTTGAATGAGCACCGCCTGAGCTTTTTCGATGAAGGACTGCCGCTCTGGCGCCTGTCGCTGCCAAACAATCTCGGGCCACTGGATCTGCCCGGCGAGCAGTTGATCGACTGGGCGGGTGCGCAACGCTGGCTGAAATCCTCCAGCGACGATATTCATACCCTCGCCCAGTCTTTCGGCGGCCATGCCACCTGCTTCACTCACGGCGCGAGCGAACACCCGTTTCAGCCATTGCCCGCGACGCTGTTGCGCTACCACCGGCAACTCAAGGCGCAACTCGACCCACAAGGGCTGTTCAACCCCGGCCGGATGTACGCGGAGTTTTAGCCATGCAAACCACCCTCAGCGAGCAATCCCGCCAATTGCCCCGCGCCGCCGAGGCGGAAAAGATCCTGCGCACTTGTGTGCATTGCGGCTTTTGCAACGCAACGTGCCCGACCTATCAATTGCTCGGCGACGAACTCGACGGCCCGCGCGGGCGCATCTATCTGATCAAGCAAGTGCTCGAAGGCGCACCGGCGACTGTGCAGACCCAACTGCATCTGGATCGCTGCCTGTCGTGTCGCAATTGCGAAACCACCTGCCCGTCCGGCGTCGATTACCACAACCTTCTCGACATTGGCCGCGCGGTGGTCGATCAGGCGGTGCCGCGCCCGGCCGCCCAGCGCCTGCTGCGTGAAGGCTTACGCGCGTTGGCGCCGAATCCGCAGTTGTTCAAAGGTTTGCTGCGTATCGGCAGCACGTTTCGGCCGCTGCTGCCACGATTGATAGAAAGCAAACTGCCGCAGCACTTGCCGGCTAACGGCTCTCGCCCCGCCCCTCGGCATGCGCGCCGGGTATTGCTGCTCGAAGGTTGCGTGCAGCCCGGTTTGTCACCGAACACCAATGACGCGACCGCGCGTGTTCTTGATCGTCTGGGCATCAGTGTCACGCCAGTGGCCGAGGCCGGTTGCTGCGGTGCGCTCGATTATCACCTCGACGCGCAAGCCAAAGGCCTCGACCGCGCTCGGCAGAACATCGACGCCTGGTGGCCGCACCTGCAAAACGGCGCCGAGGCCATTGTGCAAACGGCCAGCGGCTGTGGCGCGTTCATCAAGGATTACGGGCATTTGCTGGCGGACGATCCGGCCTACGCATCGAAAGCCCAGCGCATCAGCGAAATGACCCTGGATCTGGTGCAAATACTCGCCCGCGAGCCGTTGGAACAGCTGTGCGCCGCCAGTGAACGGCGCATCGCCGTGCATTGCCCGTGTACCTTGCAGCACGCGTTGAAACTCGGTGGCGCCGTCGAAGCGCTGCTGAGCCGAATCGGCTTCAACCTCACCGCCGTGCCCGATGGGCATTTGTGTTGCGGCTCGGCGGGCACCTATTCGCTGACGCAACCGGTGCTGGCCCGACAACTGCGCGACAACCGCCTCAATGCGCTGGAAAGCGGCGGGCCGCAATTGATCGTCACCTCCAACATCGGGTGCCAGAGTCATCTGGCCGGCGCCGGACGAACGCCCGTGATGCACTGGATCGAACTGGTGGATCAGTCGTTGGCAGAATGAAGTCCGTAGGATTCTTCGTTTGCCGGCGTGGGCGAAGGCTGCGATCTTTTCTGCCATCCCATACGTGACCGTGGCAGGAATTTTTTTCATGAGCGTGCAGCCTTTCGTCAGCCCCGACCTGATCCGTCAACGCTTCTCCAAAGCGATGTCCGACATGTACCGCGAAGAAGTGCCGCTGTACGGCGCGCTGATGGCGCTGGTGGAGCAGACCAATCGCCAGGTTCTCGACCGTGAGCCACAGATCGCCCGGCAGTTGCACAGCACGGGAGAAATCGAGCGGCTGGACATGGAGCGCCATGGCGCAATCCGCGTCGGCACCGCAACCGAACTCGCCACCCTCGCCCGCCTGTTTGCGGTGATGGGCATGCAACCGGTGGGTTATTACGACCTGACACCGGCAGGTGTGCCGGTGCACTCCACAGCGTTTCGCGCCGTGCATGAGCAGGCGTTGCAGGTCAGTCCGTTCCGGGTGTTTACCTCGCTGTTGCGTCTGGAGCTGATTGAAGATCCGCAACTGCGCGCATTTGCTGAATCGGTGTTGGCCAAGCGGTCGATCTTCACCCCGGCAGCGCTGCGCCTGATCGTCCAGGCTGAAACGGCCGGCGGCCTGAATGAAACCGAAGCCGGGGAATTTGTCCTGCAGGCACTGGAAACTTTTCGCTGGCACCACAGCGCCACCGTCACCGCCGCGCAATACCAGACGCTCAGTGCCCAGCACCGCTTGATCGCCGATGTGGTGGCGTTCAAAGGCCCGCACATCAATCACCTGACGCCGCGCACGCTGGACATCGACAGCGTTCAGGAGCAGATGCCGGCCCATGGCATCACGCCGAAAGCAGTCATCGAAGGCCCGCCACGGCGACAATTCCCCATCCTGCTGCGCCAGACCAGTTTCAAGGCACTGGACGAGCCGATCGCGTTCACCGATCAAGGTGTCGATCAAGGTGTCGATCAATGTAAGAACCGTGGCAGCCACAGCGCGCGTTTCGGTGAAATCGAACAACGTGGCGCGGCGCTGACGCCCAAGGGCCGTGCGCTGTACGACCTGTTATTGAATGCCGCCCGTGAAGCGCTGGGCGCTTTTCCCAACGAAGCAAACGCCGCACACTACAACGCACTGATGGCTGAGCACTTTGGCGAATTCCCTGACAGCATCGAGGGCATGCGTGAACAAGGACTGGCGTATTTCCGCTATTTCTTAACGGAAAAAGGCCTGGCCGCAGGCGGTCTGGGCGAGGTGTCGCTGGAAGATTTGTTGCGCGATGGCTACGTGAAAGCTGAACCGCTGGTGTACGAAGATTTCCTGCCGGTGAGTGCGGCGGGGATTTTTCAGTCAAACCTTGGGGACGCTGCGCAGACCCACTATGGCGAACACTCCAACCGCCAGGCGTTCGAACAGGCGCTGGGCCGCTCGACCATTGATGAGCTGGGCTTGTACGCCGAAACGCAGCAACGCTCCCTCGAAGAGTGCGCCAAAACCCTGTCTGCTCAACTGACCTGAAAACCAACAAATATCCCTGTGGTGAGGGGATTTATCCCCTCACCACAAATCTCGTCAGCACAGAGATTATTCAGCGCAATCTCGAAAGCAGCGCAAACGCCGTCTCTTCCGACGAGGCCGGATTCTGCCCCGTCAGCAGCAACCCATCCTCGCGGGTATAACTCGACCAATCCGCGCCTTTCGAGAAAATTCCGCCCTTGGCCTTGAGCTCGTCCTCGACCAGAAACGGCACCACATTCGTCAACTGCACCGCCTCTTCCTCGCTGTTGGTAAACCCGGTCACCTGCTTGCCCTTGACCAGCGGCTGACCCTCGGCGCCTTTGGCATGGCGCAGCACACCCGGCGCATGACACACCGCCGCCACCGGTTTGCCCGCGTTGTAAAACGCTTCAATCAGCGCAATCGAATGGCGATCCTCGGCCAGATCCCACAACGGCCCGTGGCCGCCCGGATAGAACACTGCGTCGAAATCTGCAGCCTTCACCGTCTCCAGCTTGACTGTCGAAGCCAGCGCCGACTGCGCGGCAGAATCCTTGCGAAAACGCTCGGTCGCAGCAGTCTGCGCATCCGGCTCGTCACTTTTCGGGTCCAGTGGCGGCTGACCGCCCTTGGGCGACGCCAACGTCAGTTGTGCGCCAGCATCCTTGAACACGTAATACGGGGCGGCGAACTCCTCCAGCCAGAAGCCGGTTTTCTTGCCGGTGTCGCCCAATTGATCGTGGGAGGTCAGAACCATCAGAATTTTCATGTCGGTCTCACTCGGTTTGAGGAAATGTCAGACGCACTTTTACAGATGTCAGTGATTGACCTTGATCGACGACGAATCGTTTCAATTTGCCGAATGATGGCACACAGCCATTGTGCGCAAGAAGTTGCGCACTTGTTTTCAATTTTCACCCATCAATTCCTCTACAGCCCACGTCCCACGTGGCCTACAGACGAGTGCGCAAGAAGTTGCGCAGTACTGCGCAACTTCTTGCGCACTTTTACCCTCTTTCGCCTGCCAAAAACTGCAAAGCCGCAGGCTAGAGCGGTTTAACCCCCGACTGCCGGGGACTTGGCAAAAGCTGGCACGGTCCTTGATATGTCTTAGGCACCCACCGGGCGATTTCGCCTCCCGGGCACCTTAAATTATTCCGCAAGGAGAGCACCCCATGGCAACACCAGCGTACATGTCGGTTACCGGCGAAAAACAAGGCCTGATCACTGCAGGCGCATTCACCGCTGACTCCGTAGGCAACACCTACCAGGAAGGCCACGAAGACCAGGTGATGGTTCAGGCTTTCAGCCACGACGTGATCATCCCGCGTGACCCGCAATCCGGTCAGCCAACCGGCCAACGCGTTCACAAGCCAGTTGTGATCACCAAGGTCTACGACAAGGCTTCGCCTCTGCTGCAAGCTGCTCTGACTTCGGGCGAGCGCATGAGCGAAATCGTTATCCAGTGGTTCCGTACTTCGGCTCAAGGTACTCAAGAGCACTACTACACCACCAAACTGGAAGACGCGATCATCGTCGCCATCAACAACAAAATGCACAATTGCCAGGATCCAGGCAACTCGCACTTCACCCACCTGGAAGAAGTGCAGTTCACCTACCGCAAAATCACCTGGACCCACGAAGTATCCGGTACTTCGGGTTCCGATGACTGGCGTGCTCCAGTCGTTTAATTACGGCTGATCGCTTCACACATCGGCCAGCTCTGCTGGTCGATGTTGTTTACGCCCCTCCAGAATTTCGCGTACGTTGACCCGCTTTCGCGGCCGTCGACGAGCGCCGCTGTACAGCACGAGGAACAACGGATGTTCGCGCCGGCCAATGAAACCCACTTTGCCCTGACCATCGAAGGTCTCCCCGCCGACTTTCAGGTGTTTACCCTGCAAGGCCGGGAAGCCATCAGCCAGCCCTTCGTTTTCGAGGTGGAACTGGTCAGTGAAAAACCGTCGCTGGACCTCGAAACCCTCCTGCACAAACCGGCCTTCCTGCAACTGTCGCCCGACGGCAGCGGCATCCACGGCCAGATCTACCGCGCCGCGCAGGGCGACTCGGGCAAACGCCTGACGCGCTATTCGCTGACCCTGCGCCCGCAACTGGCGTACCTCGCGCACCGCATCAACCAGCGCATCTTCCAGAACCTCAGCGTGCCGAAAATCATCAGCCAGGTGCTGGAAGAACACGGCATCCAGAGCAATGCCTACGCCTTCCAGACCGGCGCGGTCTACCCCGAGCGCATCTACTGCGTGCAGTACGATGAATCGGACCTGCATTTCATCCAGCGCCTGTGCGAAGAAGAAGGCATTCACTACCACTTCCAGCACAGCGTGGCCGGCCACAAACTGATCTTCGGCGATGACCAGACGGTGTTCCCGAAACTTCAGCCCGTGGCCTACCAGCAAGATTCCGGCATGGTCGCCAGCGACCCGGTGATCAAGCGCTTCGACCTGCGCCTGGAAACCCGCACCAGCCGCACCACGCGCCGCGATTACGATTTCGAAAAACCGCGCCTCACCCTCGAAAGCGAACAGCGTGGCGACGCCCTGCCCGACCTCGAGGACTACGATTACCCCGGCCGTTTCATCGACCGCGCGCGCGGCAAACACTTGGCCAAACGCGCCCTCGAACGCCACCGCAGCGACTTCCAGCTCGCCGAAGGCAAAAGCGATCAACCGCTGCTGGTCAGCGGCCACTTCCTCGCCCTGACCCAACACCCGAAAGCCAAGTGGAACGACCTCTGGCTGCTCACCGAAGTCCACCACGAAGGCAAACAGCCGCAAGTGCTTGAAGAGTCGGTGACCAGCGACACCACCGCACTCAAAGACGATTTCCACCAAGGCTACCGCAACCGCTTCCAGGCCACGCCGTGGGACGTACCCAACCGCCCGCCCCTGCGCCACGCCAAATCGCGCATCCTCGGCAGCCAGAGCGCCGTGGTCACCGGCCCCAAAGGCGAAGAAATCCACTGCGACGAATACGGCCGCGTCAAAGTCCAGTTCCACTGGGACCGCGAAGGCCAGGCCGACGACAAAACCAGCTGCTGGCTACGCGTGTCTTCAGCCTGGGCCGGCGCCCAATACGGCGGCATCGCCATCCCGCGCATCGGCATGGAAGTGCTGGTCACCTTCCTCGAAGGCGACCCCGATCAACCGCTGATCAGCGGCTGCCTGTACCACAAGGAAAACACCGTTCCCTATCCACTGCCGGCGAACAAGACCCGCAGCACGTTCAAGACCCTGAGCTCGATGGGTGGCGGCGGGTACAACGAACTGCGCATCGAGGACAAGAAAGGTCAGGAGCAGATTTATCTGCATGCTCAGCGCGATTGGGATGAAAACATCGAGCACGACCAGAAGATTCGGGTTGGTAATGAGCGTCACGACACGGTCGAGAAGAACAGCTACACCGAGTTCAAGGCTGAAGAACATCACACGGTTTATGAAGACCGCAAGGTTGAGGCGCAGGCCAATGATCACCTGACGGTTGGGGTGAATCAGCACGTCAAGATTGGCACTGGGCAGTTCATGGATGCGGGGCAGGAAATCCACCTGAGCAGCGGCATGAAAGTGGTGATGGAGGCTGGTGCGGAACTGACGCTGATTGGTGGTGGAAGTTTTATCAAGATTGATGCTGGTGGGGTGACTCTGAGCGGGCCGGTGATCAACATCAACTCTGGTGGTGGGCCGGGAAGCGGCACGGGGGCGGCGCCGTTGTTGCCGGGGCCGTTGAAGCAGGCGGATGCGGATAAGGCTGGGCAGCTGTTGGTGCCGGCGCAGCGGCAGGCGTTGATGCGCCGTACACCACGCTGTGAAATCTGTGAGAAAGCTGCCGCGCAAGCCGCGAAGGACGCCGCCAAATGAGCTACCCGTCGAACGCCAACTTTTTGCTGATCGACGGGGTCCTGCGTCCTGATGCGATCCCAAGTCTCTATCAGCTCGGCGAACCGCTGGAGATCGAACCGTTGTACTTGGGAACACGATGGGCAGAGTTGAAGGATTTGGGGCCGATACTGGTCAGGTCTTTGGGTTCCACAAACCTACTGACGCAGACGTACCAAAATCCTGACCAGCAGATAGACGCGAGCCTCCTCTCCAGCCGCGCGCCCATCAGCATCGTCGCCGATCACTTGAGACGGTTTATCGCCCCATCCGACGTGCTGGGGGGCAATGGTATGCTCCGCTTTGCCGACCCGCTGGTCACACGGCATTGGCTCGGCAGTTATCAGGGCGAACATCTGGATGCGATACTTGGCCCGATTGAATCGTGGTCGATGCCCGAAGAGCTGCATTCCTGGGAGACAGCCGCCCCCGTTCAATGGGTAAATTTTCAGCGTAACTCCTCGACACCGCAGTGGAAGGATAACTACGCCCTTTTGGGTCAGGCACAATTGGACGCTCTTGCTCAGGCTGCACGCTGGCAGTTTATCGAGCGACTGCACGATAACTTTGAGCAATACCATCCTCGGCCTCTATCAACCCTGGACAAAAGCATTCGTACCGAGTGGTTTTCTCAACGCCTGGACGAAGCTCAGGCTTGGGGGCTGTCGAGCGAACGCAGTCTCGCCATCTGGGTCGAATACAGCCTCCGGTGGGGCGCAGGATTCAGCGAAAGCCCCAAAGGGCCTTATCAGGATTGGTTGGCCCGTACGCCAGACGCCTACAGACTCGCACCGGAAATCCGTATCCAGCAAATGGATAACGATTGCCTGGACATCGAAATAAACAAGGAAGTGTGATGACTCAGCCCGCGACCGAAGCTCAACTGAAACAGGCCAACCGAAACCAGGCATTTACCAATGCGCCCATGGGATCTGGCCAGTGCTCATTGATGGCTGGCGAAGTGGCCATTTTTCCCGTGCGCTACGCGCTGGATGAATCCCCACAAAAAGGCAGCGCTCAGGGTCCGAATCCACTGCCCAAGAACTGGTCAGGTAAACCGGCCGAACTCAAGACCCGCAGCTACACCCTTCGCCAACTGCGCGACGGCTGGCTGTATGTGTGGGACAGCGTCGACAAGACCTTCCACGAGTACCAAGTCAAAGGCGAACAATTCACCCGTCACAAATGGGCTGACGGCCAGTTGAATCAGGATGGGCGCAACAATCCTGGTGAAACGCACCCCTATCTGCTCTATCCACGTCGCAATCAATTGCGTATCGCCTACTCGCCCGTCCAATGGACCTGGCGCATGTGCGAACTGATGCGCAGCAGTGCAACGGAACAGACCCAATGGATGCGCAAGGTTGACTTGGCGGGTTTCTGCGCCAGTGGAAAAGTGGGTCACGGCGGCCCGATTACCGAATTGGGTAAAAGCGTTTCGGACATCCTCGCCGCCGGTGAAACATCCCCCACGTTCAAAAGCACCCTCTTGCCCACCCAAGCACCAGAAAAAGGTGGCCCCTTCAAGCCAGCCTTCGAAGAAGCCTTGGTGCGCGGTAAAGTCCCGGAACAGGACACTGCCCTGTTTATCGCACTGGACGACCCGCTGGCGATGGTCGACGACCTGAGCATGAACCTTGCCGGCAGGCTTATGGAGCAGGGTCAGTTTGAAAATCTGAATCAATACAAACTGCAAAGCGCGATCGCTGTGCAAAACCTGTGTGGTTTCGACACCAACTCATTTACGCCGGACTCGATCAAAGATCCGATCAAGCGCCAAGACTACGCCGATGATCTTTACAGCCTTCTGGGCACTAATGATGAAATGGAGCGCGGCAAGGACCTTGTTACTGGTGATCAAGTAGCGATGGTGGAGATGGGCTCAGCCTCTTCAACCACAGCTGCCCAAGCAAAATTCAAAGCCAAATGGGGACACCTGCCCGATCGGGAAAAATGGCAGGCCGCCCTTGAGGAATGGAACGCCAAGCGTTACTGGCGTGAAGACGTGCGCTTTGACGAGGTACAGAAATACCTGAGCAAGACCACCACCGAAGCACAACGACTTCAAGACCATTGCCAGCGTAGCGAGCAGGACCTGATTAAATGGCTAGACCTGCTCAGCCCGAGCGCCGAAGCGGTCTTCCATGACACCACCGATGAGGCTCAGGCGTGCCTGCTTATAGAAACGGCCCATGCCCTTTACACGCTGTTGGGCAATGGTGAAAAAGGCCAGGAATGGTTGTGCAAGCAAGCCAAGCAACCGAGCAAGCTGTTCGGCATGGCACTGTTCAACTTCAACCCGGAACTCGCCACCCTGATCAAGCAGGTGACGCACAACTTCACGACCACCGGCAATCTTGATGACCAAGGTCGCGAAGGAGATGGCAGCGCTGCGACATTGACACCAACTTCGTCCAGCGATGCCACAAACATCGCCACCCGAGTGGCAGAAATCAAAGCCGTGCTGGATCTGGATGTTGTCAAAAACAGCAAACTCTACAAGGCCATGAGCAACGCCGCCAAGCAATCCTTGACGACGTTGATCAAGGTCGCCAACAACCAAGCCAAAGATGCATGGCATGGCTTGAGCACAGTGCTGTTACCAGCGATGAAACAGGAAATCGCACTGATAATCGCCGTGCCGCAAGTGCTGATTTCCACCGAAATTTCCAGCGCAACTCAACTCTCCTTCAATCCGAACTACCAGCGTGAATACCAAGCTTGGCAGATGAAGCTGAGCACCCTGAACAAGAAGATGGACGGTGCCAGAGGGGTATTGGAGCGCCCGGGGGCTGCTTACGATCAGCGCTCGGCGCGTATATCTCTGCAAGCGTTTGAACAAGAGCTCAAAGTCCTGTTCTCGACGCAACCCCATCAAATCGTTGCGAAAGCGTCTGGCAGCACTCGCCTGGATGCGGGCCTTCCTAAAATCAACAACTGGCTCGCCGACCTTGGGCAGTCAGAGTTGGCTGCACAACTGAGAAGCGCAGGCACCATTGAATATGTGACACGCACAAAAACCTGGATGGGACAGAACCTGGGCAATGCTTTGCCTGCCTTGCTGGTCGGTTTGAATGTGTGGAACGTTTACAACACGGCGAAACAAGCACAAAACGACGGTAACTTTACGGAAGATGAATTACGAAATTTAGGATCAAGCGCTGCATACGCCGCCAATGCTTTTGCTGCGTTGTGGGTCGGCCCTGCTTGGAGTCGAGCTGGAGCGATGTCTGGTGAGGTAGGTCGAATTACTTACAGGCTGGCCCAAGCTAGTTACTCTCAATGGCTTGGAGAAGCTAAAGCTATTGAGGAAACGAGTGGTAGTGTACGCGCGACCGCCGCTAATGAAATGGCAGCTCTTTCGAAAGGCCTTATTTTGCGTACTCTAACATGGGCGGCATTAGGTGCCGTTGCTACAGGCGTTGAGGCATGGCAATTATCAAAAGACATTCAAGGCGCCACCAGTGATACCGAAGAAAAACTACTAAAAACAAAAAGAATTATTGTTATGGGAATGTCCAGCATCGCTGGAGTACAAACTATTGGTGCGTTCCTTGGCTATTGGTTTGGGTTTGCATGGGTAATGTCAAATCCCGTCACCATCATTTTAGCGGTTCTCGGGGTTGCTTATCTAATGATTACAATGGCCGCAAACCGTTACAAACGAGAAGGATTAAGGCTATGGTTATACCGATGCAACTGGGGTCGCGGGGCGACACCCGAATGGCTTGAAAACGATGGCCACTCTAAACAAATGCAGGAGTTACTTGAAACTCTGCAACGTCCAAGCGTCTTGGGGAAATCTTTATACTACGGTGGAGGCAGCACTCCACGAAAATCGTTTGGATTCTGGGCCCAAATTCAACTGCCAGCCGCACTCAGCGGAAACAATGTGGCTTTGCAAGCGGCGTTGGTAGAAAATAATATTTTTACGAAAAACAGTTTAGAAGTTACAACCAACGGGTTTTATGAACAGTTCCTTAATGGCAACTGGATAGATCCAATGCTCTTGGGACAGCTACCTAACAACATTGGAACAAAAACTAACACAGCCGATTTCGTTTACAAAAAGAGCGATCAACACCGCCTTTGGCAAGTATGGATTGAAACCTCGAAGGACGACCCATCATTCGAATTAGAAATCAAATACCCTCCTGGCACCTTTCAGAATCCAAAAAGCCTTCGCGGATACATGTTTAAAATAGCATTAGGGCTAACCACGAGAGACGCTGACAACGTCAACAACATCTCTAGCGGAGAAATCAAAGGTGATATCGTATTGAGCCAACAAAGCACTCAAATATTGAGCCTCGCAATACCAAACTGGGTTATAAAATGAATTACAAAGTACACAACCTCATCACCCCTCCACACCTACCAATGCAACTAGAGTGGAAGTTTTCAGATGAAGCCGAGATAATCGGATGGACAATCAGTGCCAGGAATTACAATACATTTGTAGCCAACACAATGTTCTGGTCATGTTTTATCGCAATAACAATAGGCTCGTATTTCATTTATCAAAGCATGGACGAGGACCCTTTATTTAGTGGAGCACTAACATTAGCCTTCTTCGCAACTGTTACTACTGCATTGGTATCAATGACCCACCAGAGAATGAATTTCGCATATAGATTTACTCAAACTGGAGTAGAATACTGCGAATGGAAATTTCTCTCCAAATGGTCATTGACATTCTTAAAATGGTTTGCCGCACTCACTGCAATCATCTTCGTCTTTCTAGCCCTCATTGACCCATCTTTTTTAATTGGCGCATTGATAGGCCCCGGCGGAGTTGGACTAATATATCTTACAATGGCAAACTCCAAGAACTACCAAAACATCCACAACCAATTTCATCACTTGGACTTTGAATGGAAGGACTTTACACAACTAGCAATTGCAACCAATCGAGAAGTAATTGACCTGAAATTTGTCAAATATGACGAACACCTAAAACGAACTGTCAAATGGAGCCTCAATATATTCTGCAACAGCAAACAAAAAGACTACATAGCCAACGTCATCAAGCCTTACCTCCCACTAAATACCCCAATTATTAGAGCCAAGGTTAACGTCCCAATGAGCACTGACTGACTCCACTCACCATAACATTGACCATACTATGACCAGCGATGCTTAACTTCAGTAAACCGCTAAACCTTCCGCCGGTACTTCAATGGCAGCACTTGGAAGAGCCTGAATTATTGGGATGGTCCATTCGAGCTAGAAACTATGATACCTTCGTGGCTAAATGGATGCTTGCGTTTATGGCAGCCCTGACGTTCGGCGGCTCTTTCATTATGTATTCGGTCTATGAGGGAATGAGCCAATGATTTAGAAGAAGATGTCAGTCTCGGCCTCAGTGCTTACTAGCCAACTAACCGACAGCGAATTGACTGGGAAACCTGGAGAGAACCATTGCTGTATCAACTCAATCTGCTAGGTGCTCCGGGCGAGCCTCTTAAGCTCGGCCTGGAAATATTCCAACACGACGCTAACGCCTAGCATGGCCTTGCCGTCATTTAACGCTACCGCCCCGTAGCCGGTGATAAATCTCTCCGAGAAAAACGATTCGAAACCACGACCCTAAACGCGCAGAATGGCAAGCTGCTTCAATTAGTATGTGTGCTAAGGACGCGCACCACGAATGCTCCATGGTTTCTAGTAACTGGCGACTCCCTGTAGTTGCAAAACCGCCTACACTTTTTCGGTTGAATTGCATGCCATCCAAACCTGAACAGCAACTCGAACTTGACCTAAAAAATCACCGCCCCACGGCGGATGAAATCCGTCGTTTGACCACAGGCGAAGCATTATTTTTCTCACCGCTGCTATCTTCCTGCTCCTCGCGCTGACCTCCCCCATTACCTCCAATGCAGCCAATGCCCACAGCCAACTCCCCGCCGACGTCGCCGTTTTCATCAACGACCGAGCCAACTGCGACACGCTTCGCGGCGACATCCCCGAGCCTGATCCGACGGATCCCGACAACCTCGCCCAGGTCATCAGCGCAATCAATCACGCCTGCCGAGGAACAGATGAGCGTCTGAAACAGCTCAAGCAAAAGTATTCAGACGACGATAGCCTGACGAACAGGCTGTCAGGCTACGAACCACGTATTGAAGCAATCGAGCGAGGTGACAATTGAAGTTCGACGAAACATTGGTCAACCGGACTGAGCGCTTTACCCTCGGCGTCGAAACCAGCACGGGTCGCCATTACGTTTCCATCCCCGTGAGCAGTCGTCTGGTCGATTATGAGGAATACTACGCAATCAGCGAGAAATCCTACGCCTTGTTTTTGATCGACTCAGCGGCTGCCTTGGCATTTGTCGAGCGCTGCCGGAACAGGCTGGAAGATGAACACCTGATGTTCCCGCCCGGTTCGGACCGTGGCGTCGCCACTTGATTGCCACCGCAGGAAATATCCCGTGACCGACAGTTTTCAAACGGCTTTGGATCAGCATGAGATCCCGGACTTTTTCAAAGGCAGCGGACGCTATTTTGCGCGCGGCTGCGACTGGGGTGATCACCTGCATATCGGCAATTGGCAAGGCCTGTGTGCCGCATTGAAAACGCAGGACACCCCGCAAAATACCCTGACCCGGCTGTTCGAAACGTACGTCGTAACCCTGAAGGAAAACTATGTTGACGCAGAGGGACTGCTTTGCAACATCACTGCTTATTACGTCCTCAAAAGCAAAATCACTTTTCTATCGGCGCAAGGCTACGACCTGATTGAGGCCCTTGATGAAACAAGTACAACAACGGTTGGCGTGCTCTTCCGACTGCTCCGGCAGGTGTATGACAAGGAAAACCAGGACCTGCCGAAGTACTCATTCGCTGAGGAACTGCAAAGGCTGAAGGACAGAGGTTGCACTGTCGATCTGGAAAAGCTTTAACGTCGAATCAAATGAACCAGGGAAGACCCCATGAATAAGCACGTGATCACATTGGCCAATGGCTGGACCGCCACCTTTGAAAACAACGGTGAGTTCCGCATGGGCGCAGAAGGTTGGGGCTTGCACCTGCAAGGGCCTGACGACAGGAGTATTCAGTACTTCGCCGACCAGATCATTGTGGTCAATGACGATGAAGGCACGCAGGCCCAGTCGTGTATTCGGCTCTCAAGTGACGGGGTTTACGGTTATTTGAGCACGGGCATGGATAGCAGCTGGGTGATTGATTTTGCCCGGGTAATGATCGCGCCCCACCGCATGAGTATTCATCACCACCACGACGCTTATGATGAGGGTATTTCGCTCTACGAACAGCCTGCTTTCAAACGTGCGCGCCAATACATACAAGTTGTCGGCAAGTTCATTTACCTGACCTTTCCGCTGACCAAAGTTCAGGACTTCCCCGCCGTCTGGAACGAGTACGTATCAATTCGTCGACGCCAACTGGATGAGCTTTACTTCAGAAACTGATCAGGCAAAAACCTCTATTCGATCAACTCGTCGGCAACCGCGTACTTGACCACCACGCGGTTGCGATAGAGCCGTTCGCGTTTCACCAGCTCACCGACCTGGCCTTTGTTCCTGATCTCTCGCCAGATTTCATTCTCGCGAAACACCCTGCCCGCCTCCCGCACAAACCGGTGCGCCTGCTGAAACACGTGATATCGATAATCGCGCACTTGATCACACAATAATTCGCCTTCCAGTTGCGTCTCGCCCACGTTCAACTTCAGTTGGAAGTGCCGGTCGGTCGGGTTGTGCAGCACCAGATCGATGTAGTTATAGAAAATCGCCGCGCCGGAGCCGAACGGCAGCACGCGCCCCTCATCCGGGAACGGGTCGAAGCTGTGGTTGCAACGCTCGACCACCACTAGCGGCGAGTGAATGGCCATCCAGTGGATCAGGTTGCTCAACTGACAGATGCCCCCGCCGACGCCACGTCGCGCCTCGCCGAACGACAGCTCCATGCCTTCGACATAGCCACGCTGACGTGTCGGGCGGCCGACCAGGCGGCAGAAGGAGAAGTGTTCGCCGGGGGCAATGGTGACGCCGTCGATGGCGGCAACGGCGAGTTTAAGGTTGATGACCTTGTTGTGTTGCAGGACGAGGTCGGAGTCGCCAAGTTTGCGGATCAGTTTCGAGGTGTGCTTGAGGTAGCGATACGGCAGGCGTTCGGCGGTGGCGGCCGGTCGAGCATAGCGTTTGCTGGAGCAGCGCCAGGCGATCTGGCGGAACAGTCTTTTTTGCCACACGCGTAGCCAGTACAAGGCCGGGTGGTAGAGGGAAAGTGGTTTCATCCGTGACCCAACGGCGACGCCGTTATCATCCTTGAGGCGTTAAAAGGGCGCGCATTCTAGCGTGTAATTCATGAAAAAAGCTGAGGCGTTGACTCGGTCTCATCTCGATACAACGGCGCCGCGCTGCAAAAACGGCAAATTAAGGTTCGCCTAAGGTTGCACCGTTAGCATCCGAGCTCAAGAAAGCACTGTCGCCCCTTTATCCGTGGATGAGTCTTTGCCCATGAGCGCGTTCAATTTACCCGCCCCACTACCGTCGAAGTTCAGTCTTGTGTTGGTCAATTACAAGACCCCGGACCTCACTCGTATGTGTCTGGAGCTGTTGCGTGAGCACGTTCAGGAACAGCGGATTCCAGTGTGGGTGGTGGACAATGATTCAGCCGATGAAAGTCTGGATTACTTGCGTTCGCTGGACTGGATCAATCTGATCGAACGGCGCTCACCGGGCAAAGAGCCTGGACACATTGCCCATGGCAAGGCACTGGATCTGGCGCTGGAGAAAGTTGAAAGCGATTATCTGTTTTTGTTGCACACCGACACCTTTGTCTACGACAAGGAAGTCTTCGCAATGATGATGCATGAGTGCACAAAGTCTGCGGATATCGCCGCGGTCGGTTGTGTCGAGCAAATCAATCGCGGCGCATTGAGAGATACCTGGCGCTTAACTTCGCGTTTTTGCAAGCACTATGTTCGTCGCGCAAAACAACAGTTGGGCTTGCGCTCGAAAGAACCAAAACCCTACAGGGAAACTCATCTGAAGAGTTTCTGCACCTTGTGGAATGCTCGATTGATGAAGTCCCAAGGCCTGCACTTCTGCATGGATGATCGCGTGCCGGGTTACACGCTACAGGACCGCATGGCGGCGCGCGGCTATGGCATCAAGTTTCTTTCGCCACGCAAGATATTCCGTTACCTCGACCATATCCAGTCCGGCACCGTGGCGGCGGCAGGCACCTACGGCAAAGAACATCGGCGAACCAAAATGTATCAGGCCACGCTCAAACGTTTTCAGGGGCAACAGGGTAAACCGGCTATACGCACATCAGCCTGATCGGTGGCAATAAAAAACGGCGACTTTTATAAGTCGCCGTTTTTTTATCTGAAATTGTATACATACACCTCCGAAGAGGTGTTCGCCCAGTGTAATGGCCTGGCAATCCATGCACCGGTAAAGAGCCCTGACACTGGGCGAACGGAAGGGATTTTAATGGAAGTTGGCGCTTATGTCGTCAGGCATAATCATGAAATTTATGTACTGAAAAGTTAAAAACTGTGTATCGCCGATATTTCCCGGCAAACTTTCCAGTCTCTTGGTTGAACTCAAATAGTATGATTATTCTCATACAACAAGCTGTACAAGAATAATCATTCTGTAGAGTTAATACTCAGCTCTCATGCTCGCTGGTCACTTTTAATATATCGGTGTAAGTGACGATGACGCTCTGGCCTTCTTTCAAATCCTTGAGTTTCGCCTGAATCTCTGGCCGTTTGACGTCGAGTGTTTTCGATTGCCCCGATGGGTTTTCCAGGGTTACCTGGTTTTTCTTCAAATCAATTTTGGTGATTTTCAGTTGCACCTGAACCTGACGGAACGCTTCGCCGCCGGGGTTATCGCTGCCCGGTGCCTTACGCAACTCACCAGTACGCTCGACTGAGCCAGGCAGACCTTTATCCACATCAGTATCGAGATAAGCGGCGACCGAGCGCTGCACTTCGATATCGACCTTATCGCCGGCCTTCAGATTGCCTAGGTTTTTTGCCTTGTCGCTGAGCTGAACGTGAACCGGCTTACCTTCGGCGCCTTCCAGTACCACCTGATGATTGGCCGCATCGACGGAAATCACTTTGGTGGTGACCTTATCCGCCTCAACCGTGGCGGACAACGGAATATCGGCAGCCAGTGCTGCAAAACTGGTGGTGGACAGTACAGTTGCGAGGGTGATGGCCTTGGCCAGTGCGTTGAGCTTCATAAGCGATACTTTCCCTGTGATGAATGGCAGCGCCCAGCGCCGACGTGTGTTCGGCGCGGGCGTGCCACTGAGCATAGACGCTGTTCAGGGCTTGGCTTTGGTTTGTTGCTTTGCGGTGTCCTGCGCAGTCGATTCGCCGCTGGGGGTGCCTTTGCCGCTGCGCTCGCGCTGTTTTGGATCGGTGGGGCGCAGTGCGTCGTTGTCGCGTTCGGTTTCGCCCGGTGGCCGGGGTTCGTCGGGGTGTTCGCCTTGGGTGATGGGTTTCATGGGGCTGTCCTCAGGCTTGGGGGTCGTCCAGTTCACGGGCGACGTTTACGGCGGGGGAATCCTTGTGCAAATCATCGGCTTTGGCGCGCAGGATCTGCCACTGCTCCAGGTCGATGGCGCCTTGGCCGAGCAGGTCGTCGGCGATGCGTTGCAGGTCGAAATAGTGGGCGTCGGGGGATTGCTGCCAGTAAGTCTCATCCTCGAACAGACGCTGCCAGGTGCTCACATCCGGGGCTTGCAGGTCATCGTTCATGGCTAATCCTCCATAGGTTTCCCTGTAGAGGAGCGCACACTCCACCAAGTTCAACCGAACCCCTGTAGGAGTTGCCGAAGGCTCGGGCCGCGTTCGGACGATCTTTTGATTTTGCCCTGCAAAAAACAAGATCAAAAGATCGCAGCCTTCGGCAGCTCCTACATGGGTTTGTAGGTTCAATCAGTAGGCATATCCTGGGGTCTGTATGTGGGGTCGATCAGTAGCCGGTCATTTCCAGATAGCCTCGGCCCGGATGGCTGCCGCTGATGCGCACCGGGCCTTCCCAGTAGGGGATGCGCAGGTTCATCCAGGCATTCGGATTGAGTGCATCGAGTGCGATGTCGAGGTGTTTGTCGGGGATGCGGATCGCCCAGCGTATCGGCATTTTGCGACCGGCCACTTCGGCGGTGTCTTGCGGGGTGAGCGTGATCTGCTCGCTGCGCAGTGTTTGCGTCTGGCCGTCGGCGGCGATCCAGGTGCCGGTCAGGTACGGTGCGCCGTCCTTCTGTCGAGTGCGGAAAAGCATGACTTTTTCACCGTTGTCCAGGTGCAGGGAGAGCCAGTCCCAGCCAGTCTGATTGGCGCTCAGCGGTTGGCTGCTCCATTCGCGATCGAGCCACGCCGGGCCGATGACGCTGTAAGTCTGGCCGTCGATCTGCAAGGTGCCGCTGGCCTGGAAAAACGGCTGACTGTAGTAATACGAGGCCTGCCCTTCTGCGGATTTGCGGCTGAAACCCTGGTCCCCCTGCAACACCAGCGGACGGCTGGAAGTGAGGTGCAGTTGATAGGCGAAATTCTTATCGCGAGCGCTGAGTTGCAGGTCACTCAAAGGATCGGCGGCCTGACTGGCGAACCGCCAATCATCGATCCACGCGTCGAACGGCGCCACCCGCACACCCGCCTGCCCGACGCCGCCCCGCGCATAACGCTCGGCGGCATGATGAACAGCGGCGGACGTTACCGCCGCATGGCCCAGCCAGATCGTCTGATTGCCCCACCCCGCTTGCTCGGGCAGCGCTTTCAAAGGGCTGCGAAACAACGTCCACTGCACACCGAATTCGCGGCCCTGCTGGTCCTTGAGATTGGCCGTGACGTACCACCATTCGATGCGAAAGCCGTCATGCGCGCCGTGATCCGCCGGAAAGCTGAACACCCGCCCCGGCACCACCGCAGCGAACGCCGCCGCCTCATCGCCCATGCCGGCAAAACCCTTCTGTTCGGGCGCGGGTTGATCGCAGCCGCCGAGCAGCAGCACCAGCATCAGCACCGCGCGGTTAATCCTCATGGGCAAACGTCCTCAACAAATCCGCCGGCTGCGAGCGGTACAGCGAATACAACGGCCATGCCGAAGCCAATAACGTCGCCAGCAACGCCAACCCCATCAATTGCAGCAATTGCCAAGGGAACACCCGCAACGGCAGGCGCCAGCCAAACGCCTGCACATTGATCACCGCGTCCAGACACCACGCCAGGGCAATCCCCAAAGGCAACGCCAACACCAGCGTCAACACCGCCAGCAGCCAGGTTTGCCCGAGGTTGAGCAGCATCAGTTGCCGCCGCGTGACGCCCAGTGCCCACAGCGGTGCGAGCTGCCCCAGGCGGCTCTGACTTTGCGTCAGCAGGCTGATAAACAACGCCACGCCCGCGACCGCCAGGGTCAGACTGTTCAATGCGGCCGTCGCTGCGAAGGTGCGTTCGAACACCTGAACCGACCAGCCCTTGAGCCGCGCCTGATCGACGATACGGCTGTCATCGAGCTGGAAGCGCGCTTGCAACGTACTCAGCAGCGGCGCGATATTCTGCGGTTCAATACGCAGGTTGAAGCGGTTCGGCGTCAGCTGCGGCCAGCCGCGCAGCAGGTGATTGACGTTGACCAGCAGATGTCCCTTGGGATTGCCGTAATCGGCGTAGATGCCGACGATGCGCGGCGACCACGTTCCATTGGGCGTGGGAATCGCCAGGTGTTCACCGGCGTGCAGTTTCAGGCGGCGGGCGAGTTGTTCGCTGAGCATTACCGCATCATCCGTCGCCAGGTGGCCCCACGGATCGCCGCCGCTGGCATCGAGCAACGGCCAGTGCTCGCGATAATGCGGGTGATCGATCACGCCGAAGACGTCCGCTGGCCAACCTTGCAACGTCACTGAAACCTGCCAGTTGGGCAGCACCGCGGTGACGTTCGGCTGCTGTCGGAGCCAGCTGCACATTTCTCGGGCCTGCGCGGGATTGCTCGGGTTGATGTAGAGCTCGGCGCTCAAGCGTTGTTCGAGCCAGTCGTTGAAGGTCTGGCGAAAACCGGCGGTCATGCTGCCCGCGCCGATATTGGCGGCGAGCGCCAACAACAACGCCATCAGCGCCAGGCTCAATGCCGGCAATTGCTGGCGACAATCGGCAAGAAACCATTGGCCGAGCACCGAACGGCTGCGCCCCAACAACTGATTCAAGATCGCACTGAGCAACACCGGCAGCGCCAGTGCAGCGCCGAGCAGCAATCCGGCCATCAGCACAAAACCGCTGGCCAGGCTGTCGCCCCAGATCAATGCCGCCAAGGCCACCACCAGCAGGACGGCCGCCAGCCAACCCTGACGACGCAACCATCGCGCGTATTGCTGATGCCAGGCTTGCGGGTCGGCCACGGCCAGCAACGGTAAACGCGCCGCGCGCAGCAGGCTGTTGCCGCCCGCGAGCATGGCGCCGAGCAGGCTCAAACCGATGCCGCTCAACCACCACCAAGGGCTCAGGCGCAACTGCCCCGCCACTTCCGCGCCGTACAAACCGCGCAGGCTGGCGGCGACGTCCGGCAACAAGACGCTGGCCAGCCAGTAGCCGCTGACCACGCCGAACAGTCCGCCGATCAGCGCCAGCACACCCAGCTCGACGATCAGACAACCGATCAACATCCGCGCACTGACACCACAGGCGCGCAACGTACGCAGCAAGCCTCTACGCTGTTCCAGGGCGAGACCGATAGCGGCATGGACGATGAACAGACCAACCAGAAACGAGAGAAATCCCAGGGCATCAAGATTGAGATGGAAGCTCTCGGTCAGGCGCGCCAGATTGTTTTCCTCATCGCTGCTTTTCAGCTGCAACTGGCCTTTGAATGAGGACGGCAATTCAGCGTGGAAATCCTTGGGCAACAACAGCCGCGACAGCTGCCCCGGTTGTTCGAGCAGGGTTTGCGCCATGCCGATGTCCACCAGCAACACGCCCGGCGCCATGTCCTTTTGTGCAAGCAGCGGCGGCAGTAAACGTCCGTTGACTGTCTGCGGCGTGGCACCCTCGGCGAGGTTCAGGGCTTGTAGGGTTTCCGGGGAAATCCAAGTGTTACCCGGAGGCGTGAAGAACTCGACGATGCGCTCGATCGGCATGGCCTGCCCGGCCACCGCCGAATCCGTTGGCAGCGACACCGGCTCGATGCCCATCAGTTGCAGCCGCTGGTTTTCGTGACCTTTGAGCGTCAGGCGGCCCTGCAACAGCGGCGACACCGGCCAGCCCTGCCGCCGCAGATCGACAAACCACTGCTGGGTAAACGTCGCCCCGCTTGGCGTGCTCAGGCTGGCCTGCGGTTCGCCACCGATCATCCGACTGGCGCGGGCGTAGCTGTCACGGGCCTGACTGTTCAGCGCTTCGACGCCGGTCAGCAGACTGGTCGCCAGCCACAACCCGGTCAGCACACTGAAAAACTGCACCGGATGGCGCCGCCAATGGCTGAGCAACGCGCGCAGGGTCTGGTGAAAAACCCTCACGTCAGCCGACCTTTGGACAGCACCACGCGCTGCGCCAATTGCGCCGCGACCCGTTGACTGTGGGTGACCATCAACAAGGTCGTCGGCGTGTCATCGAGCAATTCGAGAAGCAGCCGCAGCACTTCATCGCTGGTCGCTTCATCAAGGCTGCCGGTGGGTTCATCAGCCAACAGCAGTTTTGGTTGCGACGCCAATGCCCGGCCCAACGCGACCCGTTGTTGCTGGCCGCCGGAAAGTTGTTCGGGATAACGCCTGAGCAAATCACCCAAACCCAGGCGCTGCACCAGATGCGCCTGCCAGCGCGGCTCATGGCGCCCGGCCAGACGCGCCTGAAACGCCAGATTGTCCTCGACGCGCAGACTGCCGATCAGGTTGAACTGCTGGAACACCAGACCGATTTCAGTACGCCGCCAGTTCGCCAGTTGCGCCTCGTTCATTTCCTCCAGCCGATGCGCGCCGCTGCGGATGCTGCCGCGATCGACCTTGTCCAGACCGGCCACCAAATGCAGCAGCGTGCTTTTGCCGCTGCCTGATTCGCCCATCAGCGCCAGGCTGCTGCCGGCGTCCAGCGTCAGGTCGACGCCTTGCAGCACGGGCAACGGTCCTTGAGGAGTGAGATAACTTTTGAAAACGTTTTCAACGCGAAGCATGCCGCCACCTGATCGGTCAGTGTGGGGCAAGGATAGCGGATGCCGATGACCGCTCGGAATCTTGCGGTGAATTGAACGTTGAGTTTGTTGCAGGTAGGGCATGCGTCCGAAAGCTTGGCGGGATCGGAAGCAAACGCAAAAATTCAGTGAACCTCACACCGCCATCGCGAGCAGGCTCACTCCTACCTTTGGAATCCATTCCCCTGTAGGAGTGAGCCTGCTCGCGATGAGGTCTGCGGATTCCCTTCAAAACTCATTGCCCCGCCGCCACACTCGCCGGCGCCTGCGTCGGCGTGACAATACTGCCCAGATCAATATGCTTCCACTCCGGCTTCGCCCCCAACCGCGCATTAAACCGGTAGTTAAACGTGAATTCATCCGCCGTAGCCACGCTCAGTGGCTTGCCATAAACCGCCTCGATCCCCGCCAGGTCATAGCCCATCAACTGCAGCAGCGTCGGGAAAATGTTGTAGTGACTGGAGCGATCCTTGTTCACGGCCAGTTGCGCTGACCAGTCCAGCGTTTTCAGATCACTGCCCTGAATCACCACCAGCGGCACCAACCCCTCCTCCTCCACCGGATCGCCACCGCAGTGCGTGTTCAACCCCGGATTACCGCGCTCATGCAGATCCTGACCATGGTCAGACGTATAAATCAGCAACGCATTATTCAGATTGGCCTGGGCAAACACCCGCGCAAAAAACTCGCCGACGTTCCACAACACGGTGTTCTTGTAGGCGTTGCGGTACAGCACCCAATCATCGGGCTGGCCATTGAAACCGGTGCGCTCACCGGTATCCGCCACCTCGGTGAACTGACCGCGCGGCAAGGTCGGGCGATACGCCATGAACGCATCGGGATATTTGTCGTGCACCGGAAAATGTGCACCGACCTTGTTGATCACCACCAGCTGCGGCTTGTCGTCGTTGAGCAACTCGATCAGTTTCGCCGCGGCCGCCATGTCGCGATCGCGCACGCTGGTCTGGTCGAATTGCACGAACTCATCGATATCCTTCTTTTCGGTGTCAGTCATCAGGTTCTGCAGATTGCCGCCGGTGCGCTGGGCGTCGATGTACACCGTGCGCAGCCCGGCCTTTTTCGCGTACTGCCAGATCGACGGCAGCGTGCTGTTGATGCGCATGTAATCAGCGCGGGTGCCGCCGTAGCGCAGGGTGACGTTGGTGTCGGCGCTGCAATTGGCAATGGACGCGGCGTAGCCGTAATTGAAAATGTCGACGCCTGAGTGCGCCTGTTTGAGGTTGCTGTGCACGCCGAACGGCGCGTTGATGTCGAGGTAATTGCCGGAGATGCTTTCATCGATGATCAGCACGATGTCATGGCCGACGGGTTGCGAAACGCGCGCCAGCGTTACCGGTTCACGCGGGCCGACGGTGTTGTGCAGCGCCTCATAGGCAAACAGATTGAGGTAGGCCAGCGGCGTGTACATGATCGGCAAGCCGCGGGCGCCCTCACCCGCACGTAAAAACAGCACCCCGCTCAGCAGCAACACGGCGCACACCGGTGCCGCCACGCGCAACGCATTGGGTATCACCAGCGAATGGCGAGGCTTGAGACCGATACCGAACAGCAGCAACAAACCGTTGAGCACGCCGTGGAGGATCGCATCGCGATACTGATACGCGGCCTCCTGGATGAAGCCACCGGAATACACCAGCGAGACAAAACTGCTGTAGTTCAGGTAATCGGCAGTGACCCGTGTATAGACATCAAAAAACACCGCAGAGGCAAACATTACCAATGCGAATAAATGTCGAACGAGGGTCTGTCGTATATAGGCCGTTAGATATAATGCTAAAGTAAGCGCCAAAAACATCGCGCCAAAAAGAACTACAGAAAAACCGAGGCCGATAGCATTTAACCGCTCAATGTAATATTCGCAATAAAGCAGCAGATAAATAACTAAAAGCAGTTCTTTGAGGTATCGAAACATGGCTTTTCCGGTCGCGCGAGACGGCAAAGGGTCAAGGTTTTGTCGGTCAAAATCTGACACTAGCACCCGGCCATCAAAGCGCAAGAAATGGCTGACTTTTCGATAAAGCGTCAAAAAAACGTTGACTCAAATCTGACACACTCAAGTTGCTGAAAGCCTTTAATTTCGCGGCCTTCGACCGTTTATCGCTTTCTTTTAAATGTGAAAAAAGCGTCAAGCACGGGACAAATCCAGTAATAGCAAGCACTTGATGGCCAATCGCCCCCAAAATTGGGGCTGTTATACAGGTGCAACATGTCATTTTGCTGACACGCTTTTCCCACCCTGCGCTATACCCCTTTTGACAGTCTCATTTCGAACTCTTCCACCGTCTTACGAGGCACGCCAATATGGACGTGAGCGTATTTGGTACGGGCTATGTTGGCCTGATACAAGCAGCGGCACTTGCCGATGTTGGACATCGCGTTTTGTGCGTGGATATTGATCCGAATAAAATCAAGCAACTGCAACAAGCAGTTCCTCCGATTAGTGAACCGGGCTTATCCAGCACACTGGAAGAAAACATTAAAGCCGGGCGCTTATTGTTCAGTACCCAGGCCAGCGATGCGGTCGAGCACGCCGAGTTGATCTTCATCGCCGTGGGCACGCCTGCCGATGAGGATGGCTCCGCCGACCTCAGCCACGTGCTCAACGTTGCCCGGCAGATCGCCTCGCACATGGAGGCCGATCGCACGCTGATCATCAAATCGACGGTGCCGGTCGGCACGGCGGATCAGGTGCTGGCCGCTGCCAACAGCGAACTGCTGCTTCGCGGTAAATCCGAGCTGAACGTGCGCGTGGTCTCCAACCCGGAATTCCTCAAAGAAGGCAGTGCCCTCGCCGACTGCATGCGCCCGGACCGGATCATCATCGGAGCCCGCGACGACGCGGCGCGCGAGCAGATGAGTGAGTTGTACGCGCCGTTCTGCCGCAACCACGAAAAATTGATGTTCATGGACAACCGCAGCGCCGAGCTGACCAAGTACGCGGCCAACGCGATGCTCGCCACGCGCATCAGCTTCATGAACGAGCTGGCCAATCTCACCGAACTGCTGGGCGCCGACATCGAAGCGGTGCGCAAAGGCATCGGCTCTGATCCACGCATCGGTTACCACTTCATCTATCCGGGCTGCGGCTTCGGTGGCTCGTGCTTTCCAAAGGACCTGCGCGCCCTGCTGCACACCGCCGAACACAACGGCATGCCGCTGAAATTGCTGCGCAGCGTCACCGACGTCAACGACCTGCAGCGGCACATTCTGTTCAGCAAACTCAAAGCACAGTTCCCGCAAGGGCTGGCCGGCAAGTCCATCGCGGTCTGGGGCCTGGCGTTCAAACCGAACACCGATGACATGCGCGAAGCGCCAAGCCGTTATCTGATGGACGCGCTGTGGGCCGAAGGTGCCAGCGTGCAGGCCTATGACCCGGAAGCCATGTCCGAATGCCGCCGCCTCTACGGCTACCGCAACGATCTGCACCTGTGCGCGACCCGCGACGACACCCTCGAAGACGCCGATGCGCTGGTGATTTGCACCGAGTGGAAAAACTTCCGTGTGGTCGATTTCGAATTGCTCGCGGAAAAGCTGCGTTCGAAGGTGATCATCGACGGCCGCAACCTCTACAACCCGGAACAAGTGGCCGCCGCCGGCCTGCATTACAGCGGCATCGGCCTGCGCCACATCGCGCCCGAAGGACTACGGCCATGAAGATTCTGGTCACCGGTGCGGCCGGTTTCATTGGTGCTCATTGCGTGTTGCGGCTGATGCGCGACGGGCACTCGGTGGTCGGGCTGGATAACTTCAACAGCTACTACGACCCGCAACTCAAGCACGACCGCGTGCAATGGGTGCGCGAGCAGGTCGGCGATTTCCAGCTCGCAACGGTTGACCTGGCCGATGCCTCGGCCATGGAAGCGCTGTTTGTCCGCGAACGCCCGCAAGTGGTGATTCACCTCGCGGCGCAAGCCGGGGTGCGTTATTCGCTGGAAAATCCACGGGCGTACCTGGACAGCAACCTCAACGGATTCCTGAACATTCTGGAGAGCTGCCGGCATCACCCGGTCGAGCATTTGATCTACGCCTCGTCGAGTTCGGTGTACGGCGCCAACCAGCACACGCCGTACTCGGTGAAGGACGGCGTCAACCATCCGCTGTCGCTGTACGCCGCCACAAAAAAAGCCAATGAGCTGATGGCGCATAGCTACAGCCACCTGTTCGGCATTCCCTGCACCGGCCTGCGCTTTTTTACCGTGTACGGTCCTTGGGGCCGGCCAGACATGTCGCCGATCCAGTTCGCCCGGGCGATCAGCGAAGGCGAGCCGCTGAAGCTGTTCAACTACGGCGAGCATCAGCGCGATTTCACTTACGTCGACGACATCGTCGAAAGCATCGCCCGCCTTATCGAACAACCACCGCAGGTCAACCCGCAGTGGGATCGCGAGCAGCCCGACCCGGCCAGCAGCATGGCGCCGTGGCGGTTGTTCAACATCGGCGGGCAGCACCCGGTCGAGCTGAAAACCTATCTGGCGCTGATGGAAAAACACCTCGGCCAGAAAGCCCTTGTCGAGCTGCTGCCGCTGCAACCGGGCGACGTGCTCAACACCTGTGCCGACGCCAGCGATCTGGCCCTGGCCACCGGATTCCAGCCACGCATCGAGCTGGACGAAGGACTTGGACGCTTCATCGCATGGTTTCGCGACTACTACCCAACTGCCTATCGCCCACGCGCCGCTCGCGGCTGAACATCAGCGGAGGACTTTATGACTGGACATGAAAAAGGTGTACCGATCCAACAACTGCAGCGCGACAAGCGCATGGATCCGGAACAACGAATGCGCCTCGATGCAGCGATTCACCGTCAGGGTCGCGGCTGGTTTACCGGCCGTGACGGCGGTCGCCCATGGCAGCTGTCGCGCACCAACCGCGTGGTCGCCTGCCTCGGCGCGCTGACCATTCTGTTGCTGATTTCGCCGCTGTTGCTCGGGCTCGCACTGGCCATCAAGTACTCCAGCAAAGGCCCGGTGATGTTCGTGCAAAAGCGCACTGGTTATCGCGGTCGCAAATTCGGCATGTACAAATTTCGCACCATGGTCGCCAACGCCGAAGAATTGAAAGAGTCGCTGCGTCACCTCAACAAACACGGTGCCGACGCCATCGACTTCAAGATTGACCAGGACCCACGCATCACCGGCATCGGCGGTTTTCTGCGGCGCACCAGCCTCGATGAACTGCCCAACCTGATCAATGTAGTGACCGGCGACATGCGCCTGGTCGGACCACGTCCGACCTCGTTCAACGCCTACCGCTACAAGGACAGTCACCTCGCCCGTCTGGCGATCTACCCCGGCATGACCGGCCTGTGGCAGATCTCCGGGCGCAGCAATATCGACTTCGACCAGCGCGTTGAGTTGGACCTCAGCTATATCGCCGAGCAGAGCCTTTTGCTTGATCTGAAGATTCTGTTGAAAACCCCCTTCAAAGTATTCAGCGGCCACGGAGCAAGCTAATGGACGGTTCAACCAACAAAAGCCTGAGCATTGCCAACCCCAGCGAATCGAACCTGACCTCGACCGTGCTGGATCTCGATCTGCGGATCCTGTTCCTGACCGCCGCCAACCCCGGCGCGGGTACGACCACCAGCGCACTGGCGCTGGCCAGCCAACTGGCGCAAATGAGCAGCGGCCAGGTGCTGCTGGTCGACGCCAGCCAGTCGGCGAGCAACCTCACCCAGCAACTGAACCTGAGCAAGGAACGCGGCCTGCGCGACTTGCTGTTCAACCCGGACAACCCACCGTTGTTGCAGGATTGCGTGGTGCAGGTGTCGAGCCTGCCCTTCCACGTGCTGCCCAACGGCCGGCCGATCCGCACCATGGAACACCTGACCGCCGAGCGTCTGAGCCCGTTGCTCGATCAACTGGGCAGCCAGTACCGCTTTGTGGTGATCGACGGCGACGCGGTGTATTCCGCCGCCGACACGCTGGTGATCAGTACGCAAGTCGATGGCGTGGTGTTCGTGGTGCGCGCCGAAGACACCCGCTGGGAAGTCGCCCAGGCCGCCGTGCAACGCCTGACTCAGGCCGGGGCGAAAGTGGTCGGCAGCGTGTTCAACCGGCGCAAGTACTACATGCCCAAATGGCTTTACAAAAACCTCTAAGCGAACGCGAAGGATGACGCCATGAACGCCAAGATTCTTGTGCTGCTGATGCTGCCGCTTGCAGGTTGCTCCAGCACCTCCGAAACCCAGAACATGCCGGTGAATATCCTCACCGCCACGCCGGCCAACGCCCAGGCGACTGATATGCCGAAGATCGAGCAGACCCTGCGTCCGCAGGATGTGCTCGACGTGATCTTCCACATCAGCACCAGCGGCTCGGACGCTTACCGTGTGCAGTCAGGTGACCAGATCGGCCTTAACTTCACCGCCGCCAGCCAGCTCAACGGCAATCAACTGGTGCTGCCCGACGGCACCATCGAACTGCCGGGCGCCAACACTTCGGTGAAAATCGCCGGGCTGACCAGTGATCAGGCGCGCGAAGAAATCCAGCGTGCCTATCAACGTAAACAGCTGTTCCAGCCCAATCGCAATCAGCTGACCGTGCAGATCATCAGCCCGCTGACCAATGAGCAGAACCTGAAAAGCGCGCTGAATCACCCGGCCACCGGCATGAGCCGCGAGATCACTGTCGGCACTGACGGCTACGCAAGTTTTCCGGAAATCGGCGCCGTGCCGCTGCAAGGCATGACCGTCAATCAACTGGAAACCTTCCTCAACAAGAAATACGCGCAACTACCGGGCCGGATGACCGTGGACGTGCTGCTGAAGTCCACCGCCGGCAACGAAATCTATGTGCTCGGCGAAGTTGGCCAACCGGGTTCCTACCCGATCCGCCGGCCGGTCTCGGTACTGGAAGCGCTGACCCTGGCCCGTGGCACCAACGTCAAGGCACGCCTTGATTCGGTGGTGATCATGCGCCGCAACGGCAATCAGGTGCAGGCGGTGCGTTACGACGTCGAGAAGGCCCTGTCGGGTGAGGCGCCGCAAATCGCCTACCTGCAACCGGACGACATGCTCTACGTGCCGAAAACCAAACTGGCCAGCGCCGGCGAACTCGCCCGACAACTGGCCGACGTGGTGCTGTTCCAGGGCGTCGGGTTCAGCTTCGGCTACCGCGTCGACAACAAAGACAGTGACAGCAACTAACTCTCAGGTGACCGACATGAATCCAAAGGAAAACTACCTGCACGAGTTCTTCAGGATCTTCTTCGCCAACAAGCAACTGGTGAAACGGGTCTTCCTGATCTTTGCAGTGATCGCCCTGCTCCTGCCACTGGTGCTCAAACAGAGCTTCGATATCACCGCGCAGGTCATCGTGCAGTCGAAAAAACTCTCCCAGGGTGACGCCACCACGTCACTGACAGTGGACAACGCCACGTTCATTCCGCCGTCGCTGGCGGACATGGAAACCGAGAGCAATATCCTCCGTTCGCCGGCGCTGATCCGCCAGACCATCAGCGAACTGCGCGACAAGGGTGAGTACACACCTTCGCCGGGCATCTTCAGCAAACTGGTGGCCGACCCGTTCAAGCGCTACGTCAGTTCGCCGCTGCGCCAGTACGTGATCAACCCGGTGCGCAATATGCTCGGGCTTGAGACCGATCCTGTGCGTGACACCGCGCTCGATGCCTTGACCCAGCAGGCCATCGACAGCCTGAAAATCGAGACGCTGCCAGGTTCCAACGTGATCTCGATCATCTACAGCTTCCCTGATCCGCATCAGGGCACGACGTTTGTCGCCGCCCTCTTGCAGAACTATCTGGTGAGCCGTCAGGCCCTGCAATCAATCGACTTGCCGCAGTCCTTCTACGAGTCGAAAAAGCAGGTCTACCAAGTGCGTCTCGATGGCCTCGAAGGTAACCGTCAGGCCCTGCTGGAGAGCGTTGGCTCGTCGGATCCGAAGGAAGAAATCACCTTCCGTCTCAACGCGATCAACACCGAAGAGCAGGCGCTGAACCTGTACCAGGATCGTCTGCTGCAGAGCCAGCGCTGGCTCGAATACTTGAAAACCAGCCTCGCCGCCGCGAGCAATAACAAGCTCAACGACTACACCTTCCCCTACACCTTCACCACCACCGTCGACAACGTGGCGTTCGAGGATCGGGAAATCAAACAGCTCGGTGAGCAACTGACCACACAGGTCAGCCGCTACATGAACGATCTGGCAGTGTTTCAGCCGAGCAGCGAACCGATGCTGCTGACCCGTGAGCAGATCTCCCGCACCCGCGGACAGTTTCTCAAAGTGGTGAGCAACCGCATTCAGGAACGCACCAACGATCTGGCGGTGGTCAAGCAAGTCATCGATCAGAAAACCGCGCGCATCGCTGACTTCAAAAACCGCATCCACGAGTTGCAGCAGACCCAAAGCAAACTGCGGCAGATGGACACCGAGATCGATGCGATGCATGCCGCATTCTCGACCTACGCCCAGCGCTTTGCCGAAAGCAGCACCACCCGTTCGCTCAGCGACGATCTGTCCAACGCCCGGGTGCTCAGCCCGCCGTTCGAACCGACCGAAGCGGCGTTCCCGAAACCGGGCCTGATCATTCCGTTCGGCTTGTTCACCGGGTTGCTGCTGGCGATTGCCCTGGTCTACGTGCGTGAGTTCTTTGATCACCGTTTCAAACACCCAGCGCAAATCAGCCACGAACTGGGCGTGCCGGTGCTGCTGGTGATCAACGATCAGAACGCGCTGCCAAGCAATCCGCACAAGAACTGGACCGTGCCGAGCTTCCTGCACTGGGTGCGCAATTGAACACCGCACCCTCCCCTGTGGCCGCGCTGCCGATCATTCATTTGCTCAGCAGCGGCGGTTTCTATGGGGCCGAGCGGATGTTGCTGGATCACTGTCTGGCGACGCCGGGGCAGCATCAGGTGCTGTTCCTCGACGCGCCGCCAGAATTGATCGCGCGCTTTCGCGAGGCCGGGGTCGACTGTCGTGGCTGTGCCGGGCTTGGGGAGTTGCTGCGGCACTTGCGCCAGCGTCGCGGTGAAAAGCCGTTGATCAACACGCACAATTTCAAGGGCCTGTTGTTCGGCTGGGTCGGCGCGACGTTATGGCGCCTGCCGCTGGTCATCACCCAGCACGGGTTTACCCCGCGCAGTCGCAAACAGAAGTTCTACACCTGGCTCAGCCTGCAACTGTGCCGCACCGCGTCGGTGGATCGGGTGGTGTGCGTGGCGGAAAGTATTGCCACGCTGCACCGTCAGGCCAGCGTGCGGGCGGATAAGTTGCAGGTGATCCCCAACGGTTTGCCGGCGGCGGCAGCCATGGTGCCGGATGCGAATCGGCAACGCTGGCTGGCCGGTTACGTAGGTCGTTTGAGCAGTGAGAAAGGCCCGGATCTGTTTCTCGACGCGCTGATTCCGCTGTGTCATCAACATCCGCAACTGGATGCGGTGATGCTCGGCGACGGCCCGGAGCGCGAGGTGCTGCAGGCGCGGATCGACAACGCCGGTTTGCACGAGAGGATTGGCTTGCCCGGTTATCAGACCGCCATGCAACCGTGGTGGCAGCAACTCGATGCGCTGGTGATCAGCTCGCGCACCGAAGGCACGCCGATGATTTTGCTCGAAGCCATGCAGGCCGGGGTGCCGGTGGTGGCGTTCGGCGTCGGCGGGATCCCCGATGTGCTGGAACATCGGCACAGCGGTTTACTCGCCACACCGACCGACTGCGCGGATCTCACCCGCCAGCTCGACACGTTGCTGAGCGAGCCGAAACTGGCCCGGCAACTGCGCGACAACGCAAAACGCACGCAACAGGATCGCTACGACCTCAAGGCCCTGGCCGAGCGTTGGTCGCAGCTGTACATCCGCACGGCACGGGAGGCACGCGCATGATTTTCCCGCTCTCGATCGTCAGTTTTCTTGGCCTGGTCTGCATCGCTTTGCTGGCCAGCCCCTATCCGTATCTGGCGCCGGGGGCGGTGCTGGGCCTGGTCGGTTTTGCGGTGTTGTACCGCAAGCCGACCTGGGGCCTGCTCGGGATTGCCGCGCTGGTGCCGTTTGAAGGGTTCTTCAAGGACAGTTCAATTTCCGGGAGCAAATTGCTCGGGGCCGGGCTGGCGGTGATCCTGATGCTGCAACTGGCGCTGCATCAGATTCCCTCGGAACGCTTGCGCAGCAATATCTGGCGTTTCCTGATCTGGTTCATGCTGTTGTACTTCCTCAGCCTGCTCAACACCGATGATCTGGGCATGTCGCTGGGGCATCTGCGCGAGCTGAGCGTGGGGCTGATTCTGTTCGTCATCACCCTGTTGATCGGCCGCGAACTGAATCTGGATCTGTTTGCCCGCCTCGCCACCCTCGCCATCAGCACCACCTGCGCAATGGCGATGTTCTCGGCCAAATTCCAGGACCAGGGCCGCGCCGCCGGGTTGCTCGAAGACCCTAACGCCTTCGCGATGCTGATTGCTTTCGCCATTCCATTGGCCCTGCTGCTGGTGATCCGCAGCCCGAACCTGCTGCACCGCTTGTTCTGGGGCGGTTGCTGCCTGCTGTTGCTTGGCGGCATGACCAAAACCGAATCGCGCTCGGGTCTGGTGGTATTGGCCTTGAGCCTGTTGATCGGCTGCTGGCACTACCGCACGCAACTGACGCGGATTCGGCCACGGCATCTGGGCTTCGCCATGCTCGGCGCGGCCATCGTGATTCCGTTGGCGATTTACGCGATGCCCGCCGGTTACCTCGCGCGGATTCAGTCGCTGAGCGTGTTGAGTGCCGGTGCCAAGGGCCACAACGACGAATCCCTCGGCCGCCGCGCTTCATACATCGTGGTCGGCAGCCAGATGATCCGCGAGAACCCGCTGCTGGGCTCCGGCCCCGGCACCTTCCCGCTGCACTACGCGACCACCGGTTACGCCAAAGCGTTTTCCGCCAACCGCAAGATCGGCGACTTGTACCGCCGGGCGCACAACACCTATCTGGAAATTTTCAGTGAATTGGGCGTTCCTGCCGGATTGTTGTTCGTCGGCATGCTCGGCCTCGGTCTGTACAACCTGATTCGCGCACGGGCGGCGTGGATGTTGCGCCGCGATTCCTATCAGGCAGACCTGATGACCCACATGGGCGTGAGCTTCCTGTCGCTGACCCTGTTCCTGATGTTCCTCAGCGCGCCGAACCAGAAGTACGTGTGGATCATGCTCGCGCTGACCAGCGTACTGCGCCTGAAAGCCGAGCAGGCGCCATTGGCGATGGAGGTGAAGGCATGAGCCTGATCAGTATCGTCATCCCGATGTTCAACGAGGCCCGGCACATTGGCCGCACCTTGCTCGCCGCACAAAAAGCCGCGTTCGCCGCCAATGTCGAATGTGAGCTGATCGTCGTCGATAACGGTTCAAGCGATGATGGCCCGCACATTGCCCGCCAGTTCGGTGCGACGGTGTTGGTATTGCCGGGGTTGTTGATCGGCGCGTTGCGCAATCGCGGCACGGCCATCGCCAGCGGTGAGTGGCTGGCGTTCATCGATGCCGACATCGAAATGCCGGAGAACTGGCTCAAGCCGTTGTTCGACATCGAGGCCAGCGGCCAGGCCGATGTCTTCGCCCTGGATCTGCACACGCCCGCCGAAGCGCCGTGGTACGCCACCGCCTGGCAACGCCGGACCTTGCGCGTGTCATCGCAGACCTCGCATGTGGTCGATTGGCTGCCCAGCGCCAACCTGCTGATGCGTCGGCGCTGGTTCGACAAGGTCGGTGGTTTCAACGAAACCCTGCGCACTGGCGAGGACAAGGAATTCACCCTGCGCCTGCACGAACAGGGCGCGCGACTGCTGTCGATCAATGACAACGTCGCCCTGCATTGGGGTTACGAGATGAACTGGCGCGAGTGGATGGGCAAGGAATTGTGGCGTCAGGGCAGTCATCTGCAACTGCTGCGTACCCATGGCTTCAGCCTGCGCCTGCTGCGTTTCCCGATGCTGTCGCTGTTCGTGTGGTTGCTGGATTTTCTGGCGATTTCGGCGCTGCTCGACGGCTTTCCGCATCACGCGGCCGTCATGGTCACGCTGACACTGATACCGGGGCTGGTGCTCAGCCTGCGCCAAAGTTTCAAACACCGGAACATCGGCCTGACCCTTCAACTGTGGGGCCTGCACTGGGTGCGTCTGCATCTGGCCGGCGCTGCATTCATTTTGAGTCTGTGTCATTGGAACGCCAGGAGGCCTGCCCGTGGCTGAGTTCATTTTCTGGATGTGCCTGTTGCTGCCGGTCTACGCCTACGTCGGCTACCCGCTGCTGCTGACGCTGGTCGCGCCGCTGTTTCCGGCCTGGCGTCACACCCCGGCGCCGCCGCTGCATGTCAGCATCGTGATTGCCGCACACAATGAGGCGCGGCATATCGAGCACAAGTTGCGCACGTTGCTGGCGCAGGACTATCAGCCAGCGACCCTGCAGATCATTCTTGCCAGCGACGGTTCGACCGATGACACCGTGGCCTGCGCGCACAAAATCGTCGACTCGCGCATCACCATTCTCGACCTGCCGCGTCAGGGCAAAGCCGCAACGCTGAATGCCGGCGTAGCCCTGAGCACTGGCGACATTCTGGTGTTCACCGATGCCGATAACCAATGGTCCCGCGAAACCCTCGGCTACCTGCTCGCACCGTTGAATGATCCGCAGGTCGGCGGCTGTGCCGGGCACATGGTGATCCCGGTCACCGGCGGTGGCTTGAGCGTTGGCGACAGCCTTTATCGGCATTACGAAGGCTGGTTGCGCCGGGTCGAGAACCGCACCGGTTGCATGGTTTCCGCCGACGGCGCCCTGCTCGCCCTGCGCCGCGAGTTGTTCCAGAACGTGCCGGCCGAGGTCAACGACGACTTCTTCATCAGCACCTGCGCGCCGGTCGCGCACAAACGCATCGTCTACGTGCCTGAAGCGCAAGTGATCGACCATGGCGTGGATGAGGCGGACAAGCAATTCCGCCGCCGCCAACGCGTCACCGTTGGCGGTCTGCAAAGCCTCGCCCAGCGCCGCGAGCTGCTCAATCCGCTGAAATATGGCCTGTATTCGATTGCGTTGATCAGCCACAAACTGATCCGCCGTCTCGCGCCGATCCTGTTGCTGCCGCTGTTGCTGAGCAACTTCTGGCTGTGGGACGACCACGGTTTCTATCGCCTCGCCCTGATCGCGCAACTGTTCGGCTACGCCATTGCGATTGCCGGGCTGCTGGATTCGCAACACCGCTTGCCGAAACCCTTCCGCCTCGCCGCGTTTCTGCTGGTCACCCTCGCCGGGATGAGTCTTGGCCTGTGGCAGTTCCTGCGCGGTCAGCGGTATGCCCAGTGGAATCCTGAACAGAACCGTTAAGAGGACCGAAGCCATGGCGATCAAACAACTACTAAAACGCACCAGTGGCTGGCTCTATCTCAACTCGTCGATGGGCCGCAACCAGTTGCACGGCGCCGGGGTGATTCTGATGCTGCACCGGGTGCTGGCCAACGACCGCGCCGCCGACCTGCCGCACCGCAACGAACTGTGCGTGGGGCCGAAAGCCTTCGAGCATTTGCTGGTGTGGCTGCGCAAGCATTTCGATTGCGTGCCGCTGATGGAAATCCTCCAGCCCAACTCGCTGCGCACCGAGCGTCCGCGCGTGGCGCTGACCTTCGATGACGGCTGGCGCGATAACGCGGTCAATGCCTTCCCGCTGCTGCAAAAACATCAGGTGCCGGCGAGCATTTTTCTCTCCACCGATTTCATCGGTAGCCGCCAGCGCTTCTGGTGGGAAAGCCTCGGCGAAACCCTGTGGGGCAGCCACGGCGACAAGGCGCGGATGCATTTGATCGAATGCCTGCACAGCCTGCATCACCCGCTGCCGGTATTGCTTGATGACATCGACGTCGACCGGCGCAGCCTGGCGCTGCTGCATTACCTGCAAGGGTTGAAGTCGATTGACCCGCAGGAGCTGGAACGGCTGACCGATGAGTGCCCGCAGGAGTCACAACCGCAAGCACTGGACTGGCATCAGGTGCGTGCGCTGGAGGCCTCCGGTCTGGTGCGTTTCGGCCCGCACGGTGCCAGTCACGCGATCCTCACCGGCCTCGACGATGTGCGCCTGGACGAAGAAATCACTCGCAGCCGCGATGCCCTGTACAACGGCTGCAACCGGCCGCTGCCGGTGTATTGCTACCCCAATGGCGACAACGACGAGCGCGTGCGGCAACAGATTGCCAATCATGAATATCCGTTTGCGCTTGGCACCGGCACCGGCATTTATCGCGGCGAAAGCGATCCGCTGAACCTGCCGCGTTTTGGTGTCAGCCAGCGCACCGCACGCAATCCGGAGTTGTTGTCGTGGCGGATTTTTCGCGGGACGCGGCCATGAGCCGAAGCAACTACCTCAAGCATCTGGCGCTGAGCATGGGCACCAAACTGGCGATGATCGCCCTGCGTTTGCTGCGCAACGTGCTGCTGGCGCGGATTCTCGGGCCGAGTGAGCGCGGGCTGTTTGCGCTGCTCAGCACCCTGCCGGATCTGATCAGCGCGGCCACCAGTGGCGGCTTGAATTCGGCCGTGGGTTATCAGGCGGCCAAGCAGCGGCCGATGGGGTTGTTGCTGAGCCAGGTGTTGGTGTTCGGCTGTTTGCTCGCGGCGTTGCTGACCTTGCTGGTGGTGGCACTGGTGCGTGAATTCGGTAGCGAGCTGGATGTCACGGTGCAGCTTGGCTTGCTCGCCTGGCTGTTGCTGCTGGCGGTGCCGCTGACGGTACTGAAAAGCGGCTTGCTGACTTTGCACAACGCCTCGGGTGGCGTGGTTGCGTTCAACGCCTTGCGTCTGGTCGAGTCGCTGGCGCCGCTGCTGCTGTTTCTTGCGCTGTTCTGGATGTGGAAAAGCGCCGCCCTCGAAGCGGCGCTGATCAGTTGGCTGGCCGGGATCAGTCTGGTGGTGCTGGCCGGTTGGGTCTGGCTCAAACGTGCGCAGCCATTGCAGTTGCAATGGGACCGCGCCAGCCAGAAAGAACTGCTGCGCTACAGCGCGCGCAGCCATCCGGATCTGTTGTTCCAACAAGTGATCCTGCGCTCGGATTATCTGTTTATCGGCGCCCTGCTCGGCAGTACCGCGCTCGGTCATTACGCGATGGCCAGCGCTGCCGCGGAACTGCTGCTGATCGTCCCGGAAGCGGTGACCACGCCACTGATGAAACGCCTGTTGCAACAGGACGAAGGCATGGACAAGGTCACGCCGCTGGCCCTGCGCCTGACCGCCACGGTAATGCTCGGCGCCTGCCTGACCATGGCGGTGATTGGCGAATGGCTGATCGTCACCTTGTTTGGTGCGGTGTACCAACCGGCGTATCCAGCCCTGCTCGCCTTGCTGCCGGGGCTGTTGGGCCTTTGCTACGCGAGCATTTTGCGTCTTGATTTACTCGGCAAGAATCGTCCTGGCACGGTGTCGTTACTGATGGGCTTGGGGGCTCTGCTCAATCTGGCTTTGAACCTGGTGATGATTCCGGCTTACGGCATCGTCGGCGCGGCGGCGGCTTCGTCGATTGCTTATCTGGCGGTGACGGTGGCGATGCTGGTGCTTTACTGCCGCTTGAGCGGTGTGCCGTTCTGGCAAGTGCTGATCATTCTGCCCCGCGACCTCACGCCGATGTGGCTGATGCTGCAACGCCGGAAAACCGCATGAAAGGCCTGGCCCTGTTGCTCGGTCTCGGCCTGTCGCTGGACGCCTTTGCCGCGTCGATGCGTTGGGGCGAAATCCGCGACGGCAGTCTGTATCTGCAAGCGGATCGTCCGGACACGGTGACCGTACGCTGGACGCCGGCGTGGCAGGCCGGGGCCAATGAAGAGCATGTGTACCTGCTCGACGGTCAGGGCAAACTAACGGGTGATCGGTTTATCAAGGCCAGCGAAGTACGTGGCAGTCAGAGCTGGCCATTGTTGCCCGGCGCGGCCAGTTATCGGCTGGAGATTCCCGGCTACAGCTTCCGCAATTATCGCGTCGAGCATGACGAACGCACGGTCGCGTTGTTCGCCCCGGCGAAAGTGCATTTCAGCGCTGATACGCACAATGGCGACGAGTTGTATTTCAAGGTTGCGCCGGGTGAGCACGCGGTACTGGCCGGCAAGTTGCATGGCGGTGTCAGTGGTTTGCAGGCGCAGCGGGTTGGCGATGATCAGCAACTGACCCTGGCGCTGAAACCCTATCGTGCCTATTGGCAGTTTGATCAGGTTGCGTTGCCTGTCAGCGAGCGCGAACAGATCTGGCGCCTGCGTTTGCAAGGCAGCGGCAAAGCGGCGTTCTGGCTCGATGGCACGGCGAACCTGTTTGCACAGAACCCGCAGCAACTGAAACCGCTGCGCGAAGACGCCGGGCAAACCCGTTTGACCCTGCACGATAAAGTCCTCGGGCGCACGCCGGATCTGGGCATCGCCCTGCCCTACGTGATGCCGCCGCCCGCCAGTCACGCGGCGCTGGATGCGCTGAAACCGACGGCAGCGAGTTATTACAGCTTTGTTGATGTGATGGCGAAGTATCCGCATTTCGAAGACGCGTTCCGTCAGGTGTACCAGGAGCGCTTCGGCATCAAGCAGGACATCACCTTGCTGGCCGGCAGTCAGCGTCAGGCCGATCTGCGCGCCGATGTACAGAGCAACAGCGGCCTCGATGCATGGCTGGCCGGGACGCGTGCGCTGGGCGGCAAAGGTACGCACTACATTGGGTTTGCCGACGAGCCGAACCTCAATTACTCCAGCTACGCGCAGTATCAGGCGATCTTCACCAGCATGGCCCGGCAGGTACGCAGCGACCCGGCGAATGCCAAGGCCGGCGTGCGCATTGCCATGCCGGCCAGTTCGCGTCTGGTCAACGGGCCGTTCGCCGACAACGCGGCGGGCAAGCGCGGGATCGATTGGGCGCGGCGTTTGCTCAGCGAATCCGGCGATCAGGTCGATGCACTGGCGTGGCACGAATGGATGATCCGCGACCTGCTCGCCACGCGCGTTTATCGCGACAGCGTGCGCCGTGCCGCCGAACTGGTTGGCCTCGACAGCCAAGGCCAGCCGCGCAAAGCCTTGCTGCTCGATCAGACCAATATGTCCAGCGGCTCCAGCCTCAGCCCCTACGATCAGGAAACCCACTACGCTTCGCTGTGGTGGGCGTCGGTAGTGATCAACGCTTCGCAGGATGGACTGCTGAGCATGCTCAGTTGGTTCCAGGCTGCCGATGAGCCGCAGTATCCCAAGGGCATGTTGCGGGTTTCGGCGGATGAACAACGCTTCGAGCTGAAACCCGTTGGCCTGGCGCAGCAGTTTATCGCTGAGCACTGGCTGCATCAGGTGCTGTGGCTGGAGAACGACTCCTTTGAAGTCGATGTGCTGGCGATGGCCGGCGACGATCAGCGTGGCTTGCTCGGGGTGAACAAAGGCACGCGCCTGCAACGCATGAATCTGAGCGGCGCCAAGTGCCCGCTGAACAACGGCGCCCTACGCTACTTCGGCGCTGACAACCGCAGCCGCGACGCACCGTTCACCTGCCGCGATGGACGCGTCAGCTTTGATCTGCCAGGCCAGACCCTGTTTGCACTGAGCTGGATCGCGTCATGAAGCCAATTCCGAACAATCATGAGAAAGGCCAGGCGAACCTGAAAACTGTGGTGATGAAGCTTTTTTATGAAGGGAGTTTGTGGTGATGGAAGTTGTGTTGAACAGTTTTTGTGGCGAGGGGATTTATCCCCGATGGGCTGCGAAGCGGCCCCCGCTTTTCAAGTTAGAGAAGCGACGACTGCTACGCAGCCGATCGGGGATAAATCCCCTCACCACAAAAGTTCATCACCACAGAACCCCGTTACCTCAGGAGCCTCACCACAAAAGCCTCACCCCACAGGGTTCGCCGTGCCAAGGTTCAGGAGTACACACCATGGGCATCGTCAGCAAACTCAGCGAACACATCAAACAAAAAGGCCTGCGCGCCACGTTGGCGAAAGCCTGGAAACACTACATCTTTTCCCACCAGGAACTGCTGTGGATGGAGCGCGATCTGGTCAGCCCGGTGCCGCCGCACAGCCTCAAACCCTACCCGCCGTTGCGGGTGGTGAAGATCACGCCAGACAACGCCAGCGCCTTCGCCCGTTACTTCGGCGACCGCGTCGGCACCATGGCCGAACTCGCCAATGAGGGCCACACCGGGCACATGCACCTGGACGATCAGGGCGATGCCGTGGCGTTTATCTGGGGCAGTTCGCGGGACTATTTCGACCGGCATTACTACGGCTGCCTGTTCCCGGTGAAACCCGGCGAGTTCTTCGAGTTCGGCGGCGAACTGACCCGCGCCTATTGGGGCACAGAACTGTCGGTGGACCTGCAACTGGAGCTGTGGAAAGCCATGGCCGCGCAAGGTTGCGACAAGGTCGTCGACGTCTGCGAATTCCACAACATCCCGGCGCTCAAACTGCACTTGCGCATGGGCTACACCGAGCAAAACCGCATCATGAATGTGTACACCCTGTTCGGTCGCTGGCGCTTCTACCGCGAAAGCCGCTACAGCGGCTCGCGTCTGGATGCGTTGCGCAAACCGTCCCGTCCACCCGTAACAGCCACGGCGGCCTGAGCCTATGCTGACGCGATTTGAATGGCGCGCTTCACTGTGCGCCGCCGATTTCCCCGAAGCAGCGTATGAAGCGTTGCGCTTGCGGGTGACGGATCACACGCCGTTCAACAACCTCGGTTGGTTGTGCGCGGCCGAGCAGGCCCTTGGTACGGATGAGCGGTTGCACATCCTGCTGGGCTGGGAAGCGGACGAATTGCGTTTGTGTCTGCCGCTGGTGGCAAGTCGCGAGCGCTTTGCCGGCGTGCCGTTTCGAGTGCTGCATCACTTGGGGTATCCGCTGGCAGATCGCTTGGCCCTGCTGTCGTTGCTCGACCGTGAGGACATGCACAAGGCACTGGTGTTGATTCGCCAACGTCTGCCCCATGCGCTGCTGCAACTCAATGAACTGTCCGAGCCTGCCGGTGAAGAGAGTGCGCTGACCGAATGGATGGCACGCAGCTCGACCGCTGAGCGACGTTTGAGTTGTCGGGTGCCGGTGCATCTGATCAGCGAGGCCGATCATCAGGAAGTCTCCGGCGATCCGCGCTACAAGCTGCGCCGCGCGCGCAAGCGAATTGCCGCGTGTGGTGCCCAAGTGCGCAGGATCATTCCCGATGCGACAAGCATGGGGCCGTTGTTGCAAGCCATCAGCGAAGTCGAAGCGGTGAGCTGGAAAGGTGACGAAGGCGTGGGGATTTTTGCCAGCGAACACAGCCGGCAATTGATCGAAAGCGCCTTCACCGCCCTCGCCGGCCAAGGTCTGGTGCACGTGGTGACGCTGGAGCTGAACGGCCGCTGCATCAGCTATCGCCTCGGCTTGCTGGAACAGGGCCGGCTCTACGATTACAACCTCGCCTTTCTGCCGCAATACGCCGACCTGGGCAGCGGCCGGGTGCTGCTGGAGGAATGGATTCGCTGGGGGCTGGACGACAACTGGCGCTGGATCGATGCCTCGCGGGTCAGCCTGGAAAACTCCAGCCATCAACTGCACGAACGCATGACCGGGCAACTTGAGCACTGGCGCTGGAGTTTCTATTCCTGGCGGCCAAGTGGCCTTGTGCTCGGTCTGGGCTTGCGCCTGTGGCATCGACTCAAACCGCACGTGCAAGCCTGGCGCGCGCGGCGTGCCGAGCCGGCGAAACCACCACTGAAACCTGTCGCGGTCACCACGGAGGGCGAACATGCCTCGCCAAGTCATAGTCAACGCTGACGATTTCGGCCTCAGCCCGAACGAAAACGCAGTGATCTTTGCCGCGTTTCAGGCCGGGGTCATCAGTTCTGCCACCGCGATGGCCAACATGCCGGCGTTTGAAGCGGCATGTGCCATGGCCCGACACCCGACGTTGCAAGGCCGGGTCGGTTTGCATTTCAACCTGACCTACGGACGCCCCCTGAGCCAGGCGATTCTTGCTCGCCGTACCTTTTGCGATGACCACCGCGTGTTCGACCTTAGCCTGCCGCGCCACAGCCTCTGGCTCGGCCGCGAAGACCGTGACGCGGTGCATCAGGAGTTGCAGGCGCAGTGGCAGCGTTGCGTCGACCACGGCATACGCCCCAGCCATATCGATTCGCATCAGCACGTGCACAACATCTGGCCGATTGGCGAGATCGTCGCGCGGTTTGCCGCACAGCAAGGTGTGCCGATTCGGCTGGCGCGTAACCTGGGGCAGAACCTCAATCTGCCCAAGCGTGTGTTCAAGGGATTGCTCAATTGGCGTCTGCAGAGTCTGGCCGGTATCACCGCTGACTATGTGTGCACGCCGATCGACCTGCGTAACGACAGCGCGCCGACCGACGGCGTGCTGGAAATCGTCGCGCACCCGACGCAACTCGGCGCCGACTTCGGTGACGCCTACCTCAACCCCGAAGAATCCCTGAGCCGCGTGCTAGAGCAGCGGCTGGCAGGTGTTGCACGGGTTTCCTACACCGATCTGAACAAGGATTTTCTACGCGGTGCCGCGGCACTCGATTGAGTTACATACCTTGCAATACTTTCGAAGATGGCACTTTGAAATGAACTGGCAAGGGTGATCTATACCCTCAAAAGCACCATCCACAACACCCGGGCTACGGCCACGGAGGGCATCATGAGCGTCATCACAAAACTACAAGAACGCATCCGCCAGAAAGGCCTCGGCCGCACCTTCGGCACGCTGTGGAAACGCTACGTGTTCTTCCATTGGGAGCTGCTGTGGATGGAGCGCGACCTGGTCAGCCCGGTGCCGCCGCACAAGCTGCGCCCTTACGAGGGCCTGCGCAAAGTCGACATCACACCGGAGAATGCTGTTGCGTTCACAAAGCATTTTGGCGACCGGGTCGAGACCATGGCAGAACTTGCCGCCGAGGGTCACACCGGGCACATGTACGTCGATGCGGACGGGCATGCGGTCGGGTTTATCTGGGGCAGTATTCGTGATTATCACGACCGTCATTATTACGGCTGCACGTTCCCGGTGAAGCCGGGTGAATTTTTTGAGTTTGGCGGCGAGATGATCCGCACCTACTTCGGTAGCAGCCTTTCGGTGGACGTGCAGGTGGCGCTGTGGGAGGCCATGGCGGCGCAGGGGTGCACCAAGGTGGTGGACGTTTGCGAGACGCACAACATTCCGGCGCTGAAGCTGCATATGCGGATGGGCTATCACGAGCAGGGGCGCGTGATGCACGTGTATTGCCTGTTTGGCCGCTGGAAGTTTTTCCGCGAAACGCGGTATGAGGGTTCAAGGCTGGAACCGCTGCGCAAACCGGGGCGGCCGGTGGTGAGTGCGGCGGCGCAGGCTTGATTCAGATCTGAAATGAGTGGCCTCTTTGAGGCTGCCATCGCTGGCAAGCCAGCTCCCACAGGGTTTTGCGGTGTACCGCTTATATCTGTACGACACAAAATCCTGTGGGAGCTGGCTTGCCAGCGATGAAGCCAGTAGCCGCAACGATAAATATCAGGTCTTGATGGCGATGAGGGTAAAACACATCGGCATCTGTGCCTCGCGATTCAGGTACTGGTCATACACCTCTTCCCGATTCGAATGCGCATACTCCTTGAAGTGCGCAATATTCAGGCCCGCCGCAATCGCACCACTGAAAATCTCCCCCAGCGTGTGCACAAACCAATACGACTTCGCCGCCTGCTGCTCGACCTTGCCGACATACACAATCGGCTCCTCCTGCACAAATGGCTCGGTGCGGAAGTATGAGCTGTCGAGGCGATACGGATCCTCGGCATCGGGATCAACCATTTCCAGAAACGGATGGGTTTCGTAGATCACCAGTTTGCCACCCGGTTTCAGCGTCGAAGCGACATGGCGAAAGAACTCGCCAATGTCCGGCATCCAGCCGAAGACACCAATGGTGATCAGCGCCACGTCAAAACGGTTGTGCAAGGACGCCGGCAAATGATGGATATCGCTTTCGATGAATTCAGCGTTGTGCGGTGAACGCTTGTTCAGCTCACGCGCCTGATCGAGAAACGCCGCCGACTGATCGACCCCGACCACACTCCGCGCACCGTGGGCAAACAACGACAGGCTCTCGCGGCCGTTGTTGCAGCACAGCTGAATCACATCCTTACCATCGACCTCGAGCAACCCGCTCAAGGTCTCATCAAGACAAGAGAAATCCGCCTGCGCAACTTCGCCGAGCAAGGCCTGCCAATCAGGCGAATCCTCATGATGGCGAGCGGAATCGTTCCACGCCTGTCGATTGCTTTCGATGGCGGTTTTATTGTTGGGCACTTCCATGGCGCACTCCGGACGATGCTCGTGATTGAGCGAAACCGAGTCTAGATCAGCCCGCCAATCCCGATTGTTGCAAACTTGTAAGCCACACCGTGTAGGAGCTGCCGCAGGCTGCGATCTTTTGATCTTGTTTTAAGATCAAGATCAAAAGATCGCAGCCTGCGGCAGCTCCTACATATCTGAGTGTTTATGCCTACAAGTGTCGGCGAATTATCAAAACAGATAGCGGACACGGCTGACTATTCAACTCGGCTCACATGGATATCCTCACGAAGCGCAGACATCCGACGCGCACAAAAAATGGCTAAGGAGGTTTAACCATGAGCCAGAAGTTAACGAATTTCGACGTGGCAGCATTGCTGGACAGTGACGAAGCCATCAGCGAATACCTGTCCCAGGTTCTTGCAGACGGGGATAACGAAGAGTTTCTTCGTGCAATCGGCTATGTGCTCAAGACGTGTGGGACGGATCTATGTGCAGAGCCTAGACATGCGATCCACCCGGTTTCCTGAATGTAGGAGCTGCAGCAGGCTCGGGCCGCGTTCGGACGATCTTTTGATCCTGCTTTTAAAGATCAAAAGATCGCAGCCTTCGGCAGCTCCTACAGGGATCCGAAGTGGATCGGGCGTTAGTGGCGTGGGCAGCTATAGTTAATAGCCTTGGGGAATACCGCACTCGCAGGTGCCGCCATGCTAATGCTCGATCGGCTGTTGTTGCTGGGTTGTCTGCTTGCTGCCACTCAGGCGCAGGCGCTGGACAGCAATTTTGTTTACTACGGGCCGAACCAGCCCTTTGCCCACCCTGCTCCGTATTCGCTGAATTCCACGCCGCCCAAGCCTTACGACGATACGGCGCCGCTGGATTTTGTGGTGACCCCGGGTGACCATGAGTTCTCCGATTCGCAACTGCCGACGGTGGCGGATGCGACGGTGCGGGTGTTTATTCGCACGTACGATGCCGAACGCGGGATTTATGTGAATGACGAGGTGCTGGATCCTGGTTGTTTGCTGGAGTGTTTGAGCCGGCAACAACACTGAATACCGAACGCCTACTGTAGGAGCTGCCGCAGGCTGCGATCTTTTGATGTTGATCTTAAAACAAGATCAAAAGATCGCAGCCTGCGGCAGCTCCTACATTGTGTACGGCCGCTACCACTGGCGTTTGTCAGGGCGGGCGAGGCCGAGTTTTTCGATGCGGTAGCGCAGCATGTCGCGGCTCAGGCCCAGCAGGCGCGCGGATTTGGTGACGTTCCAGTCGGTCTTGTCGAGCATCTTGCGCACCATGTCGCGCTCGACTTCCAGCAGGTTCATCGATTCGGTATTGCTCGCCGGCCGTGGTTCGTAGTGCACCGGCGCTTCATGAATATGCAGCGGCGGCTCATCGACCAGGCTCATGCACACATTCAACTGATGCGCGGCAATCGTGTCGCTCGGCGCCAGCAGCACCGTTTGCTCAAGCATGTTGCGCAGCTCGCGCACATTCCCCGGCCAGGTGTAACTGAGCAGCAACTCCTCGGCCTGCTGGCTGAAATGCAGATTCGGCTTGCCGTAACGCTTGCCATGGCTCGCCAGAAAATGCCGCGCCAGCAGCAAAATATCCTCGCCCCGGGCGTACAGACGCGGCACTTTGATTGAAATGATCCGCAGCCGGAAAAACAGATCTCGACGGAATTTGCCCTGCTGCACCATCTGTTCAAGGTTGCAGTTGGTCGCGCTGATCACCCGCAGATTGACCTTGCGCTCTTTCACCGAACCGACCCGGCGAATCGTCCGATCCTCCAGCAACTTCAAAATCTTCGCCTGCAACAGCAGGTCCATCTCGCCAATCTCATCGAGAAACAGCGTGCCGCCATCCGCCGCTTCTACCAGTCCGACCCGGCGGTCCTTGGCGTCAGTGAACGCGCCTTTCTCATGGCCGAACAGTTCCGACTCGACCAGATTCGACGGGATCGACGCACAGTTGAATTCAATGAACGGGCCTTTGCTGCGCGGACCGTCGAAGTGCAACGCCCGGGCTACCAGTTCTTTACCGGTGCCGGTCTCGCCTTCGACCAAAACCGGCGGCAGATCGGTGTTGGCCATGCGCCGCTCGGCGTCGAGCAACTGGCCGATGGTGTTCTTCAAATACTGCATCGGCGCCGAGTCGCCGATCAGCGCCTGCACCCCGGATTTCTGCGCCTCGCGCTCTTGATAGAAGGACAGCGTGCGCTCCATCCGTTCAGTCGCCAGCGCCTTGTCGAGCAGCAGTTTGAGTTCCTGCAACGCGACCGGTTTGGTGACGTAATGAAAGGCGCCCTCTTTCATCGCCACCACGGCATCTTCGACGTTGCCGTAACCGGTCATCATGATCACTTTCAGATCCGGCGCGCTGATGCGCAGCTTCTGGATCAGGTCGTGGCCACTCATGCCCGGCAGCGAGTTGTCGGTCAGCACGATGTCAGGCATGAAGCTGCCCAATTGCTCCAGCGCGTCTTCAGCCGAATGGCAGACCGTCACCTCGAAGTCCTTGCGCTCCAGGTAGGTCTGAATATTTTCGGCCAGCAGTTCGTCATCCTCGACCAGCAGAATGCTGTGTTCCATATTCCCCTCCCGATGCCACTTTGAAGTTGAGACTGACGCGGGTTCCTTCCTGCTCTTTGCTGGTCAAGACGACCGAGCCCTGAAAACGCTCCATGATTCTTTTGACCAAAGCCAGGCCAACCCCGAGGCCGCCCTGTTTGGTGGTGAAAAAAGGTTTGAACACCAACAGTTGCTGCTGCGCGCTCATGCCCTTGCCGGTGTCGATCACGGTCATGCGCACCCTGTCCGGCTGCGGCGATTCGAACTCGACGGTGAGCACACCGCCCTTGGGCATGGCTTCCAGGGCGTTGGCAAACAGGCTATTAAGTATTTGCGTGAGCAGCACCTTTTGACTGACGACCGGCGCGCAGTTTTGCGGACTGAATCGCACTTCAACGCCGTTGCGCCGGATCAACGCATCAAACGCGCCGAGGGTGTCCTCGACGGCCATGCTCAGATCGACCGCTTCACCGTCGTCATTCATCGGTCGCAGCGATACCAGCAACTCGCGCACCCAGCGCGACATGCGATCGACCTGGCTGATGATGTCGCCGATATTGCGCTGCGCACCGGGGCTGGCGACTTCCTGGGCCAGTTCGGCGCTGGAGCGGATGGTCGCCAGTGGATTGCGCAAACTGTGCGCCACCGCCGAGGACATCTCGCCGAGGGCTACAAAGGTTTCGTTGCTGATCAGTTGTTGTTGCTGGCTTTGCAGCAGTTTTGCCGCGCGGCGGACGATCCAGAACAACGCCAGAAAAATCGCCGCGCCTCCAAAACAGGTCGCCGCCCAGATCGAGGCGAAACCACGGTCGATGCGATCGACCAGATCCGACGGTTCCTTGTAGATCTCGACCATGGCGATGACTTTGCTTTTGTCGGCGTTGAACATCGGGATGTAGTTCTCGATGAACAGGTATTTCGGCTCGCGCAGCAATTGCTGCTCGGGTTTCTCATCGTCGATTTTGTGGTAGCTGGAGGACACTGGCACTTTCATCTCGAACGACTCGTCGAGTTCGTCGTCATCGTCGATGTGCACGCCGATCAACTCGGCGTTGGTCGACCAGATCACCGTGCGATCCAGCGCATACACTGTGGCCAGGAGAATGTCCGGCAAGTGTTCGACGTGGTCGAGAAACTCGGTGCGCGCCGAGACGTGTGCGGCCGGGTCGACATCGGGATAGTTGTTGTCCTGACGCGGGTCGAGCATCTCGCCCATCGTCCGGTTCGAATTGATTTTGGCGTGGCGCATTTCAGCCGCGCCAATGGCCTCAACGAATTGCGCGGTCAGCAACGCATCGCGCTCCACGCTTTCGGTGACCACGAAGCGTGTGGAGATATAACCGAGCCCCAGCGCCACCGCGGCGATGATGAAAAAACTGGCGAGCGAGAACCAGCGCAGCAGATTGAACTGCTCACGCCAGCCCTTGCCTGCGACCGAGGCGTTCGGTGCAGTGGTTTTTTGTCCTTCCAGTCGCTGCATGGGAGTGCCCTGGAGTGTTTGTATCGAAGCGCTTACAGCCATCAGTGTAGGTGGCTATGACCGCAACACACGGTTCAATGATGCTATTTCGCCGCTACTGCATACGACTCACCGTCGCGGCTGGATCGCCCGGTTTTACTGGCGTCAAAGCACCGTCGGCCACGGCCGCGGTGGACGGTTGCTGACGCTCGGTTTCCTCGCTGAGAAAGTCGATGATCGACTGCGCGGATTGCTCGTCGAGGCGCAGGTTGGGCATCGGGATTCGCTCGAATTGTTCATACAGTTGCAGCGCAATCGGGTCTTTTTCCGCGAGCAGGCGATCCGGTTCGCGGATCCAGCGATTGAGCCATTTGTTGTCACGGTTGCGGGTCACGCCGATCAGGTCGGGGCCGATGCTGCGCATGCCGATGCCCTGACCGTCCTGCGGGCCGAGGCTGTGGCACGAGGCGCAGCGGGTGCGGAACAGTTCTTCGCCATTGCTCGGCGGGCGAATGTCCGGGGCGTTGGCGTAACTTTCTTCGATGCTCGGCTGCTTCCAGTTCTGCAAGGTGTTGGCCAGTTGGTCGGCGAGGATCCATGGGTTCTCGAACGGCGAAGCTTTCATCCAGCGCCCGGTGGTCTGGTTGCCGACGATCAGGCTGAGGTTGTGATCCTTGTTGCGGCCATTGTCGACGCCTTCGATAAACAGCCCGAGCTTCTTGCGCAGGTCGGTGACATCTTCGAATTCACCGGTGAGAAACTTCCAGCCGGGGCCGACCTTGAAGCGCTGCGAATAGGCCTTGAGCACTTCGGGGGTGTCACTGAGCGGGTCGATGCTGATCGAGTAGAAAAAGATGTCCTGGCCGACCCGATCACCGAGCAGTTTCTGCACCTGGCGCAAACGCGCGGTTTCCAACGGGCAGGAGTCGCTGCACGAGGTGAAGATGAAGTTGATCACCACCACTTTGTTCTTGATCAGGTCATCGAAGAAATGCACCTGCCGACCGTCCTGATCGGTCAGCAGGGTGTTGGGGAAATAGTCGCCACCCCACGGGGTGGCGGATTCGCTTGGCGTTGGCGACTCGCCGACACTGGCCTGATGCGCCAGCAGCACGCGGCTGCCGAGCACGCAGGCCACCAGCAGCAGCACCAGGTGCATGCCAAGCGCCCGGGAGCGCGGGGTATGCACAGGTTGGCTGTCACCGTGGCGACGGTTCATGGCTTGACCACCACTTGAGGGCCCATACCGTCACCGTTGCGGAAGGTTGGCAGCGCGGCGGAGTTGACGTAGCGCACACCGTCCCAGCTCGGCAGAGGCGTCGGCATCAGTTGCAGTTGGCCCGGCTTCTCAAGGTCCCAACGCAGCAGCATCGAATTGTCCTCATGCTGAGTGTTGTGACAGTGCTCCATGTACGTCCCGGCGAACTCACGGAAGTTGATCGCCATCTCGACGCTGTCCAGACCATCGGCTTCGGAACCGATGCGGTAGACGTCCTTGCGCGCCCATTTTTCCCATTCCGGTGGGGTCTTGCCGCCGCGACTGAGGATGATGCCTTCCTCGAAGTGCACATGCACCGGATGGCTCCAGCCCTTGCCGCCGGCCTTGATGTTCCACACTTCCAGAGTGCCGAACCCGGTGACACCGGCATCGGTCGGGCCGCTGGACAACTGGGTCGAGGCGTTCAAGCGACGTGGGTCCATGTGGTAACCGAAACCGCCGTCAGTCTTGACCGTCCACGGTGCTTCATCGGTGCCGTCGGAACGGCCGAAGGTGAAGGTGCGGTGACGAGCCTTGGCCAGCAGCGCTTTGTCGGCGGCGTTGTCACGATGGATCTTCAGCGGAATCATCACCAGCCCTTCGGCCTTGCCCGGTTTCGCCGGTTCGTAGGCTGCCGGGTTCATCGCCAGATCCTGACCGGTGTAAGCCTTGACGTTGAGCTGCAAGACCTTGCCCACCGCCGGATCTCCCTTGTCCCATTGCGGACCTTTGCTGGTCTGTTTGATCACCGGCAGGTATTTCTCCGAGAGCACATCGGCCAGCGAAATCACGTCTTTGGGCCCCTTGCCATCGTCCTGCGCCTGCAGGTTGAGGAAGAACAGCTTGTCGCCAGGCTTGATACCGTTTTTCGAGAAGTTGACGATGATGTCGAAGCGCTCGGCGATGCCCTGGGTTGGCAGGATCGCGTTGTGGTTCTGTTTATCGCCGTCGGCGTCGAGGTCCATGCTGCCGTCGAACGGCACGCTGTGCTCCATGATGTTGCCGTCGTTGGCGATCATGTGGAACGGCACGCGGCTGTACGACAGACCGGAGTTTTTCGGCCCCTGGAACTCGCCGCCGCTGCCTTTGATTTCACGCACCAGCGCCAGTTTGAAATAGCGCGACACCGAACCGTTGAGGATGCGGAAGCGATAACTGCGTGCGCGCACGTCCAGCGTCGGTTTCCACTGCCAGTTGACCAGCACCTGATCACCGATGAAGCCGTCGGTGTTGAACGGGTTGAACCACAACTGACCCTCCTGATCCCAGGCCTTGTCGGCGAGCACCAAGTTGACGTCGTAGTCACGGTTGCCCCACGGCAAGGCGCTGCCGCTGGGCAGACGCAGGTTGACGCCGTCGTTGACCGACTCGTTGCCGCGATCCAGCGCGCTGTAGTAGTTCATCATCGCCGCGTTGCCCTTGTAGACGTTCTGCGCGGTGAAATCGAGCATGTGGTCGTGGAACCAGTGGGTGCTCATGGTTTCGCGCCAGTCGCCACGGATCTTGATGGTGCCGTTGTCACAGGTCTTCTTCGCCGGCGCCAGGTCGTTGACCCACAGGGTTTCGCCCGGTGCGCACGGGAACGCGGCGCGCGGGTCTTCGGCCTTGGTGTTGATGCTGTCGTAACCGGCGAGCTGGATCGGCCAGCGATAGTCGTAGAACTGGCCGGGGAAGAAGAACGCGTTGGCATAGCCGTCGCTTTCCGCTGGCGCGTGGCCGTTGTGCTCGTGGGTGCTGATGGTGTGCAGGCCAAAGCCGTGGTTGGCCGACGGATCAATCGGCAAGCCGTTGTAGTGACGCATCATCACCGGTTGGCCGTAGCGCACCATCAACAGTTTTGGCGGCAGCGTGCCGTCGAAGGTCCATACCGAGTTGTGGTTTTGCGCCGGCATTGCCGGGTGAAAACGCGGGTCGACGCCCTTCGAGGTGCCGTCGGTCAGCGGTACACCGGCGACGTTGTGGTACAGGCCGCCGGGGCCGAACTCGCCCACCGCGTAATGGTGCATTTGCACGCTGTCACGCAGGCCACCGTTGAGGCGCGCGCCGGTCTGCACGGTTTTGTACGCCACTTGTGGGTAGAACTCGTTCCAGCGCTGGTGCGCCCAGCCTTTTCCTGGTGGCCGCCCTTCAGCGGAGGAACCGATGTGGCGATTGAGGAACACCTCGATCTGCGCCTGCCACGGATTGCGGTCGACGACGTTGGAGAACTGACTGGGGAATGGCGTCAGTCCGGGTTGGCGCAGGAACGCATCGAGGGCGCTGCCGGGGGGCGCGCTGCGGGCGACGTTGTTCGGGTCCTGCGCAGGGGCCGGGCCAATCGCGGCCGGTGGAAATGGCAGCGGCGCGGCCGGGGTGGTCGGGTCGAGTTTTTCCGGGCCGAACTCTTCAAACAGGGTCAACTGCTGGGTGAACGGCTGCGCGCCATAGAGCGGGCTCGGCTTGCCGTTGGTGGGGTAGTTGAAACTGGTCTGCACGGTCGGCGGCAGGATGTTTTCCGTACGGGTCGAGTCGCGGCTGCCTTTGACGCCGTCGGGCAAATCGAAGGAGTCTTCGTTGGCCTCGGGCAGGGTCAGGATGTTATTGAGCGCCCCGGCACGATCAGCCGGTTCGTCGTAGTACGCCGACGGGTCGGAGGTTTCTGGCTGTCGTTCGTCATCGATGGGGCTGGCGCGAACGCTGGCCATGGTGCCGAGGGTCAACATCAGAAAGACGCTCAAAGGCGTCAGCAGGAAGGTGTTGCTTGGGTCACGCGTTGTTCTGTCCATCACCAGCCGCCTCATCAAGGAAGGGGTGATGGTGTTTTGCAACTAGTGCGCCAAGAAATTATTTCCAGTTGTAACAGGGACTTGAGGACGCTGTGGGTTTCCCCACTCCCCGGTGACCGGGGCTTGACACCCACTGGTGGGGGAAGTTCACAATTTTTCAGTTATACAAACCTCATGTAGGAGCTGCCGAAGGCTGCGATCTTTTGATCTTGGTTTTTAAGATCAAAAGATCGCAGCCTTCGGCAGCTCCTACAGGGCGGAAGGTGTGGATCAGGGGACTAATTGAAAGGCCAGGCGCACGGTGGTGCCCTCGCCTTCGCGGCTGTTGAGGGTCACGCCGCCGCCGAAGCGTTCCATGATGCGTTTGACCAGCACCAGGCCGACGCCGAGACCACCGGCCTTGGTGGTGAAAAATGGCCGGAAGGCCATGGTGCGCTGCTCTTCGTTCATGCCTTTGCCGGTGTCGCTGAGCACCACGCACACACCTCGGTCGTCGCTCGGCTCGAGAGTGACAGTCAATGTGCCGCCCTTGTCCATCGCCTCCAGTGCATTGGCCAGCAGGCTGTTGAGGATCTGCGTCAGTTGCACCGACTGGCTGAGCACCATCGGCGTGTGCTGCGGGTGGAACACCACTTTTACGCCGGCACGGGCGATCTGCTGTTCGAAGGCAACGAGGCTTTCGTGCAACGTCGCGACGAGATTGACCGGCTCCGGATCATCGTTGAGCGGGCGCAGCGATTGCAGCAATTCGCGCACCCATTTCGACATGCGGTCGACCTGGCCGATGATGTCCTTGATGTTCTTTTCGGCAGGGCCCGCGTCGAACTCCAGCGCCAGTTCGGCACTGGAACGGATGGTCGCCAGTGGATTGCGCAAGCTGTGCGCAACGGCGGAGGACATCTCGCCCAGCGCGACAAACGTTTCATTGGCGATCAGTTGTTTCTGCTGGGCCGCGAGCAGGATCGCCGCGCGCCGCACGATCCAGTACAAACCCAGATAAATCAGCCCGCCGCCAAGCGCGGTGGCCAGCCAGATCAGCGTCAGCCCACGCTCCATGCGGGCGATCAGGTCCTTGGGTTCCTTGTAGATCTCGACCATCGCCGTGACGTTCTTGCCCTCGGCGTCGAACAGCGGAATGTAGTTTTCAATAAAGATGTAATCCGGCGGGATGACGAACTTCTGTTCCTCACGGGCCTTGTCGACGTCGTGATAACTGGCGGACACCGGAATCTTTTCGTTGAACGCCCGATCAAGGTCTTCGTCGGCATGAATGCTGGTGCCGATGAGCACGGGGTTTGTCGACCAGATCACCTGGCGGTCCGGCGCATAGATGTTGGCGAGAATCACGTCCGGCAGGTGTTCGATGTGATCGAGAAATTCACCACGCGCATCGGCCCGGGCCTGTGGACTGACGTCGGGGAAATGCATGTCCTGGCGCGGGTCGAGCAATTCGCCCATGGTGCGCACGTTGGGAATGGAGACGTGGCGCACCTCGGCCGAAGCGATGGCCTGAATGAACTGCGCGGTGAGCAACGCATCACGCTGCACGCTTTCCTCGATGACAAACCGCGTCGACACCGCTCCGAGGGCCACGGCCACGGTGCCGATCACCGCCATGCTGATTAGCGAAAACCAACGCAGCAGGTTGAACGGCTGCTTGCGCGAGCCCAACCGTAGGGTGCCCTCCTCGACGGGTAGCGATTTTGACTGAATATTCATGGCGGCGACTTCCCGATACGTCCCTATAGGGTTATAGCCCACGGGTGGGGGTTTGCCCGGATGCGGGGATATCGACCCGATGTACACCTCCCAAACCCACCCCAAATCCCTGTAGGAGCTGCCGAAGGCTGCGATCTTTTGATCTTGATTTAAAAACAGGATCAAAAGATCGCAGCCTTCGGCAGCTCCTACAGGGGTTTTGTGTACAGCGGGCCATCGAGGGTATCCCCACCGTCCCCAATCCTGGGGAATGACGCCCTTTTCCCGCGCCTGAAAAACTCAGCCTCACACGCGCCAACCCTTCTGATCCGGCCCTCTCCCGCCCATCCACCGCACCTTGGCATGGAAGGTGTACAGGCCCTGTGCAACTGACCCAACCCCAAGGGGCAGGTACTTTGATAGAGGGATTAACTCATGCACCCTTTACTGTCCAAAACCGCGACCGTCCTGGTCGTGAGCGCCTTGGCCCAGGGCATTGCTCAGGCCGCTTTGTTTGCTGTTGACCCCGGTCCGTACGCGCCGGCCAACGGTGGTTTCGCCAGTTGGTATCAGGACACCCACGGTCGCACCCTGGACCTGTGCCTGTCCAAAGCACTCAGCTCGCGAGTACCCAGTGCACCCGGCGCGCCGTCGTACATGTGCTCGCTGCTGCCGACTCCCGGGGTGTTCGACGACGCGCAACCGATCGTCTTCCCGACCAATTTCCCTGACGAAGCGTTCTGGTTCACCGGTGAAACTACCCTCGTCGACGCGGCGCGCGGCATCGACCTGACCTACGTCAGCGCCATCGAAGCCGCCTTCGCCGCCGAAGAACCGGTCGAGGGCGATCAAGTCAGCTTCGCGCGCATCCGCATTCGCGTTGATGTGCCGACCGCTGGCACTTACGTGATCACCCACCCTTACGGCGTCGACGTGTTCAACATCGACACCCCCGGTCGCCGCGCGATCAACATGACCCGCGACATCGGCATCGGCACGCCGAAAACCTATGACGGCGCGCTCAAGGGTGACATCGGCCCGTTCCTGCGCAGCGTCAACGGGCCGTACACCGAGACCAACCCGCTGACCGGCGCCGCCGAGCAATTCGTCGGCGACCCGAACCTCAGCGAGGCGGTCACCGGCAGTCCGTTCAACACCAACTACGTGCGCATTGAAGGCCCCGGCGGGATCGACCTGCGTACGACGGCGTTTGCCGTCTCCGGCAAGTTGTCGACCGTTGTTCGACCTACACCCATGATCACCCAGCGCAGCACTTACTCGCGCAAAGCGGGGGCCAGCGCGCCGGTCGCACAGCAGGACGTGTTCGTCCTCGCACCGCCAGCCCCGGGCACCGTCGCCGTGACCAGTTTCACCCCGGTGCTGAACATGACCGAAGCCAACTCTACCGGTGCCTGGTACGCGCAATCGTCGGCCAACCCGACCGTGCCGAGCGTCCTGCAGGTGACTGCCGACAATCACCTGACCATCGCCAGCAGCACGCCGACCACCCTGCCCATGAGCCTGACCGACCTGGTGGTGATCCAGAGCGCGCAATACAGCTTGAGCTCTGGACAACTGACCGTAGTGGCCTCGACCAGTGACGAAACCTCGCCGCCGGTGCTCACCGCCACCTCCGGCAGCGGCGCCGCGATCGGTGCGCTGAGTGGCGACGGCGCGGTGAAAAGCCTCGCCACCGGAATCTCGCCGATACCGCCAGCCAAGGTCCGCGTGACGTCGTCCAACGGCGGCAGCGATACCGAAGAAGTGGTCATCGTGCAATGAACGCTCACATGCCCAGATCCGCATCAGGAGGCATCATGAACAAGTGGCCACGCTTTGCGCTCAACGCGCTCGGGCTCGCTCTCTCGCTGACCGGCAGTGCCTATGCGCAACTTGCCGCCGTCGACCCCGGCCCCTACACCTTCGCCACCGGGAAATTCCCGATGTGGTATCAGGACAGCAATGACCTGTCGATGGAACTGTGCCAGTCACGCGCCGCCAGTTCGCGCGTCGGCGTCACCACGCCACCGGCCTACATGTGTACCCTGCTGCCGGAACCGGGCATCTTCGATGACAGCCTGCCGATGGTGTTCCCGGACAACTGGCCACCGGAAGCCTTCTGGTTCCTCGCCGAAACCACTATCCCCAACAACGGCGCCGGATTTGGCATGGACGCGTATGTCGCCGGGATCGAAGCGGCGTTCGCCTCGGAAAACCCGGCGGATGGCGATCAGCAAAGTTTCGCGCGGATCCGCATCCGGGTGAACGTGCCCGTGGCCGGCACCTACGTCATCACTCACCCGTATGGCGTGGAAACGGTCAACGTCACCACCCCAGGGCGCCGTGCGATCAACATCACCAAGGACATCGGCATCGGTGCGCCGGGCGATTTCAGCGGCACGCTCAACGGCGCCATCGGGCCGTTCCTGCGCAGCGTCAACGGCCCCTACACCGAGGTGAACCCGGACACCGGCGGCGTCGAAACCTTCGTCGGCGACCCGAACCTCACTGAAGCGGTAACCGGCAGCCCGTTCAACACAAACTTCGTCCGCATCGTCGGGCCGTCCGGCGCCGGCACGATTCAAACCACCCTGTTCACCGTCGCCGGCAAGGTGCTCGACAGCCGTCAGCAAACCCATGTCGACATCGACCGCGCCACCTATCGCCGCACTTCGGCAGGTGTGCGTGCCGAAGTGTTTGCCAAGGCAGACAGCAGCTCGACCCTGTGCTTCCGTGAAACCGTCGCGTTGCTTCCTGGCCCACCGCCGACCCCGTGCCAGACCAGCCTGACCGGTGACAATACCGGTTTGTTCTTCGGTCAGCGCCTGGGCAACGGCACGCTGCCTTCGGTCGTCGTCGTGACCGCAACCAACCCGGCCGGCACCACGCGCCCAACCTCGGTGTCGGCCAAGCTCACCGACGTGGTGAAAGTGCAGACCGCGCGCTACAGCTGGGCCAACAAAACCTTGCTGATCGAGGCGACATCGACCGATGAAGTGACGATCCCGGACATGGTTGCACAAGGTTACGGACGTCTGTCGAAGACCGGCACGCTGCAACGCATCACCGTCGCCGACCTGACCCAGCCACCGGCCACCGTGACGGTGAAATCCGCCGCCGGCGGCAGTGACACCGAGGCGGTAGTCGTGGTCGGCACCGCGCCGGACACCGGGGAAAACCAGGCGCCGATCAGCAATGCCGACACCGGCAGCACCAGCTTCGGTGTGCCGATCACCCTCAGCCTGTTGACCAACGACAGCGATCCCGATGGCGATAATCCGCTGGGCATCACCGCGTTGACTCAACCGGCAGCCGGCCAAGGCACCGTAGCCCTCAGTGGCACCGCCGCTGTGGTCTATACGCCGCCCGCCGTGGTCAACGCGCCACTGACCACGACGTTCACTTACAAAGCGCAGGACGCCAAAGGCCTGGCTTCGGCCAACCCGGCGACCGTGACGATTACCGTCGCGCCAAACCGGTCACCGACCGCCGTCGCCGACAGCGTCGCCACGTTGGGTGTGGCGATCCCGATCAACGTGCTGGCCAACGACACCGATCCGGAAGGCAACGTGCCGCTGGGCGTCGCCAGTCTGACCCAACCGGCCGCCGGCCGTGGCACGGTCAGCACTGACGGCACGGTGATCACCTACACGCCACCGGCCACCGTGACCACGGCGTTCACCACGACCTTCACCTACATCGCCCGGGACAGCTTCGGCGCCCTGTCGACGCCAGCCACGGTCACGGTGCAAGTGTCGCCAAGACCAGCGGCGGAAACCTTCGCCGTGACCGCATCGACGGTGCAGGCACGCTCCGGCGGGCGCTTCAACTGGGACTTCACCGGCACTTCGTCGGTGACCACCGGCAACACCATCACCGTGCAGGTCACCACCCCGACCGGGCTGGTCACCCTCGGCACCACCACCGTACCGGTGACCGGTCGCTGGCGGCTGACGCTGAACAACACGACGGTGGTGCCATCGGCCAACCCGACCGCGACGATCCGCTCGTCCCAGGGCACCGTGCGCACGGTCTCGGTGACCACGCTGTAAGCCTGATCCCCAGCCACTCTCGGGTGGCTGGGGCCGACTTCAAATCGGTTAACGCCTGACAGGATGTGAGCCATGAACACGCCGACCGCCGCCCTGCTTTGCCTGCTCCTGCTGTGCAGCACTGCAGGCGTGCGCGCCGACGACCTGATGGACAACGACGACCTGGCCCCGACCAGCAGCGACCTCGGCGAACTGCCCCCACCGGTGGGTCAGCAAGCCCTGGTCGACCAGCTCGGCCAGGCCAACGTCGCCCTGCTGCAACAGAACGGTCAGTCGCTGCTCGGGCAGATCGTGCAGTCGGGCAGCAATCAGGAAGCGTACATCCTGCAACAGGGCAGCGACCTGATGGCGCTGATCAACCAGAACGGTTCCGGCAACGCCGCTTCCATCACGCAGAACGGCAGCCACAACCGCGCGCAGATTTCGCAAAACGGCAACAACAACGACGCCAGCATCGAGCAGGCCGGCGCGGGGCTGCAAAGCGCCGTGACCCAGTCGGGCAACGGCATGAGCGTTTCGGTCAAGCAATATCGCTAAGCACTGCAAATCATCGGAGAGTTCAATCATGTTCAAACTGACGCCCCTCACCGCCGCCCTCCTGGTCATGATCAGTGCCCAGGCCATGGCCGACGACAGCCTGTCCAACCAAAGCCAGGCCGGTACCGCCAACATCGCCGACGTGAAACAGACCCAGGCCCCGTTCAGCACCGCCACCCAGACCCAACTGGGCCAGGGCAACGACGCCGCCGCCGTGCAAGACCACGCCACCAGCGTGATTACCCAGGACGCGGTCGGCGACTACAACGCCGGTTACGCCGAACAGCTTTACGAAGACAACGCCACCATTACCCAGCAACAAGTCGGCGCCTTCAACACCGCCCATGCCAGCCAGTCGTTGGGCTTTGGCTCACCGAACAACGCGCTGCAACAGCAGCAAGGCACCGGCAACTTCTCGTTCATTTATCAAGACTCGCAGAACGGCAGCGAAGGCAAAACCTTCCAGTACGGCGACAGCAACGAAGCCAACATCGAGCAACTCTATGAAGGCAGCGGCAACAGCTCGGTGATCACCCAATACGGCACCGCCAACTACGGCACCGCCGAACAAGTACTGCACAACGGCGGCCAGATCGGCATCAACCAGGCCGGCGAAGGCAACTACGCCTACGGCGACCAGCGCAACGGCACCGGCGGCAACATCAGCATCAACCAGTTCGGCAACCTCAACGGCAGCGAAATCTGGCAAGACTCGCAACTCGCAAGCCAAGCCACCGTCAACCAATATGGCGACAGCAACGAAACCGTGGTCGACCAAAGCTTCGGCGAAAACAACACCGCCGCCGTCACCCAAGTCGGCAACACCAACGCGATCTACGCCGACCAGTTCGAATCGGTCAACTCGACACTGGCGCTGTATCAGGTGGGTAACGGCAACGTGCACTTCACCTACCAGAACGGCGACAGCCACGTGCTCAGCGCCACCTCCGTGGGTAACGACAACAAGGTCTACGCCAGCAACTGGAAAGGCCCGCAAGCCGGCGGCCAGTTCGGCAGTGGCCAACGCGCGACGGTTACTCAGGCGGGCAATGGCAACATCGCCAGCTTCACTCAGGATGGCGTCGGCCAAGTGATGACCACGCATCAGACCGGGACGGGCAACAAGACCACGGTCAGTCAGACGGAGTCGTATAACGAGCTGTATTTTGATCAGAATGGAAGCGACAACATTCTGATCTCGGATCAGCGCGGGACGACCAACCTGATTCAGGGTTCTTCGAATGGCACCGGCAACAGTGCTGAGTTCGATCAATCCGGGACTGGCAACCAGGCGTATACCGCGCAGTTGTATGGCAGCGACAACATGATCACTGTTAAGCAGGCGGATACGATGAACGTGGCGTATGTGACCCAGGGTGGGACGGGGAACATTGCCAATGTTGATCAGAGTGGGGTTACGCAGACGGCAAATATTCAGCAGTTCGGGTCGGCTAACCAGGCGACGGTTTTGCAGCAGTAGGGGTTGGGTGTTGATGGGCCGCGATTCTCTGGTGAGGGGGGTCGCGGTTTTTAACCTTATGTAGGAGCTGCCGAAGGCTGCGATCTTTTGATCTTGCTTTTAAAGATTGAGATCAAAAGATCGCAGCCTTCGGCAGCTCCTACATGAGATTTCTTTTGCTTCAGAAAAAGGAATGGTTTCTGGAAAAGCTGCACGTTTTCCTACTACCTCTGGCGGTTGGCCGTCGGAAGCGCAAGGACTAGGATTTTTCGGGACAACCTGAACCCAAAGGAGCTCGACCAACGTGCAATTCATCCAGACAACCACGACAACATTCCCCTTACCGAATAGACTTTCAGGCATTGATCCCGGAGGTGCCATGATCGACCCAAAGATGATTGACCCACTGTGCCCAGTCGTCTCGAACCTTGATCCTGAAGAACAGGCTGCGAGCTATGACCGCTGGTTCAGGGCGGAAGTACAAGCGTCTCTCGATGATCCGCGTCCGAGTATTCCCCATGAGCAAGTGATGGCGGAAATCAATGCCTTGATGGAATCAATGCGCAAAAGCGCTGATGCAGATTAAGTGGCGACCCAAGGCCCGGGTCGAACTCTCGAAAATCCTGAGTACCCTCGACGCGACCCCGGTTAGGATCGCTTCCTCGTCTCAACACAAGAAACCGTGCTTGCCGTGGAGGTACGGTTTTTTTGATCGTTCCCACGCTCTGCGTGGGAATGCCTCTCGGGACGCTCCGCGTTCCAACTCGCGAATTTGACGCAGAGCGTCAAGGGCTGCATTCCCACGCAGAGCGTGGGAACGATCAATCAGCCATCCTTCAGCTCGACGTGATCGAGGGCTTGATTCACCGCCAGTTCGCCCAGCATGACGACTTGAGCGATGCCCAGGGCGGTTTTGCGCTGTGAGGTTTCCAGGGAGGCGGCGAAGTTGATGAGCATTTCGCTGGCCGAGCCGAGGGTTTCGCTGGCGTTGGCCAGCAGGGATTCGGTGTTGTACCTGGGGTTGGCGAGGTACATGGGTTCCGGCTCGTTGACGCTGGACATGATGTGGGCGGTGGGATTGAGGTAGAAATCGAGGGCGCGATCGGCGGCTTCGTGGAGTTTTTTGCTGTCGACTGAGGCGTAGGGGGATGTGGTGTCGGCGTCTGATTCTGGGGGGTTGGGTGTTGGCTTTTTCATGATTATTTACCCTGTATGACGGTTATAGCTGGCCCCCCATTCGGTTTCCAAGCGAATAGGTGGCAGCTGTACGCAGGTTGGAAACCCGGGACAGAGGCAACCCGGCAGACACAAGGTCTCCCACGCACAGCCGCCATAACAAAGTGCACACAGTGAAGGTGCGCAAGGATACGTTATGAATGGCGCTTGTGCGCTCTGTAGTTACTCGGGTTTCCACGCCCGGTCGCTGATTTGGTAGCGACGAACACAGGCTAAAGACCGGACGTCCTACGGACAACCTGAAAACCTTGTGGGAAGGTTCCGCTGATTCAGACACGTCTTTAAACAAACGCAGATCGCAACCCTCACCCTGGCCCTCCCGAAACGTCGGACCGCCCGTAGGGAGAGGGAACTGCCGAGGAGATTGAGAGAGAGACGTCGACGTGCGCTACCGAGTTGAATTCAAGTCTCGGAAAGCGCCAAAACCGGCCGCCTCTCCGCTCTCAAACCACCGGGCTATCCACCAGGCGATGAACGAGGCCCCAAACGTTTTGCGAACACGTTGGACGTCACGTGAAATAGGTACTGACTACGCCGACCCGTGCTGGAAAATCTGCTTTCCAGCTAGATGGTAAAGCTGTCTCGGCCCGTGATATCGAATTCACCGTCGCTGATCAGAACACCGGGATGTACAGCATCCTTTGACTGGAAGTGAAATGTGCCTTTGTAGATATTCTTCTCGCGATCAAAGGTTATATCGAACGAGCCTTCATCGGCGTTGAAGATCCGGGTAGAGGATTTCCCGCCTGTCTTCTGCATCGTGGAATAGGCTGCGGCCACGTGCCCGTTGACGATATCACTGCGACCGTTTTCTATCTCGGCACTGAATACAACCTCAATGACGTTCACCACTGTTTTCCCTTGGGCATCCTGCGTTTCCTGGGCAGCAGCCAATGTCAGATACATCCGTCGCATAGGAACGTGATAGTCATAAGCGAAATTCAAACCGTCCGCCGCAAAAGCCACACCATTGATGTTGGCGCGCAGGGAACCTGAGGTAGGGCTTTCTTCACTCGGAAAAACAAATTCAGTCACCATGTTCATCTCCTTGATTGTCTTGTCCTGTGACCAGATAGTGAATCTGGATGAATCAAGGTAGGTACGGCTTTTTGCGCTGTCTACTGTCAGGGTTGACAGTAGACAGCATTGAAAATCTGTCGATAGGTTTGGGCTGTAGTCTACGAAGCGAAATGTTGCGGACGGATAAGCTGAAAACCCGGTCGGAAGAGTCTGCAAAATCAAAACAACCTTCAAACATTTCGAATCGAAATACGCATATGTAGGAGCTGCCGAAGGCTGCGATCTTTTGATCTTGATCCTAAAAAAGTCAAAGTCAAAAGATCGCAGCCTTCGGCAGCTCCTACAGTGAACGTGTGCAACCGACAGGGATTGCTCGGTTCATCGGCCGCCATCGCTGGCAAGCCAGCTCCCACAAGATCTGAGTGCATTCGCGATATCGTCGATGCCCAATAGATAGCTACCGCGAGCAGGCTCACTCCTACTAGAGCAAGGGCGAGATCAAAAGATCGCAGCCTTCGGCAGCTCCTACAGTGAACGCGCCCGCCATTAGGCCGAGTGTCAGCTCGCCTGCTTTTGATCTTGATCCACGGGCGACGTCGGAAGGCTGAGTGGAGGGATTGATCCGGGGGGGGGAGCGCAGCGACCGTTTGGCGCAGCCAAACACAGCGAGAGGAGGTGCAGCGAAGCAAACCGTAGGCGCTGCGCCCGGATCGATCCCGGAGCGAAGGAACCCCGAGCTTTAGCGAGCGGGCCGCACGTAGGAGCAAGCGTTTTTTTGCTTACTTTTTTTAGGCGTTTGTAAAAAAAGTGAGTCGCCGTCAGGGCGAAACCCTAAGCAGCCGTTGCCGCAGGAATGGATATGTACTCGATCAGAAAGAACCCTACCGCCTGACAGAAAGCCTTCGCGAGCAAGCTCGCCCCCACAATTGGAACTGGGTACATCTGCCAGAGATTGGTCGGCTGTAAGGCCGCCATCGCTGGCAAGCCAGCTCCCACAAGGTCTGAGTGCATTCGCGATATCGTCGATGCCCAATAGACAGCTATCGCGAGCAGGCTCACTCCTACAGGTTTGAACCGGTTTCGACCGAGAGAGCCTGGTCGGCTGTCAGGCCGCCAAGCTCAACAGCAAACACCTCACTCGGCATCCGGATCAATCTTGTTCTGGCTCAAATACCGATTCAACACATCATCCTGCCCAGGCACAGAAGCGTCCCCCGCCACCTGCCACAAATGCCGCTCAATCCCCTGCGCCACCATATGCCCCACCGCCGCCTCAATCGCCGACAGAACACAAAGCTGCGCCGGCTCATTCGTCGTATACCCAACCTCCGCCTCAAGCAACTTCTTGAACTCGATAAACTTGAAAATCCCGGCACTGCGCGCCACCGAATAAATCGTCTTGCTGGTCATCACATTCGCCAACACCTGCCCGCTACGCACATCCACCGCACGCAAATTCACCGTCACCTGATCCACCCGATACTCACGCTGCAGATCAATCCCCAAATACCGCGCCCCTTCCCCACCGCTACGCACATTGGTGTCATACGCGATGATCCCGCCCTCGAGCATCATGTTCGCCGCCTGCAACGGTGGCAGCTCACCCTGAATATTCACCGGCGTATTTGGCTTCTTCTGCGACGCGCGAATGATCTTGCGCTCGGTCAACAGGTTCTGCAGCCCTTCCCGTTCCAGCACCACAAACCAGCCACTGGCCTGCATCGCGTCCATCAACATCGACGCCGCGCCCTGGGTCACGCTGGTGGAAAACGAACTCGCCGGCGTCGGCTTGTACTGCCCGGTCTGATCACGGAAGCCGTACACCACCGCCATCAACCGGCCCTTGGGTCGCGGCATCTTCAGCAAGTCGTAATACGTCGAAGCCCTTGGAGTCAGGGTCGGGGTTTCGGTGTCCTGCTCGGCCGACATCGGCTCACGCAGACTGCACCCTTGTAATGTCGCCAACAGCAGCCCTAACGCGATGATCTTTTTCATGTCCGTTCTCCCCGGAACCGTCAGCCCGTCATGGGTTGAGGCCGTTCACCTGAATTTCCGAAACCTCACCGGTCGCTCGATCGGTCACTTCAATGCTCAGTGCCCCGGAGTCGTCGATGACGTTGACGATAAAAGAGTCGGTGGACAGGCTCCCCGTGTTGCCGGTGGAGATGTTGTCCAGCAACTGCCCTAGCAGCCGCGATTGCAATTGACTGGTGAAGCGCTCCAGCGCCGAGGTGCCGGCCACGGTCGAACGGCTTTTCAAATCCGGATCGTCGTGATCGTTTTGCGCCTGCGCGTTGTTGAGCAACCAGGTGCCGTTGAGCGGGTTGCCGCCGAACGACGGGTTGACCGGCGTGTAGACCAGTTCAGTGGCCTGGACAGCGGCAGCGCTGGCGAGCCCGATCAACAACCCCGAGATCCACAATCCGCTGCGCCGTGAGAACGTTTTGCTGTTCATAGTTCGTCCTTCTCAAGGTCGGTGGTGTCCTGCAACAGAGCCTCCAGCTTGCGCTGGACAACCTGGCGTCGAACCCAGTCGGCGGCGTCATACGCCTCGTCCTTCAGTTCCACGGTGTTCGGCGGCAGGAAGCGCCGATAAACCAGGCGTTGCTGATATTCCACGGTCACCAGGCTGCCCCAGCGCGCGTCGGGCCGCTCGCGCACCACCAGGTTGAAATCCATCGGGCTGGTGTCGCGCAGGCGTTCACTGAACGAGTAATAAAAGTCGTGGCCGATGTGCGAGATCGTGTCGTCGACGATGAAGCCCATCATTTCGTCTTCTTCACCGGCGCTGGCGCAGCACGCCACAGCGGTAAGGATCAGCGCGCACCACCACTGACGAGTCATGGCTGCAACGCCTGCGGCAAATTCGACTGGCCTTTGGCCGGGCCATTGGTGCCCTCGAGGAAGGCTTTTTCGGCGACGAACTGCCAGTCTGAATAACGCTGCATGCCGTCGAAATCCGACCACTGCGTCGGGAAGTCGGCCTGCTTCAATGGCAGCTCCGTCGAAGGGCTGTTGAGGCCGGTGATGCGTCCATCAAAACCGCGTTGCAGCGCCCATTCACCTTGACTGATCGGATCCGGATAGAGCTGGCGCAAGTGATGCCTGGCCTCGGGAAAGCGCTGATCGTCGAGCAGGTCCACCAACTCTTTCGGGTACTGCGCCAGCCCCGGCGAACTGCGGTAGTAGCTGCGCAGCGCCTGAGCGTATTGGGTGCCGACCCAAAGCAATTGGCGTTCACGATCGCGGCGCGAAGCGGTCGACCACAACTCGCCGGCACTGGCCAGGCCCATGCCCATCACCACAATCAGGAACAGCACGCCCAGGTAAGTGAAACCACCCTGCTGCGCACGGTTACCACTCGGAATACTGGCTGCCATCACGCGCCCTCCCGGTAGCACCACTTTTGATGTCGGCCACACCACCGGCAACACCGTCCGGTGGCGCGATCAGCACCCACTGGTCTTTGCGTTCGGTGATCGGATCGAGTGGCGCATTGCGCAGGTAACGTTGTTCGATCAGTTGCTCGATGGAATCCGGATAACGCCCGGTGTCGCCGTAAAAGTGATCCAGCGCCTCGCGCATCGCCGACAGGCTCTGGCGCAGGGTGGTTTCCTTCGACGCCTCGAGGCTGTTGAAGTAGCGCGGCAGCGCGATGGTCATCAGCGTGGCGATGATTGCCATCACCACCATCAGCTCCAGCAAGGTAAAACCTTTTTCCCGGCGCATGAGGTTCACCACTCGCGGTAGGCGATGCCGTTGAGGCCCTTGCCACGGGCGTGGGAATAGACGTCGAACACGTCCTCGCCATCGCGCGGGTTCTGAGCCGAACTGTTGTAGGCGCGCACGCCCCAACCCCCTTCGTCATCACGTTTGGCCGGCACCAGCGGATCGCGCGGGATGCGGCGTAAAAAGTAGAACTTGGCGCCCTTCGCGCTGCGCACATCGCGCACGCCTTCGACCAGCACTTTCAGGTTCGGCGGGTAGCCGCTGCTGTTCAGCGACTTCTCGATGTAACCGGCATCGAAGGCACGCTTGTAGGCATCGATGGCATCGCGAATCTGATACAGCGCGTTGCGCAGCTCCTGCTCCTTGCCACGCCGCACCAGGGTCTCGGTCAGTGGCGCGGCCATGCTCGCCAACAGGCCGATCAGGGCCAGCGTCACCACGACTTCGATCAGGGTGAAACCGCGTTGGGAGGCGTTCATGATCAAGGCTTCTCGACGGTGACGCGGGTGGTGGCCACGGCCGATTCACCGACGGCACGCGGCTGCGCGGCCGGTGACGGCATCACGTAGCTCTGCGAACGATCCGGTGCCTGGATGTGCATGCTGGTTTCGGTGCCGGTGGAGAACTCCATGTCCGACGGGCTCTGATACGGCAGGTTGCGCACGATCCGTGGGGTGATCGACAGCACCAGTTCGGATTTGCCGATGGTGTCTTTGTTGCTGCCGAACAAGCGGCCCAAGCCGGGAATGTCGCCGAGGCCCGGAATCTTGTTGCCGGTAGCACCGTGATCGTTGCGCACCAGTCCGGCGAGGATCTGCGTTTCGCCGTCGTGCAAACGCAGCGAGGTTTGCGCGTTGCGGGTATCGACCTGCACCGGGATCGTGCCTTGGCGGGTCGGTTCCAGCGGCGTGGCGTTACTCACTTCCAGCGCGATCTTGATCGCCACTTCGTTGTTCAGGTGCACGGTGGGCGTCACTTCGAGCTTCAGACCGACATCCAGATAGGTCACGCTTTCAGTGATCACCGGCCCCTGCGTCGACGGCACCGAGGTGGCGCTGATGATCGGCACGCGCTGACCGATGTGAATGCGCGCCTGCTCGCGGTTGCTGACACGAATCACGGGGCTGGCGAGGGTGTTGATGTCGTTGTCCTGCGCGTTGATCTTGGCTTGCGGCGATGGGCCGATGGAGATGCGGTCAGAGTTGATGCCCTTGAGCTGGCCCAACAGGGTGACCGGCGAACCATCGGAGTTGACTACGCCGAAGGTGCTCGGCCATTGCAGGCCAAGGTCGAGAATGCGTTGGGTGGCGACTTCCATCACCTCCACTTCGAGCACCACTTCCGGGTTGGACTGGTCTTGCGATTGCAGGAGTTTTTCGGCCATGCGCACGGCGTCTTCGGTGTCGCGCATGGTCAGGGTATTGAGGCGTTCGTCGACAAACACATCGCGGGTCTTGAGCATGGTTTTCACCATGTTCAGTGCGGTGTTGGCGTCGATGCTGGTCAGGTAGAAAGTGCGCATCACCAGTTCCTGGTAATCCTTCACTTTCTGCGGCGAATCCGGGTAGATCAGCAAGGTGTTTTCGTTCACCACTTTCTGGTGCAACTGGTTCTGTTGCAGCAGCAAAGTCACCGCGTCTTCGATGCGCACGTCACGTACGAAGATTGTGGCTTTCATGTCCGGACGCAGGTCTTTGTCGAAGATGAAATTCAGCCCGGCGACCTGCGACAGCACTTCGAAAATGGTCTTGAGGTTGGCGTCGCGAAATTCCAGGGTTACCGGGCGATCGAGCTTGGTGCGCAGTTGCGGATAGGCAATCACGTTGCGACTCTGCACCAGGCGAATGTTGCCTTGCAGCTCCAGCGCACCGTCGTTGTTCGGGTCGAGTTCGAGGATCTGTTTGACCTGACGATCGGCGCCGTAGATGTCGCCGCGACGCAGGTCGCCACGGGCCAGCTCGAGTTTCTCGTCCATGCTGCGCAGGTAATCCATCTGCTTCAGGGCATCCTGAGCGCGGCGGTTGTTCGGCTCGATGGTCAGCACTCGTGCGTAAGCGATACGTGCCGAGGCGAAGTCGCGGCGCGAGCGATCGGTGTCGCCGGAGGTCAGCAGTGCGGTGATCGCTTTGGCTCGGCCGCTGTTGAGCAGCAAGTGCAATTCGGTGTCGCGAGGATTTTCACGCAGACCTTCCTCGATCCGCGCCAGCCCCGCCTCGTACTGACCCTGCTCAATCAGGTCGGCGGCTTCCTTGTTGGCCACTTGTGCAGAACTGCACGCGGCCAGCCCGGCGCACAGGCCCAGGCTCATCAGCAAACGGGAACGGTTCATTGCGTACTCCCCACAGACAGGGTCTGCGACAAATGCAAAGGCAGGTAAACCAGGCTCAATTCCACATCGGAAATGCCGGTGATCTTCCAGGTGTCGTCGATCACATCCCCGTTGCGCACGACGTAGATCTTTTCGCCGTTCTGCAAAAACACTTGCAGGTCGCTGCGGTCATGCAGCCGGCCGACGAACTGAAACGGCACCGGTGGCAGGCTCGGGGCTTGCACCACTGTGGCCGGGTTGATCGCTTGTTCGGTGACCGTGGCCAGGGTTGGCGCGGCCTTCCAGCTCTTGGCGGCGAACAGATCACCGGCCGGGCTCAAGTCCTTGATCGGCGCATCTTTGGCCTTGGCGGTGCTGGCCGGCAGCGCGCCCCGGGTTTTCCCCGGCGTAGCGACAGCCACTTCATTGGAATCGGCGTCTTCGCTCGGCGAGAAATACGCCGGCAACCACGCCAGCGCCGCCGCCACGCCGAAGAACGCTACCCACCCTGTCACGCGCTTGGTATTCATCACGACCTCGACAGGTAAAGGGTCATACGGATCCGGCCATTGAGGTCGGTGTCGCCAATCTTTTTGCGTTGCAACTCGAGGTCTTCCACCACCACCGCCGGCAACTGGCCGAGCAAGGCGTGCACAAAGCGGCGCAGTTGCGGGTAGCTGCCGCGCACGGGAAGAAGGATCTGATAACGCGCCAGATGGGTTTTCGGGTCGACGCCGAGGGCATATTCGCCGCGTGCCAGGGTGATGTGTTCTTGCGCTGCGAGGGCGTAGATGCGGTCGATGGCGACGGTGGCTTGCGGCTGCGCCGGCAGTTTGTTGCGGAAGTCGTCGAGCTGACGCTGCGGCACCACCGGCGGCGCGATGCTGCCGTCTTCAACCTTGGCCAGGTACGCGGTGGCTTCCTGAGTCTGTTGGCTCAAGTGCTGCAACGATTGCCAGCCCGGCAGCAAACCACCGAGCGCCCAGGCCACGGCGACCAGCAGCAGCGCCAGCCCGGCCAGGCCCGGAATGCCGAGGCCTTGCAGGTATTCGTGGACGATCAGTCTAGGGATTCGCATCGCCCATCTCCCAAGTCGCCGACAGGTTGAATTGCACCGGTTGTTCCGGCGATTTGACGACGATTTCGTGGCTCAGCAGCGAGACGTCGGACAGCTCGTCGCTGGCTTCCAGACGTTTGTGGAAGTCGAGCATCGCTTGCAGATCCCGCGCTTCAGCGCTGATGCGGACCTGGCCTTTGCGCGCATCCGGGGTCAGGCTGAGCAGTGCGACGTCATCGCGCGGCATCGCTTCGAGCATGGCGAACAGGCGTTCCCACGGCCGGCGCAGTTGCTGCGAGACCTTGCGCATCTCGGCGAGGTTCTGCGCTTGCTCGCGGGTTTCCGCCGGGCTCAAAGTGGACTTGGCGCCGCTGTCGCCGGTGAGCTGGCGCTGGGTGGTTTGCAGATGGCCCTGTTGCTGTTCGGTGTGCGCGTCGAGGTGCTGTTGCACGCCAAAGCACAGCAGCGCCAGCAGCACTCCGCCGCCGAGCAAACTCCAACCTAATGGGCCGGAACGAGGACGTGGCTGGAAGTCGAGATTGAGCGCGCGCATGTCAGGCCACCGCCCGGGACATGACGTACAAGCCGTCACGCACAGTCATCGAGGCGTCTTCAAGGGTGCGCAACTGCACACCCGCCACGTCCGGATACGCATCGAGGCGCGCCGGCGCATGCAGATACACGTTGAACGCACGTTCGCTGGTCGAGGCCTGCAACTGCCGTTCGCGACCGATCAAGGCACTCAGCGCGGCATCGCTGTCGCTGCCGCCCACGGAACGCACACCGGCCCAGCGCCCTTCCCTCGCCAGCAACAACACGCTGCGTTGCGGCTCGGCGACGACGAACAGAAAGTCGCCGGCATCGAGGCTTTTGTCGAAACGGTTGAACGCCGCCATCAGGTACGGCTGTACCGAGCGCAGGCGCAGACCACGACCGCTGACCAGCGTGCGCAGGCGTTCGAGCAAGTCTTGCGGCAAAGCGCTGGCGATGCGGTCGTACCCGGCCGGTTCGGCGGACAGCACCAGACTCCAGGCTTGGCTTGGCGCGCCAAACAGGTCTTCGAAACACAATTGGGCAAAGCCGCGCAGTTCCTCAGGGCTGCTGATTTGCGCGCTCCACGGCACCAGGCAGAAACGGCTGAAGTGCCCGGAAATGACCACGCTCAATTCGGCACCGGCACCGGCGTGTTCACCGAGCAGGCAATCGAGGGTGTCCAGCGCCACCGCGTAGCTCTGGAAGCCTTCGTCGATGTAACCGACGCTGCCCAGCCACAGGGTGTCGCTGCCACGCCGCTGCCCCAAGCCAACACCGCTGGCGCCGAGCACGGCGACAAAACGCTCACGAGATAAATGTGACACGGTTGATCTCCTCCAGCGTGGTGCGACCTTGTTCCACCAGCTCCAGCGCCGATTCACGCAGCAGGCGCAAACCACGGGCGCAGGCCAGGGCTTTGATTTGTTTGATCGGTTGGCGCTCGACGATCATCTGGCGCAGCTCGTCGTCAAGGTGCAGCAACTCGGCAATCGCCGTGCGCCCGCGATACCCGCTGCCCCGGCAATGGCCGCAGCCCTTGCCGTGAACGAAGTGGTAATGGTCGACTTTCTGCGGATCGAGGCCGGATGCGCGCAGCTCTTCATCGCTCGGATTGACCGGCGCGCTGCAGCTGGCGCAGACCAGCCGGATCAGGCGCTGGGCGAGAATCGCGTTAAGCGCCGAGACCAGGCTGTACGGGTCGATTTCCATTTGGGTGAAGCGGCCGATCACGTCGAAAACGTTATTGGCGTGGATGGTGGTGAACACCAGGTGACCGGTGAGCGCCGATTGCACGGCGATCTGCGCGGTGTCCGGGTCGCGGATCTCGCCGACCATGATTTTGTCCGGGTCGTGGCGCAGGATCGAGCGCAAACCCCGGGCGAAGGTCAGGCCTTTTTTCTCGTTAACCGGGATTTGCAGCACCCCCGGCAATTGATATTCGACCGGGTCTTCGATGGTGATGATCTTGTCCACGCCGTGGTTGATCTCGGTGATCATCGCGTACAGCGTGGTGGTTTTGCCGCTGCCGGTCGGGCCGGTGACCAGCACCATGCCGTAGGGTTCGGCGGCGAGGCGGCGCAACTGGCGCAGGGTTTCATCTTCAAAGCCCAGCGCCTGCAATTGCACGCCGCAGACCTTGTCGGCCAGATCCTGTTTGTCGAGTACCCGCAGCACCGCGTCTTCGCCGAAGATGCTCGGCATGATCGACACGCGAAAGTCGATCTGACGGCCACTGATGCCGATCTTGAAGCGACCGTCCTGGGGCACGCGTTTCTCGCCGATGTCCAGTTCGGCCATGACCTTGACCCGCGAGATCACCTGCTCGGAGAACTCCGTACCCTGGACTTTGCTGATGTTGTTGAGCACGCCGTCAATGCGGTACTTGATCACCAGACCGTTGCCGGTGGTGCCGAGGTGGATGTCGCTGGCGTGCATTTTCAGCGCGTCGTAGAGGGTCGAGTTGACCAGTTTCACCACGCTGCTGGCGTCTTCGCTGATGCTGGTCAGCGACAGGCTTTGCAGGGTGTCGATTTCGTGGTGAGTGTCGCCTTGGGCGTTGAGCGATTCGACGGCGTGGAAGCTTTCTTCGTGGCGGGCCAGATAGGCCTTGAGGTCATCGGCGTGGACCAGATGCAGCGGCGCGCCGTGCAGGCAGTCGTCAATCCAGGCCAGCCGCGCCGGGTCGAAGGGGTCGGCAAACACACCGATGACTTCGTCGTTGTGGCGCAGCAGGATGAATTCACGTTTCAGGCATTGTGCGAGGGTGACCCGGTCAAACACCGGCGTCGCTTGAAACAGGCTGTCGGTGTCGAGCACCGGGTAATGCAGGGTGGCGCCGAGGGTATGAATGAACGGCATCGGCGCCAGTTCACAGAGTACGCCGAGGGCTTCAAGCACGCGTTCGCCAGAGGTGGCGGCCCGCGCCCGGGCCTGGGCAAGCTGTTCACTGGAAAAGCGCGCGGGGGCGCTTTCGGCCAACAGCGGTTCGACGACAACGGACAGACGTTCCATGGCTTGCTCTCCAACCGGGGCTCAGAGCCCTATCGGCGCGGCAAACCTTGGCGGCAAGTGCCGGAACGTCTGTTCGCGCCATTACTCCCCGGTGAGCATTTGATCGTCGTCCGGTGCCATGGCGTGCAACTGTCGTCGCCGATCCGCCAACACCCAACTGCCATCGTACAACTGCAACGGGAAGCTCTCGGTCCTGCTCTGGCGTCGTTCGACAAAGCCCTCGGAAGGGCTCGCACCGGGTTTCGCTTCACGCTTGATGCCAAGAAGGTCGCAGACCGCTCGGGCCAGTTCCGCCAAAGGAAACGGTTTGAACAGGATGTGGCTGACCCCCAGTTGCCGCGCCCGCTCACAGACTTCAGCGGTCGGGTGACCCGTTATCAGCACAAAATGGCACGTCCTGTTCTGGCGGACTGCGTCGAGCACCTCAAAGCCTTCCATATCGGGCAAGCGGTAATCGAACACCAGCACGTCGGGGGCAAAGGTTTCGGCCAAACCGATAGCCGTCGCTCCGTCATGTGCAATCCGGACGTCCAGCCCCTGCGCCGACAGATAATCCTGAAGGTTTTGTGCAAGCAGCTGTTCGTCTTCGACAACCAGTACTTTGTTAACCAAGGTCGACTCCTTGAAACAGCAGGTCCGATGACCCCGCCCTGAGAGTGCGCCTTACACGTGGTAACGCACACTTCATGCCAGGCTGAGTGCCGGTAATTTTATCTCTTCATGTCCTTGAAATTAATGACAATGCCCGCTCGTCCCGGTACCCCGTTCCCCAGAAACGGGGAAGCACCTGAATGGGCATCGAAGCCATTCCCCACTATTGGGGGGGAACCTTCAATCGTCGTCAATTCGTTCGATCCTGTTCTGCACCCGTAATTGCGCGAGCACCTGACGACGAGCCTGGGTGTTTTGCTGTCGGGCGAGCTGTGCCCTGACTGTATCCAGCCCCTGCAAATCTGGGACATCGGCGGCCTCCAAGTGGTTCGGCAAATAAATCAGGTGCCAGCCGAACGGTGAACGTAGCGGTTGGCTGGCAAACGTGGCGCCGTCGACTATCGAGGCGCGCATTTGCATCAAGCGTAGACGCGCCGCGGCATCTGTGGCGGCATCGGCGTGCGCGGGTACGCGGATCAGTTGATGCCGAGGTTGCAAAGTGTTCGCCCGGATCAACTCGGCGAACACCTGCTGCGCCGCCAGTTCGCGGCGGGTGTACTCGGTGAAGGAAGCCTCGTCGAAACCGGCGTCCTGCAAGCGGCGGAGGAATTTGTCCGTGCCGCCGATGGCGCTACGGGTCTGCTCAACCTGCTGAAGCACCCTGTGCGGGTCGATCTGCACCCCGCGTTTCTGCGACTCTTGCCACAGCAACTCCTTATCGATCAGCGTTTGCAGCGCTGTTTGGCGCAGCTGTTGGTAGGCTTTGGGATTGCGAATGCTCGCCACGGCGCGGCCCTGATCTTCCAGGTATTCGGCGAAGAAGCGCTCGAAACGAAACCCGGAGATTTCCTCGCCGTTGACCCGCGCCACGGCCGCTTCGTTGTTGGCCCACGCCAGTGGCAGCCAACAGCTCAGCAGCAAGATCAGCGTTGTGCGTTTCATGATCGGGCCCTCCGTTCAGGGGCTGGCAACAATCGGTTTATAAGGCGCGACCAGATAGAAACGCTGATCGGGCAAATCCACGGTGACCACATGGGCGCCGCTCAAGCCCAGGCGTCGGCCGGGGCCGAAACTCAGGCGCGGGGTCAGGCCGGTGTCGAAGTCATGCAGGCCTTCCAGCGCCGCCACCAGTTTCTCGCGGCTGGCGTCGCGGCCGGCCTGTTTCATGCCTTCGCTGAGCAGCAGCATCGAGGCGTAGGCGCCGACTTGCAGCACCGCGTGCTGGGCACCAAGGCCTTGGCCTTCGCGCAGCAGCGTCAGGGCCATGCGCCCGGTTTGGGTCCAGTCGCTGGGCACGAATGGATAAGCAAGAAACACCCGCCGGGAAAATCCCTCCGGCACTTGCAGCAACTCACCCGCAACCTGGCTCGAAGCGGCGAACAGATACGGCACTTGCCCGGCGCTTTGCAGCCTCGTTGCCAGACGCCCGAAACCGCCACCATTGCCCAGATAAAACACCGAGCGCGAGCCCAACGGCAGCGCCTCCGCCGCCGGGTCGTAGGCTTGCAGATGGACTTTCTGCCAGCCGTGTTCCTGCAAGTATCCAGCGAGGGTGGTGGCCGCTTGCGCCTGCAACGGGTCGTCCGGATAGGCAATCAGCGTCGGCCCTTGCAGCACGCGCAGGCTGGCCGTGGCGTAGTCGGCCAAGGCGATCAGTTGCTCGCGCAGGCCCGGCAACGGCTCGAAAATCTGCGGACTGGCCTGCATCGAGCCGAGCAACGACAGCGCGCCGATGAGCGGCACACCGGCCTGTTCCAGACGCATTCCCAGTTCGCTGTCGAGGGCCGGCGCCAGCGGCGCGATTAATGCGAACACTTGTTCTTGCTCGATCAACTGCTGCAGGGCTTGCTCGGCGCTGGCGCGATCCGGGCCGGGATCGATCACCGTCAGGCGCAGTTGCCGCCCATGAATGCCACCGGCCTGATTGATCCGCGCAACACTGCCATTGAGCACCGCTGCCACGGTCATGCCCTCCTCGGCCAGCGGTCCTTGGCTGGGCAGCAAGGTGCCCAGGTGCAAGGTTTGCGCCTCAAGGCCGGGATCACGCTCATCGGCCAGGCGTTTGAGATACGCGGTGAGGTTGCGCTGATCTTTCATCGACAGCACAAAGCGCGGCATGCTCGGGTCGAGACGATTGTGGCCGGGGTCGCGGCCCTGCTCGATCACCGTCGCCAGCGTGCTTTCGGTGTACGCCGGATAGCTACGCCCGTTGACCTGTTGCTGGCCATACGTGCTGGTCAGTCGCGCCCAGTTCAGCGGCGGCGGACGCACCCCGCCCTCGGGTCGACCGAGGCCATCGGCGCCGTGGCAATTGGCGCACGGCAGGCTGGTCGCCGGGAGCAACACATCTGCCGCACCGACCCGCGCCATGATCGCCTCGCCACTGGCCGACAAGCCCTGACGGTACAGGCGCTTGCCCGCCGCCTCTTCCGGGGTCAGCGGCGCAGCACCCGCGCCAAGGCTGATGCCAGCGAGCAGGATCAGGGCGAGGACGCGGCAGCGGTTCATGGCGCGGCTCAGCGACCGGCCACGGGCATTGTCAGCAACTGCAAGCGCTGGGCAATGGCGGCGGCCGGGGCGTCGGGGCGAATTTTGCTCCAGCGTTTGTTGGCGACATCCCCAACGATCAACTGCGTCGAGTGCTGCTCGGGCGTCGGCACGATCTGGCCGATGCGACTCAGCACCAGATCCATCTGCGCCTTGTCGCCGGTGAGAAAAAGCCAATGAGGGTCATCGGAACCCTGCTTCAAGGTGTAAGCCTTGAGCACCGCCGGCGTGTCGCGCAGCGGGTCACTGGTAAGGGAAATAAAAGTGATGTCTTGCGCCTTGTCGCCCAGCAATTCGCGGACTTCCTTGAGCTTGCGGGTGATCAGCGGGCAGGCATCGTTGCAACTGGTGAAAATCACGTTGAGCAGAACGATGCGGTTTTGCAGCGCGTCGCTGTAGAAGCGCAGGGTCTCGCCGTTCTGATCCTGCAACGGTGTGTCGGTGAACCAGGTTTTCGCGTCGTGGGTGCCTTTGGCCGGCGCGGCAGCCACAGCGGCTGGCGGTTCTGAAACGTGACCTTCGTGGGCCAGCGCGACGTTGCTGAGAATCCAGAAACACACGGTCAGGGAGATCCAGTCGAGCAGTCTCATGGCTGTTGCTCCATGGCGATGGCGGTGTGTTTGGCGTGGGTGCGCAGGCCGCTGAGTTTTTCCACTTCCTTGGCCAGCAACGCCGGGTCGGTGAAGCCGTAGTAGCGCATCCAGTGGCGGCTGTCGCCGTCGCCGACGAGGATCAACGGTTGATGACTCTTCAGGTCACCGCTGAAACTGCCGAGGCCTTTGAGGGTTTCATTGATCGATTGTGCTGAGCCGGTCAGCCAGCTCCAGCCCGGCCCGCGCTGGAAGGTACGGGCATAATCCTGCAGGCGTTTCGGGTCGTCGCGCTGTGGGTCGATGCTGATCGACACCAGTTGCACTTCCTTGCCGACCCGCGCGCCGAGCTGTTTCTGCACCTTGCCCATGATCGACGAGACCACCGGGCACACCGTCGTGCAACTGGTGTAGATGAAACTCATGACGACAATTTTGCCCTGCACCAGGTCTTGTTCGAGGCGAACGGTTTTGCCGGTCTGGTCGAACAGCGGCACGTTGGCGAACTTGACCTGGGTGTGTTCTTGCGTGCTGCTCGCGGGCGCTTTGTGCCCGGCGTGTTCGTCTGCCGAGTGGGCGTTGGCGTGTTGAACGCTGAGGCTCAACAGGCACAGGGTCAGGGTCAGGAGGCCAGTGGATGCAAATCGGTTCATGTCGAAACTCCTCTTCAACGGGCCTGGTCGGGGGTGACCCGAACACTGGCAAAGGTCTTGTCATCGAAACCGGCGCCCAACGATGCCGCGCGCACATGCAGGTACCAGGCGCCGCTGCGGTCGAGGCTGATCGGCGCTTCGTACACGCCGTCGGCGACTTCCAGCGCCGCCACTTCACGCGGGTGTGAAGTGGGCGCGAGGTAGTAGCGCAGTTGCACGTCTTTGACGCCGCTGCGTTGGGTTTTGTCTTTGCCCTGAACGATGCGGAAGCGCACGACGTAGGGGTCGTTGAGCGCTACGGCAGTCTTGTCGAGGAGGAACTCGACTTTCGGCTGGCCGAGGTGTTTTGGCTGTTTGCCGTCGCTATCAATCTGCGCGGTAAAGCAGTGAATGATGTTCGGTTGATTGAGCAGGAACGCCACGTCGAAACGCCCCGCTGCCGGCAGTTTCACCCGTGCGCTGTACAGGCCCGGCGAGACTTCGCGCAGACTGCGATCGATGACCATGGCGGCGCGGGCGATCTGGCCACGGTTGGGGTAACCGGACATCGGCGCGTTCATGCCTTCGGCGTAGAAGTAGGTGGTGTTGTCCACCGGGTTGACCACGAACACCGCGTTGTCATCGCGCGATACGGCGAGGCTGGAGGCCAGCGGCAAATTCCCGGCCAGGCGCGGTGCTTGCGGGCCGGCTTCGAAACCCTGGCTGATCGGCTGGCGACCTTCGCCGAGCGAGGACAGGTTGATCATGGTGACTTTTGGCGAGGCGAGCCCGCGGATGTAGGCGTAGGCCTGGGTGAACACCACTTGGTAGGGTTCGGCGCTGACGTCCAGATCATGGATGGCGCTGTTAGTGGCGGCGTCGATGATGGTGGCGCGGTTTTCCACGGTGTTGAGCACCACGCCGAAGCGGCCGTCGGCGCTGAAGCCCATCGGGCCGAGGCCTTGTTGCAGTTTGATCACCCGGCGAATGGCGTGGGTGCCGGCGTCGATCACGGTGACGGTGCCGTCCTTGCCATCGGCCACGTAGACCGCGCCGGACAGCGCCGAGTAGGCGACTGACAGAGGATGGGAGCCGGTTTTGATCTGCTCGACGATGTTCAGGCTGGCGATGTCGATCACGCTGACAGTGCCGTCGTCGCGGTTGCTGACGAAGGCGAAGCGGCTGTCTTTGCTGAAGGTGATTTCGTGGTGGCCGCGTCCGGTCTGTAAATGTTTGAGGGATTTGAGGCTTTGGGCGTCGATCACGGTGACGCCGGAGTCTTCGGTTTTGCTCGCGTTGTTGCCGACCCAGAGCAGGCGTTCGTCCGGTTGCAGGGCGACGCGAAACGGTTGGCTGCCGGCGCTGATCGAGTCGATGACTTTGAATTGTTCACTGTCGATCACTGCCACTTCACCGGCTGTCGGCATCGAGACGAATACGCGTTTGTTGTCTTTGGGCGTGACCCAATCCATCGGCGGTTGCTTGAGTTCGATCCGCGCGAGGGTGCTGGTGATGCCGCCGACCGACACTGATGGATCGACCACGGCGATGCTCGCGTCGCGGTTCATCACCAGCAGGAAATAGCTGTTGAGGTCGAGCAACGGCCGCGCGCCGATGTTGGACTTGAGGAACACGCCGACCCGGGCTTTGCAGCTCTGGTCACGGCCCTGGGCCTTATCGGCAGCGAGGGTTTGCGGATCGACCCAGGCACCCGGGGCCACGCCGGACAGAGGCTGGCCGGAAGCGCTGTCGCTGATGCGGAACTGCACATCGGCGAACTCGCCTTCACGCAGTTTGCCGTCGGCGGCCAGTGGCTTGAGATCGAAATCCACCGCCACACCGTCACGGTTCAGCGTCTGCCCGCTGCCGGTTTGCGCCAACGCAATTTCACTCAGCGTCAGCAACGCCCCGGCCATGGCCAGCGTGCAAATCCCGATGATGTTGATGATCCTGTTCATACCACCCTCCGCTCATTTGCAAACTCATTCCCTGTAGGCCTTCGCCTGCTCGCGATGGCGTCATCCGCCTCACCGTCCGAAACCGAGTTGTCCCGATCGCGAGCAGGCTCACTCCTACATGAGATTTGCATTCATCTCACCTATCTCACTGCCCACCGCAGCCCCTGTGGGAGCTGGCTTGCCAGCGATGGCGTCCTTCCAGTCACATCAATGGCGCCTGTGCCGCCATCATCGCTGGCAAGTCGAATCGTCGAACCGCAGCTCCCACAGGTTTTGCATTCATCCCGCCATCCTCGCTACCAACCACAGCCCCTATGGGAGCTGGCTTGCCAGCGATGGCGCCCTTCCAGTCACATCAATGGCGCCTGTGCCGCCATCATCGCTGGCAAGTCGAATCGTCGAACCGCAGCTCCCACAGGTTTTGCATTCATCCCGCCATCCTCGCTACCAACCACAGCCCCTATGGGAGCTGGCTTGCCAGCG
>NZ_JBODOE010000013.1:97112-106673 GCF_051913165.1 Pseudomonas sp. SM4 | reverse complement strand
ACATCAATGGCGCCTGTGCCGCCATCATCGCTGGCAAGTCGAATCGTCGAACCGCAGCTCCCACAGGTTTTGCATTCCTGCCGCACACTCACTGCCCACCACCGGCCCACTGTAGGCCTTCGCCTGCTCGCGATGGCGTCATCCGCCTCACCGTCCGAAACCGGGTTGTCCCCGATCGCGAGCAGGCGAAGGCCTACAGGGATTCGCATTCATCCCACCGTCTTCATTGCCAACCACCGCTCTGTAGGAGCAAAGCTTGCTCGCGAAGCTTTTAGTGCCACACCCCTTTCAGAACCGAGGCGCGGCCTTCGCGGGCAAGCCTTGCTCCTACGGGGTCGGTGCCGGTTCCGGTTCGTTGGTTACGCGCAGCAGTCCCCATAATCCGGAGGTGTTGCCGTAGGCGGCGTAGTCGCGGAACAGGTAGTCGCCGGGGATCGCGTTGCTGCCGCCGGCGCTCGGGATCATGAAGCTGAAGTGCGCGGCCGGCAGGATGCTTTCGTGGGCGCCGATGTACATCGACATCGGGTTGTAGCCGAAGCGCACCGAGCCCACGCCCGGCGAGCCCATCGGATAACCACCGACATCGCTCTTCTCGGCCTGGAACGGGTTCACCGACCAGACGTGCCCGTCGAGCTGGAACGTGGTGCCGCGACTGCCACCGCTCGGCATCAAAATATGCGTACGGAACGGCTGCCCCGGTTTGGCATAGAGCACCGGCGTCTGCGGATCGCCACCCACCAACGCATTGCTGTAAGCCATGTGCGCATTGACCATGTCGCCATAACCCGCGCCATCGGCATGACCAAACGGCGCGTCCGGGGCGAGGCCGAAGCGATACCACAGCGGCTCGGTCTTGTAGTTGATCGCCATGCTCGAGTTGTCCTGCGGATCGGTCGGCACGCCGAAGCCTTCAGCGGCAATTCCTTCCACCGGCCGGCCATTGGCCCAACGAGTGTTCAACGCCTTGTGCCAGACCATCGCGAAGTCGCGGTAGCTGGTCTGCGCAGGCGCCGTCACCGTTGCGTTGACCTTGCGTGCATCGTCAACCCAGGTCGCGCCGATCGGCAGAATACTCATCGCCCCGCCAAGACCTTTTTGCGGCTGCTTGATCACGTCCGCCGGGGTGATGTTCAAGCCGCCGAACTCGACTGCCGTGGCATTGATGTTGTCGACGCTGCGGCCCAGTTGGGTCACCGGTTTGCCTTCACGTTCCAGGTGCCCGGCGTAGTACTGATAGGTACGGGTCGGGTACGCGCCGCTGTTGCCGACGCGCGGTGGCACGGTCTGGATCGGGTTGGCGCCGACGTTGGCACCGTCGGATTTAGTGATGTCGTACGCCAGTAATTGCGCATGCAGGCCGACGTGGCTGGACGGCCGCATCAGGTTGTTGCTGAAGGTGGTCGAGCCCAGACCGCTGTTGCGATCACGCTTGACCATGCCTTGCATCACCGCCGTCTGGGTCAGGTCAGGCATGACACTCGGCAGACGGTTTTCCAGGGTGATGTTGATGCAATCCCCTGCCGCCGCACGCAGCACCAGCGGTTCAACCGGGATGCCGGGTTTCAGCTTGCCGCTGAGCGGATCCAGATCGGATTTACGCACGTACAGGATCGCGGTCGGGTCATGCAGCGGCCCGCTCTGCCCGCCAATGGTGATGGTTTCGCCATCCTCCGGATCGGTCACGGTGACTTGTGGAATGCTCACCGTGCGCGAGTTCAGCACCAAGGTGCCACCCGCCGGATTCAGCGGCCCGCCGACATGCTGCCCGAGTCCTTCGGGATCGCCGATGGTCAGGCCCAGCGAGTTGCCGAGGATGTCGTTGGCCAGCGCCGCCACCACTTCATAGTTGCGCTGTACCGTCGGCCGCGTGCCGATGCCATTAGGGTTGGCACTGATCCGTGGGCAACTGCCCTCGAACGCCACGGTGTTGCGCATGCCCGCCGGGGTCGGGTTGTTGGGGATGGCGAACAGGTCGGCGCGTTTGGCGGTGTAGTTGCGCATCACGCCCCAGATACCGCTCCAGTAGCCTTCGATCGAAGCGTCCATCGAGTACAGATAGTCGCCCGTTGTCGCAGCGGAACTGGAGAGCATCGACACCGGCGCAATGAAGCCCATCTGCTCGGAAATGCCGATCATTTGCGAGGCGCGCCAGCCGGAATTGGAGCTGTTGCCGAACCCGGAACCGCTCTGCAGCCATTTCACACCGTGCAAGGTGACGTTGTGCTCTTCTTCATGGCCGCCGGCATGCACCCGCAGCCGCACGTTGTCGCCGGTGTAGGTGCGCAGCATCGGTGTGAATGGGTCACCCGGTTCGGCGCCGCCCTTGTTGATGTGCGGCGGAAACAGCGTGGTGCCGCCAGTAGGCCCGGTGGCGGCGGTGAGCAGATTCGGCGCCAGGTTCATCGCCGGAATTGCGCGGTCGGTGCGGCTTTGCATGGCGAATGACAGATCGCCACCGAGACCATCAGCCTGCATGCCGCGCTTGCCGTCCGGGCCGACCTTGTTCGGGTCGTACACGCGCAGGGCCAGCGGTTCGTTGCGATAGTTGACGACGAACATGCCCGGATCATCCACCGAAATCGCCTGCGGACATGGCCGGCTCGGGCAGCCCGGCACCTGACCGCCCTGCACTTCCAGCACGCCTTCAAGCAAGTTGCTGGCGTTGTTACGCACCGGCGGATTGATCGCGTAGCGGAAGCTGTCAGCGGTGGCCGGGAACGCCTGCGCATTCGGCACACCGTTGGGGCCGGCACCGACATAGACGCCAGCTTCATAGGCGTGCTGGAAGTCGCTGTATTCGAGGAAGAACTCGCGGAAGCTGTCGTTCTTGCCGTCGCCATCGAGGTCGCCGGTATTGATCACCGCTTGCCACGAGGTCGGCCCGCCGTCCTGGCGCGCGCCGCTGTACAGAGGCTCGCCGGTTTCCGCATGGAACCAGGTCGAACCGGCCGGTTCCGCCAACACGGTGGCGTACAGACCAATTTGCTGATGCGTCGATGGGCCCAGGTGGTCGTGAGTGAAAATGGTACCGAGGCCGCGATCGACGCCTTTAGCGTTGACCACCGGATCGACGAACCAGCGCTGCATCGCCGTGCGCGCACCGAGCCAATCGGCGCGGCCGTACTGGCCGAAGAACGGATGGTTCTTGGCTTTCGGGCAGGCCTGGGTGCCGTCGCGCGGATCAGTGCCGGCGCATTGGTTGAACTCGCGAATCGCGTGAATGCGTTCCTGCACGGCGCCGGGCGAGAGCACGCCGTCCTCGTAGTTCCAGCCGTTGGACGAGCCGTCCGCCGAGGTCAGGTCCCACTTCGGCAGGTGAATGTGCTGACCGATCACATCGGTCGGCGTGCGCACCTGATAGTCGTCCATCTCATAGGTGGCCGGCACCAGGTTGGTTTGCTGGTACTGCACGCAATCGAAAGTGTTCATGCGCATCACCAGCGGTTCTGGCGGACGCTGCTTGGTGATCACCGGCCAGGCGTCTTCCCACAGCGCCAGAATGCGCGCCTGCGGGAAGTGATAACCGACCTTGTTGTACACCGCGTCGAACTGAATGTTGGCGGCTTTGTAGATCCGAGGGCGGTCGGCGGTGAAGCTCGAGGCGCCGACAAAGGACATGCCGTCGATGCGGTCACCGCTGGCAAACTCACCGCTGCCGGCGCTGCTGGTCAGGCGTTTTTGCCGGTCGTCCATGCACGGTTCGTAGTACGGCGCACCGGCCATCGGCAAGGCACCGTTGGTGCGAAACGCCTTGGCCACCACTTGATTGCCGGGCAGCAAGGCATAGCTTGGATGGTCTTTTTTCGCGTGGAAGGCCATCGCCGCCTGTTCGACTTCGGTGCCTTCTTCCGGCAGGTAAATCGGTTTGGCGCGGGTGACTTCCTTGGAGAAATCCAGCGAAGTGGTCACGGTGTGCGCCTCACCGCCGGCCGAGACGCCGTCGAGTGTATGCCGCTGCAAGCCGCCATCCCAGCCGCCGGATTGCGCCGGGTCGAGGTTGGCCCACAGGGCTTTGCCGCTGGCCTTGAGCGATTGCGCGGTAGCGGCGTCGAGCATGTCCAGCGGCGGGGTTGGTGGACGTTGGCCCACCGAACTTTCCATGCCGCCGATCCAGAACGGATAGCCAGGGTTTTTCAGGCTGCCGTCGGCATTGCGGTTGGCTTCGCTGCGATCAACCAGCGCCAGCGAACCGATGGCTTGACCGCCGCCATTGCCGCCATGGTGCTCGCCGTCGTCATCGCCCTCTTCTTCATCCTCGTCGTCATCATTGCCGGCGATCAGGGTTTCGCCGATTTTCGGCACGACCACGACTTTGCCCGGCATCGGTGCCATGGCTTTGCCCGGCAGCGGCACTATCGCCGGAATCGGTGTACCGGCAACGATTTCGCCGTCCGGCAAGGCGCGCGCGCCGGTCGCTGGTTTACCGCTGCGCAGGGCAAACGGTTCGCTGTGATAACCGTCGGCGCCCTGCTGGGAAACGTCGAGCCGGGTGCCCTCCTCGAACACATCGTGCACCCGCCACATGGCCCACATGCCTTGGGCAAAGTGCGGATAAAAATGGCAGTGATAGATCGCATCGCCGGCCACGCGGTTGCGGTTGCCCGATCCGCCGTTGGCAATTTCATAGGTATAACCGGCGCCCGGGCCAATGCCCTGGGCGTCAACGTAATCGGAGTTGTCGTCGTTGGGGTTGAACAGCCACTGATGGCCGTGCAAGTGGAAGATGTGCTGCTCATGGCCATTGTGGGTGTTGCGGAATTTGACGAAGTCACCGATGTAGCTGTGGTTGACGTTCGATGGCTCCGACGGATACAGCGCCATGGTCGCTTTCACACCGATCTGATCAGCGCGTGGTGTCTGGCCAGGGGCGATGTTCTCCAGCCCGGCGTTGGCCGGCACGTCGACCAGCATCGCCACGTCGCCGACGGTGTGCGAGCTGAGGAAGAATTCTTCGTAGGCGCACGACAGGCAGTCGTGCATCGGCCCGACACCCAAACGGTTGGCCACCACTTCGGCGCCCATGCCGCCGGAGCCGTAGTTGATCATGAACGAGTCGCGGGTCGGTTCAAGCACATGAGCCATCACCGGATCAGCCCAGTACGCCGGAAACGCTTGAGTGGCAGCGGTTTCGTCCTGGAATTGCGAGGCGAAATCGCGGAACGCTTCCAGTCGATTAGGGATCGCCGGGTTGCGTTTGCCAACCGATTCCAGCGGATAAGTGCTGGGTGGGAAGCTGCCGTCGGCATTGCTGCCCATGACGATCGCATCGCTTTCGCTGGAAATGATTTCATTGCCGTCGACCATGCCGATGATCGGCGTGCCGGCCTTGCCTTCGCGCAACCACGGCTCGCGTTGCGGGTAGCGCGCCTGGTAATCAACGATCGGTTGGCCGGTGGGTGCGCGGCCCGTGGTGGCCAGGCGCATTTCTTCTTCAGTGAGGGTGTTGCGATAGGTGCGGCCGCCCTTGGGCAGGACGACAACCTGGCCGAACAAGCCATTGGCGACGTTGCCGGCCGCGCCCTCGCCACCAAACGTCGCGCCACGGCTGCTGACGGCAAACGCGCCTTCACGCTCGGCGTACAGGGTGTAAGAACGGCTCGCGCCCGGCGGCACCAAGGTGTTGGCGTTACGCCCGGTGAACGAAGAAATGTCATCGATGCTGTTTACCGCTTGCAGGCCATTGACCTGGAAACCGACGTGACGGTCAGCGACTTGCTCATCGACTTTGAAGTCTTCAGCCGCGTTGGCGTTTTCCACGCCCTCCTCTTCTTCACCTTCATTCTCGAAGTGCTTGTTCGGGTTGGCCTGATAGTCGAGCAGATTTTGCAGATTGATCGTCAGGCAATCACCCGCCGCCACGCGTAACACCAGTGGCCGTGGCCGCTTGTCCGGGCGCAGCGAAACCTTGCCCGGCACCGCTGAACCGCCGTAGGCCAGCGACATGTTGCGGTCATCAACGACGTCGCGGCGCAGGGCAAACATCATGCCGTTGATGTTCTGCGCGCCGAGGCGGTTGAACATCAGCGGTTGATCGAAGGCGACGACGTTGGCCACCAGGTTGCGCTCGCAACGCACGGCCGCGCCGGCCAGCTCGACGCTGAGCATCGAGGCCAGAATCAGCAGCCAGTTGAACAGAGACGGAGCGTGATGAATGCCAACCATGATCAGTAACCTCGTAGTGGGTGCTCTTGGGAACACTTCTCGACAAATGCCTCGGAGCAATCCGCGTGCCACAAAAAATTGCATTAGCGTTCAATCAGTTATCGCGACGACTTGAGAATCCGGGGCAAATCCCCCACCCCTTTTCCCCACTTTTCGGGTGTATCCGGTTTGCCCCGAAAGTGGGGGAAACCGGGTTGGGGTCACAACGGCGCATCCATGGCCAACCCCTGCAGACGCCGGTACTGACGCAACACATTCGGTACATACCGCTGGGTTTCGGCGAACGGCGGAATCACCCGGCCACGGCTGAGCACCGCGTCGGGCCCAGCGTTGTAGGCCGCCACGGCGAGGGCGATGTCGTTGTCGAACAGGGTCATCAGACGCTTGAGATATTTCGCGCCGCCCTGGATGTTGGCCTTGGGGTCGTAGACGTCGGTCACACCCATTTCCCGCGCGGTGTCGGGCATCAACTGCATGAGCCCACCCGCGCCTTTGGCCGAGGTTGCGCCAGGGTTGTAATGGGATTCTGCGTTGATCACCGCGTGCAGCAGCGCTTCGGGTAACTGGTTGACTTTGGCGGCTGCCGAAACCAGTTCCGCGTAGGGCTGATTGGCGATCATTTGCGGCTGTTGATCGAGGCTGGCCACAGGCATTTCAGCCTCGTGGATCACCCGTTCGTAGGTGCGTCCGGGCCGGTGAACGTTGGACAGCACGTAGCTGCCCTTGGCGTCCACCGAGATGAACACATCGGCCTGCGCGGCGCCGCTGAGCAGCACACAACCGAGCAATCCGCTGGCGAGAAATTTCATGTCGGGCCTCCCCGGATCGGCCCCGATAAATTGGGGGAAATGCCCCAATGGCCGATCACGTTTGAGCCATACGCAAGCACTGTGCCGACTCTTGAAAGGCCCGTATTACAAGGGTTCCGGCGTGTGAGCAGGTTTTTAACGGGGGCTGAGCATGGCAATTGCATAAGCCCCTCAGGCGACACGGCTGCCACTCACGGGAGGTCATCATGAAGCTGCAATTTCGTCCGCGTGGCCAACGCGGTTTTACCCTGCTCGAACTGCTGGTGGTGTTGGTGGTCCTCGGCCTGTTGGCCGGGATCGTCGCGCCGAAATACTTCGCTCAACTCGGTCGCTCGGAAGTCAAAGTGGCCAAGGCGCAGATCGAAGGGCTGAGCAAAGCGCTGGACATCTATCGCCTCGAAGTCGGCCATTACCCGTCCACCGAACAAGGCTTGCAGGCCTTGGTCACCGCACCGAGCGACGAGGCGAAATGGACCGGCCCGTATTTGCAGAAAAAACTCCCGCAGGATCCCTGGGGGCGTAATTACGCCTACCGCTACCCCGGCGAAAACAGCGAGTACGACTTGCTGTCGATGGGCAAGGACGGCCAGCCCGGCGGCGAAGGCGAAAACGCTGAAGTGACCAACTGGCAGTAAGCGGAGCGCGGCCCATGCGATTTCATTTGAAAGCGGTTGGCAAGGCGGGCGTGGTGTCTTTGAGCGTGGACGCGCCGGGTGACAGCGAGGCACGGCGGATCGCCGAGAATCAGGGTTTGCGTGTGCTCAGTTCACACGCCGATAAGCATTGGCGCTCGCTACGACTGCGTCAGCGCGAAACCTTCAATCTGGTGTTGTTCAGCCAGGAACTGACCACGCTGCTCAATGCCGGCCTGCCGTTGATCGATGCGCTGGAAAGCCTCGCCGAAAAAGAAAACGCCCCGGCTGCCCGGAAAACCTTGAGTGAGCTGGTGCGCCTGCTCTACGAGGGCAAATCCTTCTCCCAGGCGTTGGGCCAGTTGTCGGCGGTGTTCCCGCCGTTGTACGTGGCGCTGGTACAGTCCAGCGAGAAGACCGGCGCGGTCGGCGATGCGCTGGGCCGCTACGTCAGCTATCGGCAGCGCATGGACGAAGTGCGGCAGAAGATCATCAGCGCCTCGATCTATCCAATGCTGTTGCTGATAGTCGGCGGTGGCGTGGTGCTGTTCTTGATGGGTTATGTGGTGCCGCGCTTCAGCCTGGTGTTCGAAGGTCTGGGCAATAACCTGCCGTGGCTATCGCAGGTGTTGATGAGCAGTGGCATGTTCTTGCATGCGCATCAGGCGGAATTTTTCGGTGCGCTGGCGGCGATTGTCATCGCCCTCGCCGTGCTGCAAAAACAACCGGCGTTTCGCCGAGGGCTGGATCGGCTGGTGGAGAAACTGCCGGCGGTGCATCAACGGATTTTCATGTATGAGCTGGCGCGGTTTTATCGTTCGCTGGGGATTCTGCTGCAAGGCGGGATTCCGCTGGTGACCGCCATGGCCATGGTCCGAGGTTTGCTCACCGTGGCTTCGCGGACGCGACTGGATCAGGCCTGCGAGCGGGTGCGCGAGGGGCAATCTTTGTCCACCGCGCTGGAGCTCAATCACCTGGTGACGCCGGTGTCGCTACGACTGCTCCGGGCCGGCGAACAGTCCGGCAACCTCGGGCAGATGATGGAGCGCAGCGCCGACTTCTACGACGAGGAAATCAGCCGCTGGCTGGAGTGGTTCGTGAAGTTGTTCGAGCCGCTGCTGATGACGTTTATCGGCCTGCTGATCGGGGTCATCGTGATCCTGATGTACATCCCGATTTTCGAACTGGCGTCGAGTATTCACTGACCCCCGGGAACGGGTCCGGTCCCTGCAACAACGCACTTTTACGTTCCCAACAAGACCACAAAGACGGAGAACGATATGCACATTAAAAAGCTCGTGCTCGCAATGGCCATCGGCGCAGTTCTGTCGGCGTCCACCGTGCTGATTCCGGATAGTCTTTCCGGCATTTCCAGTGTTCAGGCCAAGGAAGGTGGCAGTGGCGGTGGAGGGAGTGGTGGCGGTGGACACGGCGGAGGGGGTGGCGGTAACGGCGGAGGAAATGGCGGCGGGCATGGCGGTAGTGGTGGAGGCGGCGGAAGCGGCGGTGGCGGTGGCGGTGGCGGTGGCGGTGGCGGCAATGGTGGCGGCCACGGCGGCAGTGGCAATGGTGGAAGTGGTCACGGTGACGGCGGCAGTGGACACAGCGGCAGCGGCCAGGGCTCCGGACACTCCGGTGATTCCGCCTCATCCTCCGGCCGCAACGGCACCCACGCCGAGCCAGGCGATGATCATGGCGTGCACCGGGCCGGTGAAGTCGGCGATGACCATGGCGTCCACCGCGCTGGCGAAGTCGGCGATGACCATGGCGTCCATCGCGCTGGCGAAGTCGGCGATGACCGAGGACTGCATTCAGCAGGCGAACCGGGGGATGATCGCGGCGTACATGTCGGCGGCGAACCCGGCGACGACAAACGCACCAACTGACAATACTGCAACACCACAAACCCTTGTGGGAGCTGGCTTGCCAGCGATGAGGCCAGATCAGACACTGCTGCA
>NZ_JBODOE010000013.1:0-97012 GCF_051913165.1 Pseudomonas sp. SM4 | reverse complement strand
CGCCTGCGATCAACTGTAGGAGTGAGCCTGCTCGCGGCGTACATGTCGGCGGCGAACCCGGCGACGACAAACGCACCAACTGACAATCCTGCAACACCACGAACCCTTGTGGGAGCTGGCTTGCCAGCGATGAGGCCAGATCAGACACTGCTGCATTGCCAGACCCACCGCCATCGCTGGCAAGCCAGCTCCCACAGGGTTCAGTGGTGTACGCAGATCCACAGTCGCCTGCGATCAACTGTAGGAGTGAGCCTGCTCGCGATAGCAGTGAGTCAGGCACAGCATAAGTGTCTGAATAATCGCTATCGCGAGCAGGCTCGCTCCTACAGTTTGATCTGCGTAAGGATCAGAGGGCGACGTTGCTTTGGTTGAGGCGTTCGCGCAGGAACTCGATCAACGCCTGCACCGGTCGTGAAGCCTGACGATGCTGCGGATACACCGCCGACAACGTCAGCGGCTCGGGACGCAAATCATCCAGCACCGGCACCAGCCGGCCATCCCTCAGCGCCGCGCCAACAATAAACGTCGGCAGATAGGTAATCCCCATCCCCTGCACCGCCGCATCCCGCAGCAACTCGCCATTGTTCACCCGCATGCGTCCGGTGACATTCACCAGCACCGGCTTGCCCTGCCCCGCGTTGAAGCGCCATTGCACCGAACGACTATGCCCGTACGGCAAACAGTCATGGCTGTGCAGGTCTTCCGGTTCAAGGGGCGTGCCGCGTTCAGCCAGATACGCCGGGCTGGCGCAGTACACCCGTTCGATGGAAGCGATACGGCGGGCAATCAAAGTCGAGTCTTCCAGTACGCCGATGCGCAGCGCCAGGTCGTAGCCTTCACCGAGCAGGTCAACCGGCCGATCACTCAGATCCACCTCTACCGTGACCTCCCGGTAGCGCTGCAAAAACATCGGCAGCAGACAACCGAGATGCGCCACGGCAAACGACAGCGGCGCACTCACGCGGATCGTCCCACGCGGCTCGGCGGTCTGCCCGGCGATGCCCTGCTCCACCTGCTCGACTTCGCCGAGCAAGCGCAACGCCGACTCGTAATAACTCTGGCCCAGCGGCGTGACGTCCAGTCGCCGCGTCGAGCGGTTCAACAACCGTACGCCGAGGCGTTCTTCCAGCTGCATCAAACGCCGGCTGACGAACTGCTTGGACAGCCCCAGTTGATCAGCCGCCGACGTGAAGCTGCCGGACTCCATGACCTGGCAAAAAATACGCATGTCTTCGAACGGGTTCATTGTCACTCTCTGGTGGACAGTTAAACGCTTTATAGCCGCTTTTTCACTTTCGAGCAGCTCATTAATCTGTGCTCACGGTTTGAAAACAACCCCCTACCGGTAGGAGCTGCAGCAGGCTGCGATCTTTTGATCCTGATCTGCGCAGAGGCTGGAAAAAGGCCAAAGCAGGATTAAAAGATCGCAGCCTGCGGCAGCTCCTACATCACACATTTGAAAATGGAATTGAACATGAACATTAAAAAGACGCTGACCGCCTCCCTCCTCGCCCTCTCCATCGGCAACGCTTTCGCCGCCGAAAGCAGCGGTGTCGAACACAACACCCAAGCCTTCCTCAACGCCCTCACCGCCGGTGGTGGCAAACCACTGGAGCAACTCAGCCCGAAAGACGCCCGTGCGGTGCTGACCGGTGCGCAGGCTTCGGTGAAAGTGGATTTGTCCGGTGTTGAAGTCAGCGACAAGGCGATCAAGGTCGATGGCCAGACGATCAACCTGAAAGTGGTGCGTCCGGCCAAGGTCAAAGGTGAATTGCCGGTGTTCATGTTCTTCCACGGTGGCGGCTGGGTGCTCGGTGATTACCCGACGCACCAGCGCTTGATTCGTGACTTGGTGGTGGGTTCCGGCGCCGTCGCGGTGTACGTCGATTACACGCCGTCGCCGGAAGCGCAGTACCCGACCGCAATCAACCAGGCCTACGCCGCAACCAAATGGGTGGCCGAGCACGGCAAGGACATCGGTGTCGACGGCAAGCGTCTGGCAGTGGCCGGCAACAGCGTCGGCGGCAACATGGCGGCGGTCGTGGCGTTGATGGCCAAGGAACAGAAAACCCCGGCACTGCGCTTTCAGCTGTTGATGTGGCCGGTGACCAATGCGCAGTTCGATGACGGTTCGTACCAGCAATTTGCCGAGGGCCATTTCCTCACCAAAGGCATGATGCAGTGGTTCTGGGACAACTACACCACCAACCCGGCCGAACGTGCGCAGATCCATGCTTCGCCACTCAACGCCAGCGCCGACCAGCTCAGAGGCTTGCCTGCCGCCCTGGTGCAGACCGCTGAATTCGACGTGTTGCGTGATGAAGGTGAAGGCTATGCGCGGCATCTCGATGCGGCCGGCGTGGCGGTGACCTCGGTGCGTTACAACGGGATGATTCATGACTTTGGCCTGCTCAATCCGCTGAGCCAGATTCCTGAGGTGCAGGCGGCAGTGCGTCAGGCGGCGGCTGAGCTGAAAACCCATTTGAACTGAGCCCAAGTCCTCGCCACACCCAACAGTGTGGTGAGATCTCCCTGCAAATGAAGAACCTGTGGTGAGGGGATTCATCCCCGTTCGGCGGCGCAGCCGTCGTGAAATCAGCGAATGCGGTATTTCAGAAAAATCGTAGTCGATGGTTTTAGGCTCGCTTCGCAACCCAACGGGGATAAATCCCCTCGCCACAGGTTCCTCAATGACAAAATTATTATCGCCCGCAGAGTTCGACTTAGACTGGAGTCTTCCATGTCCTTCCTCCTCACCCACCTGCTGTCCCTGAGCGCCGTTCTGCTGTTGCTCGACGCCGTGCTCTGGCACTTCTCGCCCTTCACCCATCGCGCTCCGAGAGTCGGTGTGCGCCTGGCGCTGTTCCTGGCGTTCACCGCGCTGGTGATCAACGCCGGCGTCAGTCCGTTGCAAGCACCACAATTTACCGATGACCGCGTGGCGCAGTTGGGTGCGACGGCGTTGGGGATTCTCTGGTGGCTGTACGCCGCGCGGGTGCTGACCGAAGTCATCGGTTTGGCACTGATGCGCCGCATCGGCCATAGCGGTCGTTTGCTGCAAGACGTGATCGGCGCATTGGTGTTTCTGGTGGCCATCGTTGCCGCTGCCGGCTACGTGCTGGAACTGCCGGTCAAAGGCTTGCTGGCGACCTCCGGCGTCGTCGCTATTGTCGTCGGTCTGGCGCTGCAAAGTACCTTGGCCGATGTGTTTTCCGGGATCGTCCTCAACACCACCAAACCCTACCAAGTAGATGATCTGGTGATGATCGACGGCGTCGAAGGCAAGGTTTTCGACATCGACTGGCGCGCCACGCACCTGCTCACCAGCGCCGGGACCATGGCGGTGGTGCCGAACTCGGTTGCGGCCAAGGCGAAAATCGTCAACCTCAGCCGCCCGAACAACATGCACGGCGTGTCGATCAGCATCAAAGTGCCGAACCACATTCGCCCGCGTCGAGTGCTCGATGCGCTCGACCGTACCTTGCAGGGTAGCAATGCTCTGTTGCTCAACCCGGCACCCAAAGCCGTGCTGAAAGAGGCCGGTGAAACGATGTCGGAATACGTCGCCAGCGGTTTCATTGCCGAACTGGGCAAGAAAAGCGAAGTGCGCAATCAGCTGTTCGATCTGGCTCACCGGCATTTGGAAGCGGCAGGCATTTCGCGCCATCCAGACGGCGTAATCGAACCGTCCACCCGTGCTCGCGCACTGCTCGATGAAGTGAAAATCTTCCGTTCGCTGAGCAGCGAAGAACGTGATCGCCTCGCTGAATCGATGGTCGCGCAGCAGTACTCGGCGGGCCAGGTGGTGCTGGATCTGGACGAAGTACCGGACAGTCTGTTCGTGATTGCCACCGGGGTGGTCAGCGCGACGGTGGCGGACGGCGACAGCAAGGTCGAGGCCGGGCGGATGGGGCCGAGTGAGGTCATGGGTGAACAAAGCATTCTGGCCGATACGCCGTCGCAGGCGACGTTCACGGCGCTGACGTCGAGCATCATTTATCGACTCGACAAGAACCTCACTCGTCAGTGCATGGAGCAGCGCACAGAGGTCAGTCGGGCGTTGAATAAATTGCAGGCGGTGCGTCAGCAGAACAGTCATCTCGCGTTGATGGCCAGGCCGGTGGCCGTGAGGAAAGGTGGATTTTTGGGGTGGTTGCAGAGGCGCTGAAAACAAAAGATCGCAGCCTTCGGCAGCTCCTACATGAGAACGCGTGTAGGAGCTGCCGAAGGCTGCGATCTTTTGATCTTACTTGGCAGTGAACTTGGTATAGCTGTTGATCAGGTTGCGGTAGTTAGGCAGACGCTCCGACAGCAGATGCGCCAACCCTTCCATGTCATTGCGCCAATCCCCCTGCAGCTCGCACGCCACCGAGAACCAGTTCAACAGGTGCGCACCCGCCGCCGACATCCGCGCCCACGCTGCCTGCTGCACGGTGGTGTTAAAGGTGCCCGACGAATCCGTCACCACAAACACTTCATAGCCTTCAGCAATCGCCGAAAGCGTCGGGAACGCCACGCAAACGTCAGTCACCACACCGGCGATGATCAGTTGCTTGCGACCGGTGGCTTTGATCGCTTTAACGAAATCTTCGTTGTCCCAGGCATTGATCTGGCCTGGACGCTGAATGAACGGTGCATCCGGAAACTGCTCGCGCAACTCAGGCACGATCGGGCCGTTGGGGCCGGCGTCGAAGCTGGTGGTGAGGATCGTCGGCAGTTTGAAGAACTTGGCGATGTCGCCCAGCGCCAGCACGTTGTTCTTGAATTCGTTCGGGGTGAAATCCTGTACCAGCGAGATCAGGCCGGTCTGGTGGTCGACCAGCAGTACAACCGCGTCATCTTTGTTCAGACGTGTGTAAGGAACGCTCATGGGAAAACTCCTGGATGGACGGATGGATGAAGCGTGAAGCGCCGACCGGTCGGCCGGCGCTTTGGGGGAGAATCAGAAAGCGAAGCAGGAGCAGCCGAACGCGCCCCAGAACCCGGCGAAGTCGCTGACCGGCGCGTTCGACATTCGCGCCTTTTCATGGCTGTGGGTGTGTACGGCGCACGGGCCGCTGCACTGGTGAACCTGCGCCTGCAATGGCGAATTCGGCCGCCAGTGGCCCGGGACTTTCACCACCGGCGACCAGTCCGGCAGCACCGGAATCGAGCGCGGGCCGAGGTCTTCAAAATCGCCAGCGGCGTAAACAATCTTGCCGCCAACCACGGTCAGTACCGACTCGATCCACTTGATTGCTTCTTCCTCGACATGGAAAAAATCCGCGCTCAGCGCCGCCAGATCCGCCAGTTGACCGACCTTGATCTGGCCCTTCTTGCCCTGTTCCGAGGAGAACCAGGCGCTGCCGTGAGTGAACAGTTCCAGCGCGGTGGTGCGCGGCAAACCTTCTTCGTACAAGGCCAGACCGCCGACCGTGCGACCGCTGACCATCCAGTACAGCGACGTCCACGGGTTGTAGCTGGAAACCCGCGTCGCATCGGTACCCGCGCCAACCGGCACACCTTCGGCAAGCATGCGTTTGATCGGCGGGGTCGCCTCGGCGGCTTGCTTGCCATAGCGGTCGACAAAATATTCACCCTGGAACGCCATGCGATCCTGAATCGCAATGCCGCCGCCCAACGCTTTCACCCGCTCGATGTTCTGCGGGGTGATGGTTTCAGCGTGGTCGAAAAACCACGGCAGACCGTTGAACGGAATGTCGCGGTTGACCTTCTCGAACACGTCGAGCATGCGGCTGATCGATTCGTTATATGTCGCGTGCAAACGAAACGGCCAGCGCTGTTCAACCAGGTGACGCACCACTGGTTCCAGCTCTTCCTCCATGGTTTGCGGCAGATCCGGACGCGGTTCGAGGAAGTCTTCGAAGTCCGCTGCGGAGAACACCAGCATCTCGCCGGCGCCGTTGTGGCGCAGGTAGTCGTCGCCCTGATGCAACTTGACGCTGCTAGTCCAGTTCTGGAAATCGCTCAGTTCTTCTTTCGGTTTCTGGGTGAACAGGTTGTAGGCGATGCGCACGGTCAACTGGTCGTCTTTGGCCAGTTGCTCGATCACTTGATAATCGTCCGGGTAGTTCTGGAAACCGCCGCCAGCATCGATCGCGCTGGTCAGGCCGAGGCGATTGAGTTCGCGCATGAACTGGCGGGTCGAGTTGACCTGATATTCCAGCGGCAGCTTCGGCCCTTTGGCCAGCGTCGAGTAGAGAATCATCGCGTTTGGCCGCGCGACCAGCATGCCAGTCGGGTTGCCATTGCTGTCGCGAACGATCTCGCCACCCGGCGGGTTCGGCGTGTCGCGGGTGTAACCGGCCACGCGCAGCGCGGCGCGGTTGAGCAACGCACGGTCATACAGATGCAGGATGAACACCGGGGTGTCCGGCGCGGCCTGGTTGATTTCTTCGAGGGTCGGCATGCGTTTTTCGGCGAACTGGAATTCGTTCCAGCCACCGACCACGCGCACCCATTGCGGCGTCGGCGTGCGGTCGGCCTGATCCTTGAGCATGCGCAGGGCGTCGGCCAACGACGGCACGCCTTCCCAGCGCAATTCCAGGTTGTAGTTCAAACCGCCACGGATCAGGTGCAAGTGCGAGTCGTTGAGGCCGGGAATGACGCAGCGGCCGTGCATGTCGACCACTTGCGTGTTCGGCCCGCGCAAGGCCATGGCCTGGTTGTCGTTGCCGACGACGACGAAGCGCCCATCAGTGATCGCCACGGCACTGGCCAGCGGTTTGGTGCGGTCGACGGTATGAAATTGGCCATTGAACAGAATCAGATCGGCGCTCATCGCAGTTCCTCAAGCAAAGTAAAAAGGAGCAAACCCCGCGCGCTCAACGCGGCGAGGTTTCTTGGGAATCGAGGTGTTCATGGGCCTGACTGGCTTCGAGCCACGGCGTAAACAAACGGGTGACCGGCGGCATCACCACGTACACCACCGACAGGACGATGGTCAGGGTGATCAGGAACGTGGCGACCACGTAATTGGACAGGATTGGATGCAGCCCCAGCAGCGGCCCCCAGATCAGGGGCACGAGCAAGGTGTGCGGCAGAATCACCAACAGCGAGACGACGGCCTGCTTCCAGCGCGGCGGCGGCGAAGCGGCATCGGCCAGCGGCGAGAACCAGAACTCTTTGATCGGCGCAACTTCGGTCTGATCGCCATCAGCCAGCATCGGCGCGGCTTCGGCGACCAGAGCCTGACGCTGCGGCGACTCCAGCCAGCCTTGCATCGCTTCAGTGGAGCTGAAACGCAGCACACAGGTGTAGAAATCGAGACGGCCGCGTTTGCCACGCACCACGTCTACGCCCAAATGGCCTTCACGCTGGCTCGCCACGCGGACGATATTGCGCAGCCAGGCTTCATACGCCGACTCGAAACCGGCCTTGATCCGGTGCTTGATGATCAAAGTGACGGTCTCATCGGCCCCCGGTGCTTGTGGATTGAGGACTTCAGGCATAACGCAGCACTCCGGGCAAACGAACAGGAATCACCAGCCGTCCCGGCCCGGCGATCAACACAGTGGTAAACAGGATCAACAGCAACCAGCCGAACTGCCCCTCGGCCACACTCCATTGCGGATGCACGACCAGCAGTGCTACCAGCAGCACAAAGAGAATAGGCACGCAGGCCAATCGCGCCAGTAACCCGGCGACGATCAGTAGTGGACAGAGGACTTCGGCGAAGATCGCCAGGATCAGGGTGAGGTGGGCGCCGAGGTGGAACGGGTCTTCGATCAGTTGCAGTTGCGCGGTGAAGTCCAGCAGCTTGGGCAAACCGTGGACCCACACTAAAAACAACCCGCCGCTGACCCGCAGGAACAGCAAACCGATGTCGAGTGCCTGTTCATCCCGTTGAGCAACGTGCATGGGCCCACCCTTTATAAGTTATTGGGGTGAATCATGCCGTGGAGGGCTGGGAGGAAATTGGATGGGTGTGCTCAGTTCTGCGCTGTGCCGGGATTCTGTCAACACCGCAACCTCCTGTGGGAGCTGGCTTGCCAGCGATAGCGGAGTGTCAGACACCATCACCGTTGGCTGAGCTGACGCCATCGCTGGCAAGCCAGGCTCCCACAGGATTTCTGATCGTTCCTACACTCGATGGAGCTGCCACGATTCGCTGCGAGACGAATGAGGGTGGCAGCTATACGCGGGTCGCAGACCGGGACTCTAGAACCGGCTGTAGGCAAAGGCGCAACGTTGCGTAGCCTGAAAGAGTGTCTGCGGGTGTTGCTTAAACGGCGTTGTTTAAGTCACCGACAATTCCTGGTTCACACCCATCCAATGTAGGAGTGAGCCTGCTCGCGATGGCGGTCTGTCAGACACGGCAATGCTGCCTGATAAACCGCTATCGCGAGCAGGCTCACTCCTACAGGGGGGATGGGATTTAAATCGCCGGGATATCCAGCGGCGCCGCCATGAATTGGCTGATCCTTGCGCGCAGCCATTTCTCCGCCGGATCGTTGTCATGCACCCCGCTCCACGCCATCGACAACTGCGCGGCATCGATCGGGAATGGCGGATCTTCGGCGCGCAGAGCACAGCCTTCCACCAGTGCGCAGGCGGCGTAATCCGGCACAGTGGCAATCATTTCGGTGCCGGCGAGCAAGGCGCGCAAGCCGCTGAACTGCGGCACGCCGAGAACCACGCGGCGACTGCGACCGACCTTGGCCAGATCCATGTCGATATTGCCGCTCAAGTCGCCAGAGAACGAAACCATCGCGTGCGGACGTTCGCAATATTCGTCCAGCGTCAGCGGCCCCGGACGATCATCGCCACGCAAGACTTTGCAGGGAATGTCGCGCAGTTTCTTGCGTTTGGCGTTGGCCGGCAGGTCGGTGGTGTAGCTGACGCCCACAGAGATTTCACCCGAAGCCAGCAGCGCCGGCATCAACAGGTAGTTGGCGCGCCGCACCACCACGACGATGCCCGGCGCCTCCTCTTGAAGCTGACGCAACAGCGGCGGAAACAAGCCGAACTCGGCGTCGTCCGACAAACCAATACGAAACACATCACAACTGCTGGCCGGGTCGAACTCCTTGGCCCGGCTGACAGCGCCGGAGATCACGTCCATCGCCGGTTGCAACTCCTTGAGAATCGCCAGGGCGCGAGCCGTGGGCTCCATCGACCGGCCGTTGCGCAGCAGCAACGGATCGTCGAACAGATCACGCAAGCGGCCCAGCGCCGCACTGACCGCCGGTTGCCCCATAAACAGTTTTTCAGCGACGCGGGTCAGGTTCTTTTCGAACATCAGCGCTTCGAAAATCACCAGCAGGTTCATGTCGACGCGGCGCAGATCATTACGGTTCATGGGCTCGATTTCCTTCTATGGCCAGCCAGCAAGTGCTACGCACTTTACTCGATCAACCGCCCTTGAAGCGCCGGTCAGCCAAGCAAATTAACAACGATTAACTCGTCAGCCGCAGGTCTGCACCCAACAATCGCTTCACTGCGCAGCGTTGTTTTTTGACCTGAGGGAAGGCGCCCGTGTGCATTCCCCACCGACACGGACCTTGGCCATGGCTCATTCACAGCACACCGTCGCCCTCGCCCTCGCCCCTGCCTGCGAACCCGGCACCCCGCGCACCGGTGGCCTCAGCCCGCAACGGGTGCGGCGGGTAAAACAACTGATTCTGGATCGCCTCGGCGAAAGCCTGGAAGTGACGGAACTGGCACAGGCCTGTTCGCTGTCGCGCAGTCACTTTTCCAGGGCCTTCAAGTGCAGCACCGGGGTATCGCCCCAAGACTGGATTCGCCGCCAACGCCTCGCTCGCGCCAAGCTTCTGATCCAGCACACTGACCTGAGCCTGACGCAAATCAGCCTGGAGTGCGGATTCTGCGATCAGGCGCATTTCTGCCATATTTTCACCCGCAGCGAAGGGATCAATCCGTTCGCCTGGCGCTGCCGAGTCGTGCGCGAACAGCACAGCGTGCGCCCCTCGCCTGCCGTGTTGTGAACCCGCCGCCGCTACCAGCCATTGCACCGACGCGCAAACCTGAGGATTATGCCCGGACACCTCGAAACAGACGGCTTGCGCGCGGTCTGTCGGGGCCGCCGCATCAGCACAGGAGCGAGCTGTTGAGTTTCCCAGCGAATCAGGCCATCGATTTCGGCCCCTATCGAATCCATCCGGCACAACGCCTGGTGCTTGAAGGCGAGCAGCCGCTGCGTCTGGGGCGCCGTGCCATGGACATTCTGCTGACCCTGCTGGCGCATGCTGGCGAAGTGGTCAGCAAGCAACAGTTGATGGCCGCCGTCTGGCCTGACAGCGTTGTCGAAGAGATCAATCTGCGCGTGCACATGGCAGCCCTGCGCAAGGCACTCGGCGACGGTCAGGCCGGGCAGCGCTACATCGTCACCGTGGCGCAACGCGGTTACAGTTTTGTTGCGCCGATCCTGCTGCACGCCATCGAACAGCAACCTGCCGGCGACAGCGCCGGGCGACATAACCTGCCATTGCGCCGCACGCGGATGATCGGCCGCCAGGCACTGGTCGACAACCTGATGACGCAACTGCCGCGCCAGCGCTGCATCACCCTGGTCGGCCCCGGCGGAATCGGCAAAACCACCGTCGCCTTGCGCGTTGCCGAGCAGTTGATCGGACGCTACCGCGACGGCATTCGCTTGCTCGATCTGGCGCCCCTGAGCGACCCGCGCATGATCTGCTCGCACCTGGCCGCCCTGCTCGACATTCTGCTGCACGACGGCGATCCGCTGGCGAGCCTGATCAGCGGCCTGCGCGAGCGGCAGATGCTGCTGGTGATCGACAATTGCGAACACCTGATCGACGCAGTAGCGCTGCTCAGCGAAAGCCTGTTGCGCGGCGCGCCGCAGGTACACATTCTGGCCACCAGCCGTGAGAGCCTGCGCGCCGAGGGCGAATACGTGCAGCGTCTGGAATCGCTCGATTGTCCGCCACCGTCAGCCGTCGAGGATCGTACGCAGGCGCTGGGGTTTTCTGCGTTGCAGCTGTTTGTCGAACGCGCCATGGCCGCCGATGAACATTTCGAACTTGATGAGGCCAACCTGGCGCAGGCCATCGAGATCTGCCAGCGCCTGGACGGTATTCCGCTGGCGCTGGAATTGGCGGCAGCGCAAATCAACAGCGCCGACCTGTCGGGGTTGCTCAGTCAGTTGCAGGGGCGCTTACCGCCGTTGGTGCCGGGCAGTCAGGAGCGTCACGTCACGCTGCGCGCCACGCTGGACTGGAGCTTCAATCTGCTCGGCCCTTGCGAACAGACCTGCCTGCGCCGCTTGGGCGTGTTTCGCGGCGGCTTTACGCTCGAGTCTGCCGCCGCCGTGATCGGCGGTCAGCGCATCGTGCCCGGGGCCGTGTTTGGCTCGATCACGCAGTTGGTGGCCAAGTCGCTGCTCAATGTCGAGGTCGGCGATGAAGAAGTGTTTTACCGCTTGCTCGACACCACCCGGCGCTATGCCCTGGAAAAACTCGATCAGGTCGCCGAGCTCGACGAAACCCGCAAACGTCATGGCGAACGCTGCCTGGCGTTGATGCATCAGGCGCAGAGCGCTTGGGAGCACACTCCGACCGCGCTGTGGATCGAACGCTACGCCCGCGGTCTGGAAGATTTGCGCGCGGCATTGGACTGGAGCCTCAAGGGAGCTGGCCCGGCGGATCTGGCGATTGCGCTGGCGGCGACGTCGGCGCCGTTATGGCAGGAGTTGTCGCTGCTCAAGGAGTATGGCGGCTACGTGCGCCAGGCCCTGACGCTGCTGGAAAACGCTGACGAGCCCTGCCCGCACCTGCAAATCGCTTTGAAACTGGCGCTCGGCAGCGCCTGTTATCACACCTGGGGCGGCACCCCGGAAACCATCGAAGCCTTCGCCAGCGCCCACGCCCTGGCGCAACAGCATGGCGATGTCGCCGGGCAACTGCGCGCCGTGTCCGGGCACATGGCCGTCAACCTCAGTTGCGGCCAGTATCAGGCCGCCCTGGCGCAAAGCGAACAATTCGATCGTCTCGGCCTGCACGGTGATCCGCTGTTGTCGCTGAGCACTCACCGGTTGCGGGTGCTGGCGCTGCATTACGCCGGCGATCAGCCGCAGGCCCGCCTGCATGCCGAACAGGTGATTCAGCGCATGGCGCAGAGCGGTCATCTCAATCGGTTTACTCACGGTTTCGGCGTGCAATACGACCAGAGCGTGGCTTCGTTGACGGTGCTCGCCCGGGTCTTGTGGCTGCAGGGGTTTCCCGAGCAGGCCTGGCGCACGGCGCGCCAGGCGCTGGACATCGCGGTGCAGATCAATCACGGCACCTCGATCTGCTACACGCTGGCGCTGGCCAGTTGCCTGATCGCTCATTACAACGGCGATCGGCAGAATGCCAAGGCCTTGCTGCAGCTGTTGCTGGAACAGGCGCAGAAGCATTCGGTGCTGCTGTTTCATACGTGGGCGCGGCACTATGCGCAGGTCATCGATGCGCCGACAAACGCCTCGGTGCCGGCCGATGACAGCGGATTGATCAAGGAAATCATGGTCACGCTGGACAGCCGTTTCGTTGATCAAGCGCTGCTGAAGCGGGCACACAGTGGCGCGGCGGGCTGGAGCACGGCGGAGATTTTGCGGGCTCGGGCGGAGCAGTTGCTGAGCTCAACCCCTACTGAAGTTCACGAAGCCGAACAGACCCTGCTGCAGGCCTTGTCGATCGCCCAATCCCAAGGCGCGCTGGCCTGGGAACTGCGTAGCGCCACTTCACTGGCCCTACTCTGGCAGCAACAGTCGCGTTATGACCAAGCGCTGGACCTGCTGACCCCGATCCACCAGCGTTTCACCGAAGGCTACGCCACGCCGGATTTGCGCAAGGTGCGCCTGCTAATCGATGCGTTGCGCAGTCAGGTGCACGTCGCCCGCTTGGGCTGAACGTCCCAGATAATGTAAATGGCGATGTTCGAAATCGCCGCTGATGAGCTTTTCCCGGGCATACAGCCGAGTGGTATGGAGCATGCGGTATTGCACAATCCCGTCACCGCGCACCACTGTCAGTAACGACTTGTGCACCAGTTGCTCGATGATCGATTGGCCGTCGGCCTCAGCGATGACGGCCAGCGCCGCCTCCAGCGTAAAACCCACTTTGAACACCGTCAGACGTTGCAGCACCCACTGCTGCGGTTCGCTCAAACTTCGGTAGCTCCATTGCAAAGCAGCGTGCATTGTCTGATGCCGTGGCACCGCAGTGCGGCGGCCCTGCCATTGCAGGCAATTGCCCAACTGCGCCTGCAACCCCAGCAGCGCCAGCGCATCGATCTGCGCCGCTGCCAGCTCAATCGCCAGAGGCAGACCGTCGAGTCGCCGGCAAATGTCGCGGATCACCAGCAAATCCTGTTCGCGCAAGCAGAAACCCTGCTGCCGGGCACGCGCACGACTGACAAATAATTGCACCGCCGAATAGCCCATCGTCTCCTCGACACTGTTCAACGCCGAGGACGTGGGAACGCTCAGGGGTGGCAACAGTTGCACGGTTTCCAGGTGGGCTTGCAGCCCTTCGCGACTGGTGGCGAGGATCGACAGGCGCGGCGCCGCTCCCAGCAACGTCTCGGTCAGCGCCTTGCAGGCTTCGCGCAGGTGTTCGCAATTGTCGAGCACCAGCAAACAGTGCTGAGTCGCCAGCGTGGACACATCGGTGTCGAGGGTTTGCAGAACATGGTCGAGCAGCCGCGTGTGATCATCGATCAGCGCCAGATCCACCAGCCAGACGCCATCACGAAAATGTTGCAGCAGCAGTTCTGCAACCCGCAACGCCACAGTCGACTTACCTACACCTGCCGGCCCCGTCACACTCATCAACCGGCACAGTGGCACTTGCCGCACCAGGGCGCCGACCAGCGAATCGCGGCCAGTTACCGGTGTCAACCGCGCGGGCAGATTATGCTGGGGGGCTTGCAGGCTTTCGAAGACCACTTGCGCCACGCTGTCACCGTGTACCGGGGCGACAAAGCTGTAGCCGCATTGCGGCACATTGACGATGTAGCGCTGGCCGTTCTCGCCATCGCCAAGCGCCCGGCGCAACGCCGCTATGTGTACACGCAGGTTGATCTCTTCGACCACCGACGTGGGCCAGACCAGCGCAATCAGTTGTTCCTTCCTGACCACCCGACCGGCGCGCTCGACCAGCACCTGGAGGATGTCCAGCGCGCGGCCGCCCATGCGCAATTGCCGATCCCCTTCGAGGATCAGACGCTGGCGCAAATGAAAGGCGAAAGGCCCGAAACGCAGGACAGATGCCGCGTGCAAATCGTTGAGGCTGTTCATGCCAACCATCTTGGCAGCCTCGGGTGACGGGACAACTGCCACGCGGGGCGCAACACGGACATCCGGGTGCGCGAAACGGACAGAACCGCTCTAGCTGAACTGTTCGCGGTACTGCGCGGGGGTCAGGCCGAGCTTTTCAGCAAACAGGAAACGCATGTGCCGCACGCTGCCGAAACCGCTTTTATAGGCCACGGTCTTCAAGGGCAGCTCACTGGTTTCCAGCAGGTTTCGCGCGCAGTCGATGCGCGCGCTTTGCAGAAACTCCATCGGGGTCATGTCGACATCGCGGGTGAACACGCGAGCGAAATGCCGCGCGCTCATGTTGGCCAACCCGGCCATGCGCTCGACGCTGAAGGCTTCGTCAATGTGCTCCAGGACGAAGTTCTGCACGCGGGTGATCGGTGTTTCCTGCGGTGCAACCGCCGCCATCAAGGGGCTGAACTGCGCCTGGCCGCCCTGGCGTTTCATCACCACCAGCAACACTTTGGCAACATCCTGCGCGACCTTTTTCCCGTGATCGCGGGCGACGACGGCCAAGGCCAGGTCGATCCCTGCGGTCACACCGCCTGAAGTGATCAGGTTGCGATCCTCGACAAAGATCTGATCGGTCGTGACGTTGGCCTTGGGGAACCCCTTGATCAGGCGCTCGGTGTAGCTCCAGTGCGTAGTCACCCGGTAGCCATCGAGCAAACCGGCGTGACCGAGCACGAACGCCCCGGTACAGATCGATCCGTAGCGCTCGGCACGCCGGACCGCCCCTTGCAACCAGTCAAGCAACGGTGGGTGTTTTTCGTTGTAGGCCCCCGGACCGCCCGGCACCAGCAACAAATCATGGTGCTCCTGCGCCTGATCAATATGACGGTCGGTGTGTACCAGCACACCGTTGGATGCACGCAGCGGCCCGTGCTCGGTGCCCAATGTCGTCAGTTGGTAATGCGACTCAGGCTTGAGATAGCGGTTGGCAACCGAGAAAACTTCCATCGGCCCGGCCATGTCGAGCAGGAGAAAGTCGGGGAACAACACCATTGCCACGGTTTTCATGGGGAGCCATCGCTGAAATCAAAAATAAATGAACGCATCAAGCAGGCTGAGCATTATGGCCAAGTGCAGCGCGGTTGACGGAAAAAAATGCGTGAACTGCTGCGCATTACTGTCAACCTGAACGGGACAGTCTTTCAATTTTCATCTACTTATTGCATTGGATGGTAACCAGTAAGCTTCTCCTCACTCGGACGAATTCACGTCCCCCCAGGAGATTTCATCATGCTGACTCTTCGCAAAGCCTCCGATCGTGGCCTCGCCAATCACGGCTGGTTGAAGTCGTTCCACACCTTCTCTTTCGCCAGCTACCGCGACCCGCGTGAGCAGGGTTTCTCCGACCTGCTGGTGATCAATGACGACCGCGTCGCGGCCGGCAAGGGCTTCGGCCAACACCCGCACCGCGACATGGAGATTTTTTCCTACGGGCTGGAAGGCGCACTGGAACACAAGGACACCCTTGGCACCGGTTCAGTGATCCGCCCCGGCGACGTACAACTGATGAGCGCCGGCAGCGGCGTGGCGCACAGCGAGTTCAACCATTCGGCGAGCCAGCCTGTGCACTTTTTGCAGATCTGGATTGTGCCGGAAGTCAGCGGCGCCAAACCGCGCTATCAGCAGGAGCACTTCAGCGCCGAGCAGAAACGTGGTCGCTTGCAACTGATCATTTCGCCCGACGGTAAACAAGGTTCGTTGAAAGTCCGTCAGGATGCGCGGGTGTTTGCCGGCCTGTTCGATGGCAAGGAAAGCGCCACGCTGAAATTGGCGGCTGACCGTTATGCCTACGTGCATGTGGCGCGTGGCCGTGTTGAACTCAATGGCGTGCAATTGCAGGAAGGCGATGGCGTACGGGTTCGTGAAGAACAGGCGCTGACCTTGAGCAATGGCGTGGATGCCGAAGTACTGGTGTTTGATCTGCGGCCGCAGGAGTTGCCGCAGATGCCATGAGGCGGTGTTTTAACGCCCACAAAAAACGGCCTTCCTTGAAGGCCGTTTTTTATTGTGGCGGTGTGGGCACTGGCAACATGAACGGCGTGGGAACACTGAACTCCTTGCCGGCCTGAATGGCCGTCAGGGTGCTTTGAATCGCTACATACATGTTGGCCTGGTTGGCGTAATAAGAGCCGACGACAATGGCGACTATGCCCAGTAACTGGACGGCCGTTGCAGCCCAGACATTGGCCTTTACCGTAGCGCCTTGCCGGGCAGCCTCCTGCGCTCCTCGGGCAAGTTCGTGCATCTCCTGAGCGATCAGGTCGTAGCGCTTGTCTCGTTCGGATTGAGTTTTTTCTCGTTCGACTTGAGTGTTTTCGCGTTCGGCTTGGGTCTTGTCGCGCCCTGCCTGAACCGAGAGAAACCCGTCGATTTTTGCCGACACAGCGTCCAGCCGAGCATCCATCCTTGTTTCAATGGTCTCGATCCTGGCATTGAATTCTTCACGACTGATAGCGTTCATGGCTTGGGGGTTCCGACCTTTGCTCGTTACGTCACTGACTGGAGATTGACTGATTTGCATGGTTTTCAATTCGACACCTTCCTGGGTCTACCGATACCGTCCCTGTTACATCACATCAGTACGAGACCTGCGTCTCTTACCGAGCTGTCGAAACGATAGAACCCATCCAAAAACCTGACAAGCCGGCCGATTCTGCCTCTGCTGTAGGCTGTTTCGTCAGGCGATGTAGCCTTGCCAGAACAACCCCGCCACTACTCGTTCTGCGCCGCAAACGCCTCTACAATCTGCTCGATCACCGCCCTCACCCGCGCGGTATGGCGCAGATCTGCGTGGGTCACCAGCCAGACCTCGTAGGGCAATGGCCGCGTCCGCTCTGGCCAGAGCCTGACCAAACTATCGCGCTCGCCCATGTACACGGGAATTTCTCCTACACCCAGGCCTGCCGCAATAGAGCGGCGCACCAACAGGCTGGAGCCGAGCCCGGCGACAATGCGCCCGCGATTCAGCGGTTCAGAGACAAGGGTCAGGTCTTTGTTGCCCTGCAAGTACGGTTGATAGACCACCAGATCATGGCCCTCGAACGCTGAACCCGGCTGCGGAACACCCTTGGCGTCGACATAAGCCTGGGACGCGAACAACCCCACCGGCCAACGAGCGATCCGTCGCGCGATCAAATCCGGATTGTCCGGCCGGGTGTTGCGCACGGCGATGTCGGCTTCGCGTTTGGCCAGGCTGAGAATCTGCGTCGACGCGTCCAGTTGCACGCGCACATCCGGGTGTTGTTCGTGCAGCCTGGCGATGGCCGGGATCAGAAAGTCGATGGCGAGCGAATCGGTGGTGCTGACCCGCACGTTGCCGGTCAGACGATCATCGAGGCCCTGAATCTGTCGCTCCAGTTCCAGCGCTGAATGCTCCATTTTTTCCACACTTTTCAGTGCCGCTTCGCCAACCGCCGTCAGTGCGTAGCCGTCGGAAGTGCGCAAGAACAAGGTCGCGCCAAGGGATTTTTCCAGCGCGGTGACACGCCGACCGACGGTGGCCTGATCTACCCCCAGAACGCGCGCCGCGCCGCGCAATGTGGACTCGCGACAAACGGCGAGAAATACCCGGGCATCATCCCAATTCATAGAAACTCCTGATGATGCAAATCTGCATCAGTGTGCCGCCAATTCGCTGCATTATCGCCGCAACGATAGCCGATAAGCTGGGCGCCATAAACTTTCCTCGGAATCGCCCATTATGCGTACCTCATCCTCGACCGGCCTCTGGCTGCCGATCTTCGCCGGGCTCTGCGCCAGCCTGGTCAGCATCGGTCTGGCGCGTTTTGCCTACACACCGTTGATTCCTTCGCTGATTCAGGCGCAATGGTTTGCCGCCAGTGACGTGGTCTACCTCGGCGCCGCCAATCTGGTCGGCTACCTTATCGGCGCCCTGCTCGGCCGACCGCTGGCGCGGCATCTGGGCAACAAAACGTCGCTGCGCCTGATGATGCTGGCGGTGACGGCAGCGTTTTTTGCCTGTGCGTATCCGCTGTCGCTGAGCTGGTTTTTCGGCTGGCGTCTGCTGTCGGGGGTCGCCGGTGGCGCGATCATGGTGCTGGTCGCCGCCACCGTGCTGCCGCATGTGCCGGTGGCGCGTCGGGGGCTGGCCAGTGGAGCGATTTTTCTCGGCATTGGCCTGGGCATCGCCGGCTCCGGGACAATTGTCCCGCCGCTGTTGAGCCTGGGTTTGCAAGCCACTTGGCTGGGGCTCGGCGCCTTGTCGCTGGTGCTGACGGCGCTGAGCTGGTTCGGCTGGCCGACTGATCTGCCACATCCTGTTGCCGCGCAACACAGCGCTGTAGCTCAGCCGACACCGCCCGGCGTTTATTTGTTGTTTGCCCAATACGCGTTCATGGCGGCGGGTCTGGTGCCAGCCATGGTCTTTCTGGTCGATTACGTCGCCCGTGGGCTCGGCGCCGGCGCGCATGTCGGTGCGCTGGTGTGGGTGATGTATGGCTTGGGGGCAATTGTCGGGCCGGTGAGTTATGGCTTTCTGGCGGATCGCTTTGGCGCGCTCTGGAGCATTCGCCTGGTGCTGGTGGTGCAGGCGCTTGCCCTTGGTTTGCTGGCGGTGGCCCATTCGTTCCTGGCGCTGGCGCTGCTTGCGGTGATACTCGGCTCTTTTCCGCCCGGCATCGTCCCCCTGGCCCTGGCTCGCGTGCATGAACTGGTCCCGGAACATCATCGCCAACAAATTGCCTGGAGCCGCGCCACGGTGTCGTTTGCCTCCTTTCAGGCGCTGGCCGGGTTTGCTTATTCGGCGCTGTTCAATGCCTCGGGCGGCCATCACGCCTTGCTGTTCCTGATTGCCGCTGGCGCAATCGTCGTGGCGCTGATCTTGGAGCAGGTCGCAAATGCATGGAAACACGCAAGCCACTGTAGGAGTGAGCCTGCTCGCGATAGCAATCCGTCTGAAAACACATCACTGAGCACCATGGCGCCCACGCGAACAAGCTCACTGCCACAGGGTTAACCGGATCGACCTGAATTTATCGAGCGAAGCACGACTCCCATCTACACACACCTTGACCAGGAGGAACCGAAATGTCCCTACCCAACGAAATGACCCGAATCGAAATCACCGCACCCGGCGGCCCGGATGTCCTCCAGCCCAAGCGCGTGCAGTTGCCGACGCCTGCCGCTGGCGAAGTGCTGATCCGCGTGCATGCCGCTGGCGTCAACCGGCCGGATGCCTTGCAGCGCGCCGGCAAGTATCCGATGAAGCCCGGAATGGACCCGATCCCCGGTCTGGAAGTGGCCGGTGAAGTGGTCGCGCTGGGCACCGGTGTCAGCGAGTTTGCCGTGGGCGACAAAGTCTGCGCGCTGACCAACGGCAGTGGTTACAGCGAGTACTGCGCAGTGCCGGCAGGCCAGACCTTACCGATACCCGACGGGCTGGACTGGGTCCGAGCGGCCGCGATCCCGGAAACATTTTTTACCGTTTGGGCCAACCTGTTCGGCCTTGGCGGCGCCAGTCGCGGGCAACGCGCATTGATTCACGGCGGCACCAGCGGCATCGGCACCACCGCCCTGATGCTCTGCCGCGAATTCGGCATAGAAGCGTTCGCCACCGCCGGCAGCCCTGAGAAATGTGCAGCGATCAGCAAACTCGGCGGCCAGCCGATCAATTATCGCGAGGCCGAGTTCGCCAAAGTCATTGCCGAGAAAACCGCTGGGCAGGGCGTCAATGTGATTCTCGACATCATGGGCGGTTCGTACCTCAACGATAACGTCAGCGCCCTGGCGATGGATGGCCGCCTGGTCATGCTCGGCTTCCTCGGCGGCGCACGGGCCAACGACTTCGATCTGTTGGCGATGATGGCCAAACGCGCGGTCATCACCGGATCGCTCCTGCGCGCCCGCAGTGCTGCCGAAAAAGCCGCGATCGCCAGGCAACTGCGCGAGCACGTATGGCCAGCGCTGTCTGCCGGGCGTTGCCTGCCGATCATCGACAAGGTCTACCCGCTCGCCGAGGCCGCGCAGGCCCATGCGCACATGGAGGCCGGCGACCATATCGGCAAAATTGTCTTGCAGGTGGCTTGAGCCGTTGCAGCATTTTGTAACTGTGCGCTGCGGGCGGTGGTCGAAAATGTCCCGCGCCGACCAAGGCATCTGGTAAAAAGCGTTCTTTGTCTGCGCATGGGTGAAACGTTTAATGTTCCTGTCTTTCATGACTCGTCTGCGTCGCCGCCGTTTGGCGTTCGCCTGCATGGCCGCGCTGATTATTGGCGTGCCGACGAGTTGTGCGGTGCTGGAACACGCCGAACGCAAGCTGCTGTTTCGCATCGAGCCGGGCACGGCGGGCTGGTATCACGGCCTGCCCGGCAGCGTGCAGGAACTGGACCTGCGGCCGAAAAGCTTCAAGGCCGGGCAAAACATTCATGCCTGGTGGTGGCCGGCAGAAAAGGCCAATGCTCCGGCCATTCTGTATTTGCACGGCGTGCGCTGGAACCTCACCGGGCAACTGTTTCGCATCGAACAATTGCGCGCGGCAGGCTACTCGGTCTTGGCCATCGACTACCGGGGCTTCGGTCAGAGTCGCGGCGATCTGCCGTCGGAAAGCAGTGTTTACGAAGATGCGCGGGTGGCGTGGGAACGTTTCAAACTGCTGCAACCGGACCCAAACAAACGCCTGATCTACGGCCACTCCCTCGGCGGTGCCGTGGCGGTCGACCTGGCGGCTGAACTGGGTCAGAACGCGGCGCGCAATCACACCCCGCTGCCGGTGCGCGGATTGATCATCGAGTCGACCTTCACCACGCTGGCGGATGTCGCCGCCTCCGTGGCCCACACCTCGCTGCCGGTGAACTGGCTGATGTCGCAGAAATTCAATTCGATCGACAAGATTGCCGACATTCACATGCCGCTGCTGGTGGTGCATGGTCTGGCTGACGCATTCGTGCCATCACGCTTCAGCGAACAACTGTTCAATGCCGCGCAGCAACCCAAGCGTCTGCTACTGGTGCCGGGCGGTACCCACAACAACAGCATGGCGCTCGGCGGGCAGAATTACCGCAAGGCCATCGACAGCCTGATGCAGAGCAAACCCGCGCCCCGTGTCGCCGGGCCGGCGAACGTGCGCAGCGGCCGGGACACTTAACGGTAGCCGCGCGCCTGCAAGTCGAACAGTTGCGCGTAGTGCCCGGCAGCGGCGATCAGTTGCTCGTGGCCACCCTGCTCAAGAATCCGCCCCTGTTGCAGCACGATGATGTGGTCTGCATTGCGCACGCTGGAAAAACGGTGGGAGATCAGCAACGTCATGCGTCCTTCGCTGTGCTGGCTGAAATGCTCGAACACTGCCGCTTCCGCCGCCGGGTCGAGCGCCGAGGTCGGCTCATCGAGGATCAGAATGTCGGCATCACGGCGCATGTACGCGCGGGACAAGGCAATCTTCTGCCACTGCCCACCGGACAATTCCTGGCCACCGGCAAACCAGCGCCCCAACTGCGTCGCATAACCCTTGTCGAGCCCTTCGATGAAGGGGGCCGCCATGCCTTGGGCAGCGGCCTCCTGCCAACGCTGCGGGTCGTTGAACGCCAGGGTATCGCCGACGCCGATGTTTTCGCCGACGCTGAACTGATAGCGGATGTAATCCTGAAAAATCACGCCAATGCGCCGACGTAACGCGGTCTCCTGCCAATCCTGCAAATCGCTGCCGTCGAGCAGAATGCGCCCCTGGTCAGGGCGGTAGAGCCGCGTCAGTAATTTGATCAGTGTGGTCTTGCCGGAACCGTTCTCCCCGACCAACGCCATGCTCTTGCCTGGCACCAGTTGCAGGTCGATGTTTTCCAGGGCTGGCCGACTGGCACCGGGATAACGGAAACCGACGTTTTCGAAACGCAGACCATCGCCCGGGCAGGCTCCGACGGTCAGGTGGCCGGTATCCGCCTGCACCGGTTCGGCCAGGTATTCATAAAGACTGGTCAGGTAGAGGCCGTCTTCGTACAGGCCGCTGATCGCACTCAGGCTGCTGCTCACCGCACTTTGACCTTGCTTGAACAGCACCAGGTACATGGTCATCTGACCGAGACTGATCTGGCCATGCACGGCATCGATCACCACCCACGCATAGGCCACGTAGAACGCCGCAGTACCGAGCAGGCCGAGGCCGAAACCCCAGCCGTCGCGCCGCAATGTCAGGCGTCGGTCTTCGGCATACAGCCTGGCGAACGTGTCGCGATAGCGTTGCAGCAACAGTGGGGCAAAGCCGAACAGCTTGACTTCTTTGATATAGGTTTCGTGGGACAGTAAAGTTTCGATGTAGCTCTGCTGGCGACTCTCCGGCGCGCGGCGGGTGAACAGGCGGAAGGCATCACCGGAAAAATGCGCCTCGGCAAAGAACACCGGCAACGCCCCCACCACCAGCAGCACCAGCGCCCAAGGGGAAAAGTGCACCAGCAGCACACCAAAACTTATCAGCATGATCAGGTTCTGAATCAAGCCCAACGACTTCATGACCAGCGCCAGTGGCCGGGTCGATGCCTCGCGACGCACGCGCACCAGTTTGTCGTAGAACTCGGAGTTTTCGAACTGCACCAGTGACAGGGTCTGCGCTTTTTCCAGGATCAGCGTATTGACCTTCTGCCCCAGTTGCACGCGCAGCAGCGACTGCTGCACCGACAGTGCTCGTTGCGTGCCGGACAACAGCGCCAACACCCCAGCTTCCAGCAATACATAGCGCAACACCGGCCACAGCGGCGCATTGCCTTGTTGTGCGTGCAACTGCATCGCCGCCACCACGGCATCGACAATCCGCTGGCCCAGCCATGCCGCCAGTGCTGGCAGCAAGCCGGCCACCAGCGTTGCCAGCACCAGCCCCAGAAACAAGCCACGCGACGTTTCCCAGACCAGTCGCATGGCTCGCTGCGCCTGATCAAACAAAGAGGTGATACGCGATAGATCAGGCATGCGGTAATAAGCTCTGCAGATGATGACAGTGGCTCATGGTACTCCAGCGCCACCACTGAATTTCACACCGCAAAGGTTCCTCGGCATACTGGCGCCCTCCCCGACACCACGAAAAGGACTGCGTGTGTTAACCCGCCCCAAAGCTCCATGGATTTACTACCTGATCTGCTGGCTTGCCGCGCTGTCACTGCTGGCGCACATCGTTTTCACTGACTGGAAGCTGTTGAAACCGACCGACGTCGGCGGCACCTTGATGGGCGGCATGAACGGACTAGTGCTCAACGGTGGCTGGCTCATGGCCGTGACGGGGTTGTTGTTGACCTTGATCTTGCGCGCGCCGGGATCGGTTTTTGCCTGCGTCGGCGCAGGCGTTTCTACCTTGGGCATTGGCTCCTTTTGCTACCTCAACTATCCAGACAATGCGGATCAGTTGATCTATAGCGTCAGTCCAGACGAAATCGGCCGAGCCATGTTGACCGGTGCCGGCTTTGTGGCCTTGGGGCTGTTCCCGCGCCCGCGCTTCAAGACCACCGCTCTACCGCCCCGCCCTCTCCTCATCGGCCAGTTGGTCGTGGCACTGCTGATCGCCCTGTTGTTTGTCGGGCTACCGATAAACAACGCCCTGCAAAAGCCGCTGCCGAGTTGCGCATTCGATAAACAAGGCCACCAATTGTCAATTTGCCTGGGCAACGATCGCGTCATCGTCGATTAGGCAGCTCAGTGCAGTGCTAAGCCCAGCACTTCTCATAAGAAAAACGTCTGGAAGACTCTACCCGTCCCGACGTCCAACGCTCTGCTATGTTTTAACCGCCATCGCGGAACCCGGCGAACCCTCGCCACGCTCCGCGCCTGACTGCCGGGAGCAGAGAGATGAAAATCAACCCGTACCTGATCTTCAATGGTGACTGCCGCGAAGCCTTCACCTTTTATGCGCAAGCCCTGCAAGGAACGCTTGAGGCGATGATGACGTTCGGCGAAACACCTGCTGCCGAGCATGTACCCAAAGAACATCATGGTCTGATCATCCATACCTGCCTGAAGGTTGGCGATCAGAGGATGATGGCCTCGGACACCACACCCGACCGCCCGACCCAGGGCATGAGTGGCTGCTCGATTTCGCTGAACGTCGACAGCATCGCTGAAGCCGAGCGAGTGTTTAACGCCTTGGCCAAGGACGGCCGCGTCGACATGCCGCTGGAGGCGACGTTCTGGGCTGCGCGCTTCGGCATGTTGGTGGATCGCTTTGGTGTGTCGTGGATGGTCAATTGCGAGAGTGAGAAGTAACGCTGAGATTTTCGTCAGCCATGAAAAAGCCCAACCTGTTCAGGTTGGGCTTTTTGTATTAACGCTGGGCCAACTCGTGACGCACGCATTGTTCGTAATAGGTCTGTTTGACCGCCGCCGGTTTGAGCTTCGACGTGCTGTTATAGGTTTGCTCGACAATCCCCATCGCGGTCATGCGCATCCACGGCTGCTGGAAGCGACGCACCTGTAATTGTTTGCGTGCGCCATACAGCGAGACGCCCGACAGCTTCGATTGCTGGGCACCGGCAGCAATGTCCGAGCCCCAGGTGCAGGCAAAGCGATGGCTTTTACTCAACTCTTTCGCCTGCACCCCGGTGGCGAGGACAGCCAGGGAAAGCGTTGCAACGGTGATGACAATCGTCCGCATAGAGCCAACCTAACCTTTTGAAAAAAGGCGATTTTGCCGGGGAAGCAAAAATCCGGGGGCCAGCAATTTGCCGCCTTTCGCGAGTTTTTTGCGGACGTAAAAAAGGGCGGCGGGATTTCCTGATGAAATCCCACCGCCCCTGGCCTGGCAATCAGTTGGCGATGACCTCAACGCGCAATCGATCAGCGCCCTCCTCCCGACAATCGATGCGAACCGGCAAAAACAACTCGATCACCGCGATATTGCTGTGCAGATGCTCGGTCATGCGTGGCGTGGTGAACGAGCCACCACCGGCCAGCGCCATTGGCAACAGCAACTGATCGGCCAAATGCTCGGCCACCGCAGCACCACTGCGCAACCAGTCGGCGGCCTGATTGATCGCGGCATCAGCTACCTTTTCAGCCCGTAGCGACACTTGGCCAAACGCGCTGAACACTTCGGTGACATGCTCGAATGCGTACTCCAGCAACAACACATTGCCCGGCCCCCGCGCCGCATCGAGCGTGACATGTTGCAGCGCCGCAGGCGGCAGATTCAAGCGCTTGGCCACCTGGCTCAGCTCACGTTCGGCCACCGTCGGCGCCAGCCCGGCGGTGAGCGCCGATGCCTGTTGCGAGATGGCCTCGCCGCGTTCGCACAGATCCAGCCGCATCAGGTTCGACGGCTGCACGTTCACCTCAATCTCGCCACCGCCTGCCGGGACAAACCCATGTCGCAACAAGTCCAGCTCGACGTTGGCGCCCATACGCCGCAACAGCGGCAGCCAACTGCGCGCGAGGAAATCGGTCGGCGGCGCCAGCGGGTTGTGCGTGCCACCCGAGATGCGCACCCGACTCGCCTGCGGTGCCCGCAACAGGGCCGGCAACAAGGTCTGCAACACCAGCGTGCAACTGCCGGCCGTGCCGATGGCGAACTGGTAATCGCCGGAGCGAATCGCACTGGGTTCAAAACTCAACGCTTGCGAGCCCAACTGCGCACCGGCAACCGTTGCGCCGCAAACCTCGGCCGCCGCCATGACCGCCGTCAAATGTTGCCTCAACAGTCCCGGACGACTGCGTTTGGCGCGGATCTGTTTAATGTGAAACGCCCGGCCTGTCAGCATCGACAGGCTCAAGGCACTGCGCAACACCTGGCCGCCACCGATGGCACCGTCCAGTTCTATCACTTCCTGTTTCATTGCATTCCTTACGCGTACAAACCGACGGTTTCCCTGAGGTACCGATCCAGGCGTCGCGAGTCTTCCGACGTTCTGAGTAATGTGGGCACTTCGCGCTCAAGCTCGGCGGCGATGAACCCGTGCAACGCCGGACGACGCGGCCCGTAGGCGCTTTCGTCGGCATTGCGTTTGAGGGCCAGCAGTTCGTCGACTTCAGCGAGCAGCGCGCGGTCGTCGACGGTGGTCAGCAGGTCGGCGAAGGTCATCGGTGGCCGGCCGCGGCCCTGGTCGATCCAGCGCACCGCCAGCAGCGGCCGCAGCACGTAGAAGTACTTCTTGAACCGTACGGTTTCCCCTTGCAGGTAACCGCGAAAGTTCTTCTTCGCCATCGACAGATAGTGATTGCGCGCCGCTGGCGGGCTGTAGAACGCTTCAGCGAGTTCGCGCAGCTGTGCCACCTGAGAGGTTTCACTGCGATAAACCAGCGGCGAGTCGAGCCACTCGAGCAACGTCGGATTGGACTTGCGTAACAACCCGAGGGTCTTGCGCAGTTCCCAGCCACTGACGTCGAGTTCATCGTCCAGCGGACGTTCGATCACGTCACGTGGAGTATCGACCTGGACGAACCACTCAGGCTTCTCCACATAAACAAACCGCACGTCGTAATCACTGTCGGTCGAGGCAAAACCCCAGGCCCGGCTGCCGGACTCACAGGCATACAAAACGGTGACATTGCGTTCACGCTCCAGGCGCGCCAGCTCTTCCATTATCCGCGCACGCATCGTGTCGCACAGCGGATGACGCTCTTTCAGTTCCATGACCTGCTTTCCTTTTATCCTTTGACGCACACCACCTGACGCAAGGTGTGCAGCACTTCCACCAGCTCACGCTGGGCGTGCATGACTTTGTCGATGTCCTTGTAGGCCATCGGAATTTCATCGATCACCGCTTCGTCCTTGCGGCACTCCACATGGGCAGTGGCGCGAATCTGATCTTCGACGGTGAAGGTGTTCTTCGCCTTGGTGCGGCTCATGGTGCGGCCAGCGCCGTGGCTGCAGGAGCTGAACGACTCTTCGTTGCCCAGACCGCGAACGATGAAACTCTTGGCGCCCATCGAGCCCGGAATGATCCCCAACTCGCCCTTCTTCGCCGACACCGCGCCTTTGCGGGTGACCAGCACCTCTTCACCAAAATGCCGCTCTTTCTGCACGTAGTTGTGGTGGCAGTTGACCGCTTCCAGCGCCACTTCGAATGGCTTGCGAATAATCTGCCGTGTCGCCTGAATCACCGCGCGCATCATCAGCTCGCGGTTCTGTTTGGCGAAGTCCTGCGCCCAACCCACCGCTTCGACGTAATCATCAAAGTGCTGGCTACCTTCTTCGAAGTAGGCCAGGTCACGATCCGGCAGGTTGGCGATGTGCTGACGCATATCCGCCTGAGCCATCTGGATGAACAGGTTGCCGATGGCGTTGCCGACACCGCGCGAGCCACTGTGCAACATGAACCAGACCCGGTTGGCTTCATCCAGACACACTTCGATGAAGTGGTTGCCGCTGCCGAGCGTACCGAGGTGCCCACGGTTGTTGGTGTTGGCCAGTCTAGGGTACTTGTCGGTAATCAATTTGAACCGTGGTTGCAGTCCCGCCCAGGCCTGATCGGCTTGCTGCGGGATTTCATCCCAGGCGCCCTTGTCGCGTCGCGAACGGTTTGAACTGCGGCCATGCGGCACGGCTTGCTCGATGGCGCTGCGCAGACCGAGCAGGTTGTCCGGCAAATCAGCGGCGGTCAGCGACGTACGCGCGGCGATCATGCCGCAGCCGATGTCGACGCCTACTGCGGCCGGAATGATCGCGCCGACGGTCGGGATCACGCTGCCGATGGTCGAGCCCTTGCCCAGGTGTACGTCCGGCATGACCGCCAGATGTTTGAAGATGAACGGCATTTTCGCGGTATTCATCAACTGCTCGCGGGCCTCTTTTTCCACCGGGACGCCTTCGGTCCAGAGTTTGATCGGTTTGCCGTTGGCGACTTCGAGCAGTTGGTAAGTGTGTTCTTTCATGTCTTCATTCTTTATTCATTGGCCGATGATTCGGCGTTGTTCTGTAAGTCGCAGCGACAAAAACACAGGCACTGTGGCTCTGCCAGTTGAGCCCCCGTTGCCGGGGCGGGAGTCGAACCCGCTTTCCGATGTAGTGCCTGTCGCATTCGCTGCCAATAACCGCAAAAAAGGTGGCACGACAAAAGTTGATGACTGTTGCGCGTTGCCGCGCTCCGGACTTAACCGGCCTTGGATGTACAGCCATCAGGCATTCGTGCCGTCACTGGCGCTGACAAGGGCTTGATGAGACGTCTTGGATGTAGTCCCATCGGCATTCAGCGCCGGTGATCAATCAATTCATGACGCGCTTTCGATCGCCTCGACCCAGTGCTGCGCACTGTATTGGCCGCTGGTGAACTGCTCGATCACGTCGAACACCGCATCGCTGAAACCGCCGACATTCAAGATGTCATCGCGATCCGCCGCTTGTGTTGCATGGCCTGGCTGGATGTCGATGCACACCAGCCGTGCCTGTGGGTTGAGCTTCTTGATCCGCTCCCATTGGCGCATCGTCTCGCTGGCACCGCGACGCTGCGCATCGATCCACGATTCGTTGTCCGAGACCATGATCAACGTATCGACCGTGGCCTTGCTGTCCGCCAACCTCTTCAGCGGTGCCGAGCAGTTGGTGCCGCCGCCAAAAATGCCGGCGAGCTTCTCGGCGTTGCTGATCACACTGTCACGCGGGTTGAGCTGGATATCCACCACATCAACCTCGAACGGCATGACCCGCGCAGCCGGCTGTTTGCGCAAGACCGCTGCGGCGACCAGCGCCGCCACGTCGATGCAGCGCACCTGCGAGGTCGCACCAGGGCGATAACCGGTCACCGGACTGCCCATCGAACCCGACACATCCGGGCAAACCACCACCGCGCCCTCAAGCTTGGGCACGTTGGCCAGCGACAACTCCAGCGCCTCCTGCAAAGCTTCGCGGATCGCTGCCGGGGTGTTTTCGCCCATCATCCGATAAGCCGATAACAACTGGTATGGATACACCCGCGCCTTCGCCACTTCCTGTGGATCGGCCAATCGCGCCGCGACATAGTCGATGCACCCCGGCACTTCAAACGCGCCGTGCCGCGCCAGGGTGTTGAGGTTGATGCGCAGCCCCTGCCAGCCCATGTTGCGGGCTTGATTGGCCCATTGTTCCTGGCTCAGCGTTTCGTTGCCGAGCAACTGAAACGGCACCGCCGGCACCTCATCACTCGCGCCGCTGCGAAACGCCAGCAAATCGCGGGTCAACTCCGGCAAGGCCTTTGCATCCACCGGTTTACCGATCAACCAGGCGAAAAACGCTTCGCGCCACGCTTCGGCAGGTTTGGGGTGAACCATCTTCACCACGTCCGCCAACGACGGTTGATTGCCGATCGATGCTTGCAGCAGTTGCCGCTCGGTCGCGCTGTTCAGCCAGTTCTGCACCAGACGCTTGGGTTGCGAGCCAAGGGATTTACGCCCGGTGGCACCACTACGAAGGATCTGCACAAAGTTGCGCAACATCTTGCCGCTGTCGATCACTTGCTCGAAAACCTCTGGCACCAGACTTGAACGCTGCGCGGTCAATGCCGCCAGTAACAATGCTGGCATGTCTTTCATATGGCCCTTCTTGCGAGCATAAATCGCGGCTTTTGCCACGAAGCGACTGTCGAGTTCGGCCACCAGCTTCAGCACTTGATCCAGCTGACTTTCTGCGGAGGCATAAAAGGTCTGGTTCAGGCAACCGGTCACTGCCAATTGCGCCAGTTGGTGCTTCGGGCTGTAGGCATAAGCGCTGGCACCGGAAGCATTCAAGGTGTCGCAGGCCGGCAGGTGATTCGATTGCGTGTTGAAGAGCGTTGAGTTGGCCATCTTGGCGTCTCGCTGTGTTGTCCTGTTCGTTGCGATAGACACTGCAGCGGCTGTGCCAGCTTTTTATTTCCAACGAAAAATATTTATATCTTATTGATTTACAACGTTTTTATTTTTTATGTCGTGTTTCATCGAATCAACTGACGACAAATCCATCGCCGAATATTTATCATTGGATATCGTTTTTTATCTTTTGAGATAAACATGCCAAACAAGCAAACCGTCGCCATCGGTTTTATCGGCGCCACCCTCGATCGCGTCGGCAAAGGTGCCAATCGCTGGAGCCATTGGCGCCCCAGCGTAGGCCTTTGCCAACAGCAGGACGTGCTGATCAACCGGCTCGAGCTGATTCACGGCATCGACGCCCGCGACGTCAGCCTCGCCGAGCGGGTGCGCGTCGACATCCAGCAGGTTTCGCCAGAGACCGAAGTGCGCCTGCACCCGATGTCATTGCGCAACCCGTGGGATTTCGAAGAGGTCTACGGCGCACTGCACGACTTCACCACCGCCTACGATTTCGACACCGAGCGCGAGGATTACCTCGTCCACATCACCACCGGCACCCACGTCGCGCAGATTTGCTGGTTCCTGCTGACCGAGGCGCGCTATCTGCCGGCGCGGCTGATCCAGACCTCCCCGGCCAAGCGCAACAGCGAAAGCGATCACGCCATCGGCACGCATGCCCTGATCGATCTCGACCTGTCGCGTTACGATCGCATCGCTTCGCGCTTCGCCAACAAGCGCCTCGAAGGTCTGGAGTTCTTGAAGTCCGGCATCGCCACACGCAACGCCGCCTTCAACCGTTCGATCGAACAGATCGAGCGCGTGGCCGTGCGCTCGAAGGCGCCGATGCTGCTGATCGGCCCGACCGGCGCCGGCAAATCCTTCCTCGCCCGACGCATCTACGAACTCAAACGCAGCCGCCATCAGATGCAGGGGCGTTTTGTCGAGGTGAATTGCGCCACCTTGCGTGGCGATGGCGCGATGTCGGCGCTGTTCGGCCATGTCAAAGGCGCCTTCACCGGCGCACAGAACGCTCGCGATGGCCTGTTGCGCGCTGCCGATGGCGGCATGCTGTTTCTCGATGAGATCGGCGAACTTGGCGCAGACGAGCAAGCGATGCTGCTCAAGGCGATTGAAGAAAAACGCTTCTTTCCGCTGGGCTCGGACAAGGAAGTCGAAAGCGATTTCCTGATCATTGCCGGCACCCACCGCGACCTGCGCAGCCGAGTCGCTGATGGTTTGTTTCGCGAAGATTTGTACGCGCGCATCAACCTGTGGACATTCGACCTGCCCGGCCTCGCCGGCCGCCGCGAGGACATCGAACCGAACATTGATTTCGAGCTGGAACGCCACGCCCGCGAACACGGGCAACTGGTGCGCTTCAACCTCGAAGCCCGGCGCAGTTATCTGGCGTTCGCCAGCTCTCGCGAGGCGGCGTGGCTGGGTAACTTCCGCGAATTGTCGGCGTCGATTACGCGCATGGCGACCCTCGCCGACAGCGGACGGATTGATGAGGCGCAGGTGCAGGAAGAGATCGACCGGCTGCGTTATGCCTGGGGCTTGGCGCAACCGCAGGCGATTTCAGGAGAATTGCCGGGGGACGCCGAAACCATGGATCTGTTTGACCGCTTGCAATTGAAGGCAGTGATCGAGGTATGCCGGCAGGCAGACAGCTTGTCCGATGCCGGCCGCCGGCTGTTCGGAATATCGCGCCAGGCCAAGGCACAACCCAACGATGCCGATCGACTGAGGAAATACCTCGGCCGATTCGGGCTCGAGTGGGGCCAGATTATCGAACCCAAGTGAGGCGAATTTTAGCGACAGACCGCCCGTCCAGCAGCGGGCACCTTTGCTTGCCGGGCGCTTCCAATGAATCACCATCCGCTTCGACCGGAAGACGCCCATCATGAACAGCAAAATTGCAGCAATCACCCTGGCCGGCCTGCTCGCGGCCTGCCCGCTTTTCGCCTCGGCAGCCGCGAAGACCGCTGACGAGTCTGCCGCGCCACCGACCGCGCTTCCCGGCGTGAACCAGGCCGGCAAAGCTCAGTCCAACGCAGACAAGGCCGACAAGAAAGGTGAAGAGGCGTCGGGCTCGAACTCCGGCGCCGAGTCGCATGAAACGGCAAAAGATGCAGCCACTTCAAGCGACTCGGAAGACCTCGGTAAATCGCCGAAACCTTGATCAGGGTTCTACGGAGGTGGTGGCTGCACATCCTTGAACGTCAGCCCGACACTGCCGGTGATTTGCCACGGGTTGGCAGCGCCGTGCCCGCTGAACGACACATGGTCGAACAGCGAATCCTTCAACCCGTTGATCTGCGCCTTGGCCGGACCTCTGAAGCGTACGCGCTCGAACACCAACCCTTGATGCCAGGCGTCATGCTGACTGTCGCCCTTGACCTCGATCGCCTTGCCTTGAGCATTTTCGACGCTCACGTCGGCGACGCGGATATCGCGAAATTGTCCGGGAATGGTTGAGCGTTGGTAATCCAGCTTGGCGTTCGGATCGTTATAGTCGAGGGTAAAAATGAACGCCTGCTTGAGCGTATTGCGGATCGCCGAGTCGCGGAAGATTACGTTACGCGCGCCGCCGCCCATGAAGTTGGTGCTCTTCATGCGCAGGCCGGCATCGGTGCCATCGGAAACGTTGTCTTCGGCGAGGATGTTTTGAATCCACGCGCCGGTATGGCTGCCGGCAACCACCATGCCGTGGCCCTTGCGGAAGTAGTTATTGAAGATCCAGGCATCTTCCTGCGGCTTTTGCTGCACGGCATCGGCCCCGGTACCCGCTGCAAAGTTGACGCAGTCATCGCCGGTATCAAAGAAGTTGTTGAAGACCATCGCGCCCTTGCTGTTGGCGAATTCGATGCCGTCGCCGTTATTGGCGTCGTAGGTTTTATGCGTGGTATTGGCCAGCACCACGTTTTCGGTTTCCAGGTTCATGATCCCGTGGAAGGCCGGGTTCACCACGGTGAAACCGCCGTAGAACACATTTTTCACGTTGCGCAGGGTGATCAGCGACGAGCGCATCTGCCCGTAGGCGTCCTTGACGTTCATGCCGCGCGCCACCGCTTGTTCGACTTGCGCCTTGGCCAGAATGCCGTCCTGCTGGTAGCGGGTGTTGTCGCTGGGCAGGTAGAACGGCAATGGCTGACCGCGTTCGTCGACGACATCGGCGCGGCGCTTCCAGCCGTTACCGTCAATCGTGCCTTTGCCGACGATGCGGATGTTTTCGAACGACTGATGCTGACGCGGATCGCGCGGCAAGGCATTGATCAGCGACGCCGGGCGCACGGTGCTCGAATACGGATACTGGATGTAGCCGGCCAGCGGATAGTCTTCGGCACGCTCGGAACCCAACAGCGTTGCGCCCTCGGCGATTTCCACGGTGATGTTGCTCTTCAGGTAAAGCGCCCCGCTTTTATAGGTGCCCTTGGGCAACCATACTTTGCAGCCGGGGGTGCAGGCGTCGATGGCGTTCTGGATCGCCAAAGTATCAAGGCTTTTGCCGTCACCCTTGGCGCCGTACTTCCTGACATCAAACACGGCGGCGACCTTGCTCGTCCGTTGTACAACGGGCGGGCTGTCGGCCGACTCTGTGCCATCGGTGCCCACCGAACGCACGGTGAATCGATAGGCCGTATCCGGTTTCAAGCCTTGCGCGGTGTAACTGTGAATGCCGATGCGATGATGAAAACCGGCGACATCCTGTTCGTAGAAGCGGTCGATGTAAGGTTTGGCCGGCGAGACGCGGTCATTGTTGGCGTTGCTGCCGCCCAGCAACACACCGTTGGCGTAGACCCGGTAGTCGCTGATATCGGCGTGATCGGCGGGCTTTTCCCAGACCAGGATGATCTGCTGATCATCGTAGGCCAGGGTCGGCACCTGCAGTTTTACCGGCGCCTCCAGCGCCCACGACGGCACACTGCAAACCAGCGTCAACGTGGCCGCCAGCGACAAAGCCAATGGCTGTTTGCGCCGTGTCGGAACAACATTTCGATAAGGCATGAGCACTCCTTGTTCAGGCCGACAATCCGGCTTCTTGCAGGTATTGGCTGCGGTTGACGAACGTCTCGCGGGGCATTTCCACAACCTCCATCGACAGCGACTCGACGTCCGGCAGCAAAGCGAGCAGCGCTGCCACGGTCGCCGAAGCCAGACGCCGGCGCTGTTCAGCACTGCGCCCGGACAACACCGACAGGACGACGTGGACAAAATCGTCCGCGCCCGCGCCGCAGCGGTAATGTGTGAACGTATTGAGGCGCACCTTGATATCCCCGGCCTTGAACAGGCCGAAGGCATCGAGGGCGTCATGCACGGCAGCGAGCAGGGTTTGCTCGCCGACACGCTGGGCCAGGGTTTGCGGGCAATCGATAAGACAATGCGGCATGTCGCGCTCCTTGATGGATCGGTTCAACCAGCGAGCTGGCGCACCGATTCCTGGCTGAAATCACGACTGGCCTGCACCAGCATCCGCGTGTAAGCGTGGCTTGCCAGATCCTGGCTGAGCGCCTGACTGTCGAGCAGCTCGACGATCTTGCCCTGCTGCATCACCGCCACCCGATCACACAGGTGCGTGACCACACCGAGATCGTGAGTGACCATCAGGTAGGTGAGTTTCTCGCGTCGGCGCAAATCCGCCAGCAGATTGAGAATTTCCGCCTGCACCGAGACATCCAGCGCCGAGGTCGGCTCATCGAGCAGCAGCACGCGCGGCTCGAGAATCAGCGCACGGGCAATCGCCACGCGCTGGCGCTGGCCACCGGACAACTGGTGCGGATAGCGAAAACGGTAACTGTCGTTCAGACCGACCTTGAGCAGGATCTCGTTGATCCGGTCGTCCTTGTCGCGCACGCCGTGAATAATCAGCGGCTCACGCAGGGCCGTGTCGACGGTGTGGCGCGGATGCAGCGAGCCGTAAGGGTCCTGGAACACCATCTGCACCTGACGAAAATGTTCCTTGGGAATCTTGTGCTGCAGCGGCGCGCCGGCAATGCTCAACTCGCCCGTCCAGTGCCGGTACTGCCCGGCCAGGCAACGCAAAACAGTGGTCTTGCCGGAACCGGACTCCCCCACCAGGCCGAAGGATTCGCCATCGGCGACACTGAGGTTGACGTCGTGCAGCACCTGATTGAGGGCCGGGCCGGCGCCGAAACTCAGGTTCAGCGCGTGTGCTTGGATCATGGACATGGTCGATTCCTCAGCAAGTCAGCCACAGTGGATCGCGTTGCAACACCGGCAACCGTTCGCGACGGTTGTCCATGCTCGGCAACGCCGCCATCAGGCCTCGGGTATAGGGATGTTGCGCGTGTTGCAGGTCGCAGGCGGCCAGCGATTCGACCACCCTGCCGGCGTACATCACCAACACGCGGTCGCAGTAATTGCGCACAAGGTTGAGGTCGTGACTGACGAAAATCAGGCCCATTTCCTGCTGCTCGACCAGTTCTTCCAGCACGTTGAGCACTTGCTGGCGCACCGAGACATCGAGGGCCGAGGTCGGCTCGTCGGCAATGATCACTTGTGGTCGGGTGATGACCATCATCGCGATCATGATCCGCTGGCCCATCCCACCGGAAACCTCATGCGGGTACAGGTTGTAGACCCGTTGCGGATCACGGATATGCACCTTTTCGAGCATTTCCAGCACCCGCTCGCGGGCCTCGCTGCGGCTGGCCTTGTGGTGCGCCAGATACGCCTCGGCAATTTGATCGCCGACCTTGACCACCGGGTTCAGCGAGTATTTCGGGTCCTGCATGATCATCGAAATGCGCTGGCCACGAATCTTCTGCATGACCTTTTCGCCGGCTGACAGCAGATCGACTTCACCGAACTGCATGGCCTTGGCGGTGATCCGCGCGCTGGCCGGGTGCAGTTTCAGCAGGCTGCGACCGACCGTCGATTTGCCCGAGCCCGACTCACCGACGATGGCGAGCTTTTCCCGCCCCAAGGTGAAGGACACGTCGCGCACGGCGTGGGTTTCTTTCTGAGCATTGACGAAGCGCACATTGAGCCCTTCGACGTTCAATTTGATTGCAGACATACAGCCTCCGATTACTCGCTGCGCGGATCAAGAATGTCCCGCAGGCCGTCGCCCAACAGGTTGAAAGCCAGGCTGACCAACATGATTGCGGCCCCCGGAACAGCCACCAGCCACCAGCACTCGAGCATGTAGCGACGCCCGGTGGAGATCATCGCGCCCCACTCCGGCGACGGCGCCTGCGCACCGAGACCGAGAAAGCCCAAAGCCGCTGCGGTGAGGATGATCCCGGCCATGTTCATGGTCAGGCGGATGATCACCGACGACATGCACATCGGCACAATGTGCCGCAGGATGATTCGCGTGGACGAAGCCCCTTGCAGCTCCACCGCCACGACGAAGTCAGCCTTGCGCAACGACAGAGTTTCCGCCCGTGCCAGTCGCGCGATCGGCGGCCACGACGTCAGCGCAATCGCTACCACCGCGTGCTCCAGGCCCGGACCGAGCGCAGCGATAAACGCCAGCGCCAGCACCAGGCTGGGGAAGGAAATGAAGATGTCGGTCAGGCGCATGAACACCGTGTCGACCACACCACCGTAGTAGCCGGAGACAGTGCCGATAAACAGGCCGATCGGGCCGACGATCACGGTCACCAGGCTGATGATGTACAGCGTGATGCGCGAGCCGTAGACCAGCCGACTGAAGATATCCCGGCCGTATTCATCGGTGCCGAACCAGTGGGCAGCGCCCGGCGCCTGCAGGGCATTGGCGAGGTTTTGCGCCACCGGATCATGGGTGGCGATCCACGGCGCAAACAGCGCCACCACCACCAGCACCAAAGCGACCAGCAATCCGGCCAGGGTCATCGGGTTGCGCAACAAGTGCCGCAAGACTTTCAGGGCACTTTTGCAGAAGGCGTCGAAGCTGGATCCGGGGGTACGATCCAACCGCCGCTTGGCGCTCGAATCAGTAGAAGACATGTTGGCAATCATGGGCATGTTCTCGGATTGAATTCAGGATCACCCGGCGCGTACGCCGACGCACCGGGCAGCGTTCAGCGTTGTTTGTAGACACCCAGATACCGCGTCGCCTCGGCATCATCACCGGCGAAACCCTTGACGTCGGCGGCGCTGACCACGGTGTCGGTCATCTGCGAAATCATCATGATCGGGCCGACCTGCTCGTCGTAGATTTTCTGTGCCTGGTGGTACAGGTTCAGGCGCTGGCCGGCATCGCGTTCGACCCCGGCCTGATCAATCAGGCTATTGAGCTGCGGGCTGAAAAACGACGCACGCCAGCCTTGGAAATTCGGCAGGCCGGCGTCATCGCTGTTGTTGGGGTTGTAGGCAAACGTGCGCAGGCTGAAATACGGATGCGGATAGCGCTCGGCCCCGCGCGCAACGATGATGTCGAAGTTGCGCGCGCGCATCGCGCCATACACCTGGTTACCAGTGCCGTTGACAATGCTGGCCTTGATCCCGCCCTCGGCCAGCGTCGCCTGCAGACGCGCGGCGATGTCGATGAAGGGCGGCTCTGACAATGTGCGAATGGTCGTGGTGAAGCCGTCCGGATAACCGGCTTCGGCGAGGAGTTTTTTCGCCTTGGCGACGTCCATGTGATAACCCGGATCCGGCAGGCGCGCCGCCAGACTCAGTTGCATCGGCTGCTGATTCAACTGGCCGTAATACGGCATCACCTGTTCGTCGAGGCCCTTGTAGTCGATCAGGTTGCGCACCGCTTCGCGCACTTTGGGATTGGCAAATTCGGGCTGTTTCATGCTCAGCGCGACGTAGTACATGGTGCCGCGCGGCAGTGACTGCACATGGATTTTTTCCGAACCGTCAATGGCGCGGATGTCCGGTGCGGCCATGCCATACGCCAGATCGAGGTCTCCGCGTTCCAGCATCAGCCGCAGCGACTGCGATTCGGTCATGTGCCGCACCACCACGCGCTTGAGCTTGGCAGCACCGCCCCAATAACCGTCGAAGCGGGTCAGCAACAGCGAGTCGTTCGCCGTCCATTTGCTCAGCACAAAGGGTCCGCTGCCGGCCTCGTTGGTCACCAGCCAGTTAGCACCGAGGTCAGCGTTTTTCTCATGCGCCAAAGCCGTTTTGCGATCGATCACCACCGCGCTTGGCGAGATCGCCAGCGAGTCGATCAATAACAGTGGGTCCATGGTTTGCGGCAAGTCGACGACCAGCGTGTGGGTATCGCTGGCGCGGATCAGTGACTGAATGTTGTCGACGTTATAACCGTAGGCTTTCCAGGTCGTGGCCAGGCCGAAATTCAGTTTCATCACCCGGTACAGCGACCAGGCCACGTCTTCAGCGGTCAGCGGATTGCCGGAGTGAAACTTCACGTCCTGACGCAAATGAAAGGTTATCTGCTTGCCGTCATCGCTGATCGTCCAGCGCTCGGCCAGTTGCGGCAAATGCTTTTCCGGATTGCCCTGATCTCGCTTGACCAGAGTGTCATAAAGATTGGCATTGACGCCGGAAGCGTCGAGGCCTGGCGCGTTGGCCGGATCGATGGAAAACAGGTTGACCATGCTCATGCCGACGATCAGTTGATCGGCCGGCGTCTTGGCGCTGACCTGCGTCATCGGCACCAGAGCCAGGATCGCCGCCAACAGGCCAGCGTGCAGTTTGGTAAATGCAGTCGTCATTGAAAAATCCTTCTTTTTATAATTTTTAGTGCTGCTGCCAGGCGTGTTAACGCGTGCGCGGATCGAAGACCTTGTACAAGGCATCGCTGATCAGGTTGAGCGCGACAAAAATCAAACCGATCACCAGCACACAGCCCATCACCGCGTTCATGTCGCCGAGCATCAGGCTGCTGGTCAGGTACTGGCCGAAACCCGGCCAGGCAAAGACCGTTTCGATCAGCACCGCGCCTTCGAGCAGCGAGCCGTAAGCCAGCGCCACCACCGTCAGCAACTGCACGAGGATGTTGCGAAAGGCGTGACCCCAGACCACCTGGCGGCGCGACAATCCCTTGACCCGAGCGGTGATGATGTATTCCTGAGACAGTTGCTCGAGCATGAAGCTGCGCGTCATCCGACTGATGTAAGCCACCGAGTTCAGCCCGAGGATCAACGCCGGCAAGACGATGTGGCGCAAGGCGCTGGCGAAGGCTTCCCAATCGCCCGCCAGGCTCGAATCGATCAGCAACAGCCCGGTGACTTCGGGCACCATGCCGTCGTACGCCAGGTCGATGCGACCGGCGCCCCCGGCCCAGCCGAGCCAGGCGTAGAACACCAGCAGGCCCATCATGCCCAGCCAGAAAATCGGCGTGGAATAGCCGAACAGGGTAATCACTCGGGCGACATGATCGCCCAGTCGCCCCTGATTGCTCGCCGCGCAAACGCCCAGCGGCAAACCGATCAGCACACCGAAGAGGATGGCCAGGGTCGCCAGTTCGATGGTGGCCGGGAACACCCGGCGGATGTCATCGAGCACCGGGTGCCCGGTCAACAGCGCGTTGCCGAAATTACCGTGCAGCAAGTCGTTGAGGTACAGGCCGAACTGGGTCCAGATCGGCTTGTCCAGCCCCATCGCCCGGTACACCTGCTCGTAGGTCGAACTGTCGGCGTCCGGCCCGACCACCGCCAGCACCGGATCGAGCGGCATCACCCGACCGATGATAAACGTCAGCGCCAGCAGACCCAGCAACGTCACCAGTACCGTGCTGGCACGCCGCGCGGTATTGGAGGCGCGGGCTCCCATGGCAGAGGCAGTCATAACAAACATAGTCAGCTCCTGATAAAACGGTCACCGGTGCACCCGGCACGCGAAGTTCATCCGTGCATTTCAGCGTTTTTTGTAGACGTCTTTGTAGCGCGTGGTCGCGGCCGTGTGCCCCTGAAAATCGGCAACATCGGCGTAGACCAGCACCGTGTCGGTCATCTGCGAGACCGGCAGAATGGCGCCCACTTGCTGATCGAGTTGTTGCTGAATGTCCTGATACTGCGCCTGCTGTTTCTGCGCATCGGGCTCGACTTCGGCACTCTCGATCAACTGATTCAACTCGGGACTGTAAAACGAAGTGCGCCAGCCCTGGAAGTTGCTCAGCTTGGCTTCGTCACGGTTATCCGGGTTGTACACCAGCGTGCGCAGACTCGAATGGGGATGACGTTCGGCGCCGCCACCGCCACGGCCGACGATGATGTCGAAACTGCGCTCACGCATGGCGCCGTAGATCTGATTACCGGTGCCGGTGATGATGCTGGCTTCGATCCCGGCCTGCGCCAGCGTCGATTGCAGATTGGAGGCAATGTTGATGAAGGGCGGTTCGGCCAGCACGCGGATGCTGGTCTTGAACCCGTTGGGGTAACCGGCGTCAGCGAGAAGTTTTTTTGCCTCATCGACATTCAGTCGATAACCGGGATCCGGCAGACGCGCGGCCAGTCCCAACGGCATCGGCCGCTGATTGATCACGCCGTAGTGCGGCATGACGGTCTGGTTGATGCCCTGGTAGTCGATCAACGAGCGCACAGCCTTGCGCACGCGCGCGTCGGCGAACATCGGCTGCTTCACACTCAGTGCGACGTAGTACAGCGTGCCGCGTTGCAGAGTTTGCGTGCGGACCTTGTCGCTGTTCTGCAAGGCCTGGATGTCCGGCGCCGACATGCCTTTGGCGATGTCGAGGTCACCGCGCTCAATCATCAGACGCAACGACTGCGACTCGGTCATGTTGCGCATGACGATGCGTTTGAGCTTGGCCGCGCCACCCCAATAACCGTCGAAACGGCTCATCAGAATCACATCGTTGGCCCGCCAGTCATTGAGCACGAAAGCTCCACTGCCAGCGGCGTGCGTCACCAGCCAGGCGGCGCCCAGATCATTGTTCTTCTGATGTTCGAGGACTTTTTTACGGTCGAGAATAAAGGCGCTGGGCGACGTCGCCAGCGTGTTGAGCACCAACTGCGGATCGGTGGGGCGCGGCAGTTCAATGACAAAGGTATTGGCATCAGTCGCGCGCATCGAACGCTCGACATTCTCGGCGGTAAAACCGTAAGCCTTCCAAGTGGAAGCCAATGCGAGGTTGAGTTTGAGCACGCGCTGCAACGACCAGGCGACGTCTTCAGCGCTCAGCGGGTTGCCCGATTGAAATTGCACGCCCTGGCGCAGATTAAAGGTCAGGGTCTTGCGGTCGTCGCTGACTTGCCAGCGCTCGGCGAGTGCCGGCAACAGCCGATCCGGCGCAGCGACGTCTTGCACCAGCAACATGTCATAGAGATTGGCATTGATCTCGGACACGTCCAGGCCAGTGGCCGCCGCCGGGTCGAGAGACAGCAGATTGATCATGCTCATGCCGACGATCAATTGATCGGCCGGGGTTTTGGCATGGACGACAGGTAGCGCGGTCACCGTCAGGGTAGCCGCCAGAACCCGCGCCCACAGCGAAGGAAGAATGTTCATAGCGAGAGTGCCTTTCTTATATTTATAGGGCTCTCGGACAGCCCGGCATGCACCGGGCAGCCCGCGTACACGTCAGAAGCTTTTAAGCGTGTTCATCTCGATGAAGTTGAAGTCGATGTCTTCGCCCAGACCCGGCAGGTCGGACAAATGCACAAAACCGTCGCTGTCCATCGGGTCGACCAGACGCTTGAGGTACGCAGGCACCTCGTCGTAATCCAGGTACGGGTGCAGCAAGCCGCGCTCGTACCAGGTGCAGTTCTTGATCGCGCCGACCACCGTCAGGTTGGCTGCGCCGTTGCCATGGATTTCGCAATCCATGCCAAACGACTCGGCCATGTGCGCGACTTTCAGGCAAGGCCCGATCCCGCCGACCCCGGCGACGCCGGCACGCAGAATGTCGCAGACGTCGTGCTTGACCCAACTGGCCCGGCTCAGATGTTTGCCGGACAGGGTTTCCGGGCCGAGTACCGGAATGTCCAGTTGCCCCGCCAGCCAGGCATAGGATTCAGCGGACTCTTCCATCATCGGTTCTTCAAACCAGGCGAAGTCGAGTTTTTCCAGTTCGCGTCCGATGTATAGCGCTTCGGTACGGCTGTACCAGTGATAACCGTCGAGCATCAAGGCGATGTCCGGGCCCACCGCTTCGCGCACTGCCGCACAGGCTTTGACGTCAATGCGCGGGCTCGGTGCGAACGAGACCGGCGGCATCCAGGTGTGCAACTTGATCGCCTTGTAGCCGCGCTTGACCAGCGTTTCGGCAAAGCGTCCGTAGTCTTCCGGCGTCGCCAGGCCCTCAGGCAATTCATCGCCGCACATGGTTGAGCCGTACGCCGGCACTTTGTCGCGAAAACCGCCGATCAACTTGTGCACCGGCACGCCGAGCTTGCGCCCCGCCCAGTCCCACAACGCCTGTTCGACCAACGCCAGCGCGCGATCAGTCAACTGGCTGGCGCTGCCACGCTGCCAGTGCGCCAGGTCATGCCAGATCTTTTCGCGATCAAAGGCGTTCTGCCCGACCAGCACCTTGCGCACAAAACCGTCCAGCACATAAGGACGAATCAGCTCCGGCGCACCGAGGGCGTACCCCTCCTTGCCGTCTTCGGTCTGGATGCGCAGCAACGCCATTTGCGCCTGACTGACATCGCCGGGATGAGCATGACCGGCGCTGTCGACTGCGCGGCGGGTGGGATAGGAAAAAACCTGGACGTTGACTGCTGTGATTCTCATGGACGTCTTGAGCCTTCTTATTGGATTTGTGACAGGAGTGTCGTCGGTTGCGACCGATCATAGGTCATCGTACAACACTTGAAAAGACCCAATAACCCTTCTGCTCTTCCAAGCCTTTGCAGCTAAACGCCCATCAAAGCGCCAATTTTAAAGACGACTACTGAATAACAGGATTTGCTTTAGACCCCTATTCACAGGGCATATATGTATCAACATGTTTCCAAATGAGCAAAATCACGTAGACGAGTCATCTTGTCGTACGATAACTTATATCTGCGCCTCAAATGAGAGCCATACGCAACATCGCGGTGCCTGTAGTACTCGTCAAACGACCCTAACAAAAACAAAAAAAGAAGACCGTATGAACACCACCCTACGCACGCTCGTCACTGTCGCGGCCCTCGGCCTGCCCTTCTCTGCCCTCGCTGACTCCGCCAGCCTCAACTACCGCCACCAGTACACCGAGGAGGACAGCGCCCACGCCGACCGAATCAAGCTCAACTACCGCCTGGACAGTGGACTGGGGTTTGAGGCGGAGATGAAATACCGCACGGCCGGTGACCGCAAAGATGTCGCCTACGACAACATGGTCAACAACGGCCACGAGTTCACGGTGAGCTACAACTACAAGCTCAGCGCGCAGTCGACGCTGACCCCGGCGTTTCAGATGGACAGCTCCAAGGATGCGACCGCCTACAAGTTCGGCCTCAAGTACAACTACAAAATCGACGACGCCTTTTACGTAGCGACGCGCTATCGCCTGGACCTGCGCAAACTCGATCGCGATCAGGTCAACAAAGACATGCCCGATCACTACAAGGATGACCAGACTACCCACCGCTTCGAAGGCTGGCTCGGCTACACGCCAGCCAACAAGTGGGCTTACGAATATCAGTTCATCTATTTCAAGACCGACTACATCCGCTACGACAACAAGAAGAGCGACTACGAACAGAACCTGATCGTCAAATACAAGCTCACCAAACAATGGGCGCCCTTCATGGAAATCGGCGACATCAAAGTCGAGTCCACCTCACCCGACCGCCAGGCTCGCTGGCGTCTGGGCGTGCAATACAACTTCATGTAAGCCGCGCGCAGCTTTTGCCTGGCGAGCGCGCATCGCTTGTCGGGCAGACACCCTGCCGCCCACCCTCTTCACCACCGCGTAATGGAGACCCGACCATGACCACACAAACCACGCTGGCCAAACCCTTCAACCGTATTTTGCTGACCGGCGCCGCCGGTGGGCTCGGCCAGATTCTGCGCGAAACCTTGCAGGTTCACGCCGACATCGTCCGCTCCTCGGACATCAGTGCGATGACGCCGAGCCGCGGCGCGCATGATGAAGTGATCAACTGCAATCTGAGCGACAAGGCCGCTGTCGCCGCGCTGGCCGAGGGCATCGATGCCATCGTGCATTTGGGCGGGATCTCGGTGGAGCGATCCTTCGAAGAAATCCTCGAGGCGAATATTCGCGGCACCTTTCATGTTTATGAGGCCGCGCGCCTGCACGGGGTCAAGCGCATCGTGTTCGCCAGCTCCAACCACGTCACCGGTTTCTACTCGCAGGACGAACAGATCGACGCCCATTCGCCGCGTCGCCCGGACGGTTATTACGGTTTGTCGAAGGCTTACGGCGAGGACATGGCAACCTTCTATTTCCACCGCTATGGCATTGAAACAGTGAGCCTGCGCATCGGTTCCTCATTCCCCGAACCGCGCAACCTGCGCATGCTGGCGACCTGGTTGAGCTATACCGATCTCGAGCACCTGATCGCCCGCGCTCTGCTGGCCAGCGATGTCGGGCACAGCGTGGTGTACGGGGTGTCCGCCAACCGTGATCAGTGGTGGAACAACCGCCACGCCGCGCACCTGGGCTTTGCGCCGCAGGACAGTTCCGAGGCCTTTCGCGCACAGGTCGAACAACAACCGGCACTCGCCGCCGACCATCCCGACCGCTTGTACCAGGGCGGCGCCTTTACCGCAGCAGGTCCGTTTGAAGCGCCAGCGCAGACGCGCTCATGACGGCCGAACTGATTGTCGATGCGCGCAACGCCACCGGTGAAAGCCCGGTCTGGCAAGCCGACGAGAACGCCTTGTATTGGGTGGATATTCCGGCCGGCCGCTTGCATCGCTGGCAACTCGACGGCCAGACCGACTGCTGGCAGGCGGACGAAATGCTCGCCTGTATCGCCCGCAGCGAAGCGGGACATTGGCTGGGCGCGCAGGAAAGTGGCCTGTTCAAATTGCGCCCGCAGGCTGACGGACGTCTGGCTGCGGAAAAGCTCATCGGCGTCGAGCACGCCCGCCCGAGGATGCGTTTCAATGATGGTCGTTGCGATCGTCAGGGACGCTTCTGGGCCAGCTCGATGCCAACCGCCATGGGCGCCGAGGCGGTCGGCGCGCTGTATCGCTACGACGCGCAAAACCCCAACGATGTATCGGTGCTGGCGCCGCAACTGGAGGAACTCGTGGTGCCCAACGGCCTGGCGTTCAGCCCCGACGGCCGCACCATGTACCTGTCCGACTCGCACCCGAGCCGGCAACTGATCTGGGCCTTCGATTACGACATCGACAGCGGCACGCCGCACAACCGCCGCTTGTTCGTCGACATGAACGACCACCCCGGTCGACCGGACGGAGCGGCCGTCGATTCACACGGCTGTTACTGGATCTGCGCAATTGATGCCGGCCTGGTGCTGCGCTTTACCCCGCAGGGGAAACTGGATCGCGCGTTGCCAGTGCCGGTGAAGAAACCGACGATGTGCGCCTTTGGCGGCCCGCGGCTGGACACCCTGTTTGTCACCTCTATTCGCCCGCAAGGCATCGACCTCACCGATCAGCCACTGGCGGGCGGAGTCTTTGCCCTCAACCCAGGCGTTCAAGGCCTGCCCGAAACCAAGGCCCGCGCCTGAGGCTTCAGACGTTCAACGCCGCCGCGTCTGCAGCCTCGTAGGCGCGGCGCAGACGCTCGCGACTGTTGGACAGATGCAAGCGCATGGCTGCGCGTGCGGCGTCGGAATCACGCCGGACAATCGCAATGTAAATGTCTTCATGCTCGCGACTGAGGCGCTCCAGATACGGCTCCTTGCGGTCATTCTCCAGGCGTTTGGAATGCAAGCGTGTGCGCGGCAGAATGTTCGCGCCCAGGTGCAGCATGATGTCGGTGAAATAGCGGTTGCCGGTGGCCAGCGCAATTTGCTGGTGGAACTGGAAATCCGCCGACACGGCGTAGTCGACGCTGACGGCGCGGGAATTGATGGCGTCCAGCGAGTCACGCATCAGTTGCAGTTGCTCATCGGTACGTCGCGCGCACGCCAGGCCAGCGGCCTCGACCTCGAGGGTGATGCGCAACTCAAGCACCGCCAGGACATCCTCAAGGGTGACGATGCTGTCCGGATCAATGCGAAAACCGCTCGGACTGGGAATGTCCTGAACAAAGGTGCCGATACCGTGACGGGTTTCCACCAGGCCTGCTGCCTGCAGACGCGATATCGCCTCGCGCACCACTGTGCGGCTGACGCCGTGCTCGGCCATGACCTGAGATTCAGTCGGCAGCTTCGTCGCGCGCGCGAGTTCGCCGCTGCAAATGCGTCGGGACAGCTCGGTGACCAGGTCCTCCGCCAGGCTGCGATGCCGGCGACGAACATTGGGTGTGGCGTTGGGTCTGTCCATCAGCAACAAAAATCTCGAATTTTCGAATAATTACGCATCATAGCCCATTCAGTTGTACGACAACGCACCAGTTCACATGATAGGATTTCTCATGCAGCGGACGTTCGATTCGCTGCAATGGCGATAAGGACGTCCGCTCGAGAAACACGTCGAAACTTCGCGTGTAAAACACTCAAGTTAATCAAGGATCTGATTACTCATGACAAAACCATCAACCTTCACGGCCTGCAAACTGGCCAGCGCCATCGTCGGCAGCCTGCTGTTTTCCAGCCTGCCTGCACAAGCGGCCGATATCTGGCTCGATGTTGCAACGACGGGCTGGGCCACGCAAAACGGTGGCACCAAGGGCGGCTCCAAAGCCGCAGCCAACAACATCTATACCGTGAAGAACGCCGCCGAACTGAAAGCCGCACTCAGCGCGTCGGTCGGTACCAACGGGCGCATCATCAAGATTACCGGGCTCATCGACGTCAGCGAAGGCAAAGCTTATACGACGACCGCCGATATGAAAAAGCGCGGCCGTCTGGATATCCCGGGCAAGACGACCATCGTCGGTACGAGCAGCACGGCGGAGATCCGCGAGGGTTTCTTCTATGCCAAGGAAAACGATGTGATCATCCGCAACATCACCATCGAAAACCCGTGGGATCCCGAGCCGATCTGGGACGCCAATGACGGCAGCGCCGGCAACTGGAACTCCGAGTACGACGGGCTGACCATCGAAGGCGCCAACAATGTGTGGGTCGACCATGTCACCTTCACCGATGGCCGCCGCACCGATGACCAGAACGGCACCGCCAACGGTCGTCCAAAGCAACACCACGACGGCGCACTGGACGTGAAGAACGGTGCCAACTACGTGACCATTTCCTACTCGGCGTTCAAATCGCACGAGAAGAACAACCTGATCGGTTCGAGCGACAGCCGCACCACCGATGATGGCAAGCTCAAGGTCACGATTCACAATACCCTGTTCGAAAACATCTCCGCACGCGCACCACGCGTTCGCTTCGGCCAGGTGCACCTGTACAACAACTATCACGTGGGCAGCACCAGTCATAAGGTCTACCCGTTCAGCTACGCGCACGGCGTGGGCAAAAACTCGAAGATTTTTTCCGAGAAAAACGCTTTCGAAATCTCCGGCATCAGCGGCTGCGACAAAATCGCCGGCGACTACGGCGGCAGCGTTTACCGCGACCAAGGCTCGACACTCAATGGCAGCGCACTGAGCTGTTCGTGGAGTTCGAGCATCGGCTGGACCCCGCCTTACAGCTACACTCCGCTGAACGCGGACAAAGTCGCTGCTGATGTTAAAGCCAAGGCTGGCGCTGGCAAGATCTGATTGATCGATGTAACCGCGTTAATGAAAAGCCCTCGGTGACGAGGGCTTTTTCATGTCTGCTTGAAGACCGTGCAGGGGTGAAGTCCTGAAAAAAACTGGATTATTTATTGCCCCGACTGGCCCCATCGCTGGCAAGCCAGCTCCCACAAGGAGCCATGTGGTCAATGCGATCTGCGACACAACACCAAAACCTGTGGGAGCTGGCTTGCTAGCGATGAGGCCAGGTCAGACACCAGCGAAAAATCAGACACACCACTACTGGATCAACTCAGTGCTCTCAATGATCGAATGCAATTTACTTCACAACACAGAATCCTGTGGGAGTGAGCCTGCTCGCGATGAGGCCCTGCGCAACTACACCACTACTGGACCAATTGATTGATCTCAATGATCGGCAGCAACACGGCCATCACAATCACCAGCACCACCCCACCCATCACCACAATCATCAGCGGCTCCAGCAACGCCGTCATGCCCATTGCCCGCCGTTCGATATCGCGCGACAGGGTTTGCGCCGCGCGCTCTAGCATCGGTGGCAGTGAACCGGTTTTCTCGCCACTGGCGATCAGGTGAATCAGCACCGGTGGAAACACATTCTCCACGCGCAACGCTGCCGCCAGGTTCACGCCCTCACGCACCTTGGCCGTTGCTTCAGTGACACTCAAACTCAAGCGGTCGTTGGACAAGGTCTGCCGCGCCGCCTCCAGTGCGCGCAACAACGGCACCCCGGCGCCACCGAGAATTGCCAACGTTGAGGCGAAACGTGCGGTGTTCAGGCCCAGAATAAATCGCCCGAACAACGGCAACTTCAACACCCGATGATGCCAACTCAAACGTGCTGCCGGATTGCGCAGATACAAGCGCCAGCTCCAGAACGCGCCTGCGATGATCGCCGCACACAACCAGCCCCAACTGCGGATGAAATCACTGGCGTTGAGCATCGCCAGGGTTAATCCCGGCAAGTCCTGCCGCGCCTGGGAAAACGCACTGACCACCTGCGGCACCACGTAGCTGAGCAGGAAAATCACAATGCCGATCGACACCAGACCGACCACGCCCGGATAGATAAACGCGGTAAGAATCTTGCCCCGCAGGTTGTTGCGCTCCTCGATGTAGTCGGCGAGCCGCTCCATGACCTGCGCCAGATCGCCGGACTCCTCCCCCGCCGCAATCAGCGCGCGGTAGATCTCGGGAAAGTCCCGTGGCCTTGCCGCCAACGACTCCGCCAGACGCATGCCGCTGCGCACATCTGCACGCACAGCGCTGAGGGTGTGGGCGATGTGTTTTTTCTCGGCCTGTTCGACTGTGGCGCTGAGTGCAGCTTCCAGCGGCAGACTGGCGCCGAGCAGACTCGCCAATTGCCGTGTGGCCCAGGCCAGATCGTTATCGGAGAGTTTGGCGCTGAACAACCCACCGCCGCCGTGTTGGGCAACGTCGCTTTCCTTGTGTACCGACAACGCGGTCAACCCGCGCCCGCGTAATATTGTGAAAGCGGCGCTTTGACTGTCCGCCTCAAGGTGCCCGGATTCAATCTTGCCGGTCGCGTCGGCGGCTTCAAAACGATAGCGATTCATCAGGCGTCCCGTGTCACACGGAGGATTTCTTCAGGGGCGGTGGCGCCGCTGCGGATCCAGCGTTCGCCATCCTCACGCAGGCTGAACATCCCGGCTTTGGCCGCTGAGGCGCGCAAGGCCTGCTCCCCTGCCCCTTGGTGAATCAGGGTACGGATGTCGTCGTCGATGCAGAACAATTCGTGGATGCCGGTGCGGCCGCTGTAGCCGGTTTGATTGCACGCCGCGCACCCCACCGGGCGCCAGGTGCCAGGTGTCGCCGGATCTTCCTGTTTGCACTGATTGCACAGGCGCCGCACCAAGCGCTGCGCCAAAACGCCGAGCATTGAAGACGCCAACAGAAACGGTTCGACGCCCATGTCGATCAAGCGGTTGACCGCCGACACCGCGTCGTTGGTGTGCAAGGTTGCCAACACCAAATGCCCGGTCAGCGAGGCCTGCACGGCGATTTGCGCGGTTTCGAGATCGCGGATTTCGCCGATCATGATGATGTCCGGGTCTTGGCGCAGGATTGCCCGCAGCGCGAGGGCGAAGGTCATGTCGATTTTGGCGTTGACCTGGATCTGGCTGATCCCCGGCAAGTCGTATTCCACCGGGTCTTCGACGGTGAGGATGTTGCTGGTGCTCGCATCGAGCCGCGCGAGTGCGGCGTACAGGCTGGTGGTTTTGCCGCTGCCGGTGGGGCCAGTGACCAGGACGATGCCGTGGGGCTGGCGGATCAGGTGATCGAGTTTGGCCAACACCTGCGCGTCCATGCCGAGGGTTTCCAGATGCAGACGCCCGGCCTGTTTATCGAGCAAACGCATCACCACCCGTTCGCCATGCCCGGTCGGCACCGTGGAGACGCGAATATCAATCGGCCGCCCGGCCACGCGCAAGGCAATGCGACCGTCCTGCGGCAGGCGTTTTTCGGCGATATCGAGCTGGGCCATGATCTTGATCCGCGACACCAGCGCACCGTGCAACGCCTTGCGCGGCGAGACTACATCGCGCAGCGTGCCATCGACGCGGTAGCGCACCACCGAATGGCTTTCGAACGGTTCGATGTGGATGTCGCTGGCCTCATCGCGCGCAGCCTGGGTCAGCAGCGCGTTGATCATGCGAATCACCGGCGCGCCGTCCTGGGTGTCGAGCAGGTCGGTGATTTCCGGCATGTCCTGCATCAGCCGATCCAGATCAACTTCGTTCTCCGCCGCCCCGACCACCGCCGCCGCACTGCCGGTGTCGGCGTAAGCGGCGGCCAGCAAACCATCCAGCTCATCATCGCGCACCCGCTGAATCGTGGTCGCAGCAAACTGCCGCCGCGCCTCACTGATCGACCAGCCCGGCGTCGACGGGCACACCGTCAACACCCCATCACACAACAAAATCCGCTGCGCCTTGGCCCAGGCGTAAGGCAACACACTCATCTCAAACCCTCCAGATCCCCTGTGGCATTGCCCACCCCCCAACCCCATGTAGGAGCTGCCGCAGGCTGCGATCTTTTGATCTTTGGCCCCTTGGGTCCGTCGAAAATCCAGATCAACAGATCGCAGCCTTCGGCAGCTCCTACAGGTCCGGTGTTGCACTCGATTGCTTTGGCAATCCGGTCCCCTGTGGCGAGGGGATTCATCCCCGTTCGGCTGCGCAGCAGTCGCAAACCAGAAACACTCGGTATGTCTGAAAAAATGTGGCTGCAGGTTTTGGGGCTGCTTCGCAACCCATCGGGGATGAATCCCCTCGCCACAGGAGTGGGTTTCAGATTGAGGGCAGGTTTCAAAAGCGCGTGCTCCCTTCAATTGGCACGGCTTTGATCGTGGCGCGTGGGCCTGCGGTGGGCGCCACCGCCGGCACTCCCTGCGCCGCCGTCGGCAACTGCGGCGCCTGCATGTCCGGCATTGCCCAGCTGCGTTCCGGCTGCAAACCACCCTGCGCGCGGCGCATGAAGTCGTAGCGGTTGAGCGTGATGCTGCGCCCCGCTTCGCTGTCGCGGATGATGTACGGGCGCAGGAACACCATCAGGTTGGTCTTGGTGATCGCCCGGCGCTCGTTGCGAAACAGCGCACCAATCCCCGGCAGACTGCCCAGCCATGGCACCGCGTCGTTGCTCTGACTGTAGCCATCCTGCAGCAACCCGCCGAGCACCATGATCTGCCCGTCATCGAGCAGAATGCTGGTATCAATCGCGCGTTTGTTGGTGACAATCCCCGCCGACGCCGCACTGTTCGAGGCGCGCTCATCAATGCTGCTGACTTCCTGATAGATATCGAGCTTCACCGTGCCACCCTCGGAAATCTGCGGGCGCACGTTGAGCTTCAAACCGACCTCTTCACGGGTCACGGTCTGGAACGGGTTGTTGCTGGTGCCCCCGCCGCCAGTCACGTAACTGCCGCTGACAAACGGGATGGTCTGACCGACAAAAATACTCGCCGCTTCGTTGTCCAGCGTCAGCAGGTTCGGCGTCGACAGCACGTTGGTGCCGCCCTTGCTCTTCAACGCCCGGGCCAGCACTTTCAGGTCAAGGATCTTGCCGATGCCAGGGATATCGACGGTGCCGTTGACGTAGCCCAGGTTCAACCCTTGCGGCAGTACGTCGATGCTGGTTTTGCCATTGACGTTGATGCCGGAACCACCCAGATTCGCGCCACCGATCACGCCGTTACCGCCGAGGTTGCCGGTCTGCCACTGCACACCGAACTCACTGGCATCGTCCTCGCCGACTTCGACGATCAGGCTTTCAATCACTACTTGCGCGCGGCGTTGGTCAAGCAGATCGATGACTTCACGCAAGTTGCGGTACAACGGTTCTGGCGCAGAAATCAACAAGGTGTTGGTGGTTGCATCAGCCTGAATAGTCACACCGCCAGCACTGAAAGCGACGTTCTGTTCGCTGTTCTGTGAGCCGCCGCTACCGGTTGCGCTGCCACCACTGCCACCGCTGCCCTGCGCGTAACTGCCGCCCGTGCTGCCGCTGCTGTTAGTCGATGTTGAGCCGCTGCTTTGCGTACCACTCTGGCCATTCTGCCCAGCGCTGCCACCGGTGCTGCTACCCATCGCACTGAGCACCGATCGCGCACTGTCGCTGGTGCCGCTGTCACTCTCTCCCGTGAGCAAACCCCGCAAAGCCTGCGCCAGTTTCGCAGCCTGCGCATTACGCAGATAAACCACATGCAGATTGCTCGGATTGCTCTGCGCGTTATCCAGTTTGTAGATCAGATTACGCGCCAGCTCGGTACGCTCCGGACTGCCGGCACGAATGATGATGGTGTTGGAACGCGGATCACCAATCACCGCAATTTTCTGCGTCGGATCATTGCCCGGCGCATCCAACAAATCCGCCACCATCGGCGCAATGTCAGCAGCGATACCGTTCTGAATCTGCACCACATCGGTGTCAATCGCGCTCGGCGAATCAATGCTCGCAATCAACTGCGCAACGCGGGTCAGGTTCTCCGCGTAATCGGTGATGACAATGGTGTTATTGCCCGGATAGGCATTGATCGGATTGTTCGGCGAAACGATCGGCCGCAGCACCGGAATCAGGTTCACCGCGTTCTCGTATTGCAGGCGAAACGTGCGCGTGAGCATGCCATTGCCCGCCGGTTTGTCAGCGCTGTAAATCGGCCCACCCAACAGTTTCGCATCCGCCTCCGGCACCACCTGCGCCACACCGCCGACATCAACCACACTGAAACCCTGCATGCGCAACGCCGCCAGCAACATGTCGTAAGCCTGCCGCGCCGGCACCTGACCTTCGGAAACCAGCGTCAACGTGCCCTTGACCCGAGGGTCGACCAAAAACTGCTGCCCGGTCGACCGCGACAACGCCCGCACCACCGCTTGAATATCGGCGTCGACAAAATTCAGCGTCACCGGTTGATCGCCCAAAGGATTGCTCGGCAACGCGATACCCGATGACGCGGCCCCACTGCGCGCACTCTTGCTGATGTTGTGCAATTGCTTCGGCGCCGGTCGCGCCTGGGCCTGCGCACGTTCGCGGTCGAGCACCGCGTCGCCGCTGCGCTGGGTGTTGGCCAGCGGGCGGCCCAGTTCACTGTCGACCAGCAGCGGCGGTTGATTCTGCGGCGTGGTGGTGGTGGTGGTGGTGGTGGTGCTGCATGCGCTTAACGCCAACAACAGAAACGGCGCGGCCGTACGTACACAATTGGAACCTGACCACTTCATGAAGCTTCCTTAGCGCCCTGCGCCTGATCCATGCGAACGGTTCCCGACAGAGTGCCTGCCGTATCATTGACCTTGACCTCACTTGCACGCTGCAAACGAGCCTCGACCACTTCCAGTGAAAACTGTACCGGGCTGCTCAACAACCAACTGATCGCCGCATCAGCCGCAGCCTCCTCGAACGTCAACTGCCACGCGCCAGCCACGGCCTGCAATCGGTAGTGCCCAGCCAGCCCGCTGGCGTCGAGCGACTGTTGCAACGACTGTTCGAGGCTCTGCCCGGCGGGCGGGCTCGCCACCTCGCGCAACAGCAACTCCAGCGCTGCCGCCTGGGAGCGTAATTTCGGCGTTTCGGTCTGCCAGAAATCGAGCTTTTTCAGCGGGGGCTCGATCAGCAATAACCAGATCAACACGCCGCCCAGTATCAGCGCAGTACCCGCCACCATGCGTTTCTCGCGCGACGTGAGTGATCGCCAATGCCGCTCAATCTGCTGACGCAATTGCACCCAACGGCCTCGATACAGCGCCAACCATTCACTCATCGTCGTTATCCATAATGGCGCCGCTGTCAGCAGACTCCGGCTCAACTTGCGCGCTCAACGTCCAGACGTTGTCATCACGCACAGCCGCCAGCCCTGCCTGACTGAGCGCCCCCGTCACCGAGCCCTCGGCGCTTGTGTGCGGCGTATCAGCGGCCAGTTCCAACTGCAAACGGCCTTGATCGAAAGTCAGCCGCTGAACACTGCCCGCCATAGAAGGCATCGCACTGGCAGCGTTCTGCACCAGGTAGGCAAAACCATGATCGGCGTCCGTCGCCGCTCCACTCTGACGCACCGCCAACTGCTGACGCGCCTGTTGCAACGGGTTGAGAATGACCGGCAACTCAGGGAACGCCTGCTTCACTCGCTCGCTCATCTGCGCCTTGATTTGCTGGCCTTGGCTGGCTTCGCGAGCCGCGTAAAGGTTCAGACCGGCAACCCATACAGCCACCGCCAAGGCACAGCAAAACACTGTCCGCCCCCCGACCGGCGTGGGCTCTGCGGTTTTTTCGATACCGCCGTGCAGCCCCCATCCGGGTGCGGCGCCAGCCCAGCGCTGATCCGCAGGTTTGTGCTCAAGCACAGCCGCAGGCATGTCGTCACCGATCCACTGCACGGCACTGCCACCGGCTAAAAGCGCCTGCAGTCGCTCGTCAACCATCGGTTCCACCGAGGCTTGCTCAGTGCTGAGGCGCAGCAACAACTGCCCGTCCAGCACGCACGCGCTGATCTGCCCGGCCAGTGGCACCGGCAACGCATAAGGCGCGGGGTAAAGACCTCGCAGCTTCAGTCGATGCCGTCTCAACAACTCACCCAATCGCTGAAGCTCAGCCTTCGCAAGCCACGCCAGATAAACATCTCCACTGCCCTCTCGAGCGCTGTGGGCGACGTGCATCTGTTCACTGCCACCGAGTATCAGCGCCTGCGCCGCACAGGCCACCGCAGCCGCTATTTTCGTCGCCGACAGCGGTGGCAGTTGCAGGCGAGTGAGCACGCTGTCTGCGGGATGAAGAAAACATTCCACAGCCTGCGCTCGAGATTCCTGCTCCAACAGCGACAACGTACTGACACCGGTCTGAATGACGCGCCCTGCCTGATCCAGGCATGCCCATTCAAACTCTGTGTGCGAGGTCAATTGATGCAGCGGCGGCAAGGCGATTCGCAAGCGACTCATGCACCGAACCTCGACCAGATCACTTTGGGCATGCCGTCCTGTGGACGATGCAGCAACGCCTCCAGGCTCACACGGCGTTGCTCATTACGCGCCTGTCCGCGCAGCTGGAACCACTCGCTGCTGATCCCGACATTGAGCCCGTCCACCGTCAGGTGCGGCAAACGCAGGCGATTGACGAAGTCTCCACGGTTGATAAACCACTGACCGTGATCACGCTCGACCACTAATGCCCTGGCCTGTGACAGCGACAGCCCAGGCACCACCGCCGCCAGAACCTCGGCGCTCGCCGTGTTGCCATTGACCCAGGTTCTGGCCGGAACAATGCTTACGTATTGACCCAGCCGAGCCATCGCCTGATCGCTCATACCGTCCAGCCCCCGCAACTCCTCAAGACTGCGCAGCATCGGCCGGGTCGCAGGCAACGGCCTGCGACTGGCGTTCGGCGAAGTCAATCGACCACTGTCAAAACCGATTTGGCCAGTGCTTTGCCCGACGTCTGGCGAACTCATGACTCGCGGGTACGCGGCAATGACTCGTTCGCTGATGCGCTGACTGAGGCCGGCGTCGATGCCAATCATTTCGCAGAGCCTTTCGAAGCTGCGCACCTGACCGAGATCAACCCGTTCGTTGCTGATCAAGTTGCGCAGATTGAACTTGCCTTGCTGGTCTTCCAGACGCCCTTCAAAAGCACCACTCGATGAGTTCACCAGAATGCTTTTGAGAGGTTGCGCCCATGGCTGATCGAGTCGGGTCAGGCTGTCTTGCAGGCGGGCATCGTTCAGCAATTGCCGACCCACTTCCAGGCCAGCCAACAGCACCGCGCCACCCTGCACGCGAGACTGTTCAGCTTCAAGGGAACGGGTGAAAACGCTCTGTCGGGTGAGCATGCCACCGGCAATCACTGCCACCACGGCGGCGATCAGCAAGGCGCTGATAATTGCCATGCCACGCTGTTTCGTCGCTGTCGACGAAGTCGATTTCATCGCGACGCTTAGAGCTGCCAGGAACCGATATCGGCATTGACGCCGTCGCCGTCTGGCTGCCCGTCCGCACCGAGGGAGAAGATGTCGACTTCGCCGTTCGCGCCAGGATTCAAATAGTTGTAAGGACGACCCCAAGGGTCATTGGGCAAGCGCTCCAGATAAGAACGCCAGTTGCTGTTTTTTGCGTCAGCCGGACGCTCCACCAACACCTTGAGCCCTTGGTTGAGACTCGGGAAAGTACCGTGGTCGAGGCGATAGAGCTTGAGTGCCTGCATCAGGCCGGCGATGTCTTGTCTGGCCGCCGTCGCCCTGGCTTGATCAGGGCGATCGAGCACTTTGGGCACGACCATCGCGGCGAGAATACCGAGGATGACCACCACCACCATGATCTCGATCAGGGTGAAACCCGCCTGGCCGCTTCGGCCCGCGGACTGAGATTTGACGCGCGCGAAATCCATTTCAACCTTCCTTGGCTTGATTACAATTCGGCGCGCAGTGTAACAAAAGCCAGTCATCGTACAACACTCATTAACGCCGTGTTTTTTCTGCACATCGGTCGAGAATCGGGTGCTATTCTGCCGACCTGATTCACCCCAGAGCCGGCTATGGAAGCGATGCGCAAGGAGCGAGGTTTTACCCTGATCGAGGTGTTGGTGGCGTTGGCGATCATCGCCGTGGCCATGTCCGCGGCGGTACGCGTTGCCGGTCTGATGACTCAAAGTAATGGGTTGTTGCGCGATCGTTCGATCGCTTTACTGGCAGCGCAAAGCCGACTCGCCGAACTGCGTCTGGAAGGACGCTTTCCTTCCGGACTGAGAACGTTCGAGTGCGATCAAGGACGTTTGCAACTGCGCTGCGAGCAATCAATCACAGCGCGCGGTGATGGCCGACTGGTGCGCGTCAAGGTGTTGGTAACCGATCGCGAGCGTGAAGCGCCGCCCTTGGCGCAACTGGAAACACTGCTCAGCCAACCGCTTGAACAGCGTCAATGACGTGGCTCAGGGGCGAGTCAATCGAGGCAGTGCCGGGATGTCGGGCAACGTGCTGACCTTTAATCGACGCTGCTGCGCACCTTGCTCAATCACCACAGCATCTTTTTCAATGGCCACCACACGCATGTCCTGGGTCAGACGGTCACCCACCAGAAAACTGCGTGCAGGCCCATCGTTGAGTGTGAGGATCGCTACCGCACCCTGCACTCCCGCCATCAGCCCGGAGACCTTGATCTCCACGGGTGCAGACTGGTTGGAAAACCACTGCAAGGCAGCAGTGTCGGCGCGTGCAGCCAAGGCCTGCGGCTCCACCACGGGGACGTGGGACTCTGCCGACGTCAACAACAACGATGACCAGAACAGCCCCCCTGCCACTGCTGCGACCAGCGCCGCCGACTGCAGCAGTTGTGCTGCCGATAAACGAAAAGTAAATGCCAAGACCCAACCTCCCTGTTGTCTTGCAGCGCAGTCTACAGGACAACCGGCGGTTTTTTATCCGGGCTGATCATTCGAATCCAGGACAGATTCACGACGAAGGAACGTTGCAGCATGACCAAGGACAGACAAAAGGGTTTCACCCTCATCGAGTTGATGGTGGTGCTGATCATCATCGGCATCGCCAGTGCCGCCGTCAGCCTCAGCATCAAGCCCGACCCGGCGCAACAGCTGCGCAGGGACGCCAATCGCTTGATCCAATTGCTGCAAATCGCCCAGGCCGAAGCGCTGGCAGACGGGCGCCCGATCACGTGGCTGACGGACAAGAAAGGCTTTCACTTTAGCCGTCGTGACGAACAGGGCGTGGGCCGCGATCACTTTCTGGCCGACCCGCAACTGCATCCGCGCACATGGGAAACACCTTCGCTGACCATAAGAGTCACGCCTCAACGGCCGGTCGTGCTACAAGCCGAATGGTTTGACTCTCCCTTGCAACTGCAACTCTCGGACGGTCAGCACACACTCATCGTGCAACGCACGGCGGCCGGCAAAATACAGTTGGCAAACCGACTATGAATGCCCGTCAAGACGGCTTCACGCTGATCGAAGTCATGGTCGCGATCATGCTGATGGCCATCGTCAGCCTGATCGCCTGGCGCGGTCTGGACAGCGTGACTCGCGCCGACAGTCACTTGCAGGCCAGCACCGAGCAAACCGAAGCGCTATTGCGCACGTTGCACCAACTGGAACGCGATGTGGCGTTGCGCGCCAGCATCGAACTGCGCGAGCCGAACCTGACCAACAACGACGATGACCCACCTCAAGGCCCCGCCGCGATCAGCGTGCGCAGCACGGACAACCAGAGTTTTCGTCTCGACGTGATCCGCAGCGCCGCAGACCCGCAGGACGGTTTGCAGCGCGTGCGCTGGTGGCTGAAAAATCAAACCCTGTACCGTGCCGCTGCGCCAGCCCGCAATCGATATCCCCTGCCCGCCCCCAAAGAAGCCGTGGCCGTACTCGACAGCATCAGCGACCTGCAAGTGCGCGTCTGGGAGGCAGACATGGGCTGGCGCCAACTCAGTGGGAACCGCAAAGAAAACCCACAAGGTCTGGAGATTCGCCTGACTCAAGAGACGCCGCAGGGCGAGGAGCATTATCGGCAGGTAGTGGGGCCACTGGACTAAGGGGAAGAATCAAACACCTTCCCCCTTCAAGCATCGAAACAGCTGCGCACATTGGTCTTGGTCAAGCCGGGCTTTCAGTTGACTGGCCAGCCCCTCAAAGCGGTTCGGGGATCAGAGCCTGCTGGCTGGCCTTTGCCTTGGTCAGGTATTCAAGCGCAACATCAAAATGCGGCTGGCCGCCCCAAAGCGCCTGATCACCGATTATATACAGGTGTTTTTTCGCTCGGGTCACTGCGACGTTCAACAGATTCGGACTCGACGAGGCCCAGTCGATAGCGCCTTGACGACTCGAATCGCAACCCAACACAAAGAACACGCTATCGGCTTCCTTGCCTTGAAACGTGTGTACCGTGCCGATACATCTGCGCACCCACGTCGCGAGATTGGCCGGCACCTTGATGCCAGCAGGAAGCTCCACGGCCCAGGCGTCCGGATCACCCAACAAACGCACCAGCCCCGCTTTCACTTCGCGAAATGGCGTAATAATGAATACCGGTGGTAGCGACGCGTCGCCTTCACCGACGCCTGACTGGTAAAGCCGAACCAACTCGCCAAGCAATCGCTGCCCTTGAGCATCGATATACTTGGTCCCGTCCAACGACTCTCCGACCACACTCCACCAGGCACTGACGCCCAACACCGGGTGAGCCGTAATGCTCGACTCTTTGGCATGCTGCATGCGTATCCCATAGGCTATTCGGTTGGAGATGTCGAACATCGGGTTGTCACATCGACGGTGCATGACCAATGGAATACCGATGTACTTATCGTCGTCCAGCGGGTGCTTGACGCCCTGATGGTAACCACGGTCGGCGAAGGTTTGCACCGAGTGACTGTTGACTGCATAGCGCGAGCGGCCGTCACCCAGCCAATGCCCGCCCAGCGTGTCGAGCAGTCGGGTCGATTGCGTCACCACCGGTTCAATCTGTAATGGATCACCCACCACCACGACTCGCCTGGCCCGCATGATTGCGCCCACCGCAGCCTGTGGTGCGGCTTGCCCTGCTTCGTCGATGATCAACCAGCCAAGGTCCTCGGCCTCAAGTCCGGCAAACTGTGCACGGATCGAGGCGAAGGTACTCGACACCACTGGCGTGAGCATGAAAATCCACTGCCACAATGCTCGGCGAGCGCTCTGCTGTGGCGGACGCTCCAGCATGGCGGTCAAGGCAAGTATCAGCTGATTGTCCGCCACTTCGAGAAAAAACGCCTCGTGCAGCGTCATCGCAGCAACGAACAAATCGCTGCGTACCGCATTGAACGTGCTGCCCTGCCAGAACGCGTGCGATTGATTGGCCTTGCTGTCCAGCGGTTTACCATCCCAGAGCTGAACGTCGCAGCTTTTGAGCAGCCCTGGCAGATCATGCAACTCACTCACGAATTCACGTGCCTTGTCGGCATCGGCACAGGCATTGATCCATTGTGTATAGAGTGGCTTGCGAAACCATTGCGCCAGCCAGCGAAAAAACGCCGGCCCCAGCTTGCGCTCGAGCACCAACTGCCGGTCTTCCAAGCGCTTGACCAAACGCGCGCAACCATTGAGCAACTCGGTCAGATTATCCGCACCCAGAGCCGGCGCTGCCGGCCACATTGCCTTGATGGCAGGAAACATCTTGTGCAGTCGTTCATAGAGCGTGGAGAGCGTTTGCAGATGCTGGAGTTGCTCGTCATAAGCTTCTCGCGCCTTGATGTAACGCTGCCTGGCGCTTCTAAAATCTGGGCGCTGAGTGCCGGATTTGTAGTGCCGATACGTCATGGCGCCGACCTTTTCCCAAGCGGGCCGGTCAATTTTGTCCATACTCAGAAACTTGTCGCCGGGTTTATCCGTGGGCAGCACCGCACGATTGACAAAAATATCGCGGAAGCGTCTGCGGTTGCTTTTCTTCCCCAATGCGGCCGAAACCAAACCCCAGACGGGTTCGGGGGCTGCCCAGGGTTTGCTGACATGGGCACCTGCGTAACGGGTGGCCACCTCTTTGAAGTAACCCCAATTGGAAAAACGTGGGTCGATTCCCTTGAGCTGCGGCAATTCAAGAGACAGGTTCTCTACGGCACCGTTGTTGGTAGAAGCAACCACCATTTCAAAACCCGTCAGTGCCTCGCACAGCTGCGGAACCTGGTAACTGTTCTTGTTGAAAACCGCTGTGACACTCTGGCTACTCAGGCCATCTTTGGCCTTCTCCAACCGTGACAGCACATCGGCCCGCTCGACCACCAAATGCGCGATCAGATCACGCAGCAATGTGGTTTTGCCGGTGCCCGGTGGCCCGTTGACGGCAATCACCTCGCCGACAGGCATGTCACGCATGCTGTTCAGCGCAAACTGTTGCATCAGAGACTGAATGTGTTGGCTTTCAGAAGGCCAGCGGCCACTGATACCTTTTTCCGGTTGCAGCGCCGCGCGGATCGCCTCTTGCCCAGCTTCAGTATCGAGGTCGGTTTTCTGCCGATCCGCCAGCGCCAGGTAAGCCTGCAAGGCCCGCGGCGGATGCTCGCTATTCAACAGGCGTTTGGCTTGAGCGAGGTCATGTACATAAAAACTGTTGAGAATCGGCAAGTCATCGACCTGCGCTTGTTCAGACGTACTTTCGGTCTCTGGTTCATCAGGTTCTGTCGCCGTTAAAGCATTTTTACCCTTGGGCAGCGGCCAGATATCCATGTAAGCCCAGTCCGAAAGCGGCAAGTGAAAGCCTGCCCAAAACCGCAAACGAGTGACGATTTGCGCGATCAGCTCAGACCCCGAAAGGTTGCCCTGTGATTGCGACCAGTCATCTGCCAGACCGCGTTTGAGCACGCGCACACTGTCTTCGAAATCGACCGCGCATAAAGTGCCGAGGTCATGTTTGATCAGCCTGCCGAGCGCCCAAGGCAGCGCTGATACACTCAAACCATCGAAGTCAGGTTTACCTTTGCGGTCCAGCGTAAGCCTGGCGTAACACGTGAGGCCGGTCGATGCCATCTCACTGTCACGCACGCGGTTGATTTCGTTGGCTACCGGGCCCTCGACATACTTTTCAATCAATGACGTGACGTGAGACACGTCGAATGGCAGCAAGTAGAGCACGCGGCGACGATCAAGCTGCCTTTCCCACATCCCCTCGGCCAGAGTGGCCTCACTGACCAGCTCTACGCTGCGCGAAGCACGCGCCTCATCAAGGCTGTTATCAAGATCGTAAGCGTTGAAAAACTCAATGCTGTGCCAGAAATCGAGCACGCTGTCGTTGTTGGCCATCGTCATGATGAGAAAAAATCCTTTAGCAGTTCCAACCTGAAAATACAGCGACCGCAGGACACCGCGCGATGGCGGCGCCGAACCAGCCTATTAAGATGGCAAACAAGGTATCAGTAAGCGGCTCACACGCAAGCGCGTCTAGTCAGTCAATGGAAATCTTGCTATTGAAAAGAACGCGGGGACACGCGGTTTCACGGCACCTGTAACTGAAGGCGGCCAGAACGGCGGAACAAGCTGTCGACGTTGCGAGTGAGCAACTAATCACGGAGCCACCCGAAAGGTCATGCCAAAATCGTCTGGTCGGAGGCATTTCCAGACGTGAATGTCAGTGAAATCACCGGCTAGTTTTGCGCTGGTTTTGCGCAGGCACAAAAAAGCCGATCCATCTGATCGGCTTAAGTGTCTGATTTTACTCAGGAATTATGGTCGGGACGGAGTGATTCGAACACTCGACCCCTAGCACCCCATGCAAGCGGACTGGCCTACAGCCCGCCAAACCCGAGGCTTCGCGCCGGGCGCTCGCTGCAACGATGCGCAACTGTGTTTTACAAAGTCACTCGGAAAGTCACTGAGCCTTTTTGGCGCCCTCTCCGGCGTTCTGCCGACTGAACACCAATACAAAATCCTACAGCTCGTCGCCTCACCCTCGCCCGGCTGCCTCGACTCGATCACTGTATATAAAAACAGTGGTCAGCACGGCGCCTTCGTGGATCTCTTCTATATAGAAGACACCGACGATTGCCTTGGCTGCCCGACGCCGCTCGAAACCTGTCGGCATCAGCTCAGCATGTGCGAGAACGAAATTCAGGAACTGACAACTCAACTGCGTCAGGAGCGTGAGCGGATATTCAAACTGGTTGAGCTGCATGCCAGCGTATCGACCGACTGCGAACAGCTTCGCTCACATCATAGTGCGTGGCGCCGCCGGTGGGATCCGATACCTTTCCGTCGATCACCTGGTCAACAGCGATGCGACATTGCGCCAGCTCGCGGGAAGGGATCTGCTTCACGCCGATCAGGAACTGATAGTTGGGCTCGGTCTTGTTCCAGCAGGTGAACTGGTACGGCTCATGGCACACGTCGCCGTAGCCCTCGCCCCACCACGAATTGTTATTGCCGTCGAACACGCGGTTCCGGATCGCCAAGGCCACGGCGACTTGGCCCGACGAGCCTTTCACGCGGGCCTCACCCCATAGCGTGCGAGCGAGGATGTCGGGGTCTTTCTCGGTCACGCTCATCAGGATTTTCTCCAGGCAAAAAGAAGCCCGCTCTTTCGCGGGCATTGGGTAGAATGTTCAACGTTTTTTTCTGTCAACAAAGGTACTTTAAGCGACATGGATTCTCTTAAAAAAAACTATATACCTGGGCTCGATGGGCTTAGAGCTGTCTCAGTAATATTAGTAATCGCATTCCACTATCTCGCGGTATTTCCAGGTGCTCTTATAGAGATTGGTTTATTAGGTCGGGCACTAGAAAAAATCGTATCTGTTGGGTGGATTGGAGTAGATATATTTTTCGTTATCTCCGGCTACCTAATATCATCAATTCTTATCAAAAAACCTATAAGATCATTCACCGCATATACGCAATTTATTAAAAGAAGATCACTTCGACTGCTGCCAGCATATCTAGCATGCTCTATATGCATTGTCATACTCTCCCTAGCGTTTTATCCGAACAGCAAAATTCTAGAGAACCAGTATCTAATATGGACGATGTCGTCGAACATCCCTTCTATTTTCGGCGATAGAGCGGCGCTTGGCAGTTCCGAATTCACCCTGGTTCACTTCTGGTCGCTTGCAGTTGAGTGGCACTTCTATTTATTTTTGCCTGTCGCTATGTGCCTCATATCGTCAGTTCGCTTAATCGCAGTGACCGCCATCTGCCTAGCTATTAGCTCTCGACTAGTAATTGCCAACCTTGAACATATAAATTATGACAATGCGATATATTCATTTACTCTATGCAGAGGGGACGCAATCGCCTGCGGGATTCTTCTAGCGACACTCAAAAAATCCAACTCAATCATCTTGAGAAACCTAATAGGAAGCGCTGGGCTCGCGAGTCTATTTACAACGTTATTTTGCATTACCTTAGAAACCACTCAGTTTAAGACGGTGCCATGGCTTCAATCATACGGCTACACGGCAATCGCTGTATCGATTGCCATGATCACCTACTACATCATCAACTCTAGCCAAGACAACAAAATAATAAAAGCATTAGAGCTAAATTGGATAACACACATAGGAAGATCGAGCTACAGCATTTATCTCTGGCACCTACCATTTTTCCCATTGATTGCAAAAACAGCAAAGTATTATAACGACAGCCCATTATCCCAGCTAACAATAGCTAGCACTGCGGCAGTTATCGTAACGTTTTTTTTCAGCGCGTTATCGTATAAATACCTTGAGTGTCGATTCACCCCAGCACGATCGCCAGTGGCCGTCGGGTGAAAATTTTCATCCTGCAAACGAAAGCCCGCTTATGCGGGCACTCAAATCTTGGCACGATCACCTCAATTTCTTTGACCGCCCTAGTCGTGAAATTCTTTTACGCAGATATCTAGATGCTGAAATCGAAGGTACTTCTACAACTTTATGCATGACCGTGGAAATTAGCAGCGCACTCAATATAGCTACAAACCAAACAACTGCGGCGCCATATTCACGATAAAAAAACAAAATCGAGATATTAAGAGCCAGTATATGATTCAAATAAAGACTATAGGATATCTTGCCTAAATAACCTCCAAACGTTACGAGCACACTTGACCTCATTGTCAGTGCGAGACATACGATCATTGCTGACCCGATACCAATAGCCATATCTCCAAATGCTCGACACCCTAGATTCCAAGGATTATCAAACGGATAAGCGTACAAGATTAAAGCCAATGACCATAGCAATATCCTCTTTGACTGAAAAACACCATTGAACATCGAACATATAGAGTCTTGCCGCAGCGCAATCAAAGCACCAACCGCAAAAAACGTTGAGTAGTGCACCGTCTGCAGAATATCTCCTTGCACGCCAGAAAGTTGCACGTTTCCAAGCATTGCCCAGCCTATCCATGTCGATACCAAGTAGAATCCGCCTACAGCCCACCCATTGAATCTGGAAACGAGAAGGTAAATTAATGGAAAAATTATGGATATCCGCATCTCATGCACAATAGACCAAATAGGCGGATTCACCTCCGACGTATTGAACTGACCAATCATCATTACATGATTAATTAATAGCCCCAGATTGAAATCAGGCTTCGGAATACTCATCCACCCGCCATCCCACTCGATAATGCCTGAGGCCGCATTGTAAACAATAAGCGCCAGCATAATTGAAGCTATATATGGAGGATACAATCTGACTACTCGCGCAACAAAATACGCATCGTATCGATTATTCTTTAAATCCTGCCACATCCTCGCCAAGGCAAAGCCACTAAGTACAAAGAATAAAATTACCGCTTGATGTCCAGACCAAAATATTTTTAATGGAGACCACTTCAGATAGCCCCATAATGGCTCTACTTTATAAAGACCTGCGATGGTAGTGTGAGCAATAACTACAACTAAAGCAGCCAAGCCGCGTAGAGCATCTAATGACTCTTCCCTGCGATTCAACAATGATGACAAACCGTGCGCTCCACTGGATTACTGTGGAAAGATTCTACATTACTTGCGAACGTGGATGACCATCCCTCTAAAGATATTCAGCATTTCGGCAGCACTGGCCAGTCCGGCCTTTGAGGCCATCCCTCTCTCTCAGATGTTTTACCCAAAGCAACTAAATAACGTTTACACGCCAGCCAGCACGCTCGATCCTCATCAATAATCTCATTGATTTCGACACCAGCTTGAAGCGGGCCTATCAGGCTTTGGGCATCCTCACCCAAGCTGAGCTAACGCATCCCCTTTCAGAATCTCTGATTGTCGTAGTTGAACCCCTGGCTATCTGTCGATCAGGATCCACGATTTTAAGCACACGTTTGGCCGTCGCCTTCGAGCGGCGGGAGTAACCGAGGAAGACCAAAAGGCACTTGCGGGTCAGAAGAACGGCAGCACCACCAGTCACTATTCGGGCGCTGAGCTCGGGCATCTGATTGAGGCTGCAAACATGGTATCAGCAACCGATTCGCGCGGGCCGGTGCTGACAATTTTGAAGAGAAAGCAGGCGTGAGAAATGGAGAAGTCACGCAAATGTCACGCGCATGAAAAAGGCCAATGCTGTGAACATTGGCCTAAGTCATTGAATTACATGGTCGGGACGGAGTGATTCGAACACTCGCCCCCTAGCACTCCATGCTGGGAACTGTAGCAACCTAAGCTATTGTTTTAAAGGATAAAACCGTACTTTCAGGGTAGCAAAACATCCGTTTTTTTGTGCTTATGCAAACGAAAACACGCGGCCTCCAAGTGAGGTTTCGCGCACACAACTCCGGCGTCCTGCCGAAAGAATATTAATCCAAAATCCTACAGCTCGTCGCCTCACCCTCGCTCATCGGACACGCCCCGATTACTGTGCATCCAAACAGTATCAGCAAGACGCACTCGTGGATCCCCTCTAAATTTAAGACACCAACGACTGGCTCGGCTGCCCGACGCCGCTCCAAGCCTGCCGGCACCAGCTCCGGATGTACGAAAACGAATTCGAAGCACTCACCCTTCAGCTGGAGCGAGCTCTGGAAAATATTCAGGGTTTGGTTCGAGATAATGATGCGCTAACGCAGGAGAGGGATTCTCTCAGAGCAAAGCTTCAGAACACTGAGTCGGATTTACTGAGCGAAAATCGCAGATTTGCAGACCTTGCGCACCAGAGAGACTATCTTCACCAAGAAAATCAGCGCCTGCTCAAGGAGCGCCTTGATAACGAGGAAGATTGAGGCGAATGCAGGCTCAGGGTACGTCCCTGAAGAAGACGTGCCCGCCCAGCCGCAGGGTCTGCTTTGCCTTCGCTGCCCACGCCGGCGGCGTCTCTATGCTGAGCGCGTAATAGTACGTCGCGCCAACGGTTGGACCAGGCACCTTTCCGTCGATCACCTGGTCGGCAGCGATCCGGGCCTGCGCCAACTCCCGGGACGGGATCTGCTTTGCTCCGACGAGATTGGCGAAGTTCGGGTCGTTCTTGTTCCAGCAGCTGAACTGGTAAGGCTTTTGGCACACACCGGCGTATCCCTCACCCCACCACGAACTGGTCTGCCCATCAAACACGCGGTTGCGGATCGTCTAGGCCACGGCGATCTGGCCGGCCGTACCTTCGCCGCGGGCCTCGCCCCACAAGGTGCGGGCAAGGATGTCGCGGTCTTTATCGGTTACAGTCATCACTTTTCTCCGGACGAAAAAAACCCGCTTTTTAGCGGGCTGAGATTAAAAACAATATTTACAATTCTTCTTCCATCACAGTAAGAATGCTGAAATACAATCAACTAACCGTTTGAATTTTCGGTGAACGCGATGATATTTTTTTATGAGCATAATTCATGATTGGCTTTTCCACTAAATACCAGGAAATACAAGTGATCAAAAGCGTGCCCAAAAAAATTGTGCCGACTAAAAATGGAATTGGATAGGCCAGCGACCCATAGAAACCCAAGATCGGATCGTGCCCTCCATACATAACAGCTTGTATCAATGGGTAGTGCCAAAGATAGAATCCATATGAAACCATCCCAAGCCAAACCAATGGCTTAACACTCAAAACTCTTACGAGCATGGAGTTTTGATCCGAAACAACTTTAGCGATAACCATTGCTGACGCTACTGCAACAATACCGAAGCCATGTCTACTAAGCGAGAAGTCGGTCATTTCCTGATTAAATAGAACAGCCAGAAGAAATACAAGAGCAGGAATCCAGAGGAGACCTACTCGACGCAGCACATCGGTAGACACTAGAGCCAACAACGCCCCTATCAACAAAGCATCAGCATGCGTATCAAACCCATTGTATATTCGAGCCAAATTCGCATTACCGAGAAACAGGTACGTTCTCCAAGCCACGACGCTCAATATTAATGCAAAAATGAAAAGCGGAAGCTTTCGAGGCGAAAGCCATATTAGCAACGATAACAGCAGCGGCCATAACAAATAAAACTGCTCTTCGATTGCTAGCGACCAGGTGTGACCTGTCAGCACGGCATCGTACCATTCAAAAGCCCGATACCAATTCATCACGTAAAGCAGAGATGGAATAGTCTCAAGCGTCAAATTATATTTATTATAGACAGCACAGTAAGCTGCGACGGCAATTAGCAACAAAATCAATGCAGGATACAAGCGTCTGGCACGACGCATATAAAATCCGACGAAATCAATAGATCCAGTTTTATCTTTTTCTCTACATAAAATGCTTGTAATCAAGTATCCACTTAATACAAAGAAAACCTCAACACCAATGTAGCCTCCCTTCATCAAAGTTCCACCGGTATGGTGGAAAAATACCGCAATGACAGATAGCGCTCTAAGCCCATCAAGCCCTAAAATTCTTTTTGCTTCACTTTTATAGTTCGCAAGCATGTCCCATAAACCTGAAAAATCATTAATAGTGCAAATTGTATCCAATGTAATTCAAGAATAACACACGGAACCGCCTAACTATACGAGTCTTTCATCAGGACAAGGGCTGTAGCGTAGCTCTTGCCGGAATCAACCATGAGCCTGGCATTTTACGGATCGTTGTGACTGCTTAACATCAGGGGGTTTCGATGGCGCTGAAAACTGGGGCGGCATTAATTTCTGGGATGGGAGGCTCATGCATCAGCTCGAACAGATCGCTGAACCACTTCTTCGATTGCTTGCGGGTCGATACCGCCATTACCACGAAGCCACCGTCGAGGCCAGCTCCGCACGCTGCTTTTCCAGCGAGGCACTGAAAAGGCACTTCCAGTCCTCACTGGTCAGCTTCTTGCCGTGCCAGATGACCTGCTCGGATACGTCCTTGAGCATTGCCCACATTTTCCGGTTGCAGACGTCAGGACGTTTCTCGTCGCGGATCACCACCACCTTCGGCTTGCTCAGGTCGATGGCGTGCAGCACACCGGCGAGGCGGTTGATGTCGCGCTGGTCGCGGAGCGTGTATTCGGGGTTCATGGCTGTACCGCCTCGCTAAAGGCGGTATCGAGGGTCGATTTTTTTCGAGCCCCGCGCATTCATCCCAGTATTCGCGCTGCACAGACTCACGAACGCCACTCAGCGCTTTACGCAGCACCTCGTTCTCAGCCAGCAGCTCCAGCGCCACCTCCCCACGGTCTTTTCTCCGAGAAAGTCCTGCAGCGCTTCTGTATTGCGCTTCCAGTCTGCGCAGTCGGCACGGAAGGATGCCGCTTCGGCCCACAGCAGCTTCTGGATTTTTTGCTTGTCGATGGTCGTGGCATCAGGTCCTCTGCACCACTCACGGGGCCTCTCTCCAACAATTGAGCCTTGATCAGATCGATGGCCTGAATGGCGACTGATAGCGCTTGAGGATTGGATGCGTCGTGATCGAGCATTCTCGCAATGTGGAAAGCATCCTCTTGGGTAACGCGATATTCGATTTCTCTTACCGCTGGACGATCTACATCGGCGCCATGTGTCGCGACGAGCGCGGCGCCGAGTACATCAAGTCGGTCGATATCTCGCCCGAGGGAATCTACGAGGTCGAGCGCCTGACCGATGCCATCGAGCATTACTACCTGGAGCTGCGCAACAGCGCGAACCCGACCCATCTGGTTGCATCAGGCTGGATCGCCATTCCGGGCGAGATATCGATGGATGAAGCCCAAGCCGCGAAGCTGGTCTACGCCGCCGGCGCCTGGCATCAGGTGAAGGTAGCTGCGTGAGACGCTCCAGACCCCAACAACGCTAACGACAGACGTGGCTGGACTTGCCGGCCAGCGGAGTTGAAGAGGTAGACCATGGCCGAGGAAAAAGAACTGACGGAGGAAGCCAAGAAGCAGCGCAGGAAGTGCGAGAAGGCTGCAGCAAAGAACGCTGCTTTGGGCGTCGAGAAGTTTACGGCTGAGGTCGCCGGCGTGTTCAAGCCAGATCTGAAGAAGGTCATAGTCGACCATGGCTTCAACAACCAGCAGGAGGTGTATCAGAACCTGCTGCGCAACTTGATCGCCACTGATTTCGAGACTCAGGCATGGACATTGCGGAGTGTCACGACACCCTATGAGCCACGTGAAAAGGTGTTGCGACAGTTGAGAGCTGCCGGATTGCTCCACTTAACCAGCATTCCCGGCGAGCCAGATGACGAAATTGTCGACAAGGATCAGTCCTTGAACAGGAGGTGACCTTTTCCGTACGTAGAGAGGGAAACAAAACTCTTATGGTCAAGATTGGACGTCGCCTTGAGAACTAGCTGACCGCGACCTTCTCTCGCGTGAACAGCGAGCATAATGAGCTCTGCAATGGGTCTAGCTCCCACGGCAATTTCGATTGAGGCGCCTTGCTCCAAGAGTTCTGAGAGCTCTTCCTGTGGCTTGCTGCTGAAATTCATCTACTTCTCCTTGATCCGGCCCCATGCCGGGCCGAACACAAATTCCCCACTTCTACGAGTCACGCCAGCCGGCGATCCCCGGAAAAACCAGAACTCGACATCGTGCTGCAGGACAAAGGGCTCGACCTGAATGAGGTGGTTTCGACGCTGCGCCGGCGGGGCCTGAGCGTCGATGGCGACAACGCCTATAAGCGCGACCTTCTGGATGCTGCGGTCGGCGCACTGGCACTTGGCGCGCAGAACAGCAACCCGCCGCCGGCAGGACACTGGGGCCAGCGCTTCTGGGATATCGGTCGCGACGCTCCGTGAGTCACGGCAAGTAATCGCCATGGCACTCAAGACGGGCGCGCCCGACTGGTTTGACACTGATGAAAAGATTTCGCTGCACGTCACTGTGCAGCTGATCGACGCAGTTCTGGCCAAGGCCGGCGCATGACGCATCACCACCTTCTGCCACGCGCGGCATGGAGCATCACATGGCAAGCGCCACAGCGGCAAAGGCCAGCAACATTCAACCGCGCTTCATAAGGTTTGGCGATGCTCCTGGTTACCTCGGCATGTGCCGGGACGAATTCAACAAAACAGTGCGACCAAGCGTTCGAGAATTTCCGATCGGGAAACAAGGTGTGGCCTTCGATCGAATCGAGCTCGATGAGTGGGCTGACGCCTACGTCGAAAGCAAGTCGGTTGAAAAGGCCACGTATCAGGACAACAATCACCCCCGCAGCGAGCGCCAGGGTGAAGCCAAAGGAGGCAAACAATGGCGAGAAAAGCGATCTCCGGTCTCTACCAGAAAGGTGGGGTCTGGCAAATCGACAAAGTTTTCCGAGCTGAGCGACTTCGAGAAAGCACTGGAACTGGTGACAGGCAAGAAGCAGAGCAATACCTGATACATCGCCTCGAGCAGCTTAGGCAGCAGATGGTGTACGGCGTGCGCCGGATCAGGACGTGGGAAGAGGCAGCGACGAAGTTTCTGCTTGAGACCGTCAATCAAGCTGACGGCGCATCACCTGAAGCATTTGCACCCTTATCTCAAAGACCTGCCATTGACGCATATCGATGACCACGCGCTTGAGCCGTTCGTGAAGGATCGTTTGAAGGGAATGGTGTTGCCGTGCGGCAAGCAGTTGAAGCCGGTAGCGCCGCGCACGATAAACATCTCAATCGAGCGGGTAATCCGGGTTCTATCGCTTTGCGCAAGGAAGTGGCGGGACGAGGAGCGTAGGCCATGGCTTGATTCGGTGCCGACGCTGGTCAAGCTGGACTTAAAGAAGAAAGTTCGCGAGCCCTACCCCATGACATGGGAAGAACAGTCGATCCTTTTCGGAGAGTTGCCGGCTCACCTGCAGACGATGGCGCTGTTCAAGGTAAACACCGGCTGCCGCGAGCAGGAAGTTTGCAAGCTGAGGTGGGACTGGGAGATTTCGGTACCGGAGCTCGGTACCAGCGTGTTCCTGATCCCGGCTGACTTTGGCGGCAGACACGAACGGTCTGGCGTTAAGAATGGCGACGAGCGCCTGGTGGTGCTGAACAGTGTTGCCAAGTCGATCATTGATAAGCAGCGCGGCCTGAGCAAGGAATGGGTTTTTCCTTACAACGGCAACGCAATGCATCGGATGAACGACTCGGCTTGGAAGAAGGCGAGAGTGAGAGCGGCGAAACTCTGGCAGGAGGAAAACCTTCGCCCCGCTCACCCCGGCTATCTGTCGATCAGGATTCACGATTTAAAGCATACGTTTGGCCGTCGCCTTCGAGCGGCGGGAGTAACCGAAGAAGACCGAAAGGCACTTCTGGGTCACAAGAACGGCAGCATCACCAGTCACTATTCGGGCGCTGAGCTGGGGCATCTGATTGAGGCTGCGAACATGGTATCAGCAACCGATTCGCGTGGGCCGGTGCTGACAATTTTGAAGAGGAAGCAGGCGTGATAAATGGAGAAGTCACGCAAATGTCACGCGCATGAAAAAGGCCAATGCTGTAAACATTGGCCTAAGTCATTGAATTATATGGTCGGGACGGAGTGATTCGAACACTCGACCCCTAGCACCCCATGCTAGTGCGCTACCGGACTGCGCTACGCCCCGACTGGTCTTGCAACTCGTTCTTCACCTCGAAGAACGCTCAAGAATATAGCGCAAGCTTTTGAAAACTGGAAGTATTCAAACGCTGCTTTTTATTTCTTGAGAACCACCAGCACATCTTCCAATTCAGCAATCATCTGCCGAATCATCTGCTTGTATTGGGTAGTGTCGTCTTTGGCCTCATCGCCGGACAGGCGCAAGCGTGCGCCGCCGATGGTGAAACCTTGATCATAAAGGAGCGCGCGGATCTGCCGGATCATCAGCACATCCTGGCGCTGATAATACCGGCGGTTTCCGCGGCGTTTGACGGGGTTGAGTTGAGGAAACTCCTGCTCCCAGTAGCGCAGCACGTGTGGCTTTACGGCACACAGCTCGCTGACTTCACCAATGGTGAAGTAGCGTTTGCCCGGGATGACGGGAAGTTCGTCGTTATGACTTGGTTCCAGCATAAGCCTCAACTCGGGCCTTCAACTTCTGCCCTGGACGAAAGGTGACCACACGGCGAGCCGTGATCGGGATTTCTTCCCCCGTTTTCGGGTTGCGGCCAGGCCGCTGGCGTTTGTCCCGAAGGTCGAAATTGCCGAAACCGGACAATTTGACCTGCTCGTTGTCTTCAAGAGCGTGCCTGATTTCCTCAAAAAACAGTTCGACCAATTCCTTGGCTTCCCGCTTGTTCAGGCCCAGCTCTTCATACAGACGTTCCGCCATCTCAGCTTTCGTCAAAGCCCCCATACGTCACTTCCTTAACGTGGCGTTCAACCTTTGTTCGAGCGAGGTGAGGATATTTTGCGTCGTCGAATTCACCTCATCGTCATTAAGAGTGCGCGATGGATGCTGCCAGGTCAAGCCAACTGCAAGGCTTTTTCTATCAGGATCAATGCCTTTACCCTGATATACGTCAAACAGCCTGAGATCTGTGAGCCATTCGCCTGCATTTTCACGGATTACGTCCAGTACTGCCGAGGCGGCGACGTCTTTGTGCGCAATCAGTGCAAGGTCACGACGCACTTCAGGAAAGCGCGACAACTCGTGGAATTTCGGCATTTTACCGAGTGCCACTTCAGCCAGGACCAGCTCGAAAACGAAGACCGGACGGTCCAGCCCCAGAGCTTTCGACAGTTCAGGGTGAATGGCACCGATGAAACCGACTTCACGCCCTTCCCGCTCGATGCGCGCGGTTTGACCCGGGTGCAGCGCCGGGTGTTTGCCCGGAGCGAAAGTGAACGAATCCAGCGCACCGGCGAAGCCCAGCACCGCTTCCAAGTCTGCTTTGACGTCGAAGAAGTCGACAGTGTCGCGACTTTGCGCCCAGCCCTCCGGCAGACGGCTACCGCAAACCACACCGGACAGCATCGGCTCTTGCTTCAGGCCTCCGAGCTGACCAACGAAGCGCAGACCGCTTTCGAACAGACGCACGCGATCTTGCTGGCGGTTGAGGTTGTGCTGCAGCGCTTTGACCAGACCTGGCCACAACGAAGAGCGCATTGCCGCCATGTCATTGGAGATCGGATTGGCCAGCAACAACGGCTCGACGCCCGGGTTGAACAGTTCGAACTGACGTGGATCGATGAAGCTGTAGGTGATCGCTTCCTGATAACCACGAGCCACCAGCAGACGACGCAGTTCCGGCAGGTCGCTACGCGCTTCAGCCTTGGCTTGCGGTGCCAGGCGAGCTTGCGGGTAACGCACCGGCAGACGGTTGTAACCGTAAAGGCGAGCCAGTTCTTCGATCAGATCGACTTCCAGGCTGATGTCGAAGCGATGGCTTGGCACTTCTACGCGCCACTGGCCTTCACCGTCGGCAGTAATGCCAAGACCCAAACCGCTGAGCAGACGCTCGACCTGTGCCGAATCCATTTCCATGCCCAGCATCTGAGCGATGCGCTGGGAACGCAGAGTGATCGGCGCGATTGATGGCAGGTGCTGTTCGCTGACGGTCTCGATGATCGGGCCAGCTTCACCGCCAGTGATTTCCAGCAGCAGGCCAGTGGCGCGCTCCATGGCTTCACGGGCCAGTTGCCAGTCAACGCCACGCTCGTAGCGGTGCGACGCATCGGTGTGCAGGCCGTAGGAACGAGCCTTGCCAGCGACAGCGATCTGGTCGAAGAATGCGGATTCCAAGAATACGTCGCGAGTGGTCGCGGACACACCGCTGTGCTCGCCACCCATCACACCGGCAATCGCCAGAGCGCGAGTGTGGTCGGCGATGACCAGCGTATCGCTACGCAGGCTGACTTCCTGACCGTCGAGCAATACCAGCTTCTCGCCCTCTTCCGCCATGCGCACACGGATGCCGCCATTGATTTCGGCGAGATCGAAAGCGTGCAGTGGCTGACCCAGTTCGAGCATCACGTAGTTGGTGATGTCGACGGCAGCATCGATGCTGCGCACGTCGGCGCGACGCAGACGCTCAACCATCCACAGTGGGGTTGGCTTGGACAGATCAACGTTACGGATCACACGACCCAGATAGCGCGGGCAAGCAGCAGGGGCCAGTACTTCTACCGAACGCACTTCGTCGTGCACGGCAGGAATGGCCATGACCACCGGACGGGTAACCGGTGCGTCGTACAGCGCGCCGACTTCACGGGCCAGGCCGGCCAGGGACAGGCAGTCGCCACGGTTCGGGGTCAGGTCGACCTCGATGCTGGCGTCTTCAAGATCCAGATACACACGGAAATCTTCGCCCACCGGCGCATCTGCCGGCAGCTCCATGAGACCGTCGTTGCCTTCACCGACTTGCAGCTCGGCTTGCGAGCACAGCATGCCGTTGGACTCAACGCCACGCAGCTTGGCTTTCTTGATTTTGAAGTCGCCCGGCAGCTCGGCACCGATCATGGCGAACGGAATCTTCAGGCCCGGACGCACGTTTGGCGCACCGCACACGACCTGGAAGGTTTCCGCGCCATTGCTCACCTGGCAAACGCGCAACTTGTCGGCATCCGGGTGTTGCTCGGTGCTCAGCACCTCGCCCACGACCACGCCGCTGAATACACCGGCGGCCGGCGTAACGCTATCGACCTCAAGACCGGCCATCGACAGACGAGCAACCAGCTCGTCGCGATTTACCTGCGGGCTAACCCAGCCACGCAGCCATTGTTCACTGAATTTCATCCTGCTCTCCTAAGAATTCGTTACGACTAGCGAAATTGCGCGAGGAACCGCAAGTCGTTGTCGAAGAACAGACGCAAGTCGTTCACGCCGTAACGGAGCATGGCCAGACGCTCGACGCCCATGCCAAAGGCAAAGCCGGAGAACTCTTCCGGGTCGATGCCGGACATGCGCAGCACGTTCGGGTGAACCATGCCGCAACCCATCACTTCCAGCCAGCCGGTCTGCTTGCAGACGCGGCAGCCTTTACCGCTGCACATCACGCATTCCATATCGACTTCGGCGGATGGCTCGGTGAACGGGAAGTACGAAGGACGGAAACGTACGGCCAGTTCTTTCTCGAAGAACACCCGCAGAAATTCTTCGATGGTGCCTTTGAGATCGGCAAAATTGATGTCGCGATCAACCAGAAGGCCTTCGACCTGGTGGAACATCGGCGAGTGGGTGATATCGGAGTCGCTGCGATACACACGGCCTGGGCAGACGATGCGGATCGGTGGCTGCTTCGATTCCATGGTGCGGACCTGTACCGGCGAGGTATGGGTGCGCAGCAGCATGTTGGCATTGAAATAGAAGGTGTCATGCATCGACCGGGCCGGGTGATGGCCTGGGATGTTGAGCGCTTCAAAGTTGTGATAGTCGTCTTCAACCTCAGGGCCCTCGGCAATGCCGTAGCCGATGCGAGTGAAGAACTGTTCAACACGTTCCAGAGTACGGGTCACCGGATGCAGACCACCGGAGGTCTGACCACGGCCCGGCAACGTTACGTCAATGGATTCGGCGGACAGTTTGGCAGCCAGTTCGGCTTCTTCAAACAGGGCCATGCGCGCATTGAGAACGCCTGTAACACGCTCCTTGGCAACGTTGATCAGGGCGCCGACTTGCGGACGCTCTTCTGCCGGCAAATTCCCCAGGGTCTTCATCACCTGAGTCAATTCACCCTTTTTGCCAAGGTATTGAACCCGGATTTGCTCCAGGGCATTGATATCTTCAGCGCTTTGCACAGCCTCTAGTGCTTGAGAGACCAGCGCATCCAGGTTTTCCATGTACAGACTCCAGATACAAAATAGGGGAAGAGCTTGAAGGCTCTTCCCCTATTTAAGACGTTTACCACCTGGCCCCACGGAAGTGAGGCCGGGTGATTGTCGGGGGTACTTAAGCCAAGGTGGCTTTAGCTTTCTCGACAATCGCAGCAAACACCGCTTTTTCGTTCACTGCCAGATCAGCCAGAACCTTACGGTCGATCTCGATGGACGCTTTTTTCAGGCCAGCGATGAAACGGCTGTAGGACAGACCGTTAACACGAGCACCAGCGTTGATACGAGCGATCCACAGAGCGCGGAACTGACGTTTTTTCTGACGACGGTCACGGTAGGCGTATTGGCCTGCCTTGATTACCGCTTGCTTGGCAACACGGAATACGCGCGAACGTGCACCGTAGTAGCCTTTAGCAAGTTTCAGAATTTTTTTGTGACGCTTACGGGCAATGACGCCACGCTTTACACGAGCCATGAGTTACTTCCTCTATTCTTGACTAAAATTAACGAAGGCGCAGCATGCGCTCGACTTTTGCCACGTCAGACGGATGCAGCAAGCTGCTACCGCGCAGTTGACGCTTACGCTTGGTCGACATTTTAGTCAGGATGTGGCTCTTGAAAGCGTGCTTGTGCTTGATACCGTTAGCAGTTTTCAGAAACCGCTTAGCAGCACCACTTTTGGTTTTCATTTTTGGCATGTTCGGATACTCCGCATTCAGTTGATAAACATAATCAGAAGGCCTGCCGTGCCCTGTTGATTACTTCTTCTTTTTCGGGGCGATGACCATGATCAGCTGGCGTCCTTCCATCTTAGGATGCTGTTCGACCGAACCGTACTCGAGCAGGTCAGCTTCAACCCGCTTGAGGAGTTCCATCCCCAGCTCCTGGTGGGCCATCTCACGGCCGCGGAATCGCAAGGATACCTTGGCCCTGTCCCCATCACTCAGGAAACGTACCAGGTTGCGCAGTTTTACCTGGTAATCCCCTTCCTCCGTCCCTGGACGAAACTTGATTTCTTTAACCTGAATCTGCTTCTGGTTTTTCTTGGCCGCGGCAACCTGCTTCTTCTTCTCGAAGATCGATTTGCCGTAGTCCATCAGTTTGCAAACAGGGGGTACTGCATCGGCGGAAATTTCCACCAAATCCAGTTTGGCCTCTTCAGCCTTAAGAAGCGCGTCTTCAATTGACACAATCCCAAGCTGTTCACCTTCAGCCCCAATTAACCGAACCTCGCGTGCCGAGATATTCTCGTTGATCGGGGCTTTCGGTGCAGCTCGTTTATCTTGTCTCATTTCACGCTTAATAATAATTACTCCGAATCTGGGCGACCACGCCGGGAAACCGCTTGCGCGAGAAACTCAGCGAACTGGGCGACGGGCATCGAGCCCAGGTCAGCACCTTCACGAGTACGCACAGCGACAGTCTGCATCTCGACTTCCTTATCTCCGATTACCAAGAGATAGGGAACCTTGAGCAAAGTATGCTCGCGGATTTTAAAGCCGATCTTTTCATTTCTCAAGTCGGACTTGGCACGAAATCCGCTTTCGTTGAGAGTTTTTTCAACTTCTGCAACAAAATCTGCCTGTTTATCAGTGATATTCATGATCACCGCCTGGGTCGGCGCGAGCCACGCAGGGAATGCACCTTCATAGTGCTCGATCAAAATACCGACGAAACGCTCGAAGGAACCGAGGATCGCGCGGTGCAACATCACTGGGTGTTTGCGGCTGTTGTCTTCGGAGACGTATTCAGCGCCCAAACGGACAGGCAGGTTAAAATCGAGCTGCAAGGTACCACATTGCCAGACGCGACCGAGGCAATCTTTTAGCGAGAACTCGATCTTCGGACCGTAGAACGCACCCTCACCCGGCTGCAGATCGTACGGCAGGCCCGCAGAATCAAGGGCTGCAGCCAGTGCAGCTTCAGCGCGATCCCACAACTCGTCAGAACCGACGCGTTTTTCCGGACGAGTGGACAGTTTCATTTCGACGTCGGTGAAGCCGAAGTCGCGATAAACGTCCATGGTCAGCTTGATGAACGCGGCGGATTCAGCCTGCATCTGCTCTTCGGTGCAGAAGATGTGAGCGTCGTCCTGAGTGAACGCCCGTACACGCATGATGCCGTGCAGCGCACCCGACGGCTCGTTACGGTGGCAGGCACCGAATTCGGCCAGACGCATCGGCAACTCGCGGTAGCTTTTCAGGCCCTGGTTGAACACCTGCACGTGGCATGGGCAGTTCATCGGCTTGATGGCGTAGTCGCGGTTTTCCGACTGCGTGGTGAACATGTTGTCGGCGTAGTTGGCCCAGTGCCCGGATTTCTCCCACAGGCTGCGGTCAACGACTTGAGGGGTCTTGATCTCAAGGTAGCCGTTGTCGCGCTGGATCTTGCGCATGTACTGCTCGAGCACCTGGTACAGCGTCCAGCCGTTCGGGTGCCAGAACACCATGCCCGGGGATTCTTCCTGGGTGTGGAACAGGCCCAGACGCTTGCCGATCTTGCGGTGATCGCGCTTTTCAGCTTCTTCAATGCGCTGGATGTAAGCCGCCAGTTGCTTCTTGTCTGCCCAAGCGGTGCCGTAAACGCGCTGCAACTGCTCGTTTTTGGCGTCGCCGCGCCAGTAGGCACCGGACAGCTTGGTCAGCTTGAAGGATTTCAGGAAACGCGTGTTCGGCACGTGCGGACCGCGGCACATGTCGACGTATTCTTCGTGATAGTACAGACCCATGGCCTGTTCGTTCGGCATGTCCTCGACCAGGCGCAGTTTGTAGTCTTCGCCACGGGCCTTGAACACTTCGATCACTTCGGCGCGCGGAGTGACTTTCTTGATCACGTCGTAATCTTTCTCGATCAGCTGCTGCATGCGCTGTTCGATCGCAGCCATGTCGTCCGGAGTGAAAGGACGTTCGAAGGCGATGTCGTAATAGAAGCCTTCGTCGATGACCGGACCGATGACCATTTTAGCGGTCGGGTACAGCTGCTTGACCGCATGACCCACCAGGTGAGCGCAAGAGTGGCGAATGATCTCCAGCCCCTCTTCATCCTTTGGCGTGATGATTTGCAGGGTCGCGTCGCTGCTGATGATGTCGCTGGCGTCAACCAGTTGACCATTGACCTTGCCGGCCAGAGTGGCTTTGGCCAAGCCAGCACCAATGGATGCGGCGACCTCGGCTACGGAAACCGGGTGATCGAATGAACGTTGACTGCCGTCGGGAAGAGTAATAGTTGGCATGGCGCCTCCTCTCCTAGTGGTGACCCCTACCAAAGGTCACGTGGGTTGGGATGAGCCAGTACAAGATCCGATCCAGGCCATTCAATGACGAACGCCTGCCTTACAGCGGCAGGAGCCTTGCGGCCAACCGGAAAACCGAACCAGAGTGACTGGGATTCAAATCGAAGTATTCGCACGCTGACCGCGTCCGGGGCTGAAGGCCATCCGGCGCCTGAGAACGCTTGAGCCCGGCATGCTAGCACAGATGAGCGGTCACTTATGTCTCTGTTTGATCAGAAGGCAAATCGTCCGTTTTTATGCCAGAGTGCTGAACTTGATCGGCCTTCAAGCCCTCAGATAACAAGACATTGACCCACAAGGAGCATCCTCGCATGCGTCTGAATACCCTGTTCGCCGTAGTCGCCCCCATTGTTCTGCTGCTGCCGCTGAGCGCCCACGCCGATTGGCCGAAGGGTGAACGCGAGAAGTACATGGCGCAGTGCACCCAGGCGGCGACCCCTCAGATTGGCGCTGCGGCGGCCAAATCTCATTGCGCCTGTGGCGCTGACGCCATCAAATCCTATCCAGCGAGCGACATTCAGGCACTGATGGACAATAAGGCCACCCCTGAACTGCAGCAGAAAGCGCTGGGCCAAATCGCCAAATGCAAGGCCAACACCCCGGCGAAAAAGTGATCAAAAAAGCGTTCTGAACCGGCTCAGCGCCCTTGAAAAGGGCTGAATTTGCGTCTTTTCAGACGATTTATGCAGGTTTTACAGGTTTTTTTATCGTCTTTACGTTCCGCTGAAAGCCTTGTAAACCGGGGCTTTCAGCCGATAAAGGCAGTAAAGAAAACACGACTGATTGGCAAACAGCACGTCCGGGGGGCTACCAAAGCGAACATTTCGACTATGATACTCCGGTGTGCCCAGTTGGCCTGAGCAGCACAGTACTACTGAAAATATATGTTTCTTGGAGATACACCATGTCTAATCGCCAAACCGGCACCGTTAAATGGTTCAACGATGAAAAAGGCTTCGGCTTCATCACTCCTCAAGGTGGCGGTGACGACCTGTTCGTACACTTCAAAGCTATCGAATCCGACGGTTTCAAAAGCCTGAAAGAAGGCCAGACCGTCTCCTTCGTGGCTGAGAAAGGCCAAAAGGGTATGCAAGCTGCACAGGTTCGCCCAGAGTAATTTCTCGGCGCACTAAAAAAACCCCGTCCATGTGACGGGGTTTTTTATGCCTGCAACAAAAGCGCCCTGCAATCAGCCGCAGTTGACGCGATTGATCACCAGGTTGTTATCGGTGTTCAGGTTCAGGCGATCAGAACGGTATTCCAGCGTGATCATATCGGTCGGCTTGAGGAACCGTGCATTCTGCGCACCCGCCTTGGCCCGCGCCTGCTCCAGCAGCTCTGGCGAAGCTTTCTTGCCGATGGCGAATTGCGCCGCCGATGCTTCACAACGGCTGTGACCGGCTTCGGTCGCCACCGGATCCTTTGCCGACTCGCTGGAGGTCGTACTGCAACCGGCCAACATGGCAACGGCCATAAGTGCACCCAGTGTCGCGAACTTCAAAGGCATGAAGCCTCCTTGTTTTCAAAAGTTAAGCTGAGATCGTGCGACCGCCATTCCGGCGTTTGGTTTCACGGCAAATGCCATCACCTTGCCCCACTATCGGAAAAACGCCGAGTGTGCCTGAGCGACAACCGGCTCTTCATCAATCAATCGTGACTGAATATTAACGGTGCTCAGTAGACGTCGATGTAGTCGTACGGCGGATTCGGCCAATTGTCCTTTAGCGCATTGAAAATCTGCATCACCCACACCTCATCGCTGGCCGCGACATTGCCCACATAACCGGAGCCCTTGGCCCAGGTTTCGAGTCGGAACAGCAGGCCGTCGATATCCTGACCACCGGTCACGCCTGAGGAAATGTAAGCAATACCGCCCTTCGTCACACGCAATTGAGTGTGTTCGTCGTCACTGGCCGAGGCGAGCAGTTGGCGCACGGCATCAAGCGTGAGGCCGTCAGGGGTATTCAAATCGATCTGCACAGCACGATCCTTGGAAAGCCGTAAAAGACCAAGTGTCGCATAGCACTCCGCTCATGCCTAAGTCGCAGTGCCAAATGCCCGACAAAATGGTTAACTCGACGCACAGACTTCGCGACTTCTCGAGCGTACCTCATGACCACCATCAGCATCGACGCCGACATTAAAGCCAAGTGGGCAGACGGACACAGCTCCTATAGTCCGGGGACTACGGAAGAACTGGCACTGATCGGGATCGATCTATTGGTCAAAGAGCTGGGCACGGAAGCGGCCCAGCAATTCATCAAGCAGATTTTCGAGCGATATCCGACTGAAAAAATCGAACACGTGGAAAAGGCATGAAGGTTTGCAGGATCGAACGTTCGGGGTGTCTGTGCGGGCCTCTTCGCGAGCAAGCTCGACTCCTACAGGGTCGCGTTAATTTGTAGGAGCCGAGCTTGCTCGCGAAGGCGGCCTTCCTGGCGACGCACCTTCTGCGAGTGCGAATGCTTTATTTCAAACGCTTCAGACGCTCGGTGAGCAAGTCAAAGAAGCCCTGAGCATCGCCATTTTCCACCCAGAACGCATTCTTCGGCGCCTTCAGGCCGTCATACCAGTCAACAATGGTCTGACCGAAAGTCGGCCCTTCACGGCTATCAACCACGACATTCACCGAACGACCGGTGAACAGCTCAGGCTTGAGCAGGTAGGCGACAACGGTAGCGTCATGCACCGGACCACCTGGAATACCGTAGTGCTCCATATCGCCCTTGATGTACTCGTTGAGAATGTCGCCGACAATTTTGCTCGCATTGTTGTTCAGCGCGGCAATCTGCTTCAGGCGCGCGTCACTGGTGAGAATCTTGTGGGTCACGTCCAGCGGCAGATAGGTCAGTTTCACGCCACTCTTGAGCACCACTTCGGCCGCTTGCGGGTCAGCAAACAGGTTGAATTCGGCAACCGGGGTGATATTGCCGCCATTGAAGTGCGCGCCACCCATGACCACCACTTCCTTGATGCCCTGAACAATTTCCGGCTCTTGGATCAGTGCCAGCGCCAGGTTGGTCTGCGGACCGAGCATGGCGATAGTGATGCTGTGCGGCTTGGCTGTTTTCAGGGTATCGATCAAGTAATTGACCGCATTGCCTTCAGCCAGGCCTTTTTTCGGCTCATGCACGGCGACACCCGACAGGCCTTCCTTGCCATGGATGTTCTCGGCGTAGATCGGCGTGCGCATCAACGGCTTCGGCGCTCCGGCGTAAACCGGTACGTCTTCGCGCCCTGCCCACTCGCGGGCCAGGCGGGCGTTACGCGATGTCTTGTCCAGACGGACGTTGCCGGCCACGGTAGTCAGCGCGCGAATATTCAGCTCGTCCGGCGAGGCCAGGGCGAACAGCAAGGCGACGACATCGTCAGCGCCTGGATCGGTGTCGATGATCAGATCGATTTTTTCCGCCGCGTGAGCGCCGGTTGCAGAGATAACGGACAAGAGCAGCAGACTCCGGAGCAGTTGGTGCAGTTTCAGAGCATAGCGTTGCATGGCGCATTCCTTGTGCTGGTGAAATCAAAAATTAAAAGGTAACCCCGGCGACCAGCACGATGTTGCAGTACGGCTGGCATTCGCCGGTACGAACAATCGCCCGCGCCTGTCGGCTAAGCACCTTGAATTGCTCGTGACTGAGCAGATCGCGACGCCCCAAGGCGCCCTCTTCATTCAACGCGTCCAGCGTATTCAGCGCCGTCGGTTGCTTGTCGAAGATCTCTTTGGCCAGCGCATGACTTTCCACCTGCATCTCGCTGAGCACGACGTTCAAGGTGCTGACGAAATCCGGCACGCCGTGGGTCAGCGCCAGATCAATCAGCTCGACACCTGGCGGCACCGGCAGCCCGGCGTCACCGATGACCACCATGTCGCCATGGCCCAGGGAGGCAATCAGCCGCGACAACGCGACGTTGAGCAGAGGAGTTTTTTTCATGCGGGTTTAAAGGCCTGTACGTCAGATAGGGTTGGAATGGACGGCTGCGCGCCGGCACGAGTGACCGACAGTGCCGCAGCGATCTGCCCGTAGCGAATCGCCTCGGCTTCTGATTTGCCAGCGGCCAATGCAGCGGCGAAACCACCGACGAAGGTGTCCCCCGCCGCTGTGGTGTCGACGGCCTGCACTTTCGGCGCCGGGAAATGCTCGAAACCCTGATCGTTGGCAAACAAAGAGCCTTGAGCACCGAGGGTAATGATGACCTTGCCCGCACCCATGGCGATCAGGTGACTGGCCGCTTTTTCAGCGGATTTCAGCGAGTCCACCGGCAACCCGCTCAACGCGCTCGCCTCGCTTTCGTTGGGGATCAGATAATCGATCGCTGTGAACCAGTCAGCGGGCAGAGGACGGCTGGCCGGCGCCGGGTTGAGGATCACGGTTTTGCCAAGCGCACGCGCCCTTTTCAGCGCATGGCCAACGGTTGCGTCGGGAATCTCCAGCTGGCAGATGACGACGTCAGCCGCTTGCAACACGGCATCAAAACGGTCGATCACTGCCGGTGTCATCGCGCCATTGGCCCCAGCGACAATGACAATCGCGTTCTGGCTGTTGTCATCGACCACGATCAGCGCCACGCCACTGGAATCCTCGACAACGCTCACCGCCTGGCAATCAATCCGCTCGGCCAGCAAGGCGTCGCGCAATTGCACGCCGTAGTCGTCGTTGCCGACGCAACCGACCATCGCCACTTGCGCCCCCAGTCGCGCAGCGGCGACGGCCTGATTGGCACCCTTGCCGCCGGACACCGTGGCAAAGGAATGACCGATCAGCGTTTCACCGCCTACAGGGAGGCGTGGCGCCCGGGTCACCAGATCCATGTTCAGGCTGCCTATTACCACTACATTTGCTGGCATACATCATTACTCGTCAATTCGGTTTCAGCGGTATTCGGTGAACACGCCGGACAGCGGCGCGGTCGATTCGCGCAGGACAATACTCGGGGTCACGATGCGTTGATCGGTGCCCAGATTCGGGGTGGCAATCCTTCGCAACAATACTTCAGCCGCCATCTCACCCAGTTGCAGGATCGACTGGCCGACGGTGGTCAGCGCCGGGTATACGTAGCGGCTCATCTGGATATCGTCGAAGCCGATTACCGACAACTCGCTCGGCACACGCACGTTGCGCTCCGCCGCTGCGCGCAGCACGCCGATACCGATCATGTCGTTACCGGCAAAGATCGCGCTGGGCGGGTTGTCTTCGAGCAGGATCGCTGCCGCGTTGTAACCGCCGGTGCTGGTGAAATCACTTTCCAGCATGCGCGCCTGGCGCACTTCGATACCGGCCTCTTTCAGCGCCCGGCAATAACCGGCCTGACGCATCTGCGCCACGCTGGTACTCGCCGGGCCGCCGATGGTGGCGATGTCGCGGTGACCCAATTCCAACAGATGGCGAGTCGCGAGGTAGGCGCCGTACTCGTGGTCGATGCGCACCAGATCGGCATCGACGCCGTCGAGACCCCGGTCGACGATGACCATGGGCGTTTTCACACCCGCCAGCCCTTGCGCCAGACCACTGTCACCGCCGGCGGAGGCAACAATCAAACCGTCGATGCGTTTTTCCAGCAGGACACGTAAATAGCTGCGCTGCTTTTCCGGGTTGTCGTCGGAGTTGCAGAGGATCACGCAGTAGCCGTTACGCTCACAGTAATCCTCGATACCCCGCGCCAACTCGGCAAAGTACGGGTTCAGACTGTTGGGCACCAGCAGGCCGATGGTCGCGGTGGTCTTGGCTTTGAGTGAGCGCGCCACCGCACTCGGCACATAGTCGAGACTCTTGATCGCCGCCTCGACTTTCAGCCGCACTTGCTGGCTGACCGGCCGGGTGTTGTTCACCACGTGGGACACGGTCGTGTAGGAAATCCCCGCGAGCGCCGCCACATCCTTGATCGTTGCCATATCGGTTTCTTAGCCCCGTCGACTGGCGCGTTGACTGCGATAAGTATCGAGCACCACGGCGATGACGATCACCGCACCGGTGATGATACGTTTGGTCGGTTCAGTCGCACCGATTTGCGCCAGACCGGCCGCCAGTACGGAAATGATCAACACGCCAAAGAAGGTGCTGATCACCGAACCGCGCCCGCCCATCAGGCTGGTGCCGCCGATGACCACGGCCGCGATCACTTGCAGTTCCAGACCTGAGCCGGCATTCGGATCAGCTGCTTCCAGACGGGAAATCTGAAACAGCGCCGCGATACCGGCCAGCAACCCCATCAGGCTGAACACCAGAATCTTGTACGGCTTCGGATTGATCCCGGCGAGTCGCACTGCTTCTTCGTTGGTGCCGATGCCGATCAGGTAGCGACCGAACACGGTGCGGGTCAGAACCGCCTGAGCAATGATGATGACCAGGAAGGCAATGATGAACGACGGCGAGATACCGAACGCGATGGGGTTCGACAGCCAGGCAAACGAGTCGCCGATGTAGGCAGTGCGCGACCCGGTCATCTGATAGGCCAGGCCCCGAGCCATTTCCAGCACGCCGAGAGAGACGATAAACGATGGAATCCGCCACGCGACAGTGATCGACCCAGTGACTGTGCCGGCCAGTGCCGCCACCGCCATGCCCAGCAACGCCGAGGGCAACACGCCCCAGCCCCAGCCGAGAATCGCCACGCTGACCGTCGATGCCGCCAGCGCCAATACCGAACCGACCGAAAGGTCGATGCCGCCGATGATCAATACGAACGTCATGCCGACCGCCAGCACCATCAAATCCGGGATCTGGTTGGCCAAGGTGCTGAAGGTGTTATAGGACAGAAAGTGGCTGCTCAAGACCGAGAACAGCGCAATCATCGCCAGCAAGGCCCCGGCCAGACCGAGATAAGTGCCCAGGCCGTAGAAATTGCCACTACGTTTGCCGGCAGGAGATGCAGTTTTCATGGGAGATCCCTAGGCGCCGCTTCGTTGAGCAACGCATCACGTTTTTGGTAGCCGGCGAACGCGGCGGCAAGCAAATCATCCTGGGTCCAGCTGTCGCGCTCGAACGTGTCGATCAGACGCCCGGCCGACAACACGCCGATGCGGTCGCAGATCAGCATCAGTTCGCGCAGGTCACTGGACACCACCACCAGCGCTTTACCCTGGCGCGTCAATTCGCCGAGCAATGCATAAATGTCGAACTTGGCGCCGACGTCGATGCCACGGGTCGGCTCGTCGAACAGCAACACTGAGCAATCACGCTCCAGCCAACGGCCGATCACGACCTTCTGCTGGTTGCCACCGGACAACTCTGAAACAAGCTGTGTCGGGCTCGAACTGCGGATGCGCATGGCGTCGATCTGACGCTTGGCCAAGGCGATTTCATCGCCGTTATTGACGACACCACCGCTGGAAATTTCCGGCATGTTGCCCAGCGCAATGTTCGCGCTGATCGACTGACTGAGCAGCAAACCTTCGCCCTTGCGGTCTTCAGTGATCAGCGCGATGCCATTGCGCACCGCATCGACCGGCGAGCGCACACTGACCACTTTCGCTGGCGAACCGAGGGCGATGGTGCCGCTGTCGGCGGTGTCTGCACCGAAGATCAAGCGCAGCAACTCTGTGCGCCCTGCCCCGATCAGTCCGGAAATCCCGAAAATCTCGCCGGCACGCACCTCGAAGGAAACATCGCGAACCTTGTCGGAGCGAGTCAGGCCTTTGACCGTCAACGCTGGGGCGCCAATATTGCGCGCGCCCATATCAATGTGCTCGCCCAGCTCGCGGCCCACCATCAAGGTGACCAATTGCTCACTGTTGTAGTTGGCCATCGGCTCGACGCAGACCAGATGACCGTCACGCAGCACGGCAATGCGCTGCGCCACACGGGCAAGCTCTTCGAGGCGGTGGGAAATGTAGATGATCGAAACGCCGCGCGCCTGCAAGCGGGTGATCTGCTCGAAGAGCATTTCAACTTCGCGCGCGGTGAGCATCGCGGTCGGCTCATCGAGAATCAGCACATGGCAATCGCCGATCAGGTTGCGGGCGATTTCAACCATCTGCTGATGGCCGATACCCAATTCGCCGACCAGTGTGTCCGGATCGATTGCGTCGAGGCCGACTTGTGCCATGGCTTCGATGGCAGCTTTGCGCAATTGCTTACGGCTGATCCAGCCACCGTTGCTCGGCAGGTTATCGAGAAACAGGTTCTCCGCCACCGACAGGGTCGGCAACAGATTGAGTTCTTGCATGACCATGCGCACGCCGAGGTCTTCGGCCTGGGTACGGCTGCCAGGGCGATAATCCTTGCCCTGAAACTGCATCTGGCCAGTGGTCGGGGTGACCAGTCCGCCAATGATTTTCGACAAGGTGCTTTTACCGGCGCCATTCTCGCCGGTCAGCGCCAGCACTTCACCGCGCATCAGCGTCAACTCGATGCCGGTCAGCACCGGTTGCGCATAGGTCTTACCGATACCGCTGACCGAGAGGACAGCGTTCGGGGCGGAAACTGACATAAAAACTCTCCATGCGCTCGCCCGGACGGACGAGCGCCGTTGTGTCGCCAGAAGACTTACTGGGTGACCAGCTCGACCGGTGTTTCGATCACGCCGTTGGCGCCGCTGTCGACTTTCTCGCCCTTGATGATTTTCAGCGCGGTTTCGATGCCGAACACAGCTTGCTTGGCAGCGAACTGGTCAGCAGTGGCCAGCACACGGCCGTCCTTCAACATCGGCTTGATCGCATTGATGTTGTCGTAACCGACGACCTTCACCTGACCAGCCTTGCCGGCGGCTCGTACGGCGGAAACGGCGCCGACGGCCATGCTGTCGTTACCGGCCAGCAGCGCTTTGACGTCCGGGTATTCGCTGAGGATCGACGCAGCAACCTTGTTGCCCTTGTCGATTTCCCAGTCACCAGACTGCAGGGAAACAATCTTGATCTGCGCGGCGTCCATCGCATCTTTGAAGCCCGCGGTACGCTGCTGCGCGTTGGTCGTCGTCGAAACGCCTTCAATGATGCCGACTTCGTCACCGGCCTTGAGCTGCTTGGCCAGGTATTCGCCGACCAGACGCGCGCCTTTACGGTTGTCCGGGCCTACGAAAGGCACGCTGATGTTTTTGCTTTTGACGATGGCCGGATCGAGCTGGTTGTCGATGTTGATCACGGTAATGCCGGCGTCGACGGCTTTCTTGATCACCGGCACCATGGCCTTGGAATCAGAAGGCGCGATCACCAGAGCATTGACCTTGGCCAGAATCATCTGCTCGACGATACGGGTCTGGCCAGCGGTGTCGGTTTCATCCTTGATGCCGTTGGAGATCAGGTCGAAATCGGCGGAGTGTTCTTTCTGGTAGGCCTTGGCGCCATCTTCCATGGTCAGGAAGAATTCGTTGGCCAGGGATTTCATGACCAGCGCGACTTTGGGTTTTTCAGCAGATTCGGCGAACGCCGAGGAGACAGGTAGTGCGGCGGCTGTGGCAGCCAGCATAGCGACAGCAAGAAGGCGTCCAGCGAATGGCAGCTTCATGGGTTCACTCCGATCTTATGATTATTGTGAGCAACGCTTGCGCTGGCGTAAGCTACTTTGGCTTGTTCAACGGAATACTCCACCGAGAAAGCCGCGCAAACGTTTGCGTAGACCAGACTATGCGAATCCCGCCGACATTTGTCAACATTCAGAAATAGTAATTGTTGCAGGGCGAATCGCTCGATTCGCCCCACTGTCACGCCGTGGTGCTGATCAGGCCGCCGCTGCTGGAATCTTTTGCCAGCTCCTTGATCAGGTTGCCGGAAACTTCCGAGAGTGCACCGTTGGTATCAGCAATCTGCCCCTGAATCGACATGACTGCAGTCGCCTTGGCTTCCGGCGTTGGGTAACTTGCAGCTTGCGCGGCCGCCAGTTGTTGCTGCTGTTCCTGCAATTGTTTTTGCAGTTCCTGCATGCGTTTGAGCAGCATTTTTACCGCAATGCTTTGATCGCCGCCGCTCTGAGCCTTGCTGTCTTCCTGCGCGGCACCGCCGGTTCTGACCTGCTTGGAATCGCCCTCTTCCTTGCCCAACAACTGCGTGGAAGTCTCGGCAGTCGCATCGCTGAGCGCATTAACGGTGGCCGTGGACTTGCCGCCAATGGTGATAGCGCTGGCATTTGGAAAACCAACCGACAGTGACATGTTAACTCCTCAATAAATCCAGATTCCTTGAACACGCATCGGCCTGCACGGCGGTTTCTTTAGCCGAGAGCGGGAAACAACCGTCCCGATCACCGCTTGTACTTTTCGGTCAGCCGAACAACTACCCCGCCGGTGTTCGGAAACCCGGATGAGCGCTTCGTACCAACGATTCGACCATCTACAAAATATTGATGTAAATCATCAGGTTAAACATTTTTCTCCAGCATAGTACGTCTGGTACAGATCCTGCTCCCTCCTCTGCACCCCGGACATCCAGATCGGTTCGGGGTGTATCTAGATGAACCTGCATCAGCACCGTCTCACTACTAGAGAGAAAAATAATGAAATCTGCTTTCAACACCTTGGTTCCGGGCGCTTTGGCCCTCCTCCTGCTCCTGCCTACCGCCCTTCAGGCAAAAGAAGTCGAAACCCAGACCAAACTCGCCAATGTCGTGGTACTTGCCACCGGCGGTACCATCGCCGGCGCAGGCGCCAGCGCGGCCAACAGTGCGACCTATCAAGCGGCCAAGGTCGGCGTCGAGCAACTGATCGCCGGCATTCCCGAGCTGAGCAAACTGGCAAATGTGCGTGGCGAACAAGTCATGCAGATCGCTTCCGAAAGCATCACCAACGACAACCTGCTGCAACTGGGGCGTCGCGTCGCCGAACTGGCTGACAGCAAAGACATCGACGGCATCGTCATCACCCACGGCACCGACACCCTCGAAGAAACCGCGTACTTCCTCAACCTGGTGGAAAAAACCGACAAGCCGATCATCGTTGTCGGCTCGATGCGCCCGGGCACCGCCATGTCCGCCGACGGCATGCTCAACCTGTACAACGCCGTGGCCGTCGCCAGCAGCAAAGAAGCTCACGGCAAAGGCGTACTGGTGACCATGAACGACGAGATCCAGTCGGGTCGCGATGTCAGCAAAATGATCAACATCAAGACCGAAGCGTTCAAAAGCGCCTGGGGCCCACTGGGCATGGTGGTTGAAGGCAAATCCTACTGGTTCCGCTTGCCTGCCAAGCGCCACACCATGGATTCGGAATTCGACATCAAGAACATCAAGAGCCTGCCTGACGTAGAGATCGCCTATTCCTACGGCAACGTCAGCGATACCGCCTACAAGGCACTGGCCCAATCGGGCGCCAAGGCAATCATCCATGCCGGTACCGGCAACGGCTCGGTGTCCTCGCGCGTAGTGCCAACCCTGCAAGCACTGCGCAAGGACGGCGTGCAAATCATTCGCTCGTCCCACGTCAATGCCGGCGGTTTTGTTCTACGTAACGCCGAACAGCCTGACGACAAGTATGACTGGGTTGTCGCGCACGACTTGAACCCACAGAAAGCCCGCATCCTGGCCATGGTCGCACTGACCAAAACCAATGACAGCAAAGAGCTGCAGCGGATGTTCTGGGAATACTGATTGACCTTCGCCCGACCTTTTCCTGATCGGGCACTCTTCACGCCACTCGTTTACCGGGCGAGTGGTGTGTCGCCCACATCCCTCCTGCATTTTTCCTACAAAAAACACGACGCGCCTTACACCAAATTCGGAAAACCGCTGTCAGAGGATTTTCTTGAATTTTAAGCAGTTGCGAAAATGCTTACAGTTAAATACTGTATGCACGTACAGCTCAATAAGGATAACCTCGTGGCCACCTCCCCTGATGCTCCTGACGCTTTCGAACGCATGGGTCTGCGCGTTCAAAAAATCATCAACTCCCCTACCGCACAAAAAGCCAAAGCGGCGCTGATCTTCCGTCTGCCGGACGAGCCGATGGATGAGTGGGAGCGCCTGCTCGAGGAAATCGACGAGAACGACAACGTTACCCTTGCCTACCGCGACGACGGTGGCGTGCAGATTTTTTGGGTTGTGCCGAAGGAAGATTGATTCAATGAGTGTCCGCTGTTTTGCTTTGCTGTTGTTATCGTTCATCGCTTTTGGCGCCCAGGCTGGGGCGCCACGCACTTTTTCTGAAGCCAAGAAGGTTGCGTGGAAGCTCTACGCACCGCAGTCCACCGAGTTTTATTGCGGGTGCAAATACACTGGCAACAAGGTCGATCTGAAGGCGTGTGGTTACGTCCCGCGCAAGAATGCCAAGCGCGCGTCGCGCATCGAGTGGGAACACATTGTGCCGGCCTGGCAATTTGGCCATCAGCGCCAATGCTGGCAAGAAGGTGGGCGCAAGAACTGCACGCGTTACGACCCGACCTATCAAAAAGCCGAAGCCGATCTGCATAACCTGGTGCCGAGCATTGGCGAGGTCAATGGCGACCGCAGCAACTTCAGCTACGGCTGGCTGCCGGTGCAATCCGGGCAGTACGGTTCGTGCCTGACCCAGGTCGATTTCAAGGCGAAGAAGGTCATGCCTCGCCCGTCGATTCGCGGCATGATTGCCCGCACCTATTTCTACATGAGCAAGCAATATGGCTTGCGCCTGTCGAAACAGGATCGGCAATTGTATGAAGCCTGGGACAAGACTTACCCGGTGCAAGACTGGGAGCGCCAGCGCAATCAGAGCGTAGCGTGCGTGATGGGACGTGGTAACGAATTTGTCGGCCCGGTGAATCTGAAAACCTGCGGCTGAACAGACGCGTAAAAACAAAAGGCCCCGAGTGTGATGCTCGGGGCCTTTTCGTTTGTGACTAGCTGCCGGCCTTGTTGTAACGCCAATAGCCCATCAGGTTGAGCGACTCGCGCGGGATGCCGCATTCCTTGATCAGGTACCGGCGCAAACTCATCACCGCTGCCGACTCACCAGCGATCCAGCCGTAAAATCCTTCAGGGGCGGTATCGGCAATTTCCCAGAGAATGTCTTTGTCGATATCGACATCGGCCAACTCGATTGCACGCCCCGCTGGCGATAAATGGACGGGCAAGGTCGCCTCACGCACGGCTTCCACCATCAGTGTTCCGGCGGCCGTTTCATTTGCCTGATCGCGAATCAACCATTGCACCGACAACCCCGGCCAGTCCGGCACGGCAAGCATGTCCTGAGCGCTGTCCACCTCGAAAAAGGCCTGCACCTGCGGCGGCTCGGCGAGCGCCGCCAACTCATCGAGAATGCCCATGGCCGCCGGCAGCGCCGTGGCGTCAGCTACCAACAATAATTGTTTGAGGATTTGCGGGGGCTTCCATTCGAATCCGCCAGTTTCACGCGCTGAAAAATGATTGTCAGGGGCAAGAATCTGCATCGAATCGCCTAGCTGCGCACGCAACGCCCAACGTGAGGCCGGACCGGTTTCACCGTGCAGGACAAAATCGATATCCACTTCACCCTGTTCGGCGCGCAGATGACGGATGGTGTAGGTGCGCATCGCGGGACGTCGATCGGCCAGCATCGACTTGAATCGAGCGTACCAGCCCTCTTCCTGGGCGAGACTTGATTGCGAACCGTCAGCGGCCGGAAAAAACAGCTTCACCCGCTGATCCGGCGCCCAAGTGGCCATTTCGTTGACAGGTGAACCGGCGAGAGTGATCCGCATCATGTGCGGGCTCAGCCGGGTTTTACGGTGCAGGACAACATCGAACAATTTGTACGGATTGGCGGAGGCCATGGGGAGCTCCTTGTGGAAATCATCAGCGACTCCAATAGGAACGAATCGCGTTTGATTGCCTTTAGGCAGCTCCGCCGAACGGACCGCTTACGGGGTGAGCGGATGCTCGACCAGCACCGATTCAACGTTCTGCTTTTTCGCCTTCACCAAGGCGGCGTCCACTTGCACCTTTCGTGCTTCAGCCTCGGCCTGGGAATTGAACGGGCCAATCAGAATGCGCGTCTTGCCGCTGCTGTCCTTGATGACTGTGGGCACGAAGGCATGCTCGATCAGCCAGCCGCTCAAGTCGCTGACCGCTTGAGGCGTTTCACCGCGCACCTCAAGATCCCACTGCGGAGCAGAGGCCACCGCAGGCGCTGCTGTCACTGCCGTTTTCGGCTTCGGCACGTCTACACTCTTGCCTTCACCACAACCGGCCAAAACCAGTGCCGCGACTACCCAGACCAATTTGCGCACAACGCTTTCCTCGAAATTCTCAAAGCGGCGATCTTAACATTCAAAAATACTTCGCGAGCCCCGCAAAATGGGCACAAAACAACGAGATTGATGATTGCAGCCTCTGTATAGTTACGCCCTGGGAATTAATGCCGCTTCTGCGCGTCAGAAAGAGGCACCCAAACCGTGAGACTTCGCACTAATCTATACGTACCACCGACCTCTGCACTGTCTGAATCAGGTGCCCTACAAAGCAATCAAGGAGAAGACCATGCTGATACTCACCCGCAAAGTCGGTGAAAGCATAAATATTGGTGATGACATTACGATCACCATCCTCGGCGTAAGCGGCCAACAAGTCCGCATCGGCATCAACGCTCCAAAAAACGTTGCCGTGCACCGAGAAGAAATTTATCAGCGCATTCAGGCTGGCCTGACCGCACCGGACAAGCCACAAACGCCCTGAGCCACATTGCAGTCAGTAGCCAGTTCTTTTACCTGCGCGTAATGACTGGCTAAAGATTCACGCGCCGTATTGCCACCCGCTTCCCAATCCCCTTGGGCACGGCGCCTGACACATGAGCCCCTTCACCCCCTCCTGTTCCGGCGATACTACCCGCCATGATTGAGTCTGGCTGTCGGACATTTCCGATAGGACTCAGCGAATTTGCCCTCCTAGCCAAATGTCACGCCACGCGCCATCCCAGTCGCTGCAATCACGATCAGCACCAACAACAGCGCTTCAACATGACTGATTCGCGCAAACAACTTTGCCCGAGAGGTATCGAACGCCGTGCCCCGCGCTGAGGCAATGCGCCATTTGATCAACGTGATCATCGGTGCAAGCTCGACCAGCAGAACCAGCACGAACAGCGTCATCTTCAGGTGGAACAGCGGCTGGTGGAGGTAATAGTCAGTGCCCTTTTCATAACCGCCGAAGGCACGCATTCCACCGGTGATCAGCAAAATCACGGCAGAAATACCCCATAGGTTATCGGCGATCAGTACACGACCGGCATCCGCCGTCCCAGCCGCCAGGCGACTGAATGCAATGCCTCGCGTGAGCACCGCCCAGAACCCCAGGGCAAACGCCAGTAGATGAATAGCAGCAAGCGACCAGTGAACCAGCATCGACACACTCCTGCGCAAAGAGTTGAAAATCGGCCAGTCAGTAGTAGTTGAAAAAGAATGGTTTTGCCCGTGCGCAATTGTCAGGACGACGGTAGAAATGCCAAATCGCAGGCAAAAAAAATCCCAAGCAGCTGATGGAAGCTTGGGATTTAAAAATGCATAAACCGTGGTGGTGAACGCGGGGCGAATGTTACTGAATCAATCGACGTGTAACAACTTATTTTTGATAACCGGTCGGTTAATAATCATCGTAAGTCATTCAATATCCACACTTTTTAAAAGGACGCTGGCGACAGACGGTCAAAAATCAACCAATCTGACAGTGTAAGAGTTGTTGACCCCCGCTTCCGCGCAGGAGGATTATTCGCGCGCAGATTTACACGGACGGTAAACATTGAAAACTTCTTCGCCTATGGACAGGACGCCCTCGCCCCTCATTCGTCGTGGAGGCCTGCACAATCCACGCAAGCCGCGCCAGAACCCCACAAGCGTTGATGGCCGCGAAAAATGAAACACCAAACCCTGCTCATCAGCTTCTTGTGCTGCATCAGCCTCTTCGCCAACGCGACCGATGTGCCTATCAAAGAAGGCATGTCGTTTGTCAGCGCGAGAAAAGCACTGCTGCAAAGTGGCTGGAAACCTAACAAAACCTATTCTGGCGAATACGGTGTCGAAAACATCCTAATGAGAAAAGGCTTTGTTGAAGTTGAATCCTGCTCCATGGGCGTTCAGTACTGCATCTTCAACTACACCAAAAACAACACCTGCCTAGGTGTAGGCACCGTCGGGGAAGAGATCAAAGACATGAGAATTTACTCGTGGAACTTTGAATGCCCTGACGTAGAACAGGAAAACCTTGAAAAGTGAGATGCCTCCCCGGCGCTTGCATCCTGCTTTGTTTCTCCAGCGCGTTTGCCTGCGCAACCGACATCCCGATTGAAACAGGCATGCCGTTTCTATCCGCGCGAAAAGCATTGATCAAACACGGCTGGCAGCCAAGCGCGTCAAAAGAGCTGCAACCCGTTGGCACTGCCGTAGAACTGGAAAGAATCGGCATTGTAGAAATCGAGCGATGCACCCAAGGCGTGCAATATTGCGAATTCCATTACCAAAAAAACAGCGAATGCCTGGGCATCACGACGACAGGCGAAGAGGTTGAGGACCTGGTCGTTGACGCCTGGGACTTCAAGTGTCCGTAGCCCGCCCTGCACACCCGCGCTCACGGGACACAGGATGGTGGCGAGCACTTTCACGGTGTGGCCTGTCCATCCTTTGAGGCGATATCGATCACCTGCTCTGGGGACAGTGCCTGCGAATAACTGACATCTTCGAAGTATTCGTCTGGCCAGAAAATCAAATCCGATATCCGCTCATTCGGAATGTTGATTTCCAGCATGCTCAGCCAGAACTCGACGTCATGATCGGCGCCATCGCCCTCCATGACCCTGCGAGCCAGTTCGATCAACTCTTGCCTGGTGATGTCCGCCACGCGCTGCTCGTAAGGCGTGGCCAGGATCTTGCGAACCCACGTATCGTGATCCTGACCACCATAAATGCCCTGGAAGTCGATGAACTCAAGTTCGGTCATGGCCTCACGATTGAATTGCGCCAACTGACTTAGCGTCTGCTCGGGGTGCCCGCAATCAATCTCTTGCGCCAGCTTGGTCAGTCGGGCAACCCGGGATTCATCCAGCACAGGCGGCATTAACTCGGTACGAAGCTCCATTTCATCTCTCCATTTACTTGCTGTGCCTTGACGCTCTGCAGAGTTGAAAATGCTCTAACAGAAACATCAGGTGGGATGTTTTGCAAAAGTTTTGCAAATCGCAGTGTCTAGTCCTGAAATAGGTTTACACCTGTTTCAGTCTCAAAACGCCCGATGCACCGCATCGGGCGTTTTGTATTT
>NZ_JBODOE010000012.1:76973-205913 GCF_051913165.1 Pseudomonas sp. SM4 | reverse complement strand
AATCGGGTAACAGTGTTCAAAAGCCGGTTGAATGATGGGGCGAGTCCATACATAGGAGCTGCCGCAGGCTGCGATCTGTTCAGAGGTTGTCATCATCCGCTAGTCTTGCTGAACCCTGGAAGGAGCCGTCCAATGTTTGAATCCGCTGAAATCGGTCACGCCATCGACAAAGACACCTACGAGGCCGCCGTCCCGGCATTGCGCGAAGCGCTGCTGGAAGCCCAGTTCGAGTTGCAGCAGCAAAAACGTTTCCCGGTGATCATTTTGATCAACGGCATCGAAGGTGCGGGCAAGGGTGAGACGGTCAAGTTGCTCAACGAGTGGATGGATCCGCGGCTGATCGAGGTGCGCACCTTCGATCAGCAGACCGATGAAGAACTCGCACGGCCACCGGCCTGGCGTTATTGGCGGATGCTCCCGGCCAAAGGGCGGATGGGGATTTTCTTTGGTAACTGGTACAGCCAGATGCTCCAGGGGCGGGTGCACGGCTTGTTCAAGGACCCGCGTCTGGATCAGGCCATTGCCGGAGCCGAACGTCTGGAAAAGATGCTCTGTGACGAAGGCGCGTTGATCTTCAAATTCTGGTTTCACCTGTCGAAGAAGCAGATGAAGGCGCGACTCAAAGCGTTGGCCGACGATCCGCTGCACAGTTGGCGCATCAGCCCGCTCGACTGGCAGCAATCGGAGACCTACGACAAATTCGTCAAATACGGCGAGCGCGTGCTGCGCCGCACCAGTCGCGACTATGCACCGTGGCATGTGATTGAAGGCATGGACGCTCATTACCGTAGCCTGGCGGTCGGCAAGATCCTCCTTGAAGGTCTGCAAAATGCGTTGAAACGTCCGGATGTGCATCCTCACGATGTCAGCGCCGCGCCGCTGGGCACGCCGGTCGATCAATTGAATTTGCTCGACAGCCTTGACCTGACCCAGCGCCTCGACAAGAAAGATTACGAAGAACAATTGATCACCGAACAGGCGCGGCTCTCGGGCTTGATGCGCGACAAACGCATGCGTCGCCATGCACTGGTCGCGGTGTTCGAAGGCAACGATGCGGCGGGCAAGGGCGGGGCGATCCGTCGGGTCGCGGCGGCGCTCGACCCGCGTCAGTACAACATCGTGCCGATTGCCGCGCCGACTGAAGAGGAACGTGCGCAGCCATACTTGTGGCGGTTCTGGCGGCACATTCCGGCGCGCGGCAAGTTCACCGTGTTCGACCGCTCGTGGTACGGCCGCGTGCTGGTGGAGCGGATCGAGGGCTTCTGCACGCCCGCCGACTGGCTGCGCGCCTATGGGGAAATAAACGACTTCGAAGAGCAACTGGCCGATGCCGGGGTGATCGTCGTCAAGTTCTGGCTGGCGATCGACAAGGACACGCAGATGGAGCGCTTCCAGGAGCGCGAAGAGATCCCGTTCAAGCGCTTCAAGATCACCGAAGATGACTGGCGCAACCGCGACAAGTGGGATGCCTATCGCGCCGCCGTCGGCGATATGGTCGACCGCACCAGTTCCGAAATCGCGCCGTGGACACTGGTCGAAGCCAATGACAAGCGCTGGGCGCGGGTCAAAGTGCTGCGCACGATCAACCGCGCGCTGGAGGACGCTTTCGAAAAATCCGACAAGCATGCCAAGAAGCACAAGGACTGAGCCGATGGCCGCGCATACGCGGGGTGAATGATTGTCGCGGTCGGCAATCGGGTGGACTTATGCTCGGTCCACTCTCAACCGACCACAACAATGAGGTATGCCATGCGTGAAGTGGTGATCGTCGACAGCGTGCGGACTGGCCTGGCCAAATCCTTTCGCGGCAAGTTCAACCAGACCCGCCCCGATGACATGGCGGCTCACTGCGTCAACGCGCTGCTCACGCGCAATGACATCGACCCGGCCAGCGTCGAGGATTGCATCGTTGGCGCCGGTTCCAACGAGGGCGCGCAGGGTTACAACATCGGCCGCAACGTCGCGGTGCTCTCGCGTCTGGGCACTGGCACGGCCGGCATGACCCTCAATCGGTTCTGCTCGTCTGGCTTGCAGGCGATTGCGATTGCCGCCAACCAGATTGCCTCGGGTTGCAGCGACATCATCGTCGCCGGCGGTGTCGAGTCGATCAGCCTGACGATGAAAAGCGTCAACACCGATCACCTGATCAACCCGCTGCTCAAACAACAGACGCCGGGCATCTATTACACGATGGGCCAGACTGCCGAAGTGGTCGCGCGGCGTTATGGCGTCAGCCGTGAGGCGCAGGATCGCTACGCGTTGCAGAGCCAGATCCGCACTGCGCAAGCGCAGGCGGCCGGGTTGTTCGACGATGAAATTGTGCCGATGGCGGTGAAGTATCGCGTTGAAGACAAGAACACTGGCGAGGTGCAGATTCTCGATGGCGTAGTTGATCGCGATGACTGCAACCGTCCGGACACCACTTATGAAAGCCTCGCCGGGTTGAAACCGGTGTTCGCTGAAGACGGTTCGGTGACGGCGGGCAACTCGTCGCAACTCTCAGACGGTGCGTCGATGACGCTGGTGATGAGCCTGGAAAAAGCGCTGGAATTGGGCCTGAAGCCGAAAGCCTTTTTCCGTGGCTTTACCGTGGCCGGCTGCGAGCCGGACGAGATGGGCATCGGCCCGGTGTTCTCGGTGCCGAAGCTGCTCAAGGCGAAAGGTTTGCAGGTAGCGGACATTGATCTGTGGGAGCTGAACGAGGCGTTTGCTTCGCAGTGTCTGTACAGCCGTGATCGGCTGGAGATCGATAACGACAAGTACAACGTCAACGGTGGCTCGATTTCGATTGGTCACCCGTTTGGCATGACCGGGTCGCGGCAGGTCGGGCATCTGGTGCGTGAGTTGCAACGGCGTAATTTGCGTTACGGCATCGTCACCATGTGTGTGGGGGGCGGGATGGGTGCGACCGGTTTGTTTGAGGCGGTGCGCTAGGCCCTGAAAGATTTGTTGATTGATCTACCGCTATCGCGAGCAGGCTCACTCCTACAATTGGAATACGTTCCCCGGTAGGAGTGAGCCTGCTCGCGATGGCATCAACCGGATATCCGGTTGGCATCCTGTACCTGCATCCGCGCGATATAAGCTTTTATCTCCACTTCAGCTTTCTCGGCACTCTCAAACGGCCCCTCAAGGGTGTTTTCCCGAGTGCTGAAAAACAGTTCGCCATTGACCCGACACACGCGGTCGCTGCGAAAGTGCGTGGCGGGGGCGCTGTCGTGGGCGCGCATTCCTAACATGATCGGTCTCCTTGGCTGTTGCGCTGGAACGGATCCAATCAGCTTATGCCTGAAGCACTTGGCGCGCCCGCTCAGCCGATCAACGGCAGCGCGTCAATTTAATGCTGCGACCTGCACAGTTTCATTCGCGTCCTGGCCCCAACTGTCCCTGTGTCGCGCCCGGCGGCACGCCTAGAATGAGCGCACTCGTCAGCAGGTTTTGGGGTTCACATGCACATTTCATCCGGTCGCTGGGTCTACGGATTGTTCCTGGCGCTGCTGACTGCGTTTCTGTGGGGCATCCTGCCGATCAAGCTCAAACAGGTGCTGCTGGTGATGGACCCGATCACCGTGACCTGGTTTCGCTTGATGGTGTCCGGCAGCTGCTTGTTCATTTATCTGGCCGCGGTCAAACGCCTGCCGAGTCGTAAAGTGCTGGGGCCCAAGGGCGGCTGGCTGGTGCTGATGGCGGTGCTCGGCCTGGTCGGTAACTACGTGCTCTATCTCATGGGCCTTAATCTGCTCAGCCCCGGCACCGCGCAACTGGTGGTGCAGATGGGCCCGATCATGCTGCTGATCGCCAGTCTGTTTGTGTTCAAGGAGCGTTTCAGCATCGGCCAGGGCATCGGATTGCTGGTGCTGCTGATCGGTTTTGTACTGTTCTTCAATCAGCGTCTGGCGGAGTTGCTGACCTCGTTGTCGGATTACACCGCCGGCGTGTTGCTGGTGCTGTTGGCGTCGACGGTCTGGACGTTTTACGCGTTGGGCCAGAAGCAATTGCTGACGGTGTGGAATTCGTTACAGGTGATGATGGTGATCTACCTGTTCTGTGCGTTGTTGCTGACGCCGTGGGTGCATCCGCTCGAGGCGCTGGAACTGAGCCCGTTGCAAGGCTGGTTGCTGCTGGCGTGCTGCATGAATACGTTGATTGCCTATGGCGCGTTTGCCGAAGCGCTGGCGCACTGGGAGGCCTCGCGGGTCAGTGCGACGTTGGCGATTACGCCGTTGGTGACGTTTGGTGCGGTGGCGATTGCGGCGGGAGTCTGGCCGGAATACGTGCATGCCGAGCAGATCAACGCGCTGGGTTATGGCGGGGCGGTGTTGGTGGTGTTGGGCTCGGCACTGGTGGCGTTGGGGCCAACATTGATTGCCGGGCTCAAGGCGCGGCGCATGAAGATGGCTGCAGGCTGACCGCGTAATCGTTCTTCGCGGGCAAGCCTTGCTCCCACAGGTGATCAAACCGTAGGAGCAAGGCTTGCCCGCGAAGACTGACTGTCAGGCGCTACAAACCTCAGCCCTTGGCCCCAGCCTCAATCATATTCTCCGGCCGCACCCACGCATCAAACTGTTCATCGGTCAGATAGCCCAGCGCCAACGCCGCCTCACGCAAGGTCAGCCCCTCGCTATAAGCCTTTTTGGCGATTTCGGCGGATTTGTCATAACCGATGTGCGGGTTCAGCGCTGTCACCAGCATCAACCCACGCTCCAGATGCCGCGCCATGACTTCAGCGTCCGGCTCCAGCCCGGCAATGCAGTGCTGCTGGAAGTTGCTGCAGCCGTCGCCGAGCAAGCGAATCGATTGCAGCAGGTTGTGGATGATCACCGGTTTGTACACGTTCAACTGCAAGTGACCCTGACTGGCGGCAATGCCGATCGTCACGTCGTTGCCCAGGACCTGACAGGCGAGCATCGACAGCGCTTCGCACTGGGTCGGGTTGACCTTGCCCGGCATGATCGAGCTGCCCGGCTCATTGGCCGGCAGCCGCACTTCGGCAAAACCTGCGCGCGGGCCGGAGCCAAGCAGACGCAAGTCGTTGGCGATTTTCATCAGCGCCACGGCGAGGGTTTTCAGCGCACCGGAGAGGCTGGTCAGCGGTTCGTGGCCGGCGAGGGCGGCGAACTTGTTCGGTGCGGTGACGAACGGCAGACCCGACAGCGCCGCCAGTTCGGCGGCAATCGCTTCACCGAAACCGTGCGGCGAGTTCAGCCCGGTGCCGACGGCGGTGCCGCCCTGCGCCAGCTCACACACTGCGGGCAGCGCTGCACGGATCGCCCGTTCGGCGTAATCCAGCTGCGCGATAAAACCCGACAATTCCTGACCGAAGGTGATCGGCGTCGCGTCCATCATGTGCGTGCGCCCGGTTTTCACCAGTTTCATATGGCGCGCGGCGAGTTCGGCGAGACCACCGGACAGCTCGGCAATCGCCGGCAGCAGCTGTTCCTGCACGGCTTGCGCGGTGGCGATGCTCATGGCGGTGGGGAAGCAGTCGTTGGAGCTTTGCGAGCGGTTGACGTGATCGTTCGGGTGCACCGGCGTCTTGCCGCCGCGCGGGTTGCCGGCCAGTTCGTTGGCGCGACCGGCGATCACCTCGTTGACGTTCATGTTGCTTTGGGTGCCGCTGCCGGTCTGCCAGACCACCAACGGGAACTGGTCGTCGTGCTGGCCGTCGAGGACTTCGTCGGCGGCTTGTTCGATCAGGCGGGCGATGTCGGCGGGCAGGTCGCCGTTGCGGTCGTTGACCCGGGCGGCGGCTTTCTTGATCAGCGCCAGGGCGTGCAGTACCGGCAGCGGCATGCGTTCCTGACCAATGGCGAAGTTGATCAGCGAGCGTTGCGTCTGAGCACCCCAGTAAGCGTCGTCCGGGACTTCGATCTGGCCCAGGCTGTCGGTTTCGATACGGCTCATCGTGCACACTCCTGTTGGTCTGTTTGCGCAGTTTAGGCCGGCTTCGGCCCGGGTGGTTCCATCGAATCGATTGTTGACCGGTAAAACCCCGTCAATCAAGCGCGGCAAGGCTTGGGGGGTTGAGCCGCGGCGTTTTTTAGGCGCAGAATGGTCGCCCTTGGGGTTTTACCTCGCTTTGCTTAAAAGGAAACTCGATGACTCGTCTTCGTGCCATCTGTACCGCGGTTGCACTGGTTTGCGCCAGCGGCCAGGTGCTTGCCGATACCGCCAGCCACAACGCCAGTGCCGAAGCTTTCCTGACCCTGGCACACGCTGACAAACTGGGCACTCCGGTGTACATGCAAGTCCAGCAAATGTTCGCTCAGCGTTTTGAGCAGACCAAAGCCCCGGAATCCAAGAAAGCCACGCTGGAAACCTACCAGGCCAAGGCCAACGCCGCCCTGGACCAGGCCATTGGCTGGAACAAGCTGAAGCCGGACATGGTCAAGCTCTACACCACCAACTTTAGCGAATCCGAGCTGAAGGATCTGGTCGCGTTCTACCAGTCGCCACTGGGTAAAAAAGTCCTGGAAAAAATGCCGCAGCTGACTCAGCAATCGGCCCAGATGACCCAGGCCAAACTGGAAAGCGCGGTACCGGTAGTCAACAAACTGCTGGAAGACATGACCAACGAGCTGGCCCCGAAAGGCGCTGCTCCGGCCAAGAAAAAGCCGTAAGCGGAGTTCGTGATGAGCATGCAACAACGCATCGAATCCACGCTGGGCCTGTTACAGCCTGAGCATCTGCAAGTGCTGGATGAAAGCCACATGCACAGTCGCGGGTTGCAGACCCACTACAAGGCAGTGGTGGTCAGCGCGCAGTTCGAAGGCCTGAACCGGGTCAAGCGCCACCAGAAAGTCTACGGCACGCTCGGCGAGCTGATGGGCGAGTTCCATGCGTTGGCGCTGCACACCTACACCCCGCAGGAATGGGCAGAGACCGGCGCCGCCCCGGCGTCGCCGACCTGTGCCGGCGGAAGCAAACACTGATTTTGGATGTGGCGGGATTTTTGTGGCGAGGGGATTCATCCCCGTTGGGTTGCGAAGCAGCCCCAAAAGCCACAGAACCCAATCTCCCTGAAAGACCGCATTCTCAGGGTTTGGGGCCGCTTCGCAGCCCAGCGGGGATAAATCCCCTCGCCACAGGTTTTGTGTTGTCACAGAAGACTCAGTAAATCCAAAACACATCGTGTTTTTGCTAGAATCCGCAACGCGCCGCTCACCCGGCGCGTTTTTTTTTGAATCCGGTTCACCCTTTGCGAGGGTAGCCACCTGGAGAAATACCCATGACACAACCGATTGTCGTGGCGGCACTGTATAAGTTCGTCACCCTCGAAGATTACGTCAACCTGCGCGAGCCACTGCTGCAAGCGATGGTCGACAACCAGATCAAAGGCACCCTGCTGATCGCCGAAGAAGGCATCAATGGCACGGTGTCCGGCACTCGCGAAGGCATCGACGGCCTGCTCGTCTGGCTGAAGAACGACCCACGCATGATCGACATCGATCACAAAGAGTCGTACTGCGACGAGCAGCCGTTCTATCGCACTAAAGTCAAACTGAAGAAAGAAATCGTCACCCTCGGTGTCGAAGGCGTCGACCCGAACAAAAAGGTCGGCACTTACGTTGATCCGCAAGACTGGAACGCGTTGATCAGCGACCCGGAAGTGCTGTTGATCGATACGCGCAACGATTACGAAGTGTCGATCGGCACCTTCGAAGGCGCCATTGATCCGAAAACCACCAGTTTTCGCGAATTCCCTGACTACATCAAAGAACACTTCAACCCGGCCGTGCACAAGAAAGTCGCGATGTTCTGCACCGGCGGTATTCGCTGCGAGAAAGCCTCGAGCTACATGCTCAGCGAGGGCTACGAAGAGGTTTACCACCTCAAGGGTGGCATTCTGAAGTACCTCGAAGAGGTGCCGCAGGAAGAAACCAAGTGGCAGGGTGACTGCTTCGTGTTCGACAACCGCGTGACCGTGCGCCACGACCTCAGCGAAGGCGACTACGATCAATGTCATGCCTGCCGCACACCGGTCAGTGTTGAAGATCGCGCCAGCGAGCATTACGTCGCCGGCATCAGTTGCCCGCATTGCTGGGACAAGCTGAGCGAGAAGACCCGGCGCAGTGCCATCGATCGGCAGAAGCAGATCGAACTGGCCAAGGCGCGCAACATGCCGCACCCGATCGGCTACAACTACAAGCAAGCATCCACCGAGGCTTAATCATGTCTGCACGCCTGCTCTATGTGATGGACCCGATGTGTTCGTGGTGCTGGGGTTTTGCTCCAGTGGCCAAGGCATTGGTGGAGCAGGCGCAGGCAGCCGGGGTCGAGCTGCATCTGGTGGTCGGTGGTTTGCGTACCGGCAGTGGCTCGGCGCTGGAGCCGACCACGCGGCGCTACATTCTCGAACACTGGCAAGCGGTCACCGAGGCCACCGGCCAGCCGTTCCAGTTCGACGGCGCGTTGCCCGATGGATTTGTCTACGACACCGAGCCGGCCTGCCGCGCGATCGTCACTGCGCGCAGCCTGGCGCCGGATTGCGCATGGACACTGGTCGGACTGATCCAGCAGGCGTTTTACGCCGAAGGTCGTGACGTTACCCAAGCCAGTGTGCTGGTGGAACTGGCAGAGCAGGCCGGCGTGCCACGCATCGAATTCGCCGCGTTGTTCGACCATGCCGATCAACACAAAGCCACTCAGGCCGATTTCAGTTGGGTGCAGGATCTGGGCATCGCCGGTTTCCCGACCCTGCTCGCCGAACGCAATGGCCAACTGGCCTTACTTACCAATGGCTATCAACCGCTCAGCGAACTGTCGCCGTTACTCGGCCGCTGGCTGGAGCGCGCCGCCTGTGCCTGACCTGGCCGATGACACGCCAGCCGTAAAGCGTGTCGACCGGCTGAGCTGGGCAGAAGTCCGGCGCCTGGCTCTCACACACAAAAAATCCCTGTGGATCGCTAACGGCGTGGCTGTTCTGGCGACGCTGTGCAGCGTGCCGATTCCGTTGCTGTTGCCGTTGCTCGTCGACGAAGTGCTGCTCGGCCACGGCGATGCTGCGTTGAAAGTCATGAACCATGTGTTGCCCAGCATGTGGCAGCAAGCGGCGGGCTATATCGGCCTGATGTTGTTAGTGACGTTGACCCTGCGCTGCGGCTCACTGTGTTTTGGCGTGTTGCAGTCGCGACTGTTCGCACGGCTGGCCAAGGACATTGTTTATCGCATTCGCGTGCGCTTGATCGAACGCCTCAAGCGCATCTCGCTGGGCGAATACGAAAGCCTGGGCAGCGGCACGGTGACCACGCATCTGGTCACCGACCTCGATACCCTCGATAAATTCGTCGGCGAAACCCTCAGCCGTTTTCTGGTGGCGATGCTGACGCTGGTCGGCACCGCGAGCATCCTCATGTGGATGCACTGGAAACTGGCGCTGCTGATTCTGCTGTTCAACCCGCTGGTGATCTACGCCACGGTGCAGTTGGGCAAACGCGTCAAGCACCTGAAGAAACTGGAGAACGACAGCACCTCGCGTTTCACCCAGGCGCTGAGCGAAACCCTCGACGCGATTCAGGAGATTCGCGCAGGCAACCGTCAGGGCTTTTTCCTTGGAAGGCTTGGCCTGCGGGCGCAGGAAGTGCGCAATTACGCGGTCAACTCGCAGTGGAAGACCGACGCCTCCAACCGCGCCAGTGGTTTGTTGTTCCAGTTTGGCATCGATATTTTCCGCGCGGCGGCGATGCTCACCGTGCTGTTCTCCGATCTGTCGATCGGCCAGATGCTCGCGGTGTTCAGTTACCTGTGGTTCATGATCGGCCCGGTCGAACAACTGCTCAATCTGCAATATGCCTACTACGCGGCGGGCGGTGCGCTCACGCGGATCAACGAGTTGCTGGCGCGTGCCGACGAGCCGCAGTATCCCGGCGGCGTCGACCCGTTCAAGGGTCGCGACACTGTGGGCATTCAGGTGCAAGGCTTGAGCTTCGGTTACGGCGATGAACTGGTGCTCGATCAGCTTGATCTGTCGATTGCCCCCGGTGAGAAAGTCGCAATCGTTGGCGCCAGTGGCGGTGGCAAAAGTACCCTAGTGCAATTGCTGCTGGGTCTGTACACGCCACTGTCCGGCACCATCCGCTTCGGCGGTTCGACCCAGCAGGAAATCGGCCTCGATACGGTTCGTGAAAACGTCGCGGTGGTGCTGCAGCACCCGGCTTTGTTCAACGACACCGTGCGCGCCAACCTGACCATGGGCCGCACACGCACGGACGAAGCTTGCTGGCAGGCGCTGGAAATTGCCCAACTGGAGGCGACTATCCGCGCCTTGCCCGATGGCCTCGACAGCATCGTCGGCCGCTCCGGCGTGAGGCTTTCTGGCGGTCAGCGCCAACGCCTGGCAATTGCGCGGATGATCCTCGCCGAGCCGAAAGTCGTCATCCTCGACGAAGCCACCTCGGCCCTCGATGCCGCCACCGAATACAACCTGCACCAGGCCATGGCGCGCTTCCTCAATGGCCGCACCACGCTGATCATTGCCCACCGTTTGTCAGCGGTGAAGCAGGCCGATCGCGTGCTGGTGTTCGATGGCGGGCAGGTGGCCGAAGACGGCGATCATCAACAACTGATCGCCGATGGCGGTTTGTACGCCAAGCTTTACGGGCATTTGCAGCGCCACTGAGTGCTCACTTCCAGAGCACGTTCATCGCGTCCGGGCTGCCGTCATAGCCGAATTGTTTCATCACCACCGCGCAGGAGTCGCACGGCGCCATGGTTGTGGCAATGGTGATCGAATTCAGCGTCTTCGCATCCGGGTATTTTTCGCGAATCACCCGGATGAGCTTGCTTTCGGTATCCAGTGACGTCGGCCGTGACGTCAGGGCGGGCGTGTAGGTCTCGATGTTGTCGATGGTGTGTGGAATCGCACGGATCTTTCCCGCAGCGGAGACGTTGAGTGAAGTCGCCGCAAACCGGTGGTCATGATCGATGTTGAAGTAAGTGATGTTGCCAAGCGTGACCTGAGCGTTATCCGGGTGACGGGCAAACAGTGGCAGGAATGCCGTATCACCCTGCTGTCCAGAGACGCTGACGTACACCTCTCGACTCCCCGTTTGCGTAGTGATCTCGGCGAAGGCGATGTTTCTCGGGCTGTGCAGTTTTTTTCTGGTTTTCTGGCTGATGAGTAACTGCAGTTGCTGCATGGTGTTATCGATTTTCAGCGCTTTTGCATTGGCTGCCTTCGCGTCAAAGGTAATCACGGTTTTTTCGAACAGTGCGTTGAACACCCGCGCGGTCGTCTCGCGAGCGCTGTCCGGCGCGGCGCGGGATAACGACCAGGTCGCAGCGCCATCACTGGAGTGCCTGACGATCATTCGTGTGGAGTGGTCGAAGAGCACCGCTTCACCGGGGCTGGTGTCGACTTTGATCCGGCGCAACGTATCGGGCGGGTTGCTGTGGCCGCCAATCGGCACGGCGATTTTATCCATGGCTTTCATTGCGCGCTCGACGGCGGTTATGCCATAGATTCGGGCGATGTTGTTGGCGTTCAACGAGCCGATGTACACCGTCGTCAGTTCTTGGCGCAGCTGCGCCGACAGGGTGGCGGCCTGCTTGAACAACAACGGATCCTTGAGGCTCTGTCCCTTGGCGAGTTCGGCGACGTAAAAGCCCCCGGCGTTCAAACGCATGAACACGAGCTGCGTAGAGTCATGCATGTCCTGGCTGATCGTCGCGCCGACCTGGAACGTGTCAGTCAGGGATCCTCCCGGCCTCGGCAGATTGACGCAGACCCGCCCATACATACCTTTCTGGAATGTCATCGTGGCGTTGAGTCTGGTGTGTTGGCCTATATCGGCTGCACGCAACGGGGCGTGCCCGGCGGCCGGTATATAAATGCTGTCACCGAACCAGGTGGCCCAGCCCTTGCTGTCATCAAAGCTGCCCGGCGCAGGCGTTGGCGCCGGATCGCGGGTGACATAACGGGTTTCGCAGACCTCGTTGCCGGGTGCGCGTCGCACCCGGCAAGGCAGCATTTTCACTCGTTGGCTATCGTCGATCAAGTCTGCGCGGCGTAGCACATCGCCGTCCAGGCGATAGGCCACGTCATCGATCAACAGGGTAGTCCTGCCGTCGGCTTCAAGCAGTTCGCGAACCCGGGATTGCTGTGAGATTTCAATCAGCGAATGGCCATCGGCATTGCCCACCGAATTGTACGTGGAGCGCCCCGGCGACAGCTCCGTCGATGTCATCAGCAGTCGCGGGCCGTAAGGCTTGAGCGAGAGTGGCTCAATCAGAAAGTATCGATTGCCTGCCGGTGTGGCGATGCTGCGCACCGGCACATCATTGATGCCTTTGAAGGTGGCCAGGTCATCACCCTGCGCCAAGGGTTTCCAGGCGCCCGGATCGGTCACCTGCGTAATGCCTTTCACCAAATCGTAGTGCGCAGTGGTGGCTATCAAGGTGCGAACCCCGGTAAGACTGCTGCGTCCCGCGCGGTACAGCACGCGCCCTGTCAACAGCAGCGATTGACGCGACAGTTTGAGGCTGGCAGAGACAACCGCCAGCGGATTGAGATTTTTCAGGGTGGCGTTGAGCAATTTGCCGGACACCTTGCTGAAAGCAGGCAATGCTGAACGAATACCGATCCGGCTGGCGGTAGCCGCCAGCCGGATAGAACCCGCAGCAAATTTTCCCAGAGGCACGGCGAACGAAAGCACGTCAACGACAAGCCCCGCCACACCCAGCAAGCGGGTACCAAAATCGTCGGATTTCAGGTCGTCGATACCGCCCCAGAACGGCACGAAAGGCTTGATGGATTCTAGCCAGTGGCCGGCCGCCTTATCGCGGTCGAACGCCGTTTCTCCCCATGCTACCGAGCGTAGTTCGTCGACGTTGTAATAAAACAAAACTTCGGCAACGAGGGCGGCGATCTTCTGAGTGCGAGGTGAGTTCAGTATCAGGCCACTGTGAATGGAATGTGCGGCAGGCGGTGCGGGTAATGAGCCGAGCCGAGAAATGAACGCTCGGCACGTGGCGTCCTCCAGCGGCACTGTTCCTTGGTGATAAGCCTGCCAATCAAGGGGCAACTGCTTGTTGGTGCGGGCGTTAAGCGGCCCCATGTCTTTAAATATGAGGGTTTTTCTGATGGCTGGCCCGAGGTGTTCGGCGGTGATGTCGTGTCTGCGGCGGATAATGCCGGCACGCGGCAGGCATTCATAGAAACGCGAATCGCCCTCTATTGGCTTGGCTTCCAGCAAAAAGCCCAACCGCGCTTGCCGTGACGGCGGGATTTCTTCGCCTGTAGTGAGAGAGGACATCTCGTTGAGAATCTGATTGAGGGAATGGATGCGTACTTCACCCTGTGCCAGCGCCTCGCGCTCGTCCCACGGCAGCGATATCAGCAAATGTCTGATCAGGCAGGCGTAAGCTTTCTTGCTGTCCGCCACATAGCCTTCGAAACGCTGATTGAACGTGAGCTCGATGTCCGGCAGGAACTCGCTATAGAACGCTGGTAATCCCGACGTGCGAAAGGTGCGCCACTTTTCGTCCGTCTCAACGCGGTTATCGCTTGAAAGCACAATCCAGTTCTGGCGTGGTATGCCATCGAGAATCACCGACCATTTCTGGCCATGTTTGAACCCGCCTCCAGCGTAGACCTCGGCAAACTCATACGCGGAGGCTTTGATGTCGGGCAGTATGATGACTGCGCGTTTGCTCCTGCCGGTGACGGCTTTCGCAAGCCTCAGACCTTTGGGCATTTTATTGAGAGGAAAGCCGCGGGCAATTTCAGCTTTTGCAATGTCCAGTCTTGGCTCAGGTTGCGCGTTCAGTTGGCTGATTGCCTGACTCAGTTCCTGGGTCGAGTTGTCCAGCGTTGACAGCGCTTCGGTGATAGAAACCACAGTCAAATCACCCAAGGCAGCGGCAGCAGCCCAGCGTTGCGCCGGTTCGGCGCGGGTCAATGCGATCAGTTGCATCAGCTCATTCGAGGCGTTTTCGCTCTGACGGAGCGGCAGGTCGATCAATTGTTGAAAGCTCAACCGATGCAGCAAGCCTGGCTCAAGTGCTTGTGCCAGATTGACGCCGTGGACGAAATTGACCCAGGCAATCGAGCTGGCGTAAGGAAGATCAGGCGGAACATCCGGTACCGCGAAGTCGCTGGAGTATTTAGACAGAAGCAGGTGGCCCACCAACACCTGTTCCAGAGTCTCGGCCTCTGTTTCACGGACGATCGCGTATTCACTCAAGTGCTTTTCGAAGTCGCGGCGTAATGTCTGATAGCTCTTGCCGCGATGTTCCCTGCTGTTTAGATCAAACCCCACGAGGGTGCCGGGCTGGTGGCCGTGTGAACTCGAGTACCACAGGCGCAAGGCTTCAGCGACGAGGTGTGGAGAGATGTCGGGCGGCGGCTGTTCGTCTGCTTTTGCGCCGTACCAGTTGAGCCACTGGACCAAATCTTCTGCCAATGCCTGGGCCTTGGGGCAATTGAGCAACCGGTCGAGACTGCGCATTGGGCTGGCGCGTACTTGCTCGACGGTTGCGTCAGGCAGTGCTTGTCTGACGAGGGAATCGATGGCACTCGTCTCGTTCTTGGCCACTATGTTTTCAACTGCGGCCACCACGTACTTATGTTCATCTGGCTGGAAAAGACTGTTGATATCAGCAACGGTGCCCAGTCTCAGGCGGTGAATGGCCCGAGCTTCTTCAACGTAAAGGATCAATGCATCGAGCTGCTTGAACAGCGCGGGGGGGACGCCGTAAAAACTCAGGGCAATGCAGATCGGCAACATGGCGTCGGCGCGCAGGTTCCCGCCAAGCGCTCTGGTTCCCCGTTCGACAGCGCTGAACAAGCCCCGCAATTGAGGGAACTCCTCTGGCTCGAGGTACGCATGGCCGCCGCCAATTCTGGTGGTTTCATAAGTCGTCCGCTGGCCTTCGATGGTGACTTCCATGCGACGTGCGTTCAGCTTCCGCTGCGCCAGTGTGGCCAGGTAGATCGGGTTTTTCATCAACTGTGCAAGTGAAGAAAGCGCGTCCATGTGGACGCGGTGCAGTGGTGTATTTGATGCTGGAATGTAGTAACAGCCTTCAATCTCGCTGGACGTTTCCTTGACGCTGTTCAAGCGAACCAGCAGTCCATCGTATTCGTTGAGCAAAGCGATATGTTGTTGAGAAGGTGTAATGGGTGAGGGCGTCATGATCGGCAGTGCCTTTGCAAATGAGGAGAGTCACCAGTTTCATGGCTTCACCCGATTGCGTGGCGGTACATATATATATCGGCGTCTATGCCGCTTGCCGGGAGCGCAAACGCCTCCTAGTCTTGGTGGGTGGTCTGATCGGAAGGGATGGTCAGGCAGTGCCATACAAGGGATCCCATGAAGCAAAAGCGGACTCTCGGAACGCCACGGTTGCTTGGCATCGTCTGGCCATTCATCGCCGTCGTGTTGTTTCAGGCGTTATTGGGCGGTGTGAGTCTCTATGTCCTGTCGGCCGTTCGCGGTTACGTGGCAGGCGAAAGTCTGTGGTCCAAAGGCCAGAAAGACGCCATCTATTACCTGAACCTCTACGCCGACAGCCGCGACGAGGCGATCTTCCTCAAGTATCAAAGCGCGATCGCGGTGCCTCAGGGCGGGCATCAACTACGCGTGGCGCTGGATCATCAGCCGCCCGATCTGGCGTCTGCCCGCGATGGCATTCTCAAGGGCGGCAACCACCCGGACGACGTTTCCAGCCTGATCTGGCTGTACCTCAACTTTCGTCATTTCAGTTATCTGGAAACCGCCATCGACCGCTGGACGGTCGGCGACGCCTATCTGGTCGAACTGGATAACGTGGCTCAGGAGATGCATCGGAGCATCACTGGCAACACGGCGGGCGAGGCGGAAATTCGTCGCTGGAAGGCGCAGATTTTTGCCATCAACGACGCTGTGACTCCGGCGGCCAAGGCGTTCAGTGATGCCTTGGGCGAGGGGTCGCGGATGATTCTGCGCCTGCTGCTGTTGACCAACCTTGCCACGGCGCTGGGGCTGATCGTGCTGGCGCTGTTGCGCACGCACAAGCTGCTCAAGCAGCGCCATGCCTTTGCCGAAGCGCTGCAACTGGAGAAGGACCGGGCCCACGTCACCCTGCATTCGATCGGCGACGGGGTGATCACCACTGACGTTGCCGGGGCCATCGATTACATGAACCCGGCCGCCGAGGCCATGACGCACTGGAAAGCCGAGCAGGCTGCCGGTTTGCCCTTGGCGGCGCTCTTCAACCTGCTCGACGACAACGCGCAGACCGAAGGGCTGACACTGATCGAGCACATCCTCAGTGGCAAACTCAGTGGTGGCAGCGAGCATTCGAAACTGATCCAGCGCCTCGACGGCAGTACAGTATCGGTGACGCTGGTGGGCGCACCGATCCGCAATGCCGGCAAAGTCAGTGGCACGGTGCTGGTGCTGCACGACATGACGCAGGAGCGGCAATACATTGCCAACCTGTCGTGGCAGGCGACCCACGATGCGCTGACCGGGTTGGCCAATCGCCGTGAGTTCGAATATCGCCTGGAGCAGGCGCTGCACAATCTCACCCGTCAGGGCGGGCGGCATGCGTTGATGTTTCTCGATCTGGATCAATTCAAACTGGTCAACGACACCTGTGGGCATGCCGCCGGCGATGAACTGTTGCGGCATATCTGCGCGTTGCTGCAGTCCGGTTTGCGCGAGGGCGACACCTTGGCGCGATTGGGCGGTGACGAATTCGGCATTCTTCTGGAGAACTGTGCGCTGGAGGCGGCCGAGAAGATCGCCGACAGCCTGCGCCAGACCGTGCAGAACCTGCATTTCGTGTGGAAGGGCCGGCCATTTCTGACCACCGTCAGTATCGGCCTGGTGCATGTCGGCCAGACGCCGACCACCCTCGAAGCGTCGTTGCGTGCCGCCGACATGGCCTGCTACATGGCCAAGGAAAAGGGCCGTAATCGGGTGCAGGTCTACCACGCCGACGATTCGGAGTTGTCGTTGCGCTTCGGTGAGATGGCCTGGGTACAGCGCTTGCACATGGCACTGGAGGAGAACCGGTTTTGTCTGTACGCCCAGGAAATTGCGCCGTTGGGTGCCACCGGGGGAGAGCGTGCGCACATCGAAATTCTGCTGCGTCTGCATGATGAAGCGGGGCGGATGATTCTCCCGGACAGTTTCATTCCGGCCGCTGAACGTTATGGTTTGATGAGTCAGTTAGATCGTTGGGTAGTGCAAAACGTATTTAAGGTTATTGCTCAATGTATTGCCGAAGAACATGAAGGTCCGTTGGCGATGTGTGCGATTAATCTGTCAGGCATTACTATAGGAGATGACGCTTTTTTGCACTTCCTGCGTGAGCAGTTTGTTAACTACGCCATACCGCCTGAAATGATTTGTTTTGAAATTACTGAAACCAGTGCGATTTCAAATTTAGGCAGTGCAATACGTTTTATTAATGAACTCAAAGGTTTAGGTTGTTACTTCTCGCTGGATGACTTTTGTGCCGGAATGTCTTCATTCGCTTATCTGAAACATTTACCTGTAGACTTCCTGAAGATCGACGGGAGTTTCGTAAAGGATATGCTGGACGACCCGATTAACCGCGCAATGGTCGAAGTGATCAATCACATCGGGCATGTCATGGGGAAACAGACAATTGCCGAGTTTGTAGAAACAACCCAGATCGAGCAGGCATTGCTTGAAATTGGCGTTGATTACGCTCAGGGTTATATTATCGAACGTCCGCAATTGTTTACCTGTGACAGTTTGCAAAGTCGGCCCGCCAGACCGCAGCCGCTGTTATTCAAAGCGCCTGGCACGTTCCGTTGAAGTCTCTCGCCGATCCTTATAATCACAAATCAAAAGGAGCCGAACAGTGATCGACACATTCAACCGAACCGGACCACTCATGGAAGCTGCAAGTTATCCTGCCTGGGCACAACAGCTCATTGAGGATTGCAGCGAGAGCAAGCGCCGGGTTGTCGAACATGAGTTGTATATGCGCATGCGGGATAACAAGCTCAGCGCCAAAACCATGCGCCAGTATCTGGTCGGGGGCTGGCCGGTAGTTGAGCAGTTCGCGTTGTACATGGCGCAGAACCTGACCAAGACCAGGTTTGCCCGCCACCCTGGCGAAGACATGGCGCGGCGTTGGCTGATGCGCAATATTCGCGTTGAACTCAATCATGCCGATTACTGGCTGCACTGGAGTCGCGCCCATGGTGTCAGCCTGGAAGACTTGCAGGCGCAGCAAGTGCCGCCGGAACTGCACGCCTTGAGTCATTGGTGCTGGCATACCAGTTCCGCCGATTCGCTGATTGTCGCCATCGCCGCGACCAATTACGCAATCGAAGGCGCGACCGGTGAGTGGTCTGCACTGGTCTGCTCGACGGGGGTGTACGCCGCCGCGTTCCCGGAAGAGGATCGCAAGCGCGCGATGAAGTGGCTGAAGATGCACGCGCAGTACGACGATGCGCATCCGTGGGAAGCGCTGGAGATCATTTGCACCCTCGCCGGCATGAACCCGAGTATGGCTTTGCAAACCGAGTTGCGTCAGGCGGTGTGCAAGAGCTACGACTATATGTACCTGTTCCTCGAACGCTGCATGCAACTGGAGACGTCCGAGCGTTTGCTGGTAAGCCGTGAACGCCGGGCTGTCGTCGAAAGCTGATTACAGCTGACACCGCGTAAATAATGTAGGAGTGAGCCTGCTCGCGATTGCGGACTGTCAGTCAACATCATTGTTGAATGTCAGATCGCATCGCGAGCAGGCTCGCTCCTACATTTGATTTGGGGGTGTCCGGAGGGCTTAGCCCGCCATTGCCAAGCGGTTACGACCTTCGCGTTTGGCCACATATAGCGCGCTATCCGCACGGCGCAGCAGGCTCTCCGCCGATTCACCCGGCAACAACGTCGAACAGCCGAGGCTGACTGTCAGTTCGATCAACTGGCCATCGGCGTAATATTCCGCCGCCTGCGCCGCGTAACGCAGGCGTTCGCCGACCATCGCTGCCGGTTCGCGGCTGGTGTTCGACAGCAGAATCAAAAACTCTTCGCCGCCATAACGAAAGACCATGTCGACATTGCGCAGTTGGCCCTTGATCGAGGCGGCAACAGCTTTGAGCACGTCATCGCCGGCGCTGTGGCCGTGGCTGTCGTTGACCCGTTTGAAGTGATCGATATCGAGCATCAACACCGACAGTGGTTGCAGGTGCCGACGCGACATTTCGATCTCGCGTTGCAGGGTCTGCTCCATGGCAATGCGGTTACCGGCACCGGTCAACGGATCGCGCAAGGCGCTCTGGGTCGCGGCGCGGTAGAGCAGGGCGTTGCGCATCGGGAACAGCAACGACGACAGCAGCGACTCCAGATTGCCTTGTTCATGCTCGTTGAAACGCTGATTGCGGCGGAACACCAGTTCGCCCATGTGCTCACCTTCGTGGCTCAGGCTGTAACTGACGGAGTGATGACCGCGCGCGCCAAACTCCAGGCGCAGGTCGCTGCCCTTGTGCACGTAGCTCAAGGCGTCCAGCGGCACCAGACGCTGAACTTCGCGGAAAAACAGACCGAGGATGCGTTGTGGTTCGAGACTGGTTTGCAGTTGCAGGCTCAGTTGCTGGCGCAATTGCGCAAGACTGGCGGGCCGCTCCAGAAGTGGCGGCTGCTGACCGAAACCCAGGCGTTGCAATTTGGCACTGTCGAAGTCAATTGCATTGGTCTGGGAAGGTGATTTCATATGGCGTGAGCCCCTAAGCAGTAAGTCTGTCTTACAGGCTGGGTGAGAGCGGCTATGGGCTGCGCGTCATACTGATCCATCAGTCCCGTAGGACATTTGGCATAAGTTTAGTCTGCCTGATGACGATTAGTAAGCTATCGAAATCGGCCTTGCCCCATTGCCTTCACACGGCATGCTTTGAGGCAATTTAGAGCGAAAGTCGTGCCATTCGGTTCAGGTTTATTAAAACCCTTTATATTCAATGGCTTGTGGTCTTTCGGGGTAGAAGGGCGCTGGATAATTGACTCAATTGTTGCAGTCGACAGCGGCAAATGCATGCCGCGACGGGATTCCGCCACGGCAACAAATGCGACGTATGGCATTACTGGGCGTTGAATGCCTGGCCGTTGATACCGCTGCTGTCCGGTCCCATCAGGTAGAGGTAGACCGGCATGATCTCCTCGGGCGTCGGGTTGTTCAGCGGGTTTTCCCCTGGATAAGCCTGAGCGCGCATGCTGGTGCGGGTGCCGCCCGGGTTGATGCTGTTGGAGCGCACCGGTGCAACGCCGTCGACCTCATCGGCCAGGGTTTGCATCAAGCCTTCGGTAGCGAACTTCGATACGCCATAAGCGCCCCAGTATGCGCGGCCCTTGCGACCAACACTGCTGGAGGTGAACACCACCGACGCATCCTGCGAGAGCTTGAGCAGCGGCAACAAGGTGCTGGTCAGCATGAACATGGCGTTGACGTTGACCTGCATGACGCGCATGAAATTTTCCCCGGACAACTGCTCGATCGGCGTGCGCGGACCAATGATCGAAGCATTGTGCAGCAGGCCATCGAGGTGGCCGAACTCAGTCTCGATCATTGCCGCCAGCTCATCGTATTGATGGGGCAGAGCGGTTTCGAGGTTGAACGGGATCACCGCCGGTTGTGGGTGGCCCGCGGCTTCGATCTCGTCGTAGACCTGGGTCAGATTGGCCTCGGTCTTGCCCAGCAGCAGCACGGTCGCGCCGTGAGCGGCGTAGGTTTTCGCCGCAGCCGCGCCAATGCCACGACCGGCACCGGTGACCAGAATGACCCGATCCTTGAGCAATTCGGGGCGAGCGGAGTAATCAAACATAAAAACCTCACAATCCATTCATGAAGACCTGCTTCACCCTGTGGGAGGGGATTTATCCCCGTTCGGCGGCGAAGCCGTCGCAAAACCTGTGTGTCACATCGCCTGGATGAAAGCGGGGGCCGCTTCGCAGCCCAACGGGGATAAATCCCCTCGCCACAAGATCTGATTCAGATCAGCAGCTGCAAATCGCGCTGTCGAGCACCTTGCGCAACTCCGACGGGTGATCCACCACCACATCCGCGCCCCAATGCCGTGGGTTGTCGTCCGGGTGGATGTAGCCAAACGTCACCGCCGCCGTTTTCGTGCCAGCATCGCGGCCCGACTCGATATCACGCAGATCATCGCCTACAAACAACACCGTCGACGGATCCAGATCAAGCATCTTGCACGCAAGGATCAACGGTTCCGGATCCGGCTTGCTGTTCTTCACGTGATCCGGGCAGATCAGCAACGCCGAACGCTCGGCCAGCCCCATCTGCTGCATGATCGGCTCGGCAAAGCGCAGCGGCTTGTTGGTGACCACGCCCCAGACCAGATTGGCTTTTTCAATGTCGGCGAGCAATTCGTCCATGCCGTCGAACAACTTGCTGTGTACCGCACAGCCGACCAGATAGCGCTCGAGAAACTCCAGGCGCAGCTCCTCGAAGCCCGGTGATTCCGGGTCCATCGAGAATGTCACTGCAACCATGGCTTTGGCGCCGCCGGAGATCTCGTCGCGGATGTGCTTGTCGTTGATAGGCGGCAAGCCACGATCCGCGCGCATGGCCTGGCAGATGGCGATGAAGTCCGGCGCCGTGTCGAGCAGGGTGCCGTCCATGTCGAAAAGGACTGCTCTGATGGCCATCGACTTATTCCTCGCGCAGGGTCTGGATCATGTAGTTGACGTCAACGTCGCTGGCCAGTTTGTAGTGCTTGGTCAGCGGGTTGTAGGTCAGGCCGATGATGTCCTTGACGGTCAGGCCGGCCATGCGGCTCCACGCGCCGAGCTCGGACGGGCGGATGAATTTCTTGAAGTCGTGGGTGCCGCGCGGCAGCAGCTTCATGATGTATTCGGCGCCGACGATGGCAAACAGATAGGCCTTCGGGTTGCGGTTGATGGTCGAGAAGAACACCTGGCCGCCGGGCTTGACCATACGGAAGCAGGCACGGATCACCGACGATGGATCCGGTACATGCTCAAGCATTTCAAGGCAGGTGACGACGTCGAACTGCTCAGGCATTTCTTCTGCGAGGTCTTCGGCAGTGATCTGGCGGTATTCGACGTTGACGCCGGATTCCAGCTGATGCAGTTGCGCGACCGCCAGCGGCGCTTCGCCCATGTCGATGCCCATCACGGTGGCGCCACGCTGGGCCATCGCTTCGCTGAGGATGCCGCCACCGCAACCGACGTCGAGGACTTTCTTGCCGGCCAGATTCACCCGCTCGTCGATCCAGTTGACCCGCAGCGGGTTGATGTCGTGCAGCGGTTTGAACTCGCTTTCACGATCCCACCAGCGATGGGCCAGGGCTTCGAATTTAGCGATTTCGGCGTGGTCGACGTTGCTCATGTTAAATCCTCTAAAACTTGAAAAAGGGCTGTAGCCCCGGAGTTTGCCCCGGGGTGTTTACGATTCGGTGTGGCCGCTGATGCGCTGGCCCCAGGCCCGGGCGGTGGCGCCCAGTTGCTCTTCGTCCATGCGCGTCAGGCGTCGGTCGTCGAGTAGTTGTCTGCCGGCGACCCACAGGTGTTTCACGCAGTCGCGACCGGTGGCATAGATCAGCTGCGAAACCGGGTCGTAGACCGGTTGCTGGGCCAGACCGGACAGGTCGAAGGCGACGATGTCGGCGGCTTTGCCGATTTCCAGCGAGCCGACTTGCGCCTCGATCCCCAATGCTCGCGCGCCATTCAAGGTGGCCATGCGCAGCGCACGATGGGCGTCCAACGCGGTGGCCGAACCGGCGACGGCTTTGGCCAGCAGTGCGGCGGTGCGGGTTTCGCCGAGCAGGTCGAGATCGTTGTTGCTCGCCGCGCCATCAGTGCCGACTGCGACATTCACTCCAGCCTGCCACAAACGCTCGACCGGGCAGAAGCCGCTGGCCAGTTTGAGATTGGATTCCGGGCAATGGATCACGCTGGTGTTGCTTTCTACCAGCAACGCCAGGTCGTCATCGCTGATCTGGGTCATGTGCACGGCCTGGAAGCGTGGGCCGAGCAGGCCCAGGCGACCGAGGCGGGCCAGCGGGCGTTCGCCGCGCTGCTCCAGCGCTTGCTGGACTTCGAACGCGGTTTCGTGGACGTGCATGTGGATCGACGCGTCCAGTTCCTCGGCGATCACGCGGATTTTTTCCAGATTCTCGTCGCCGACGGTGTACGGTGCATGAGGGCCGAAGGTGATCTTGATGCGTTCGTGATGCTTCAAGTCGCCGAACAGCTCGACGCCTTGGCGAATCGCTTCATCGGCACTGCTGGCGCCCGGGATCGGGAAATCGAGGATCGGAATCGCGATTTGCGCACGAATGCCGCTGTTGTGCACGCGCTCGCTGGCGACTTTCGGGAAGAAGTACATGTCCGAGAAGCAAGTGATGCCGCCCTTGATCTGCTCGGCGATGGCCAGATCAGTACCATCGCGGACAAAATCTTCGTCGACCCATTTCGCTTCGGCCGGCCAGATGTGGTTTTCCAGCCAGGTCATCAGCGGCAGATCATCGGCCAGGCCACGGAACAGCGTCATTGCTGCGTGGCCGTGGGCGTTGATCAGGCCGGGGGCGAGCAGCACATCCGGCAGTTCGCGAACTTCTGTGGCGTTACACTTCAATGCTTCGGCGCGCGGGCCGATAAACACGATGCGACCGTCGCGGATGCCCAGGCCATGCTCCTTGAGCACAACGCCAGCGGGTTCGACGGGTACCAGCCAGGTCGGCAGCAATAATAAGTCGAGCGCAATGGCAGGTTTCGGCATCGAGGGTCGGTTCCAGTGCTTTTGTAAAGGATGGCGAAGTATACCCGAGCGTCTTCGCGGGGGGATCGCTATAATCGGCGGCTTTTGTTCATGAGTGCGGGGTGTGGGATGCGCGATCGACTGTTGGCTGCGGAGAAAGTGAAGGCCATCGAGTGGCGAGACGGCGCGCTGCACCTGCTGGATCAGCGTATTTTGCCGTTTGAAGAAACCTGGATTGCCTACACCAGCGCCGCCGGCGTCGCTGAGGCGATTCGCTCGATGGTGGTGCGCGGCGCGCCGGCCATCGGCATCAGTGCGGCCTATGGCATCGTGCTTGCGGCCCGGGCGCGGATTGCTGAAGGTGGCGACTGGTACGCAGCGCTGGAAGAGGATTTCGCCTTGCTGGCCGATTCCCGTCCGACCGCAGTCAATCTGTTCTGGGCGCTGGGTCGTATGCACGATCGACTGGATCGCCTGAAAGAAAACGCCGATCCGCTGGCGGCGCTGGAAGCTGAGGCGATCGCCATTCATGAAAGCGATCGCGAAGCCAATCTGACCATGGCGCAGCTCGGCGTCGACCTGATCCGCAAACATCAGGGCAATGCCCAGGCGATCCTGACCCACTGCAATACCGGCGCACTGGCCACCGGTGGTTTTGGCACGGCACTGGGTGTGATTCGCGCAGCCTTTATTGAAGGCATGGTCGAGCGCGTTTACGCCGACGAAACCCGTCCATGGCTGCAGGGTTCGCGCTTGACCGCATGGGAACTGGCCAACGAAGGCATTCCGGTGACCCTGAATGCCGACTCCGCCGCTGCGCACATCATGAAAACCAAAGGTGTGACCTGGGTGATCGTTGGCGCCGACCGCATTACCGCCAACGGTGACGTGGCCAACAAGATCGGCACCTATCAACTGGCGGTCAACGCCATGCACCACGGCGTGCGTTTCATGGTCGTGGCGCCGAGCTCGACCATCGACATGAACCTGGCTAGCGGTGATGACATTCCGATCGAAGAACGTGATGGCGCCGAGCTGCTGGAAGTCGGCGGCAAGCGCGTCGGTGCCGACGTTGAAGCATTCAACCCGGTGTTTGACGTGACGCCGGCCGACCTTATCGACGCGATCGTCACCGAGAAAGGCATCGTCGAGCGCCCGGATACCGCCAAAATGGCCCAGTTGATGTGCCGCAAACGCCTGCACTAATGCGGTGACACTCAATGTAGGAGCTGCCGAAGGCTGCGATCTTTTGACTTTATCTTCTAAAAACAAAATCAAAAGGTCGCAGCCTTCGGCAGCTCATACATGTGTGCCTACCCTTGAATGTCAATAAACATCGCTAATCCACACCACAAATCTGCGCTCAAAGAAGCTCTGAGCCTCTCTCGTCCCCGTTAAGCCTGTCACCGGTCAACTAACTATGCTCCATGCGCATCTGGGGGATAGGTGCGTGGCGGCCTTTGTGATAACATCCGGCGTTTTCCGAGGCAGCTTCACGAAGCTGTCTTTACTGCGCAAATCCGCGATCCAATGTTGATTTGTCGTAAGTCGGCGCATGGCACTCGGCCGGCCCCGACGAGCTTCGTTGCTCCCACATGGATATGACGAAGTTTCACCAGAAAAAGGAATCAGGCTTCTCATGGGCGAACTGGCCAAAGAAATCCTCCCGGTCAATATCGAAGACGAGCTGAAGCAGTCCTACCTCGACTACGCGATGAGCGTAATCGTCGGCCGTGCACTGCCGGATGCGCGCGATGGCCTCAAGCCCGTGCACCGTCGCGTACTGTTCGCGATGAGCGAGCTGGGCAACGACTACAACAAGCCGTACAAGAAATCTGCCCGTGTTGTCGGCGACGTGATCGGTAAGTATCACCCGCACGGTGACACTGCCGTGTACGACACCATCGTTCGTATGGCCCAGCCTTTCTCCCTGCGCTATCTGCTGGTAGACGGTCAGGGTAACTTCGGTTCGGTCGACGGCGACAACGCTGCGGCGATGCGATATACCGAAGTGCGCATGACCAAGCTGGCGCACGAGCTGCTGGCCGACCTGCACAAAGAAACCGTGGACTGGGTGCCGAACTACGACGGCACCGAAATGATCCCGGCGGTCATGCCGACCCGTATTCCAAACCTGCTGGTCAACGGCTCCAGCGGTATCGCCGTGGGCATGGCGACCAACATCCCGCCGCACAACCTCGGTGAAGTCATCGACGGTTGCCTGGCGCTCATCGACAACCCTGAGCTGACCGTCGATGAACTGATGCAATACATCCCCGGCCCGGACTTCCCGACCGCGGCGATCATCAACGGTCGCGCCGGCATCATCGAAGCCTACCGCACTGGTCGCGGCCGTATTTACATGCGCGCCCGCTCGATCATTGAAGACATCGACAAGGTCGGTGGCCGTCAGCAGATCGTTATCACCGAACTTCCTTACCAGTTGAACAAGGCGCGTCTGATCGAGAAGATCGCCGAACTGGTCAAAGAGAAGAAGCTGGAAGGCATCACCGAACTGCGCGACGAGTCCGACAAGGACGGTATGCGCGTCGTGATCGAACTGCGTCGCGGCGAAGTGCCTGAGGTGATCCTCAACAACCTCTACGCCCAGACCCAGCTGCAATCGGTATTCGGCATCAACATCGTTGCGCTGATCGACGGCCGCCCACGCATCCTGAACCTCAAGGATCTGCTGGAAGCCTTCGTCCGTCACCGTCGCGAAGTGGTTACCCGCCGTACCGTTTTCGAACTGCGCAAGGCGCGCGAGCGTGGTCACATCCTCGAAGGTCAGGCCGTTGCCCTGTCGAACATCGACCCGGTCATCGCGCTGATCAAGGCTTCGCCGACGCCGTCGGAAGCCAAGGAAGCGCTGATCAGCACCGCGTGGGAATCCTCCGCCGTGGTTGCGATGGTTGAGCGTGCCGGTGCTGATTCCTGCCGTCCGGAGACTCTGGATCCGCAATACGGTCTGCGCGAAGGCAAGTACTTCCTGTCGCCAGAACAGGCGCAAGCCATTCTGGAACTGCGTCTGCACCGTCTGACCGGTCTGGAGCACGAAAAACTGCTGGCCGAGTATCAAGAGATTCTCAACCAGATCGGCGAGCTGATCCGCATCCTCAACAGCGCTGTGCGCCTGATGGAAGTGATCCGCGAAGAGCTGGAAGTGATTCGTGCCGAATACGGCGACGTGCGCCGCACCGAAATTCTCGATGCCCGTCTCGATCTGACCCTGGGTGACATGATCCCGGAAGAAGAGCGTGTCGTGACCATCTCCCACGGTGGCTACGCCAAGACCCAGCCATTGGCTGCGTACCAGGCTCAGCGTCGTGGCGGTAAAGGCAAATCGGCCACCGGCGTCAAGGATGAGGACTACATCGCTCACCTGCTGGTTGCCAACAGCCACACCACGCTGTTGCTGTTCTCCAGCAAGGGCAAGGTGTACTGGCTCAAGACCTACGAAATCCCGGAAGCGTCCCGCGCTGCCCGTGGTCGTCCGCTGGTCAACCTTCTGCCATTGAGCGAAGGCGAATACATCACCACCATGTTGCCGGTCGATCTCGAAGCCATGAAGCGTCAGGCTGAAGAAGAAGAGGCTGAAGGCGTTGAGGTTGATGTAGAAGAAATCGAAAACAGCAACGAGACCGACGAAGAACGTCGTGCCCGTATCAAAGCTGCTGACCGCAAGAAAGCACCGTTCATCTTCATGTCGACCGCCAACGGCACCGTGAAGAAAACTCCGCTGGTGGCCTTCAGCCGTCAGCGCAGCGTTGGCCTGATCGCGCTGGAACTGGACGAAGGCGACATCCTGATCTCCGCTGCTGTCACCGATGGCGAGCAGGAAATCATGCTGTTCTCCGACGGCGGCAAGGTAACGCGCTTCAAGGAATCCGAAGTTCGCGCCATGGGCCGTACCGCCCGCGGTGTGCGTGGCATGCGTCTGCCAGAAGGGCAGAAGCTGATCTCCATGCTGATTCCGGAAGAAGGCAGCGAAATCCTCACCGCTTCCGCGCGCGGCTACGGCAAGCGTACGGCGATCACCGAGTTCCCTGAATACAAGCGTGGCGGTCAGGGCGTTATCGCCATGGTCAGCAACGAGCGTAACGGCCGTCTGGTCGGCGCGGTTCAGGTGCAGGACGGTGAAGAAATCATGCTGATCTCCGATCAGGGCACCTTGGTGCGTACCCGTGTCGACGAAGTGTCGAGCCTGGGTCGTAACACTCAAGGTGTGACACTGATCAAGCTGGCCAAGGATGAAACCCTGGTCGGGCTGGAGCGGGTTCAGGAACCTTCGGAAATCGAAGGTGAAGAGCTTGAAGGGGAAGAGGGCGAGGAATTCGAAGGCACCGTCGTGATCGACGATGCTGTTGAAGACCAGCAACTCGACGCCGCAGCAGACGAAGAACCGCAAGAATAAGCGGGCAACCAAGGGGGCGGATGAAAATTCGCCCCCTTGTTATTTGTCCTGTTTGAAAATTTGCAACACTGCACGGGATCGTTCCCACGCTTTGCGTGGGAATGCCGCTCGGGACGCTCCGCGTCCCATGACGCAGAGCGTCATTGGATGCATTCCCACGCAGAGCGTGGGAACGATCATCCGCAGACTAAAAGATTTAAGTGACCACCAAATCAGAGCGAGATTGGATGTGAGCAAGCGAGCCTATAACTTCTGCGCCGGTCCTGCGGCGCTTCCTGAAGCTGTCCTGCAGCGCGCCCAGGGTGAACTCCTTGATTGGCACGGCAAGGGTCTGTCGGTCATGGAAATGAGCCATCGCAGCGATGAGTTCGTGTCCATTGCCACCCAGGCCGAGCAGGATCTGCGTGACCTGCTGAATATCCCGTCGAACTACAAAGTGCTGTTTCTGCAAGGTGGCGCCAGCCAGCAATTCGCGCAGATTCCACTGAACCTGTTGCCTGAAGGCGGCTCGGCCGACTATATCGACACCGGTATCTGGTCGCAGAAAGCCATCGAAGAAGCCTCGCGCTACGGCCACGTCAACGTCGCCGCCACCGCCAAGCCTTACGACTATTTCGCCATCCCGGGCCAGAACGAGTGGAAGCTGTCGAAAGACGCCGCTTACGTTCACTACGCGCCGAACGAAACCATCGGCGGTCTGGAATTCCAGTGGATCCCGGAAGTCGGTGACGTGCCGCTAGTGGCCGACATGTCTTCGGACATCCTCTCGCGTCCAGTCGATATTTCGCGTTTCGGCATGATCTACGCTGGCGCGCAAAAGAACATCGGCCCGAGCGGCATCGTCGTCAACATCATCCGCGAAGACTTGCTCGGCAAGGCGCGTGCGCTGTGCCCGACCATGCTCGACTACAAAGTCGCGGCGGATAACGGCTCGATGTACAACACCCCGCCGACGCTGGCCTGGTACCTGTCCGGTCTGGTGTTCCAGTGGCTGAAAGAGCAGGGCGGCGTTGACGCGATCGCCAAACTCAACGATGTCAAACAGCGCACGCTGTACGACTTCATCGACGCCAGCGGCCTCTACAGCAACCCGATCAACAAATCGGATCGCTCGTGGATGAACGTGCCGTTCCGTCTGGCCGATGATCGTCTGGACAAGCCATTCCTGGTCGGTGCCGAAGAACGCGGCCTGCTCAATCTGAAAGGCCACCGCTCCGTGGGCGGCATGCGCGCCTCCATCTATAACGCTGTCGACATCACCGCGGTCAACGCGCTGGTGGCGTACATGGCTGAATTCGAGAAGGAACACGGCTGATGTCCGAGCAAGAACTCAAGGCACTGCGCGTTCGCATTGACGCTCTGGACACCAAAGTCATGGAGCTGATCAGTGAACGTGCGCGTTGCGCCCAGGAAGTCGCGCGAGTAAAGATGGCCTCGCTGGCCGAAGGCGAAGTGCCGGTGTTCTATCGTCCTGAGCGTGAGGCTCAGGTGCTCAAGCGTGTCATGGAACGCAATCAGGGGCCGCTGGGTAACGAAGAGATGGCGCGGTTGTTCCGCGAAATCATGTCGTCGTGCCTGGCGCTGGAGCAGCCGCTGAAAGTGGCTTACCTCGGCCCTGAAGGCACCTTCACCCAAGCCGCAGCCATGAAACACTTCGGCCACGCCGTCATCAGCAAGCCGATGGCGGCGATCGACGAAGTGTTCCGTGAAGTGGCGGCCGGTGCGGTGAATTTTGGCGTGGTACCGGTGGAGAACTCCACCGAAGGCGCGGTCAACCACACGCTGGACAGCTTCCTCGAACACGACATGGTCATCTGTGGCGAAGTCGAGTTGCGCATTCACCATCATCTGTTGGTTGGTGAAAACACCAAGACCGACAGCATCAGCCGCATCTATTCCCACGCGCAGTCGCTGGCCCAGTGCCGCAAGTGGCTGGACGCGCATTACCCGAATGTCGAACGCGTCGCGGTTTCCAGCAACGCCGAAGCGGCCAAGCGGGTTAAAGGCGAGTGGAATTCGGCGGCGATTGCCGGTGATATGGCGGCAGGGCTGTATGGCCTGACCCGTCTGGCCGAGAAGATCGAAGACCGTCCGGACAACTCGACGCGCTTCCTGATGATCGGTAATCAGGAAGTGCCGCCGACCGGCGACGACAAGACCTCGATCATCGTGTCGATGAGCAACAAACCCGGCGCGCTGCACGAGCTGCTGGTGCCGTTCCACGACAACGGGATCGACCTGACCCGCATCGAAACCCGTCCGTCGCGCAGCGGCAAATGGACTTACGTATTCTTCATCGACTTCGTCGGCCACCACCGTGATCCATTGATCAAAGGTGTGCTGGAAAAGATCAGTCAGGAAGCAGTAGCACTCAAAGTGCTGGGTTCCTACCCGAAAGCAGTTCTCTAAGGGGCGGTAGCAAATGAGTGGCAACTTCCTCGCTCTGGCACAGCCGGGCGTGCAACAACTTTCGCCGTACGTTCCGGGCAAGCCTGTGGACGAACTGGCGCGCGAGCTGGATCTAGATCCGGCGAAAATCGTCAAACTGGCGAGCAACGAAAACCCGCTGGGCGCCAGTCCGAAAGCCTTGGCGGCGATCCGCGAAGAGCTGGCCGAGCTGACCCGTTATCCGGATGGCAATGGTTTCGCATTGAAATCCTTGCTGGCCGAGCAGTGCCGCGTCGACCTGAATCAGGTCACCTTGGGTAACGGTTCCAACGATATTCTTGAGCTGGTCGCGCGCGCCTATCTGGCGCCGGGCCTGAATGCGGTGTTCAGTGAGCACGCTTTCGCTGTGTACCCAATTGCCACTCAGGCGGTCGGCGCGCAAGCCAAAGTGGTGCCGGCCAAGAATTGGGGGCATGACTTGCCTGCAATGCTCGCGGCCATCGATGCCAACACCCGCGTGGTGTTCATCGCCAACCCGAACAACCCGACCGGCACCTGGTTCGGCGCAGAAGCGCTGGACGAGTTCCTCCAGGATGTTCCGGAGCACGTGTTGGTGGTGCTGGATGAGGCGTACATCGAGTACGCCGAAGGCAGCGATCTGCCGGATGGTCTGGATTTCCTCGCCGCGTACCCGAATCTGCTGGTTTCGCGCACCTTCTCCAAGGCTTACGGCTTGGCGGCGTTGCGCGTTGGCTACGGCCTGTCGACTCCGGTTGTTGCTGACGTGCTGAACCGCGTTCGCCAGCCGTTCAACGTCAACAGCCTCGCCTTGGCAGCAGCCTGCGCAGCGCTGAAAGACGAGGAGTATCTGGCGCAAAGCCGTCAGCTCAACGAGTCGGGCATGCAGCAGTTGCAGGCCGGTTTCCGTGAGCTGGGTCTGGGCTGGATCGAGTCGAAAGGCAACTTCATCTGCGTCGATCTCGGCCAGGTTGCAGCCCCTGTGTTCCAGGGCTTGCTGCGCGAAGGCGTGATCGTGCGTCCAGTGGCCAATTACGGCATGCCGAACCACCTGCGGGTGACCATCGGTCTGCCAGCGGAAAACAGCCGCTTCCTCGAAGCGCTGCGCAAGGTTCTGGCTCGTGGGTGATGTCACTGCAATGCAATCTGCTGCACCTATGATCGGTCGCCTTGTGGTGGTCGGTCTGGGGTTGATCGGTGGTTCGTTTGCCAAAGGCTTGCGTGAAAGCGGTGTGTGCCGTGAAGTGGTCGGGGTCGATCTCGATCCGCAATCGCGCAAGCTCGCGGTCGAGTTGGGTGTGGTCGATCGTTGTGAAGATGACTTGGCAGCGGCTTGCCAGGGTGCTGACGTAATTCAGCTGGCGGTGCCGATTCTGGCCATGGAAAAAGTGCTCGCGCGTCTGGCGAGCATGGATCTGGGCTCGGCGATTCTGACCGACGTCGGCAGCGCCAAAGGCAATGTGGTGCGCGCGGCAACCGAGGCGTTTGGCGCTATGCCGCCGCGTTTCGTGCCGGGCCATCCGATTGCCGGTTCCGAGCAGAGCGGGGTGGAAGCCTCCAATGCTGAGCTGTTCCGTCGTCACAAAGTGATTCTCACGCCGCTCGAGCAAACCGATCCGGCCGCGTTGGCTGTGGTTGATCGTCTGTGGCGCGAATTGGGCGCCGACGTCGAGCACATGCAAGTCGAGCGTCACGATGAAGTGTTGGCCGCGACCAGCCATCTGCCGCACTTACTGGCCTTCGGTCTGGTCGATTCGTTGGCCAAGCGCAATGAAAACCTTGAGATCTTCCGTTACGCTGCCGGTGGTTTCCGCGATTTCACAAGAATTGCCGGAAGCGACCCGGTGATGTGGCACGACATCTTCCTCGCCAACCGCGAGGCTGTCCTGCGCACACTCGATACATTTCGCAGCGACCTCGACGCCTTGCGCGACGCGGTCGATGCAGGGGATGGGCACCAATTGTTGGGCGTTTTCACTCGCGCCCGGGTTGCCCGCGAGCATTTCAGTAAAATCCTGGCCCGCAGGGCCTATGTGGACGCTATGAATTCCAACGATCTGATCTTCCTGGCTCAACCTGGTGGCCGCCTGTCCGGTCGGATTCGCGTACCGGGTGACAAATCGATTTCCCACCGTTCGATCATGCTCGGTTCGCTGGCCGAAGGCGTCACCGAAGTCGAAGGCTTCCTCGAGGGCGAAGACGCCCTGGCGACCTTGCAGGCGTTCCGTGACATGGGCGTGGTCATCGAAGGCCCGCACCACGGCCGCGTGACCATTCATGGTGTCGGCCTGCATGGTCTGAAACCGGCGCCGGGCCCGATCTACCTGGGCAACTCCGGTACTTCGATGCGTCTGCTGTCCGGCCTGCTGGCCGCGCAAAACTTCGACAGCACTTTGACTGGCGATGCGTCGCTGTCCAAGCGTCCAATGAATCGCGTGGCCAATCCGCTGCGAGAAATGGGCGCTGTGATCGAAACCGCTGCTGAAGGTCGTCCGCCGATGACTATTCGTGGCGGGCACAAGCTCAAAGGCCTGACCTACACCATGCCGATGGCCAGTGCTCAGGTGAAATCCTGCCTGCTGCTCGCCGGCCTGTACGCCGAAGGCAAGACCACCGTGACCGAGCCGGCCCCGACTCGCGATCACACCGAGCGCATGCTGCGCGGCTTCGGTTATCCGGTAAGTGTTGAAGGCGCTACGGCTTCGGTCGAGCCTGGCGGCAAGCTCACTGCAACTCATATTGAAGTGCCGGGTGACATCTCGTCGTCGGCGTTCTTTCTCGTCGCGGCCTCGATCGCCGAAGGTTCGGAGCTGGTGCTCGAGCACGTCGGCATCAACCCGACCCGTACCGGCGTCATCGACATCCTGCGCCTGATGGGCGCGGACATCACTCTGGAAAACCAGCGCGAAGTCGGCGGCGAGCCTGTGGCTGACCTGCGCGTGCGAGCAGCTAAACTCAAGGGTATCGAGATTCCCGAGGAGCTGGTTCCGCTGGCCATCGACGAGTTCCCGGTATTGTTCGTCGCCGCTGCCTGTGCCGAAGGGCGCACTGTGTTGACCGGCGCTGAAGAACTGCGCGTCAAGGAATCGGATCGTATCCAGGTCATGGCGGACGGTTTGCTGGCGCTGGGCGTCAAGTGTGAACCGACCCCGGACGGCATCATCATCGACGGTGGCCGGATTGGCGGCGGCGAAGTGCATGGTCACGGCGATCACCGCATTGCGATGGCTTTTAGCGTGGCCTCGCTGCGCGCCACTGCGCCGATCCGCATCCATGATTGCGCCAACGTCGCGACGTCGTTCCCGAACTTCCTCGCGTTGTGCGCGCAGGTCGGCATTCGTGTGGCACAAGAGGCTCAGTCGTGAAAAACATTGCACCGGTCATCACCATCGATGGGCCAAGCGGCTCGGGCAAAGGCACGGTCGCCGGGATTCTGGCCAAGCGTCTGGGCTGGAACCTGCTGGATTCCGGCGCGCTGTACCGCTTGCTGGCGTTTGCTGCGCACAACCATGGCGTTGACCTGACCAATGAAGAGCTGCTGAAAAAACTGGCCGCTCATCTGGATGTGCAGTTCATCGCGGCGACCGATGGTCAGTTGCAGCGGATCATCCTGGAAGGTGACGAAGTCAGCGATGTCATTCGCACCGAGAGCATCGGTTCCGGTGCTTCGCAAGTGGCTGCATTGCCGGCTGTACGCGAGGCGCTGCTGCAGCGTCAGCGCGCTTTCCAGGAGGCGCCGGGCCTGGTGGCCGACGGTCGCGATATGGGCACGGTGGTTTTTCCGAATGCGCCGCTGAAGATTTTCCTCACCGCGAGTGCCGAGGAGAGGGCGCGCCGTCGATATTTGCAGTTGAAGGGCAAAGTCGAGGGTGTTAGTCTGTCGAGTCTGCTAGATGAGATCCGTGCACGCGATGAGCGTGACACCCAGCGAGCGGTAGCCCCGCTTAAGCCGGCGGCTGACGCCATACAGCTGGATTCCACGGAGTTGTCCATTGATCAGGTGCTTGAACGCATCATGAGCGAGATCGCCATTCGCGATATCGCCGGGTGACCAAGAAGGTTGCAGGGGACCAGTCATAGTCCTGTGGCGCTTCTTTTATTTGAAACTAACCCACACCGTCTGGGGTGTGGAGATGGGCGTATCCTTCGCCCTCATTTACAGGAATTAAAATGAGCGAAAGCTTTGCGGAACTCTTTGAAGAAAGCCTAAAAACCCTGAACCTTCAGGCAGGCTCCATCATCACCGGTGTTATCGTTGATATCGATTACCAAGCTCGCTGGGTAACCGTTCACGCTGGCCTGAAGTCTGAAGCACTCATCCCGCTTGAGCAGTTCTACAACGACGCTGGCGATCTGACTATCAATGTCGGTGACGAAGTTCACGTTGCTCTGGACTCGGTTGAAGACGGTTTCGGTGAAACCAAGCTGTCCCGTGAAAAAGCCAAGCGCGCTGAGTGCTGGATCGTTCTGGAAGCAGCCTTCGCAGCTGAGGAAGTGGTCAAGGGCGTTATCAACGGTAAGGTTAAAGGCGGCTTCACTGTCGACGTTAACGGCATCCGTGCGTTCCTGCCAGGTTCCCTGGTTGACGTCCGTCCAGTGCGCGACACCACGCACCTGGAAGGCAAAGAGCTGGAATTCAAGGTCATCAAGCTGGACCAGAAGCGCAACAACGTTGTCGTTTCCCGTCGCAGCGTCCTGGAAGCCGAGAACTCCGCCGAGCGTGAAGCTCTGCTGGAATCCTTGCAGGAAGGCCAGCAAGTCAAAGGTATCGTCAAAAACCTCACCGATTACGGCGCATTCGTCGATCTGGGTGGCGTGGACGGCCTGCTGCACATCACCGACATGGCCTGGAAGCGCATCAAGCATCCTTCCGAGATCGTTAACGTTGGTGACGAAATCGACGTCAAGGTTCTGAAATACGATCGCGAACGCAACCGTGTTTCCCTGGGCCTGAAGCAACTGGGCGAAGATCCATGGGTTGCTATCAAAGCCCGTTACCCAGAAAGCACTCGCGTTACCGCTCGTGTAACCAACCTGACCGACTACGGCTGCTTCGCTGAGCTGGAAGAAGGCGTTGAAGGTCTGGTACACGTATCGGAAATGGACTGGACCAACAAGAACATCCACCCTTCGAAAGTCGTACAAGTCGGCGACGAAGTGGAAGTTATGGTTCTGGACATCGACGAGGAGCGTCGTCGTATCTCCCTGGGCATCAAGCAGTGCAAATCTAACCCATGGGAAGATTTCTCTGGCCAGTTCAACAAGGGCGATAAAATCTCCGGCACCATCAAGTCGATCACCGATTTCGGTATCTTCATTGGTCTGGACGGCGGCATCGACGGCCTGGTTCACCTGTCCGACATCTCCTGGAACGAAGTGGGCGAAGAAGCCGTACGTCGTTTCAAGAAGGGCGACGAGCTGGACACCGTTATCCTGTCGGTTGACCCAGAGCGCGAGCGTATCTCCCTGGGTATCAAGCAGCTGGAAAGCGATCCGTTCTCCGAGTACGTCTCGGTTAACGACAAAGGCGCCATCGTTAAAGGCACTGTGAAAGAAGTTGACGCCAAAGGCGCCATCATCGTTCTGGCCGACGATATCGAAGCGACTCTGAAAGCCTCCGAAATCAGCCGTGACCGCGTTGAAGACGCGCGCAACGTTCTGAAAGAAGGCGAAGAAGTAGAAGCCAAGATCATCAGCGTTGATCGTAAGAGCCGCGTGATCCAACTCTCCATCAAGTCGAAAGACGACGCTGAAGAGAAAGAAGCTATCCAGAGCCTGAAAGCAGCTCCGGAAGGCGAAGCAGTTGACACCACCATGGCTGCACTGCTGAAGCAAGCAATGGCCAAACAGAACTAAGTTCTGCTTGATCATGAAAAAGGGCGACTTCGGTCGCCCTTTTTTGTGTCTGCGATTTGGCGGCAGGTCAGGTTTCCGGTGAAACCAATCTCACGCCTGGGCTGTCTGTTTCTTTATTCGGATCAATCGTCTATTCGCGACTAAGCTTGGACTTGGGTGCGCAGTAGTCGGGCAGTTGCCTGGCATAAGGAAGTGGATGAACAAGTTTATTGTCCTCATAGCGATCTTGTTGAGCGCTGGCTGTACTACAAGTGCCAAGACCCATGCGGTGCGCGGGGTCAGTGGTATTGAAGTCGATTGTTCCGGTTTGGGCTCGGGCTGGGAGAAGTGCCAGAAGCGTGCAGCGAAGGAGTGCAAGGGTGCAGGCTATAAGGTGGTGACGCGATCTGATGACGCCAAGGATGAAGATGAGTTTCCCTTTGGCTTCAATCCAGCTGGCTACGTGACGCGTACCATGCTGGTGATCTGCCGCTGAGTGCGGTGAACCGGTTTGGTGATCTGATGCTCTGAAAATGGGCGTTTTGACGCTAAGGAAGATATGTCAATCCCTGGGCTGTTCAAAATCTTCCGGGCGTGCTAAAACCTTTCAAGCGCTGATCTAGCTGCTTGAAAAAGAAGGGAAAAATATGACGAAGTCGGAGTTGATCGAACGAATTGTCACCCATCAAGGGCTGCTCTCATCCAAGGATGTGGAGCTGGCCATCAAGACCATGCTTGAACAAATGTCCCAGTGTCTGGCCACCGGTGATCGTATCGAGATCCGTGGGTTTGGCAGCTTCTCACTGCATTATCGCGCGCCGCGTGTAGGGCGCAATCCAAAGACCGGTCAGTCCGTCAGCCTTGACGGTAAGTTCGTTCCACACTTCAAGCCGGGCAAAGAACTGCGCGATCGTGTGAACGAGGAAGAGGAGGAGGGCGTTTGATCCTCGCTGCTGAATATCAGGGAGATGCTCATGCGTAATCTCAAACGCATACTTCTTGGCGTTTTCGTTTTGTTGCTTGTCTTGGTTGTTCTGGCCTTTGTCCTTGAAAACCAGCAGGCGGTGTCGTTGTTGTTTCTAGGTTGGTCCGGGCCGCAACTTCCGTTGTCGTTGGTTGTTGTCGTGGCATTGCTGATCGGCATGTTTATCGGCCCGATTCTCGGCTGGTTTCTGGGGCGCTCGTCCAGAGCTGCACGCAAGCGCCTTGTCTGAAAACGACAGGTGCAGGGCATCTGTCGAAATTGCACCTCTGCCTGTCTATATCCATTAGTAAAACCTTCATTAAGCTGTAAAATGCAGCCCTTGTTCGATAGTGGCCTATTCCCACTTCGATTCAGACTGACTCTGACAGAAGCTTCAGTTTTGATGGCTTCTGCATTCATGGATTAGACAGTGCTCGTTGGTGTCACTGTCCGCAGCTCAAGGGTATGCTTTCGCGTGAAAATTCTAATTACCGGCGGCGCCGGGTTCATCGGCTCGGCAGTCATTCGCCACATCATTTCCAACACCGCCGATTCTGTCGTCAATGTCGACAAGCTGACTTACGCCGGTAACCTGGAGTCTTTGGCTGAAGTCAGCCAAGACTCGCGATACGCATTTGAACGCGTTGATATCTGTGATCGCGATCAAATCGACCGCGTCCTGCGAGACCATCAGCCGGATGCGATCATGCATCTTGCTGCAGAGTCGCACGTTGATCGTTCGATTTCGGGGCCTTCCGAATTCATTCAAACCAACATCATCGGCACTTACACGTTGCTCGAGGCGGCTCGTCATTACTGGGCTGCGCTTGATGATGCACGTAAAGCCAGCTTTCGCTTCCATCACATTTCCACTGACGAAGTGTATGGCGACCTGGAAGGCCCGGAAGACCTGTTCACTGAAACCACGCCCTACCAGCCAAGCTCGCCATACTCGGCCAGCAAAGCCAGTTCCGATCATCTCGTGCGCGCATGGGCCCGCACCTACGGCCTGCCGACTCTAGTCACCAACTGCTCGAACAACTACGGTCCTTGCCACTTCCCCGAGAAGTTGATCCCGCTGATCATCCTCAATGCTTTGGAAGGCAAGCCGTTGCCTGTTTATGGCAAAGGCAACCAGGTTCGTGACTGGCTCTACGTGGAAGACCATGCACGTGCGTTGTATAAAGTCGTTACCGAAGGTGTCATTGGTGAGACTTACAACATCGGTGGTCACAACGAGAAGCAGAACATCGAAGTTGTTCATACGCTTTGTGCGCTGCTTGATGAGCTTCGTCCAGACTCCGCGTATCGTCCGCACGCAAGCTTGATCACTTACGTGCAGGATCGTCCTGGTCATGACCAGCGCTACGCAATTGATGCCAGCAAGATTCAGCGGGAGTTGGGCTGGACGCCGGAAGAAACCTTCGATACCGGCATTCGCAAAACGGTTGAATGGTACCTGCAGAACACCGAGTGGGTTGCTCACGTGAAGAGCGGCAGCTACCAGCAGTGGATCGATCAGAACTACGCAGATCGTTCGAACAAAGCATGAAAATCCTACTGCTAGGCAAAAATGGCCAGGTAGGCTGGGAGTTGCAACGCTCCCTGGCACCTGTTGGCGAATTGATTGCCCTGGATCGTCATCCAGTAGGCAGCTTGAGCGGCGATTTATCCGACCTCGATGCACTTCGCGCGACGATTCGTCAGGTCAAACCCGACGTTATCGTCAATGCAGCAGCTTACACCGCTGTCGATAAGGCCGAATCCGACATCGAACTGGCTGATCGCGTCAACGGTCTCGCTACTCAGGTGATGGCGCAGGAAGCCGCAACACTGGGTGCGTGGCTGGTTCACTATTCCACCGACTATGTGTTCAGTGGTGAAGGCTTGACGCCGTGGCGGGAGACCGATGCGGTATCGCCGGTGAATCATTACGGCGCCAGCAAGCTGGCGGGCGAGCAGGCGATCGTCGCTTCGGGCTGCAAGCACCTGATCTTCCGTACCAGTTGGGTCTATGCCGCGCGTGGCAACAATTTTGCCAAGACCATGCTGCGTCTGGCCAAGGATCGCGACACACTGGGTGTGATCGCCGATCAGATTGGCGCGCCGACCGGTGCTGAGCTGATCGCCGACGTCACCGCGCAGGCTATTGGGCAGGTCCTGCTGCGTCCGGAACTGGCTGGGCTCTATCATTTGGCCGCCGCCGGCGAAGTCTCCTGGCACGGTTATGCCAGCCATGTGATTGACTTTGCCAAGGCCAATGGTGAAGCGCTTGCCGTCACGGCGATCAATCCCATCGATACCACCGCTTACCCGACACCTGCGCGCCGTCCTTTGAATTCCCGACTGGATACTCAAAAACTGCGCGACAATTTTTCTCTACACTTGCCGGATTGGCAAAGTGGTGTAACCCGAATGCTTAGGGAAGTTCTGAATAAATGACCACGACAAATCGTAAAGGCATCATTCTCGCCGGTGGTTCGGGCACGCGCCTGCACCCGCTGACACTCGGCGTTTCCAAGCAGATGCTGCCAATCTACGACAAGCCGATGATCTTTTATCCGCTGTCGGTACTGATGCTCGCAGGAATGCGTGAAATTCTGATCATCTCCACGCCGGAAGATCTGCCATGTTTTCGCAAGCTTTTGGGTGATGGCAGTCTGTACGGAATTCAGCTGACTTATGCCGAGCAGCCTGCGCCTGACGGGTTGGCGCAAGCGTTTATCATTGGCGAAGAGTTCATCGGAAAAGACCCTTGCTGTCTGATTCTTGGGGACAATATTTTTTATGGTCAGCACTTCTCTGATAATCTCCGGGCGGCTACCAATCAGGTACAGGGCGCCACGGTCTTTGGGTATCACGTTTCCGATCCTGAGCGATTCGGAGTGGTCGAGTTCGACGCTTCCGGGCGTGCGCTGAGCATTGAAGAAAAGCCGCAAAAGCCCAAGTCAAATTATGCTGTCACTGGTTTGTACTTCTATGACAACAAGGTGGTCGATATCGCGAAAGGTATAACACCGTCGGCGCGCGGCGAACTTGAGATCACCGATGTCAATCAGGCCTACCTCAATCAGAAGTCATTGAATGTCGAAATGTTGGGTCGTGGCTTCGCATGGCTGGACACTGGTACCCATGACTCTCTGCTTGAGGCCAGTCATTTCGTGCATACCATCGAGCAGCGTCAGGGTTTGAAAGTGGCGTGTCTTGAAGAAATTGCCTATCACAACGGTTGGATCACTGCTGAAGAATTGGCATCCCAGGCTGATGCGCTGAAGAAAACAGGCTACGGTCAGTATCTGCAAAAGCTTTTAGACTCGCCTTCACGTTGATTGTCAGAATATTTAACGATTAACCGAAGCAGCAGGAATGGCATGTCAGTGAAACTTCCCAAGGTTGCGGTTTTGCTGGCTGCATACAATGGTATGCAATGGATCGAGGAACAGTTGGTCTCGATCCTCGGGCAGACGGGTGTAGATGTAACTGTTTATATTAGTGTTGATCCTTCCGCTGATGGAACTGAGTCTTGGTGTAAGCAGTACGCGGAAAGTTTTTCTTCGGTGGTTGTTTTGCCGTCTGCTGGTGTTTTTGGTGGCGCTTCTCGAAATTTCTTTCGGTTGGTTCGTGATGTTGATTTTCAACATTGCGACTTTGTTGCGTTTGCTGATCAGGACGATATTTGGCGCCCGGACAAGCTGCAGCGGGCGACTCAAGTTCTGTTGGATGGTAGTTTCGATGCATATTCCAGTAATGTCACTGCATTCTGGTCAGACGGCAGAACTCATATATTGAACAAAGCGCAGCCACAGGTTGAGTGGGACTTTCTATTCGAGGCTGCCGGGCCTGGCTGTACCTATGTTATGACAAAAGAGCTTGTCGAGGTGATCAGGAGTTCCATGCTCACCAATTGGGCGCAGTTGCAAAAGGTTAGCTTACACGATTGGTACTGCTACGCCTTTGCGCGAAGCCATGGATATCGGTGGTGCATTGATCCAGTATCTTCCATGGAGTATCGCCAGCATGAGCGTAACCAGGTAGGCGCCAATAAGGGGCTTAGCCCGTTAATCGCTCGTTACAAGACGATTCATGATGGGTGGTGGTTTAGCCAGGTTCAATTAATTGCTCGGTTGGTCGGGGTTGATTCCGATCCATTTGTGAAAAAGTGGTTGAAACTACATCCTTTGCAACTTCTCGGTTTGTCGTTTAGTGCCCGAAGTTGTCGGCGTCGATTGCGAGACAAGTTTTTTTTCTTCTTTATTTGCTGGGCGACTGCTTTGATAGGGAAAAAAGTTCAATGACAGCTCGCAAGGTTTTAATTACCGGCGCCAACGGTTTTGTGGGGGAGGCTCTGGTTTACAAGTTGTTGGTGGACAAGCGGTTCTGTGCCGTCGCAGCGACACGAGGCGTTACGCGCTTGAGCGGACTGTGTCAGGTGCTACCGTTCGATCTGACTCGCCTCGATAATTTGCCCTCTCTCGAAGGCATTGATGTATTGGTTCATGCAGCAGCTCGTGTGCATGTCATGCATGACACCGCTAAGGATGTGCTGGGAGAGTTTCGCAAGCTGAATGTGGAAGGTACCGTCAAGTTGGCGCAGCGTGCGGCTGCGGAGGGCGTCAGGCGTTTCATTTTCATAAGTTCAATCAAGGTCAACGGCGAGAATACCTTTTGCGGTGAAGTGTTCAGGGCTGATGATTCTCCCGCACCAGAGGATGCTTACGGTACTTCCAAGTATGAGGCTGAGCAGGCCTTGAAGAGTATCGGGCTCGAAACCGGGATGGAAATTGTGATCATTCGTCCACCTTTGGTTTATGGGCCTGGAGTCAAAGCCAACTTCCTGACGATGTTGGGTTGGTTGAGTCGGGGCATTCCATTGCCACTGGGGGCGATCAGAAATCGTCGAAGTCTCGTATCCCTAGGGAATCTGATCAGTCTGATTGTTCGGTGTATTGATCATCCGGCGGCCGCCAATCAGGTTTTTCTTGTAAGTGATGGGGAGGACATGTCGACAACTCAGCTTCTGAGCCGCTTGTCCAAGATGTTGGGGCGTCGGGTGTGGTTGGTGCCGTTGCCTGAGGTGTTGTTGAAAGTGGCTGCTTCCTTGCTTGGCAGGCAAGCTGTTGCTCGGCGTTTGTGTGGGTCCTTGCAGGTCGATATTAGTAAGAATTATGAGTTGCTTGGCTGGAAACCTCCGGTAAGTGTGGACCGGGCCTTGCGCCAGACTGCGGGCTATTTTATGGATATACAACCGAAATGAATGTTTGGTGGCTGCTGCTCGCGGGTTTTGTTATTTCTTGGTGTGGCACTCTTTTTTTGCGTCGTTATGCCGTCGCTCAGAGTTTGATGGATGTTCCCAACGAGAGAAGTTCTCACTCGGTACCGACTCCGCGCGGGGGAGGGGTGGCGATTGTCGTCGCTTTTATCCTGCTGCTTCCATTTCTTTATGGTCTGGGGTTTCTTGATCTGAATCTGTTGTATGGATTGTTGGGTTCGGGAGCGTTGGTGGCGATTGTAGGGTTTGCGGACGATCATGGGCATATCGCGGCGAGGTGGCGATTGCTAGGACACTTTGTTGCAGCTGTTTGGGCGCTGTACTGGATGACGGGACTGGCTCCCTTGTCGGTGTTTGGTGCAAGCATCGATTTTGGGTGGTCAGGAACGGTACTCGCCTCCGTTTATCTTGTATGGATGTTGAATCTGTATAACTTCATGGATGGTATAGATGGTATAGCCAGCGTCCAGGCGGTCTTTGTCTGTTTGGCCAGTTGTTTTGTTTCATGGATGGTGGGTAGCGACGCAACCTTATGGGCTGCGTTATTGCTTTCCTTCGCGGTTGCCGGGTTTTTATTCTGGAATTTTCCGCCGGCAAAAATATTCATGGGGGATGCCGGGAGCGGGTTTCTAGGGATTGTACTGGGGGTTCTTTCGTTGTATTCCGCCTGGAGTAGTGCCAACTTGATATGGTGTTGGCTGATTTTGCTGGGGGTTTTTGTCGTGGATGCAACGATGACTTTATTGATAAGGCTTTCTCGCAAGGAGAAGGTGTATCAGGCTCATCGCAGCCATGCTTATCAATTTGCAGCCAGGAAATATGCCAGCCATAAAGTAGTTACTTTTGGTGTTGCCGCAGTTAATCTTTTTTGGCTATTCCCAATTGCGATTATGGTTGGATTGGAATTTTTTGATGGGATCTTCGGTGTAGTGTTGGCCTATATTCCGTTAGTTTTTCTCGCGATTAAATTCAACGCAGGTAAAGGCGAAGTGTAGGTTTTTTTGATAGGCGGGCGAGTGTGGTATTGATTGGTAGCTCGGCGTACGCCGGCCGGGCGGCCGAGCGTTGAATGGAGGCGGCGAAATCTGTTACGATTGGCGATTAAATTGATGCTTCGGATGCTCCCGTTCATCGACGGGTCTGTATGGTGCTTGACAAGTTTTCCATTCGCTTACTGGTTCGAGTTAACGAGGGTGATTGGTGAATAGCCAGGGAGCGGAAGCAATATTGGCAGTGAATATTGTCGTCAATGCAATAGGATGTTCGAAATTTGGTCAAGGAAGCTGTTGTCAGTCACACTTTTTGCCGGATGCCCAAGGTCTCCGGGTGGGTACAGGTGCTCCCGGCTAGGGGGATTGGTGGTCATGCTGAGTGCGTTGATCAACTCCTCTGAAAGGTCGAAACCAGAAATGAAAATGACAGAAAACCCAAAGGGCTACGCATGAACCCGCACGCTGTTCGTTCAACCTCTCCCATCACACTGTTTCGCTCAATTAAAACTAATCGCGGTTTGATTTATAGTTTAATCAAAAGAGATATTGCTGGTCGTTACAGTGGATCTGTTTTGGGGTTGATGTGGTCGTTTTTCAACCCTGTTCTTATGTTGGCTGTCTACACGTTTGTTTTTAGTGTTGTTTTTAAGGCGCGCTGGGTAGGTGGGAGTGGTTCAAAAACCGAGTTTGCACTTGTGCTCTTTGCGGGGCTAATGGTGTTTAACCTGTTTTCGGAGTGTATAAATAGAGCGCCCAGTCTGATTCTTTCCAATGTCAATTATGTAAAGAAGGTGATCTTTCCTTTGGAAATCCTTCCATTGGTTACATTGGGGTCTGCACTTTTTCACCTGCTGATCAATTTCATAGTGTGGTTGGTTTTCTATGTGATTTTCTACGGTTTGCCTCATGTAGGCGTTCTGCTGTTCCCTCTGGTGCTTTTGCCTCTTGCACTCATGACACTTGGAGTGACCTGGTTTGTAGCCTCTCTCGGGGTTTACCTTCGCGATGTTGCTCAGGTTATCAGTACACTCGTACCTGTTCTTATGTTCCTGTCGCCCGTCTTTTACCCGCTCAAGAGTTTGCCTGAGCGATTTCAGGCTGTAGTTCAAATCAGCCCCATCACCGTTGCGGTAGAGCAGACACGCGGCCTCATGTACTGGGGTGAGTCGCTGGACTGGCGTCTCTGGGCGCTCTACCTGACTGTTTCTTGTGCAATTGCCTGGTTTGGCTTTGTTTGGTTCCAGAAGACTCGAAAGGGGTTTGCAGATGTCCTCTGATGATTACTCGATCCGCGTAAATGGTCTTGGCAAGTGCTACGAAATTTATGCCACGCCACGTGATCGCTTGAAGCAGTTCATCATTCCCCCGATCCAGCGTCTGGTGGGGTATGAGCCCTCCTCCTATTGCCGTGAATATTGGGCACTGGAGAATATTTCTTTCGATATTCGCAAGGGCGAGGCTTTTGGCATCGTCGGCAGAAACGGGAGCGGAAAAAGTACGCTTCTCCAGCTCATCACGGGGACCATCGCACCGACCGTCGGTACTGTTGAGACTCGAGGCAGAGTTGCGGCACTTCTGGAACTGGGCTCAGGATTTAATCCTGAATTCACGGGTCGCGATAACGTTTATCTTAACGCCATGTTGCTCGGCATGACCCATGCCGAAGTCGATGAGCGCTTTGACAAGATTGCTGCTTTTGCTGATATCGGCGATTACCTGGATCAGCCGGTCAAGACATATTCGAGCGGAATGTTAGTACGGCTGGCGTTCGCCGTTCAAGTTCAGATCGAGCCGGACATTCTTATCGTGGATGAGGCGCTGGCCGTCGGCGATGCGCTATTCCAGAAACGCTGTTTCGGTCGGATTGAAAAGTTGCTTTCCGACGGTGTAACGCTTCTGTTTGTTTCTCATGATCAGGAGTCGGTTCGGACACTGACCAATCGTGCGATTCTGCTCAAAGGTGGACGGGAAGTCACAATGGGGTCTGCATCGCAGGTGCTGCTGGACTACCGCAAATTGCTACATCAGGAAGAGTCCGCCTATTTCGCGAAACTCATGCAGCCAGCCGCAGAAAAGACACCTGCTGCCGCATCTCGTGGAGAGACATCCAAAGCACCTCAAGAGAGTGAGGTTGCCGAACTGCAAGGTAATTCCCAAAGCGTGACAGAAGCTCCTGCTCTCGCCGGACGTGCCGATCAGATGTCGTTCGGAGATGGTGGTGTCGAGGTTTTGGCAGTTGGCACCTTCGGTGCCGATGATGAGCCTTGCGCGGTATTTTATCCTGGGGATGTTATTCGCATTCGCGTCGATTGCATTTCACGCATTGATACGGATTGCATCAACGTCGGCGTGAGAATTCGCAGCAGAGAAGGGATAAAAATCTACTCTTGGGGCACTTTGAACCAAGATATGCAGGTTCTTTCCGGGCTGCGGGAAGGTGATCTTTTCTGGAAGCGCCAACTCAAGGCGGGAGAAAAGTTCCATGTCTGGCTGGAGTGTGACTGTTCTCTAGGTTCGAATCTCTATGAGATCCAGGCTTCGATATCCTATGAGGCCAAACCTGACTATTCCGCTCAACGGATTTTGCATTGGAAAGATGAAGCAGCATTCTTCCAAACACTGATGCGGCAGGATGAATACTTTTTCGGTGGGATAACCGACCTACATATGGCCGCGAGGTGGTAATTATGAGTTCAGCAAACGAAATTGATTATATCTCGCTCGGCAATGATTACTGGAAAGGCATCCTTCAATCCGGCAAGCGCCATGAAGACTTTCGCAATACCGCTTCGTGGGTAGTGAAAACCTGCGGCATCGGATCGACGCTGGATATCGGCTGCGGTAGCGGTGGGATGGTTTCTGCACTCCTTGAGCGGGGCGTGGACGCCGAAGGCGTGGATGTTTCTACCCTTGCAGTGGATGCAGCCAGCAAACGGCATCCCGACCGTTTCAAACAAGGCTCGGTTTTGTCATTGCCGTACCCCGATGGTCGGTTCGATGCGGTAGTCTCCGTCAATTGTCTGGAGCACCTTTCCCGCGCCGATGTGCCCGCGGCCTTGCGCGAAATCTATCGTGTTTCTTCCCGATATGTGTTTCTGCAGATTGCATCAGTGGCCGAGGATGGCGAGCGCGCACTCCTGACATCTGAAGGGCGTGCCTGGTGGGAAGCGCAATGTTTCGAAGCTGGCTTTCGTAAACACACGCTTTATTATCAAATCAACCCCTACGAGGCGTTGAACGAAGACGGTCGGCAAATCTTTGTCCTGATGGAAAAGGTTCCCACCGAAGCATTGCGCCACTATGACCTGTCTGTTCTCGTGGAAGAGCGCTTGCTGCATACCGACATGTTGCGGGAAGTTGGGCGGCGCGGCGATGCACACTGCATCCGGTATCAGAAAGCCGCCGAGTTTGTACGCCCGGGTGATCGGGTACTGGATGTTGCCTGTGGTCTTGGCTATGGAAGCCATATGATCTATGCGGCATCGCAAGCCAGTTATGTACTAGGTGTGGATCTGAGCGATTTTGGCATTGCTTATGCCAATGCCCACTACGGTTGCGCCGGCAAAGTCGAGTTCCAGGTTGGCGATGCTCAAGCCCTGAGTTCGATTGCTGACAACAGCATAGATTTCATCGCTGCGTTCGAAACGATCGAACACGTACCTGAACCTATGGAATATCTGCTCCAGTTGAAGCGTGTCCTTAAACCGGGCGGCCGCGTGATGGTCTGTGCTCCAAACGATTGGGCAGATGAAACCGGCAAGGATCCCAACCCGCACCATTTGCACGTCTACACCTGGGAGCGCCTGGTCGCTGAATGCGGCAGTCAATTCCTCTTGGAGCAAGGTATGTTGCAAACGGCGGGTGGGGCTATGAAGTGCCACCATTCAAGCCGTAAATGGGTAACCGTGCCGGCCGATCGCCCTCTTGAAGAGGAGGCGGAGTGGGTGCTCCTGTTGGGAATGAAAGATCCCGTGGAGGGGGCGAGTGTTCCCTATAAAGAAACGCAATGGACGCTTCCTGTCTCCCCTGAATTCGCCGTTAGTGCGTTTGCCCGCGACTATCAGAATCCTTGGTTGGTGAAGGGGATGGTTGCTCAGGGGCAACGCGTGCGATCCAGCGTCTTGTTGCAGTCGATGCAGGATCGAGTGATGGCTTCGGCTGCGCTGGATTCTGTCGATTATGGCGCTGCGCTCTGCGGCAAGGTTTACGCCTGCGCGAGTGCAGCAGAGTTACCCGATGAGCAGTATCAAGACCTCCTGACTCAAGTTCGACGTTATGCCGCTATTGCCGACCCTGCTCCGCATCAATTGCGCTGGCAGGTATCGTTGCTGTTCGCTGGTGGCGAGCTCGCGCGCGGTCGGGGGAAGTTCGACGATGCAATCGATCTGTTTACCGCCTGTGCCACGCTGGATGTTCTGTCCTACAGCCCTCTGCTCGGCAACAAAGTGGTTGATGCCCGGTATTTGCTCGCGGTGCTCGCGTTGGCTCGTCACGACAAAGTTTCCGCCAAAGCTCACTTGTTGAGTTCGGTCAGTGAGGTTCAGCGACTTCTTGGCGGATCCTGGTTGAACATCAGCGGTGAGACTCAATCGCCTCTGCCGTTTGGTCTGGCTGAGTCCGCTCAACTGCTGGATAAAGCATCGCGTGCCGCTTACATGTTGTCGGTGATTGATGACGCATCACTCAGACCCGGTACTGTTTATCAAGAGTCGAGCGGTTTTTTTGAGCGTCAATTGGTTGAGCGGGACCGAAAGCTGAGCGAATTGAATTCGGCTGTAAGCGGCCTGATCAAGGTGCTGGATGAGAAAGACGTCGTTTGTAAAGGCCTTGTCGAACAAGTCAGCGCGCTCGATAGCCGCACGCATGAACTTGCAAGTGAGGTCATAAGACAAGACGCGCATGCTCAAGGGCTTGCACGAGAAGTTTGTCAAAGGGATGCCGAGATTGCTCGCCTGCTGAGTCAAGCCAGCAAAGGTACGCTGCAGCCTTTTTGGAAGAGAGTCCTGCGTGGTGTAAAGCGGAGAATGGGTCAATGAGTAGCATGGCGACGAAAACCGGAATAGTCATCGTTTCCTATAACGCCTCGGAGGCGGTCAGGGTTACTTTGGCAAGCGTACGTCGCGCCTTCAACGAAGCCGGCTTCAAGTTGATACTGGTCGACAATGCGTCGGAATCTGCCGAGAGAAGCAAGATTCGCGAAGCCATGTCCCATCATATCGCCGAGGTCGGTCCTTCGTGGCGTTACATCGAGCAAGATACCAATCTTGGATTCTCGGGCGGCAACAACGTGGGTATTGCCGAGTTTCTTGCCGATGATGAAATCACTCATATCTGCCTGCTGAACAGTGATGTCATCGTTACCGATTATTGGCTCGATAGACTTCTGGCAAGCAAATCGGACCTCATCAGTGCCGTAACCAACAAGGCGGATGGCGAGCAGTGTGTGCCGGTCGATTATCAGTTGACGCTTCCCGAGTGTCTGGATGAACGCTCGGAATCGCTTAACGACAAGGTATATCAGCGGGTCTCCGATTTTACGGAGCGTTGGCATACCACTTGGAAGGGCAACCTTGTTGAAACGGATGTAACGTTCTTTTGCGTGCTGGTGACAAAAGAGGCCTTTGAAAAAATTGGCCTGCTTGACGATACCTTCTTTCCGGGTGGGTTCGAGGATGATGATTACTGCCTGCGCGCCCGTAACGCCGGTTATGAAATTCATCTGGCACGGGATGTTTTCATGCATCACTGGGGCTCGGCGTCTTTTGGTCAGTTGCAATACCAATATTTCAGCGATCGGGCACAGCGCAATAAAGCGTATCTTGAGAGCAAGCACGGTATAACCTGGCGTCGCCGGCCGGAGAAACCCATCGTTTCTTTCGCCATGGACGTCGAATTCATGTTGGCGCACCTGGATCGTCTTTCGTTACAGGCACCTTTCGTTGAGCTGTATGTTGCAAATCTCGCCAAACAGATCAGCTATTTCGAGACCGAGTTTGGCAAGTTGACCGAGGCACTGACTGCCCAAGGGCGCGTTGTGCCGGCCGAGTTGTTGAAGGCAGTATCAACGGCGCACGCCCATGGCGATTTGCTGTCGCTTTGGGAGAAAGTCGTTGCAAGGATTCAGCGTGTGCTGGCCGGAGGCTCAGTTGCAGACAATGAGTCCGCCCTCGTCAAGGCTGATCTTGACCATATTGCCACCGGAGTCTATGACCGAGTTGACTGCAATTTTGCCATCCACACATTCATCACTGCTCCAGGGCAGGATGGAGCCGGTGGTGTTGATCTTCCCCCTCCTGCCAGTTCGGCGGCGTTCTCTACTCGACCAGACTCTCGATTGGGCCGGCTTCTCTGGTTCATACGGCGCAGTCTTGACTTCATCCTGAAGTTCGATGGAATTGTTTTCTTTGGCGGCTATTTTTACCCTGAGCGCCAGAGCGACGGTTACTTTCAGCGGATTCAGATTGTCGATCGCATGTTTACCGACCGCTGGCGTGTTTATGTAGAAAGCGACGAGTTGAAAGGGCGCAATATCTGGTTTGATCGTCCTGAGCACAACGTGCTCGTATTGCGGATCAACGGCACTAAAAAACGCCGGATGCTGGTTCGTTTCCTGGCTCTGCTTGCTGTGTTGCGCTGCCGAAAAGTTTACTTTCACAGCGTATTGCGTATGTACGACAACCGCTTTGGCAAGCTTCTGCACCTTCCGTTCATTCGTAAGGCGGTCGATATTCATGGCGTGGTTCCTGAAGAGTTCCGCATGCACAATGATTTCTTCAGTGCCGTTCTTTATGAGAAAGAAGAAAGACTTGCGGTTCAGAAGGCGGGTATTGTCATTGTCGTGACCGAGGCGATGAAGAACTATCTTCAACAGAAGTTCCGAGGCGCCCTCAAGGCTCGATCGGTTTCGTTTCCGATCTTTCCCCGCTTCACTCCGACGCATGCAACTCGTCCGCTGATTGATGGCAAACCAGTGGTGGTCTACGCAGGTGGCTTGCACAAGTGGCAGCAGGTTCCAAAGATGATCGATGCGATCATTCGGACAGCGGACCAGTGTAAGCATCGCTTTTATTGCCCGGAGCCTCAGCTTGTAAAAGACATGTTGCCGCCAGCGTTGCTTGGCAGTGTCGACGTGGAAGCCAAGACCCATGCCGAGCTGATGACGCTGTACCCTGAGTGTCACTATGGTTTCATTCTTCGGGAGGACATCATCGTGAACCGGGCCGCGTGCCCTACCAAGCTGGTCGAATACCTTGCCATGGGGATCGTGCCTATCGTCGATTGCGAAGACATAGGCGACTTCAAGACGCTGGGGATGCGCTACGTCACTCTGGAAGACTTCCTGGCTGGCAACATACCGGATGAAGCTGAACGTCTGAAACTGGCGGAGGCCAACATCTCGGTTTATGAGCGACTGAAAGATGTGCGCCAGACGGGGGCGGAAGAAATATTTGCCTACTTCACGCGCCCGGTTCGTAAAAGTGGCGCGCGTCAGTTCGTGGCTGATATAGCGCGTAAAGTATTTCCAGCCAATACGCTCCAGGGGCGAGCGGCTCGTCGGGTCTGGCGAAAGTTACGCCCTTTCCTAGGGACTTCTTCGTCACTCGCCCAGCCTGTCGCGACCAGCGTGGTTGATGTTTCTCAAGAGACTTTGTCCGCATGCGACATTCTGGTTCAAGTCGACAACTTTGAGGCCGGAGGCTTGGAGAATGTTGTTCATGACTTGAACGAAACGCTCATCAAGGCTGGATTGCGCGTTGTGCTGCTTGTTCAAGGCACTCAAGGCGCTGCAGTAAAACGCTCCCGAGACGCGGGCCACACCGTTGTATGCCGTCCATATACTGCTCAGTCTCATAGCACTCTTATAGAGAAGTTGCAGCCTAAGGTCGTCCTGGCACATTACTCGTTTACCGGCGTGGATGTTTATCGCGAGAAGGGTATCGGGTTCGTGCAGGTCATCCACAACATTTACATGTGGTTCAACGATCAGCAGCGTCAGGAATTCGCTTCGGTAGCGAAAAGCACAACTGCATTTGTTGCGGTGTCGCAGCAAGTGAAGGATTACAGTGTTTCGCGCCTGGACATACCTTCGCAACGTTGCGTTGTCATTCCCAATGGCATTGATTTCACACCTTTCGCCACGCTGGAACGAGCGGGAGCTCGTGCTCGACTTCGCGCTCAATACAATGTGGCTGATGATGAATTTGTATTCATCGATATCGGTTCTATCAATCATCAGAAAAATCATCTGGGGGCAGTCAAGGCATTCGAGATTGCAGCAGAGGCGAGCGACAAGCTGCGCTTGGTGATTCTGGGGCCCGTTTACGAACCTCAATTGCTGGTCGAGATACAGGCTTACATTGAACAGCGAGGTTTGCAGAATCGCGTGACTTATTGTGGTTCGGCCTCCAATGTTCATGAATATCTGGCCATGGCTGATGCGTTTGCATCGGCGACTTTTTTTGAAGGTGGACCGCTGACATTGCTCGAGGCGATCAAGGCGAATCTGCCCGTCGCCATGTCCAATGTTGGTTGCGCGACGCAGTTCGCCGGACGTGCGGGTATCGAGCTTGTCGATCCGGTTTATGACATGACGCTCTATAACGGCAGTGTTTCGGAAATGAAATCGACGGCCGAATTTGAACAGCGTTTAGCTGCCGCGATGTTGCGCACCTGGAGCAATCATGTTCGCCCGGAACTGTCGGAAGATGAATTGCGAGAAATCGGAAAAGATCGTACTTATAAACGGTATGTGGACCTGATTCAGCAACTGATCGGAGCTGAGCAGGATGAATCAAGCGATTTGCCTGCCATGAAGCTCAATTAAATGGGTAATCGCTCTCGTCTATCAGTGCATTCACTGGCGCGTCGTTGTTTCTGGCTGTTGCCTGCCACCTTGCGCAACCGCCTGCACGGTGTGCGGCACGCGATTGTCCGTTGGTTGCGCAGTCGGAGCGTACGCATCGAGATCAAGCAAGGGGATATGACCGCTGCCCGATTTAGTGATGAGGTCCTCAACGCTGCCGATCATCGACTTGTCGTCATTCTCGAAGCAAACGTCGATTGGGGCATAACGCTGTTTCAGCGGCCTCATCACATGGCGCTGGCTTTGGGCCGTCAGGACTGCCTGGTTATTTTTCAGACAACCGGTGATGACCTCCTCGGATTCAGGCAGGTCGCTGAAAACGTCTGGATCGCCAATGATTCGATCGTGGATGAAATTCCGAATGCGGTGCGCTGCTTCTACAGTACCTCGTTGCTCGCTACCCGTGAGGCTATGAGTGCCGCGCGTCGGAGGGGGCGCGTGGTCTATGAGTATATCGACCACATCGACGCGTCGATTTCCGGTGGCAAGGGCGCTATCCGTCGTCTTCTGGATCTGAAAGCGGCAGCGTTCGAAGGCGTGGCAGATGTCATCGTGTCCTCGGCTGCGGCGTTGCAAAAAGAAGCCTTGGCCGAGTGCGGGCAGGCACGTTGTGTTTGCGTTCCCAACGGGGTAGATGTCGCTCATTATCGTGGCGCCGGGGATTCTCCGGTTGTAGTGCCGGCCTCCCTCGTAGAGTTCAAGGGGCGCTACAAGCAAGTTGTCGGCTATTTTGGTGCGATTGCCCCTTGGCTCTGGTACGAAGTCATTGAGCAGGTTTGCGCAAAGATGCCCGATGTCGGTTTCGTGTTCATTGGGCCTGACTACAGCGGGTGTGTTCCGTTGTTGCCAAAGCTTGAAAACGTTCTCTATCTTGGCCCCGTCAAGTATGCCGACCTGCCTGCGCATGCCCGCTTCTTCGACGCTTGTTTCATACCGTTCAAGCCGGGAGATGTTGCACGTTCGACGTCACCTCTCAAACTGTACGAATATTTTGCACTCGAGAAACCGGTGGTCGTAACCGCTGACATGAACGAATGCACCTCTTATCCCGAGGTTTTTTCTGGCAGTGATGCTGCCGGGCTGATTACGTCGATTCGCCAGGCCCTCACGGTCTGCGACGATGAAGCGTATCGTGCAAGATTGCGAGACTTGGCAGATCAGAACAGCTGGAATGTTCGTGCGTCTGCTTATGTAGAAAAAATTGAAAGTCTCGAAGCTAATAACTGATATTTAGGAAGTACGCTTGTGAAACGAAAAATTCTTTGCGTTGTAGGGACCCGTCCGGAAGCGATCAAGATGGCCCCCGTCATCCTGGCACTGAAAAACGAACCGTGGGCAGATGTTCGAGTTCTGGCGACTGCCCAGCACCGTCATATGCTTGACCAGGTCATGAGCTTTTTCGGCATCAAGCAAGATATCGATCTGGACATCATGCGTCCCAATCAGGCACTCACTACGCTGACTGCTCGATTGCTGCTGGAAATGGACGGCGTATTGAATGCCGAGAAGCCGGACATCGTTCTGGTTCAGGGCGACACCACTACCGTCATGACCGTCGCGCTCGCGTGTTTCTATCACCGGATTCCAATTGGTCATGTAGAGGCAGGTCTGCGTACCTGGGATATGCAAAACCCTTTCCCGGAAGAGGCTAATCGTGTGATTGCGGGCAAACTGGCACGCTGGCATTTCGCGCCTACCGAGGGTTCCCGGCAAAACCTGCTGCGTGAAGGCGTTCCCGACTCCGACATCATCGTCACCGGCAATACCGTGATCGATGCGTTGTTGATGACCGCTGCGAAGGATCTGGAACTGGGTATCGAATTGGATCCGAACAAGCGGCTTGTTCTGGTGACTTCGCACCGCCGCGAGAACTTTGGCGAGCCGTTCCGCAATATTTGCCGTGCCCTGCGCACGTTGGCTGAAAATAATCCTGACGTTCAGTTCCTGTATCCGGTACATCCGAACCCGAACGTCAAGGATGTTGCCCATGAACTCCTGGGGCCTGTGTCCAACTTTGTTCTCTGCGACCCGCTGGAGTACGCGCCATTCGTGGCGGCGATGAAGCGTGCCTACTTGATCTTGACGGACTCTGGTGGTGTTCAGGAAGAGGCGCCGGCGTTGGGCAAGCCTGTATTGGTGCTGCGTGAAGAGACAGAGCGGCCGGAAGCAGTTGAGTTCGGTGTGGTTAAACTGGTTGGCTCTAACTACGACGTTATTGTTAGTGAGGCGCAGCGCTTGCTGGATGACGAAGCGGCCTATCGTGAAATGGCTCGTGGCGTTTCTCCTTATGGTGACGGGCATGGCGCAGAACGGATTGTAAATTCGCTGCGAGAGTACTTTAACTGATGACTCTGGTTTATTTGTCGCCCGTTCCCTGGTCCAGCTTTTCCCAGCGCCCTCACAAGTTTGTCGAGTGGTTCCACGGCCGCACCGGGCGACAAGTAATCTGGATCGAACCCTATCCAACCCGTTTTCCCAAGCCAGACGATCTGAAGCGCGGTGGAACGGCTGAAAAGGGCGCGAGCAAAGTCATTCCCGAATGGTTGAGAGTGCTGACGCCTCGTGCGATTCCCATTGAGCCGCTACCAGGCTCGGTGTGGATCAACAGTATTCTCTGGTCGCCATTGATCAAAGATGTAAAGCAACAACTGGGTGTGCAGGATCCTTTGGTTGTCGTGGGCAAGCCTTCGGTGTTGGCGCTGAAAATACTGAAGGTGTTCAAGCCTAAGCACTCCATATACGATGCCATGGACGATTTTCCGGCGTTTTACGCCGGACTTTCACGCATGGCTATGGCGTATCGAGAGCGCCGACTCGTTCAGGCTGTAGAGAAGGTATGGGTATCGAGTACCGCTCTGAAAAGCCGCTGGTCGGCTGAGAAGGCAAGCGTGTGTTTCGTCCCCAATGCACTTGATGAAACATTGCTGCCTGCACCTCTTGAGATCCGTTCAGAGCGTGAGCAAACAGTATTTGGCTATGTTGGCACTATTGGCGCCTGGTTCGATTGGGACTGGATTCTGGCTCTGGCCAAGTTGCGACCCGATGACGTTATCCGTTTGATCGGCCCGGTCTTTTCTCCGGCTCCTTTTCAGTTGCCTGCCAATATCGAGATGTTGCCGCCCTGCGCCCATGATGTTGCGCTTCGCGCGATGCGCGATTTTGATGTTGGGCTTATTCCCTTCAAGAAAAATGAACTGACCGTCTCAGTTGATCCGATCAAGTACTATGAATATCGAGCGCTGGGCCTGACAGTTGTTTCTACCGATTTTGGCGAGATGAGCTTTCGAGAGAGCGCTGCAGGCACATTCATCAGCAAGTCAAAAAATGATATCGGTCGCTCCGTTGTTGCAGCTATTGATTTCAGGGAAGCCTTGGATGGTAGTAGTAAATTTGTGAGCGATAATACGTGGGCCGTGCGGTTTGAGCGAGCAGATATCGTTTTGTGATGGGGGTATGATTTTTTTAAAAATACCGCTGCCCTGCAAGTTAAAAGGGTTGCGGTATTTTGTTTTTTGAATCAGTCAAGTAATGGTTTTTTGCTGATTTGAAGGAGGGCGTGTGGTTCGGAATCTCAGTGTCGACGTATTTCGGGGAATAGGGATACTTTCAGTCGTCGCTGGCCATGCGAGCAGTGGTGTCGGCTTATATCCGTTTACGCCATATTCATTTCATATGCCACTGTTCTTCTTTCTTTCCGGAATTTTCTTTTCTGAAAGTCATCGCGAAGGAATCGTTTCGGTTTTAAAGAAAAATGTAAGAGTGTTGCTGTTGTATTCGACATTTTTCTATTTTGCATATGCGTGCGTCTGCCTAATATTGAATTTTTATGGCTTCAGCTATTTCTCGGAGTCGTTCTCGATAAAAAATAATCTTTAATCAGTTTGGTGGTTCAGGGGCTTACGTTTTTACTGCCGCTTACTGGTTTACTCCATGCCTGTTGTTTGTTCGGGTTTATTTTTCGATCTTTCATGTGAGATTGTTTTGCTTGTTGAATCGGAATGAGGGCGGGAAGTCGGCGATTTCAGTTTTTTTTCTGGTCGCTTATTTTTTGCTGGGACTCGCTGCTGTCGGATACAGTGTTGCGATGTACAACAGTCAAACAGTTGACTGGGGAAAAATCCCTTATTTGCGTTTTGCGTTTGCACTGTTTTTTACTATCGGGGTGCCCTGTTCCAAAAATACAATCTCCAGCGGTTCCTCAAACATGTTTTTGTAATTGCGGCGCTGTATGCTATCCAGCAGCAATTCTGGGTGGTGGCCGGTAATCTTGATTTCTGGATGCAGGCTTCAAAATATCAGAATGCTTATCTGCCCGTGGTAAGCAGTGTTCTCAGTATTGCATTTTTCTACGCGATCTCCGATATTCTCGCGAAAAATCAATCATGCAGTAATGTGCCGGTTATATTGGACGCAATTCATTTCCGATCTTGCTTCACCACCTTTTTGGGTTCTTCCTTATCAATCTCGTACTGTGTGCAATCGGTATAATCAAGCCGGTGGATATTGTGGGCCCTTATTATCAGTGGGATACAGTACACACCTGGGCTATTTATATTGCCGGCGGCACGTTGATTTCGCTCGCTATGGATCGATATCTGGTGCGCGCGGGAGCCACTTGGTCGAAGCAGTTGCTTCTGTCTGGATGGAACTCCATCAACGCTCGTAGAGCCTGATTATCCGCAGCATGACTCAACGGGGTAAAGTCCGTCGAGTCATGCTGCGGCGCATTCACTTCGCTAAGCCCAGCCTTTTCCATTGATCTTGCGGTTAATTGCTACTGCCATGATTTCAGGAACCCATGCCAACCCTCGGCAATGCTAAGCTATCTTGTCGAGAGCCGGGAGCGATTCCCGCCAGCCTCGTATAATGACTGCAGACCTTGAGCGGGATCGAACCTCGTTGGTTAAGATTTATGGATAAATTACGCACCCTTTTATTAAATCTGCCTCGTCGCCAAAAGCGTCTGATTCAGATCGCTACCGACATTCTGTTGGTCTGGGCTTCGCTATGGCTGGCTTTCATCGTCCGGCTCGGCCTGGACGACATGTACAACCCATTGCGTGTCCATTTCTGGCTTTTTGCATGCGCTCCCGTTGTCGCCATTCCACTTTTCATCCGGTTCGGCATGTACCGGGCTGTCATGCGTTACTTCGGCAACGATGCGCTTATAGCAATCATCAAGGCCGTGAGCCTTTCGTCGTTGATTCTGGCGTTGGTCGTTTACTGGTACAGCAACCACGAAGCAGTCGTCCCCCGTTCGATCATCTTCAACTACTGGTGGCTCAGTCTCGTCATCATCGGTGGCTTGCGACTGTGCATGCGCCAGTACTTCATGGGTGATTGGTTCACGGCCGCCCAACATGTTCCTTTTACAAGTCGTGATGATGGACTGACCAAGGTGGCGGTCTACGGTGCGGGAGTGGCAGGCAATCAACTCGTGGCCGCCCTGCGGATGGGGCGGGTCATGCGGCCGGTCGCCTTCATCGATGATGACCAGAGCATATCGGATCGCTCGATTTCCGGTCTTCAGGTCTACAAGCCCAAGCACATCCAGCAAATGATTGATGTCACAGGAGCGCAGGAGATTCTTCTGGCTCTGCCGTCGACAACCCGGGCACGTCGCAGGGAAGTACTCAATTTACTCGAAGGTTTCCCGTTACACGTTCGCAGTGTGCCGAATTTCACTGATCTGGCCAGCGGGCGGGTGAAAGTTGAAGACATTCAGGAAGTCGATATAGCGGATTTGCTTGGACGTGACTCGGTGCCGGCTCAACCCGATCTGTTGGCTCGTTGCATCAAAGGCAAGGTCGTCATGGTAACCGGTGCTGGCGGTTCAATCGGCTCTGAACTGTGCCGACAGATTTTTACTTTGGGGCCGACGACCCTGATTCTGTTTGAACACAGTGAGTTCAACCTCTACAGCATTTTATCGGAGCTGGAGCAGCGCTGTTCCCGAGAGTCGGTTCCGATTCGTTTGTTGCCCGTTCTTGGTTCTATTCGTTATCAGGATAAACTCCTGGATGTGATGAAAACCTGGCAGGTCGACACCGTGTATCACGCGGCGGCCTACAAACATGTGCCGATGGTTGAACACAATATCGCTGAAGGTGTTTTGAATAACGTTATCGGTACCCTCAATACCGCACAGGCGGCTTTGCAGTCCGGCGTTGCGAACTTTGTTCTAATCTCGACGGACAAGGCTGTCAGACCGACCAACGTGATGGGCAGCACCAAACGTCTTGCAGAACTCACGCTGCAGGCGCTCAGCCGTGAGATTGCGCCGGTATTGTTCGGCGATAACGGGAATGTTTCACGGGTTAACAAAACCCGTTTCACCATGGTTCGATTCGGAAATGTCCTGGGTTCTTCCGGCTCCGTCATTCCGTTGTTTCACAGCCAGATCAAGTCGGGCGGTCCACTGACGGTCACTCATCCGAAAATTACCCGTTATTTCATGACAATCCCTGAGGCGGCGCAATTGGTCATTCAGGCGGGGTCCATGGGGCAGGGCGGAGATGTTTTCGTTCTCGATATGGGAGAGCCAGTAAGAATCGTCGAGCTGGCGGAAAAAATGATCCATCTTTCCGGTTTGAGCATCCGTTCCGAGCGTAACCTCCAAGGTGATATTTCCATCGAGTTCACCGGATTGCGCCCTGGCGAGAAGCTCTACGAGGAGCTGCTGATCGGCGACAACGTCGCTGCGACGCCACATCCGATGATCATGACCGCCAATGAAGATCATCTGCCCTGGGATGTCTTGAAGGCCCGATTGAGCGAATTGCTCGCTGCCGTCGAACGGGATGACTATTCGCGAGTACGTCAATTGCTGCGCGAAACTGTCAGCGGCTACACCCCCGATGGCGAAATCGTTGACTGGATCTATCAGCAACGCCGTCTCGAGCCCTGATTGTTTCACATCCTGTAACGCTCGCATTTTTGACATGTGCCCCTCATGACCTACGTTTGGAGAGCAGCTTCGGAAAAGCTGCTTTCTCAAATGATGATGGAGCGTCACTTATGCGTACCGGTTATTTCTACTCGTTGATTTTTGCCTTGCTGACCAGCGCCTCGATAACGGCGATTGCAGCGCCTGCTACGACGCCGGAGTTGCCGAAGGCGCCTCTCGTGACTGACTTGGCCGCCACTTCCCAAGTCGCAAAAATCGATCTCAACGACGCCGATGCGGCAATGTTGCAGAAAGAGCTGTCCGGAGTCGGTGAAGCCAAGGCGAAAGCGATTGTTGCATATCGAGAAACAAATGGGCCGTTCGCATCCGTGGATGAATTGCTGGAAGTGAAGGGGATTGGCAAGGCGATCCTTGATCGCAATCGTGAAAAGCTGGAAGTGAACTAAGCTGATTTTTCCAAGCCATGAGGCCGGTCATTGACCGGCCTTTTTTGTTGCAGCTGTTTGATGCAAGTCGTAATGGGCGTGAAGACGTTTGTCGGACGATAAAAAATTACGACTATCATATCGGTTTTAGATTATGCCTATAATAAATTGTCGGCACGGATTGTCATGTCCTGTGCGGCTTTCTCATTTCGAGCATTTTCAGGAGTACTGGCATGAATTCCGCAAAATCCCAAGGCACGGCTCTGGTGACTGGCGCATCGTCCGGTATCGGTGCGATCTACGCCGAGCGTCTGGCCGCACGTGGTTTTGATCTACTGTTGGTAGCACGTGATCAGGAACGTCTGGAGAGCGCTGCAAGCCAATTGCGCGAAGCCCACGGTGTGCAGGTCGAGGTGCTCAAAGCGGATCTGACGCAAAAGGACGATGTGCTCAAGGTCGAACAGCGTCTGCGCAGCGATTCGAGCATCAGCCTGTTACTGAACAACGCTGGTGTTGCCGCCGACGGTCTACTGGCCAACGCCGATCTGGATCAACTGGAGCGCCTGATCCAGTTGAACATCACCGCAGTCACGCGTCTGGCTTCGGCGGCCGCTGCCGCTTTCGCCAAGGCCGGGCGGGGTACGATTATTAACATCGCCTCGGTGGTGGCGCTGTTTCCGGAGCGCTTCAACGCTACCTACAGCGCCAGCAAGGCCTACGTGCTGAGCCTCAGTCAATCGCTGAACGCCGAGCTTGAGGGCACCGGTGTTCAGGTCCAGGCCGTATTGCCGGGGGTTACCCGCACTGAAATCTGGGAGCGTTCCGGGATCGATGCCAGCGGCATTCCGGCGGAAATGGTCATGGAAGCCGGCGAGATGGTTGATGCAGCGCTGACCGGTCTGGATCAGGGCGAGTTGATCACCATTCCGTCACTGCCCGATGCCGCCGATTGGCAAGCATTCGTCGCCGCGCGCCTTGTCATGGCTCCGAACCTTTCGCACAGTTCCGCAGCCCAACGTTACAAGTAAGGCCAATCCATTGATCAGAGGACACCACGGTATGGATCAGCGTCGAGTAGTCGTCACGGGGATGGGCCTGGTTTCACCCTTGGGCAGTGATGTCGAAATTGTCTGGCGGCGTTTGCTGGCCGGACGCTCGGGTCTGCGTAATTTGCCCGACGCAGTGGTCGCCGACTTGCCGACCAGCGTTGGCGGCAGGGTTTTGACCCTTGAGGAGGATGCCGAGGCGGGATTCGATCCGGATCGCGCCACGCCACCGAAAGAACAGAAGAAAATGGACCGCTTCATTCTGTTCGCCATGGAGGCCGCCCGCCAGGCACTGGAGCAGGCGGGGTGGCATCCGACCGACAGCGTCGATCAGGAACGCACCGCGACCATCATCGGCTCCGGTGTCGGCGGCTTCGGCGCCATTGCCGACGCCGTGCGCACCACCGACAGTCGCGGTCCACGACGTTTGTCGCCATTTACGATTCCCTCGTTTCTGGTCAATCTGGCGGCCGGGCATGTGTCGATCCAGCACGGTTTGAAAGGTCCCTTGGGCGCACCCGTGACGGCATGTGCCGCCGGGGTTCAGGCGATTGGCGATGCGGCACGGCTGATTCGCGCCGGCGAAGCGGATATTGCTGTGTGCGGAGGGGCAGAAGCGGCGATTGATCGGGTCAGCCTCGCCGGTTTCGCTGCCGCTCGGGCGCTGTCCAGCGGCTATAACGACACCCCCGAACGTGCTTCACGCCCCTTTGATAGCGGGCGCGACGGTTTTGTCATGGGCGAAGGCGCCGGCCTGTTGGTCATCGAATCACTGGAACATGCCTTGGCCCGGGGCGCTCGGCCTCTGGCTGAACTCGTCGGGTATGGCACCAGCGCTGACGCCTATCATCTGACCGCCGGGCCGGAAGATGGCAGCGGTGCGCGCCGGGCGATGGCGTTGGCATTGACTCAAGCCGGAGTAAACCCGGATCAGGTGCAACACCTCAACGCTCACGCCACTTCCACGCCGGTGGGTGATTTGGGGGAGTTGGCAGCGATCAAGAGTGTGTTTGGTCAGGACAACAAGATCGCCGTTACTTCGACCAAGTCAGCCTCCGGGCATTTGCTTGGTGCTGCCGGCGGGCTGGAGGCGATCTTCACGTTGTTGGCGATTCGCGATCAAGTGGTGCCGCCGACGCTCAACTACGACAACCCGGATCCGGCTACCGAGGGCGTGGACATTGTCCATGGTCAGGCAAGGCCGATGCCGATTGAATACGCGCTGTCCAACGGCTTCGGTTTCGGCGGTGTGAACGCCAGCGTACTGTTCAAGCGCTGGCCGGATCAGTCCTGATCCTGTTTCAGATGAGCGCGTGTGACGTCGAGAATCCGCTGGGCCAATTGCGGGTTCTCGACACTGCGTGCGAGCACCAGCGCGCCGACCAGGGTGGCCATGATGACGATGCTGCGATCGGCGGCGCTCTCGCCACCCAGAGTGTTTTGCACTTGTTCCAGGCGGGCGTTGAGCACGCCGTCGGTGGTCGGGCTTGGCTGACCGCGCAAGCCGAGCTCGGAAGACATGGTGGGCAGCGGACAGCCTTCATGAGGCGAGGTGTAGTGCCATTCGGACAGGTAACTGTCGATGAAGGCTTGCAGTGGCAGCGCTTCGGAAAACAACATCGCGCAGTGTGCATCAAGTTGTTCCCCTGCTTCCTGCAGGGCCTTCTCCACCAACTCGTCCTTGGACTTGAAGTGCGAATAGAAGCCGCCATGGGTCAGACCTAGCGCTTTCATCAAGGGTTGCAGGCCAGTGGCGCCAATTCCGTCCTTGCGAAATCGTGCCGAAGCCTCCTTGATGATGCGCTGATGAGTCTGGGCTTTATGGTCCTGCGAGTAACGCATCTGAAACTCTCTCCGCAACAAGGCCACCATCTTAACCACGGAAAATTAAATGGTGACTGTACTTCTACTTCTAAAAAGCATGCAGATAAGTCCAAAGCGTCGAAAAAACACAAACCCCGCCGATTGGGCGGGGTTTGTTTCAGCGGTCTTGCGCTTCTTTGGCATCCGCTTCGGCATTGCGCTCAGCGATGCGTTTGCGTTCTTCATCGGTCAGTTCGACCTTGTTGGCGGTGTCTCGCAACATCATCAGACCGCCAACGATCGAGCCGATTGCAACGACCAGAATCAACCAGGCATACCAGGGCATAACGGCTCTCCTTAATGGCAGATCGACCGACGAGGATTTCGTCGTGCGATGCTGCTTACCACTTTTGAGCGAAGCGACTTCGCAGTGGTTCCATTCTAGGCCCGATATCCCTGCTGCACCTTAATTCCCTGTAGGAGCTGCCGCAGGCTGCGATCTTTTGATCTTGTTTCTAAAAAAACAAAGTCAACAGATCGCAGCCTTCGGCAGCTCCTACATGAGGGGTTACTGGCCCGTGAGCATGGCGTCGGCCGGGGCGTTGGCGCGCAACTGGCCGGTGAGCAGGAAGTAGGCGAATCCCACGGCCATGAAGCCGAGGAAAATCAGCCCGATCAGGGCGTTGAACCACGCCATGGCGATCAGGCACACCACCGCCAGCACCAGCGCGATCAGCGGAATCAACGGATAGCACGGCGCGCGAAAGGTGCGCTCCAGGTTCGGTTCGGTTTTGCGCAATTTGAACAGGCTGAGCATGCTCATGATGTACATCACGATCGCGCCGAACACCGCCATGGTGATCATCGCGGCGGTGAGGGTCATGCCGCCGAGGTTGATCAGGCCGTCGCTGTAGATCGCGGCGATGCCAATGACGCCGCCGGCAATGATGGCGCGGTGTGGCGTCTGGAAGCGCGAGAGTTTCGCCAGTGAAGCCGGCAGGTAACCCGCGCGGGCGAGAGCGAAGAACTGGCGCGAGTAACCGAGAATGATCCCGTGGAAGCTCGCCACCAGGCCGAACAGGCCGATCCACACCAACATGTGCAGCCAGCCGGAGTTGTCGCCGACCACGGTTTTCATGGCCTGCGGCAGTGGGTCGTTGATGTTGGCCAAGGTGCGCCAGTCGCCGACGCCGCCGGCGAAGAACATCACACCCATCGCCAGTAAAACCAAAGTCAGAATGCCGCTGATGTAGGCCTTGGGGATCGTGCGTTTCGGGTCCTTGGCTTCTTCGGCAGCCATCGCTGCACCTTCGATGGCCAGGAAGAACCAGATCGCAAACGGTATCGCCGCGAATATCCCGGCAATTGCCGGAGCACCGAACACATCGGAACCGGCCCAGCCATTGAGGGCAAAGTTGCTGAAGCTGAAGGCCGGAGCCACCACGCCCATGAACACTAGTAATTCGGCAACGGCCAGCACGCAGACGATCAATTCGAACGTCGCCGCCAGCTTCACGCCGAGGATGTTCAACCCCATGAACACGATGTAAGCGCCGACCGCCGCGTGTTTCGGATCAAGCGCCGGAAACTGCACATTCAGGTACGCGCCAATCGCCAGCGCAATGGCCGGGGGCGCAAAGACGAACTCGATCAACGTCGCCAGCCCGGCAATCAAACCACCTTTCTCACCGAAGGCACGGCGGCTGTAGGCAAACGGCCCGCCGGCGTGGGGAATTGCAGTGGTCAACTCGGTAAAACTGAAAATGAAGCAGGTGTACATGGTCGCGACCATGAACGAGGTCACCAGAAAGCCCAGTGTGCCGGCGACGCCCCAGCCGTAACTCCAGCCGAAATACTCACCGGAAATCACCAGCCCGACGGCAATGCCCCACAGGTGCAACGTGCCCAGCGTGGGTTTGAGTTGTATGTTCATGCGCTTGCTCCCTGAACGGTTTGGAAAGCTCGGGGGAGAGCGTGTGCAGTGGGCGTGCCATTGCGCTGAAACAAGTCGTAATGAGTTGAAAACTGTCGTATCGGGGATGCTCAAGTCGCAGCGCCAACGAATCTGCGCGCCATCTAGGTGCGATGCCGATAGGGCCGCCGTCATCGCGGGCAAGCCCGCTCCCACAGTGATCTCGGTCGTTCACAAATATTGCGTACACCCCAGAAACCTGTGGGAGCTGGCTTGCCAGCGATGAGGCAGGTGCAAACACCGCCGTAAAGCCCGCATAAACCCACTCTTTACGCTTTCTTTATGCCTAGCCAACCCCCTCGGTCTCGTTCCTTTACAGCCGCCTTTCGGACAATCACCCCACACGCGGCAATACGCCGTAACACGGAGATCTTCCATGAGCGTTCTGGACGGGGTGTCACTGCTGCTGGCAGTGGGGCTGTTCATTTATCTGTTGGTTGCGCTGTTGCGCGCGGATCGGAACTAGGAGCGGCTATGCACAGTTATGACTATTGGCTGATCCTCGCGTTTTTCGCGGTGGTCTTGCTGCCAGCGCCGCTGCTCGGGCGCTTCTACTACAAAGTGATGGAAGGTCAGCGCACCTGGCTGACGCCGATTCTCGGCCCGGTCGAGCGCGGTTGCTACCGCATCGCCGGGGTCGATCCCGAGGTTGAACAGAGCTGGCAGAAATACACGCTGGCGCTGCTCGCGTTCAACCTTGCCGGTTTCCTGCTGCTGTTCGCGATCCTGTTATTCCAGGATCACTTGCCGCTCAATCCGCAGAACCTGCCGGGCCAGGAATGGACGCAGGCGTTCAACACCGCGGTCAGTTTCATGACCAACACCAACTGGCAGTCCTACAGCGGCGAAGCGACCCTCAGCTACCTGAGCCAGATGGTCGGCCTCACCGTGCAGAACTTCGTCAGCGCCGCCACCGGCCTCGCCGTACTGGTTGCGCTGTGCCGTGGCATCGGGCGCAAATCGACGAAAACCCTCGGCAACTTCTGGGTCGACATGACCCGCGCCACCCTCTACGGCTTGCTGCCGCTGTGCCTGTTGCTGGCGCTGTATCTGGTCTGGCAGGGCGTGCCGCAAACGTTCGCGCAGTACGTGAATGCCGTGACGATGCAGGGCGTTGATCAAGTCATTCCCCTGGGCCCGGCCGCGAGTCAGATTGCGATCAAGCAACTGGGCACTAACGGTGGCGGCTTCTTCGGCGTCAATTCAGCGCATCCATTCGAGAACCCGACCGCGTGGAGCAACCTGTTCGAAGTCACCTCGATCATTCTGATCCCGGTGGCGCTGGTGTTCACCTTCGGCCATTACGTCAAAGACCTGCGTCAGAGCCGCGCGATCATCGCCTGCATGCTGGCGCTGTTCCTGATCGGCGGCGCGACCTCGCTGTGGGCTGAATACCAACCGAATCCAACCCTGAACAATGCTGCTGTTGAGCAGACCGCTCCGCTGGAAGGCAAGGAAGTGCGCTTTGGCACCACCGCCACCGTGCTTTGGTCGGTGACCACCACAGCGGCGTCGAACGGTTCGGTCAACGGCATGCACGACAGCCTCAACCCGCTCAGCGGCATGGTCGCGCTGGTCAACATGATGGTCGGCGAAGTGATCTTCGGCGGCGTCGGTGCCGGGCTTTACGGCATGTTGCTCAACGTGCTGATCGCGGTGTTCCTCGCCGGTTTGATGATCGGACGTACGCCGGAATACCTCGGCAAGAAACTCCAGGCGCGTGAAGTGCAACTGCTGGTGGTGACGCTGCTGGTGATGCCGGTCGGCGTGCTGGTGCTCGGTGCGATTGCTGCCACGGTTCCCAGTGCTGCGGCGACCATCAGCAACCCCGGCCCGCACGGTTTCAGCCAGTTGCTTTACGCCTACACCTCGGCAAGTGCCAACAACGGCTCGGCGTTCGGTGGTCTGAGCGCGAATACGCCATTTCACAACTTGATGTTGGGGCTAGGTATGTTGATCGGTCGCTTCGGTTACATCCTCCCGGTTCTGGCCTTGGCCGGCAGTCTGGCGATGAAGAAAACCGCACCGATCGGCCAGAACAGCTTCCCGACCCACGGCCCGCTGTTCGTGACCCTGTTGACCGTGACCATTTTGCTGGTGGGCGGCCTGACCTTCCTGCCAACCCTGGCGCTCGGCCCGATTGCCGAACACTTGAGCATGGGCTTCTAAGGAGCTGAATGATGAATATGCCCGCAATCAAACCCGCTGCCGTCAAGGCGCCGGAACAGGCGAAAACCGCGATCTCGGCCCTGTGGCGGCCGGCGCTGGTGCAAGCTTTCGTCAAGCTCGATCCGCGGCAATTGAAGCGCTCGCCGGTGATGCTGGTGGTCGAACTGACCGCGATTTTCACCACCGTGCTGTGCTTCATTCCCGACGCCGATGTGCCGACCTTTGTCGCCGCACAAATCGCTCTGTGGCTGTGGTTCACCGTGTTGTTCGCCAACTTCGCCGAGGCCTTGGCCGAAGGTCGCGGCAAGGCCCGCGCCGACAGTCTCAAGGCCGGCAGCGAAGGCCTCAGTGCGCGGCGCAAACAGGCCAATGGCAGCTTTCAAGTCGTGCCTGCGGCAAGTCTGCGCAAGGGCGATGTGGTGCGCGTCGAAGCGGGGGAAATGATCCCCGGTGACGGCGAAGTCATCGAAGGCATCGCCGCAGTGAACGAAGCGGCGATCACCGGTGAATCGGCGCCGGTGATTCGTGAGTCTGGCGGCGACCGTTCGGCCGTCACCGGTAACACCCGACTGGTGTCCGACTGGTTGCTGGTGAAGATCACCGTCAACCCGGGCGAGTCGACTCTGGATCGCATGATCGCCCTGGTCGAAGGCGCCAAACGCCAGAAAACCCCGAACGAAGTGGCGCTGGATATTCTGCTGATCGGCCTGACTCTGATCTTCCTGTTGGTGGTCGTGACCCTGCAACCGTTCGCCCATTTTGCCAACGGCAGCCTGCCGCTGGTGTTCCTGGTGGCGCTGCTGGTCACGCTGATTCCGACCACCATCGGTGGTCTGCTGTCGGCGATCGGTATCGCCGGGATGGACCGTCTGGTGCGCCTCAACGTGATCGCCAAATCCGGCCGCGCCGTGGAAGCGGCGGGCGACGTGCATGTGCTGCTGCTCGACAAGACCGGCACCATCACTTTCGGCAACCGTCGGTGCAGCGCGGTGTATGCCGCGCCCGGTGTGAGCGGTCGCGATTTGGCTGAAGGCGCGCTGTTCGCCTCGCTGGCGGATGACACGGCGGAAGGCAAATCCATTGTCGAGTACCTGCGCGGTCTGCATCCACAGGCTGAGCCGGCGCTGGAAACCCTGACTGCCGTGCCGTTCAGTGCAGAAACCCGCTTGTCCGGCGTCGACTATCAAGGTCGTGTGTATCGCAAAGGCGCGGTGGATTCGCTGCTGAGTTTCCTTGGCCAGAAACGCTCGGATCTGGCTCCGGCGCTGTCGCGGGAAATCGACAAAATCGCCCAGAGCGGCGGCACGCCGTTGCTGGTCTGTGCTGACGGCAAACTGCTCGGCGCGATCCACCTCAAGGACGTGGTCAAACCGGGTATCCGCGAACGTTTTGCCGAACTGCGAAAACTGGGGATTCGTACCGTGATGGTCACCGGCGACAACCCGCTGACAGCTGCTGCGATTGCTGCCGAAGCAGGTGTTGATGACGTTCTCGCTGAGGCGACTCCAGAGAAAAAACTCGCGCGCATTCGTCATGAGCAAAACGACGGGCGTCTGGTCGCCATGTGCGGCGATGGCGCCAACGATGCTCCGGCACTGGCCCAGGCTGACGTCGGTATGGCGATGAACGACGGTACACAAGCGGCGCGCGAAGCAGCGAACATGGTCGATCTCGACAGCGACCCGACCAAGCTGTTGGACGTGGTGCAGATCGGCAAGGAATTGCTGGTGACGCGCGGTGCGTTGACGACGTTTTCGATCGCCAATGACGTGGCCAAATACTTCGCGATCCTGCCGGCGCTGTTTGCCTCGATCTACCCGCAACTCGGGGTGCTGAACATCATGCACCTGAGCAGTCCGCAGAGCGCGATTCTCTCGGCCATCGTCTTTAACGCGTTGATCATTGTTGTGCTGATTCCGCTGGCCTTGCGCGGTGTACGCGTGCAGGCGGCGAGTGCGGCGGCGTTGTTGCGACGCAATCTGTTGATCTACGGGGTGGGCGGGATTCTGGTGCCGTTCGTGGGGATCAAGGCGATCGACATGTTGCTCACGGCGTTGCATTTGGTTTGATTCTTGAAGAGCCCCTCACCCTAACCCTCTCCCGGAGGGAGAGGGGACTGACCGAGGGGTTTGTGAGAGCTGCACCGACTTGAGATACCGAGCCGAACTCAGGTCTCCAAGAGCACGAAGATCGGCTCCCTTTCCCCCTCGCCCCCTTGGGGAGAGGGCTGAGGTGAGGGGGAAACGATGCCCCTGACACCCCACAAAATTTTGCCCAACGAATTCGAGGATTTTGAAATGTCCACAATGATACGTCCCGCCCTCAGCCTGCTGGTGCTGATGACCCTGGTCACCGGCGTTGGCTATCCACTGGTGGTGACCGGTGTCGCGCAAGTCGCGTTCCCCGCGCAAGCCAACGGCAGTCTGGTTCACGATGCCGATGGCAAGGTGCGTGGCTCATCGCTGATCGCCCAGGATTTTGTCGGCGATGCGTGGTTCCATCCGCGTCCCTCCGCCGGTGCGTTTGCCACTGTTTCAAGCAGCGCGAGCAACCTCGCACCGAGCAATCCGGCACTCGCCACGCGGGTGATCGACGATGCCAATAAATTGCAGGTTCCGGGGCAAGGTCCGGTGCCGCTGGCGCTGCTGACGACTTCGGGCAGCGGCCTCGATCCACACTTGCCACCGGCGGCAATTGCCTATCAACTGGCGCGTGTCGCGGCGGCGCGTAATCTGCCGGTAGCGTCGTTGCAGCAGTTGCTTGATAAACACATCGAACAGCCGCTGGTGGGGCCGCCGGTGGTGAATGTGCTTGAGCTGAACATGGCCCTGGAAAAACTGTAGAAGATGATCGTTCCCACGCTCTGCGTGGGAATGCATCAATGGACGCTCCGCGTCCGCTTTGGTGGGACGCAGAGCGTCCCGGGCTGCATTCCCACGCAGAGCGTGGGAACGATCATCAGGAAGAGAGAGCATCAAGCATGAGCGACTCCGGGCGCGCCGACGCACTGTTAGCAGACCTGCCCCGCGACGGCCGTGGCCGCCTCAAGGTGTTCCTCGGCGCCGCCCCCGGTGTCGGTAAAACCTACGCCATGCTCCAGGCCGCCCACACGCAACTGCGCCAGGGCGTGAAAGTCCTCGCCGGGGTCGTCGAAACCCACGGCCGCGCTGAAACCGAAGCGCTGCTCGGCGGCCTGCCGCAGCAACCGCTGGTGCGCTCGGAATACCGTGGCGTGATGCTCGAAGAAATGGACCTGGACGGCATTCTGGCGGCCCGACCGAAGCTTGTACTTGTCGATGAACTGGCCCACAGCAACGCCCCCGGCAGTCGTCACGCCAAGCGCTGGCAAGACATTCAGGAACTGCTCGCCGCCGGCATCGATGTGTTCACCACGGTCAACGTCCAGCACCTCGAAAGTCTCAACGACCAGGTGCGTGGCATCACCGGTGTGCAGGTGCGCGAAACCCTGCCGGACTGGGTGTTGCAAGAAGCCTACGAACTGCTGCTGATCGACCTGCCGCCGCGCGAATTGCTCGAGCGTTTGCGTGAAGGCAAGGTCTACGTCCCGGAGCAGGCACGCGCGGCCATCGACGCATTTTTTACCCAGACCAACCTCACGGCATTGCGCGAACTGGCGATGCAAACCGCCGCTGCGCAAGTCGATAACGATCTCGCTCAAGGCTATCGCCAGCTTGGTCAGGCAGCGCCGGCGGTGCGCGGTCGATTGTTGGTCGGCGTCGATGGCGATGTGCAGGCCGAACGTCTGGTGCGTCACGCCAGTCGCGTTGCCCAGCGTCGGCATCTGCCGTGGAGCCTGGTGCACGTCGACAACGGCAGCGTGCGCGACGAGCAATCACGCCTGCGCCTGCAAAGCGCGCAACAGTTGGCCGAACGCCTCGGCGGTGAAGTGGTGTTATTGCGCGCCGGTGAAGTGGCGAAAACCCTGATTCAGCACGCGACTGAACGCCGTGCGAGTCTGGTGCTGGTCGGCCAGTCGCGGCCAAGTTTGCGCCGTCGACTGTTCGGCGGTGGCTTGGCCGCGCGTCTGTTGCGTCAGGCCCATGGCCTGGAAATCAACGTCCTCGACAACGATCATGAACACCCGCAATCGCGTCCGCGAAACCCGCTGACACTGGTGTGGTTCGACTATGCGCTGGCGCTGGTCGCCACGCTGCTGGCCAGTGCCTTGGCGTGGGCGGTGTCGAGTGTGTTGCCGCTGCCGAACATCTCGCTGGTGTTCCTCGCCGCGGTGTTGCTGGTGGCGGTGCGCAGCAGTCTGGGCCCGGCCCTGGCGTGTGCGGCGCTGTCGTTTCTGACGTACGATTTTCTGTTCATTCCACCGAATTTTTCCTTCAGCATCCAGCGCGAAGAAGACGTACTGACACTGCTGTTTTTCCTCTTGATGGCGGCGCTCACCGGCAACCTCGCGGCGCGGCAGCGTCGGCAATTACAAGCGCTGCGTGACACCCAGGAAGAGACCAGCGAGCTGCTCGATCTGTCGCGCAAACTTACCGCCGCGACCGATCGTCAAGCCGTGGTCAGTGCCGCCGCGCAGCACCTCAACGGCTGGAGCGATTTGCAACTGTGCCTGCTCAATCGTGACGGGCAGGGCGGCTGGAAAGTTGAAACCGGCGGGCCGCTGCAGTTCACCGAGTCTGAGCGTGCCGCCGCCGATTGGGCCTGGCAACACGATCAACCGGCGGGTATGGGCACCGGCACATTGCCGTTCGGGCGTTGGTGGTGGTGGCCGCTTTCCGTCGAGGACGGGCCGCTGGCGCTGCTCGGTGTCTGCGCTAAAGAGGGCCAGACCTTGAGCGGCCAGCGTCGGCGTTTGCTGACTGCGCTCAGTCAGCCGCTGGCGCAGGCACTGGCCCGCGCGCAACTGGCGGATGATCTGGAGGCGGCGCGCCTGCATGGCGAAACCGAACAATTGCGCAGTGCGCTGCTGGCCTCGGTTTCGCATGATTTGCGCACACCGTTGACGGCCATGCGCGGCAGTATCGACAGCCTGTTGGCGCTCGGCGAAGCCATCCCGCTGGAAGATCGCCGCGAGCTGCTTGAAGGCACTCGCGATGAAGCCGAACGCCTCGACCGCTATATCCAGAATCTGCTCGACATGACCCGCCTCGGCCACGGTGCTTTAAAGCTTGCGCGGGACTGGGTGTCGCCGGCCGACATTGTCGGCAGTTCGCTCAATCGCCTGCGCGCGGTGCTGGCGCCGTTGCAGGTCAGCACCGAGGTGCCGGCCGAGTTGCCGTTACTGTTTGTGCACGCGGCGCTGATCGAACAGGCGCTGGTCAATGTGATGGAAAACGCTGCACGTTTCTCACCGCCTCACGGTCGTCTGGCGTTGCGCGCCGGGGCCGATGACAGCGAGATTTTCTTCTCGGTCAGCGACGAAGGGCCGGGCATTCCCGAAGACGAGCGGGCGAAGATTTTCGACATGTTCTACACCGCCGCGCGTGGTGATCGTGGCGGCCAGGGCACGGGCCTCGGCTTGGCGATTTGTCAGGGCATGGTCGGCGCGCATGGCGGGCGCATCACTGTCGCTGACGGCATCGAAGGACGTGGTACCTGCATCACCCTGCACTTGCCGTTGCAGGCGCAACCGGGGATGGACAATGAAGCCTGATGCCGACTGCGCTACTCTCTTGCCAATCTTTTGTATCGATGTGAATTCATGAGCCAGACCTCGACCATTCTGGTCATTGACGACGAACCGCAGATTCGTAAATTCCTGCGCATCAGCCTCGCCTCGCAAGGCTACAAAGTGCTGGAGGCCGGCACCGGTGCCGAGGGCCTGGCGCAGGCAGCGTTGAACAAACCCGACCTGCTGGTGCTCGACCTTGGCCTGCCGGACATGGACGGCCAGCAAGTGCTGCGCGAGTTTCGTGAATGGGCGACGGCACCAGTACTGGTGTTGTCGGTGCGCGCCGGCGAAGGGCAGAAGGTCGAGGCGCTGGATGGCGGCGCCAACGACTACGTGACCAAACCGTTTGGCATCCAGGAGTTTCTCGCACGGGTGCGTGCGCTGCTGCGTCAGGCACCTGCTGGCGAGGCGCAACAGGCAGCGTTGAATTTCGGCCCGTTGACTGTGGACCTGGCCTATCGGCGGGTGTTGCTCGACGGCGTAGAAGTGGCGCTGACCCGCAAGGAGTACGCGGTGCTGGCGCAACTGGCGCGGCATCCTGGGCGGGTGATCACTCAGCAGCAATTGCTCAAGGATATCTGGGGGCCGACACACACCGAGGACAGCCATTACCTGCGGATTGTGGTGGGGCATTTGCGGCAGAAACTGGCGGATGATCCCACACGGCCTCGGTTTATCGTGACCGAGGCGGGGGTGGGGTATCGGTTGTTGGAGGTGTGAGTGAAGGTCGACGCCAAGGCGCCGCCGTCTGTCGGGACTGTCATTTCTGTCAGGTGCTGCGGCGAAGTGGCTACTGTTAGTTTTCAAGCTCAACTTAGCCCCGAAGTGTCTGGAGAGCCTGATGTCTACGCACAATGATGGATACCAGCGGATTGATGCCGATACCTACAACAACTGCGCCCGCGAGGCGCAAACCCATGGTGGGTTGCCCACCCTGAGCGCCGCGCGCGAACTGCAGAAGCAATTCGCAGGTCAATGGAATGTCACCAGCGGTTACATCTGGACGACTGAAAAAGCTTCAGGGGTGCCCGATGAATCGCCGGCGCCTGGCCACGAGTCGGGGACCAGCTACGTGGTTATCGACATGCAGACTGGTGTCGAGAAGAAGTTTGACGGCAATATGCGGGTTCAAAGCTACTACAAGTCCGGCAGCTAAGATTCAAGCATCAAAGCCCTGCGCCAATCGCTGGCGCAGGGTTGGCAGTATCAACCCTGCTCACTCTCATACCGATCCAGCGTATCGCTGGCAATCTCGCGCCCCAGCGCGATCAACTCCGGCGCCTTGTAGAACTCGAAAAACCGGCATACCCGCTTCGGCACGTTGATCAGGATATCCGGCGGATACCCTGCGATCTTGTACTGCGCCAGCGATGTCTGCATGACCTCGAAACTCTGGTTGATCAGGTCCAGCAACGAGGCCGGTCCGACGTTATCGATAATGAAGGAGCCGGTGGCGGATTTCGGTGCGCCTTCACGCTCGGGCGCGGCGGCCGGTTGCTGGTTTTCCGGTTCGACACCCTCCAGCCACGGGTTGATGTCCGCCGCCTCGGCGCGAAGCGCTTCCTGTTCGAGCTTCAGCAACTGCTCGGCCTGTGTACGGCGAAACGGCATCTTCGAACCGAGCGAACTGATCAGGCTGTCAAAGCGTGAACGGAACGCGGCGGGGCGCTGGATCACCGGCAGTTTGTAATGGCGCTGGTTGGTCGAGTTGAGGTTGACCGCGATGATCAGGTCACAGTGGCTGGACACCACCGGCACAATCGGCAGTGGGTTGAGAATGCCGCCATCGACCAGCATGCGGTTGCCTTGCATCACCGGGGTGAACAGGCTGGGGATTGCCGCCGAGGCGCGCATGGCCTGATGCAGACAACCTTCCTGAAACCAGATTTCCTGCTGATTGGTGAGGTCGGCGGCGACGGCGGTGTAGGGGATGCGCAGGTCTTCGATGTTGATCTCGCCGACGATCTTGCGGATCTGCCCGAAGACCTTTTCGCCACGAATGGCACCCAGGCGAAAGCTCACATCCACCAGGCGCAACACGTCGAGGTAATCGAGGCTCTCGATCCAGTTTCGGTATTCGTCGAGCTTGCCGGCGGCATAGATCCCGCCGACCACTGCGCCCATCGAACAACCGGCAATGCAGGCGATGTCGTAACCGCGTTTTTCAATCTCTTCAATCACCCCGATATGGGCATAGCCCCGGGCACCACCGGAGCCCAGCACCAGTGCGACACGCTTTTTCATCCAGCTTCCTCCCGACAAGGTTCCACAATGCACCCATCGACGGGCAGGCTCAATCGCCGAGGTCGTTCAGTGCGCCAGTGACGTCGTTTTTTCGCAACGGCGTGACCCTTCAGCGCTATCCTTTCGCCAACGCAGTTTCACATGCGGGCAAGGCACTTTTTCCCGGCCTGACCGTCTTACCTGCACGACTGTTGACCTAACGTTGAGGTGTAAGTGATGAAAGCCTGGATCTGTGTGCCGTTGATGGCCCTGGCATTGGCCGGTTGCGCCGGCAAGACCGCGTACCGCGACAGCTGCGGCAGCCAGCTCGACGCCGCCTGGCATGAACTGGACCTGGCCAAGGCTGAGGGTTTTGCCGGCACCGTCAGCTATTCCAAGGCGCTGTCGTTGTTGACGGCGGCCAAGACCCAGCAGCAATTCGAGGGTTTTGAAGGTTGCAGCAGTAAAGCCGAGAAGGCGCGCTTCTACATTCGCGAATCCCGCGCCGGACGCTAAGCTGCTGACCTGAAGCAAGGATGCTGCGCGGTCGAACCGCCAGACTCATCCCCCAGGGCATTTGAATCAGGAGCATGTGATGTCTGCGTTGGTTGACCGTTTGGTGGCTCATGTCCTGAGCCTGGAGGTGCGACTGCTGGCTTGTCAGGCGCGGATGACGGCGCGCACTGATCCTGAGGCGCTGCACGATCTGCGCACCACGGTGCGGCGCCTGCGCAGTCTGTTGCGGCCATTGCGCGGTTTGCCGGGTGTCGAGCAATTGGAGGACGCGGCGTCGGCGGTGGGTCAATTGACCACGCCGTGGCGCGATCGTGAAGTGCTGGCCGCGTACCTGCTCGAGCACGGTCAGCCCGAAGCCGCGCAACGGCGCATGGTGCAGATGGCCGAGGCCTACCCGGCGCTGGCGGCGAGTGCCGAGGTGGCGTCGCTGTTGATGATTCTCGACGCCTTTCCACGCTTTCTGCGCGCCTCGCAGCGCCAGGGTTTGCTCAAGGGCCTGGATAAACGCATCGAAAAACGCCTCGGCAAACAATGGAAAAAACTCGACGCGGCCTTGCACGATCCCGCCCACGACCGTCATCGCCTGCGCCTGTTGATCAAGCGCGTGCGCTACGGCATCGAAGCCTATCCTGAGCTTGATCGTCTGCCTGAGGCGGCGTTGCCACGCTTGAAGTCCGCGCAAGGTGCGTTGGGCGACTGGCACGACTGCTGGCAGTGGCTGGCGAAAGCCGAACACGAAGCGGATCTCGAGCCTTGCGTCGCGACATGGCAGGCAACCATGATCAAGGCCGAAATCAAAGCCGACCGCGTGCTCGAAAAACTCATCAGCACCAGCTTCAAATCCTGAGCAACCTCCACCCCTGTAGGAGCTGCCGAAGGCTGCGATCTTTTGATTTTGTCTTTGAAAAACCACATCAAAAGATCGCAGCCTTCGGCAGCTCCTACAGGGAGGGTGTCTGATCTGTCAGCGCATTTGACCGGAATAGACGCTGCGGTGCTGTGCCGGGCTGGTTAAGATCCCTGCATTCCTTTCTCGCTTTCTGAGGTTGCCATGCGCTTTTGCGATCTGCTCGATGCCGTCCGCCGTGATCCGCACGTGACGATTCCCGCCGAATGGGCGCAGGGTCGTGCCAGTTTCGGTGGCCTGGTCGCCGCGCTGCAATACGAAGCCATGCGCGCCAGAGTGCCGGCGGATCGACCGGTGCGTTCGCTGGCGATCACTTTTGTCGGCCCGGTCGAGCCCGAAGTCCCGGTCAGTTTTGAAGTGGACGTGTTGCGCGAAGGCAAAGCGGTCAGCCAGGTGCTGGGCCGCGCCATGCAGAACGGCCAGGTGGTCACGCTGGTACAAGGCAGTTTTGGCGCCTCGCGCCCCTCGGAAGTGGCGATTGCCGCAGAGCCGGCCCCTGAGATGAAGCATTGGGACGACTGTCAGGAACTGCCCTATATCAAAGGCGTGCTGCCGGAATTCATGCGTCACCTGGGCATGCGCTGGACCATCGGCGGTCTGCCGTTTACCGGTAATCCGTCGCGGGAGATGGGCGGTTGGGTACGATTGCGTGGGGATGTGAAGGAAGAACCGGTCACCGAGTCGCACATTCTGGCGTTGGTGGACGCGTGGCCGCCGTCGTTGCTGCCGCACCTGAAGAAACCGGCCATGGGCAGCACGCTGACCTGGACCATCGAATTCGTTCAGCCGTTACGTGAGTTGAACACGCTGGACTGGTGCAAGTACCGCGTTGAAACCGAGTACGCCGCTGACGGCTACGGACATGCCGCCGCGAAACTGTGGAGTGCGCAAGGCGAGTTGATCGCCATGAGCCGCCAGACTGTCACGATCTTCGCCTGAATCAATGCCGGCGATGACGTTCACGCCAGGCGCGCCACCAGCCGCCGCTGAGCAAGAACCGTGGAAAGGTCAGAAACTGTTCGACCAACAAGCGTGATATGGCATCTTTGCGATCACTGAACGGCTCGGAGGCTTGCGCCTCCAGGCTGTGGCCGTGGCGCTGCAGACCCAGCGCCGCAACGATACCGATCACGCCGATGGCGACACTGGCCAGGCTCAGGCTGAACACCCCGGACACGATCAGTAGAAACGCCACGATGAACAGCGGCACGGCAATCAGGTGCAAGACCAGATTGGTCGGATGCTGATGATTGCCCGGGTACGCGCGCCATTGCCACGCGGGAAGGTTGGGGTGACGTTTGCCCATGTTGACTACTCCTCGATCCTTGTTGAACACATGGCTGAAGAATAGGCCCGGGCAAGGAGGGCGGCGAATCAAGGTTGGCTATTGAAGCGATAGGCGTCATCGCAGGATTTGATGTCGTTTCAAATGCCGCCATCGCGGGCAAGCCCGCTCCCACAGTGATCTCCAGTGAACACCGGTTGTGTGAACACCCATGAAACCTGTGGGAGCGGGCTTGCCCGCGATGAGGCCGTCAGAGTTTCAGCTGCCCAATCGCCTTGCTCAACTCCCCCGCCAACGTCGCCAGTTCATTACTGGTGGTCGCCGAATCGACCGTCTGCTGCACGGTGTTCTCGGTCACATCACGAATACTCACCACCGCCCGATTCATTTCCTCGGCGACCTGGCTCTGCTGCTCTGCCGCGACGGCAATCTGCGTGTTGCTTTCGCGCATCTGCGCCACCGCCCCAGTGATTTCCGCCAGTGCTGCGCCAGCCTCCTGCGCTTGCTGCACGCAGTCGTCGGCCTTGTACGAACTCTCCTGCATGAAGTCCACCGCATCACGCGTACCGGCCTGCAATGCCGACACCATCGTGGTGATTTCATCGGTCGAGGCCTGCACGCGTTTCGCCAGGTTGCGCACTTCATCGGCGACCACGGCAAAACCACGGCCCATTTCACCCGCGCGGGCGGCTTCGATGGCGGCGTTGAGGGCCAGAAGGTTGGTCTGCTCGGCGATGCTGTGAATCACGCCGACCACACCGTTGATCTTCTGACTGTCTTCGGCAAGGCGCTGGATCATTTCGGCGGTCTGCTGCACGCCGCTGGAGAGCCCGGCAATCGAATGCTGCACCCGCGCCACCACTTGCTGGCCGCTGCCGGCGAGGCCATCGGCGGTCTGCGACAAATCCCGAGTGGCGCCCGCGTGTTGGGCGATGTGGTAAACCGTGGCGGTCATTTCATTGATCGCTGTGGCGGCCTGATCGGTTTCACTTTGCTGGCCGAGCATGCCGTGGCGCACCTCGTTCATGCTCGACGCCAGCCGCGCGGCGCCGACATCCAGTTGCCGCGCCGTGTTGGCGACGGTGCTGACCACGCGTTGATAACCGGCCTGCATCGCGTTGAACGCATTGGCCATCTGCCCGACCTCATCTTTGCCGACCAAGGGGACGCGGGCGGAGAGGTCGCCGCTCTTTTCAACGTGCAGCATCACGTCTTTCAAGGTGTTGAGCTGGCTGAGCAGAAAACGGATCAGCAACTGCGAAGCGCCGAGCATCGCCAGCATCAGAATGAACACCGCCACCGCGTAGTTGGCAAATCGCTCGCCGAAGACCTGCGTCAGGCTTGGGCCATAGGCGATCACCGCGACTTGCTGGCCGTCGGCGCGGCTGAACACTTCAGCGCCCATCAGCGGATTTTCGCCCAACACTGGCATTGGGTTGATGTCGTTCCAGCCATGGCTGTCGGTGATCTCCAGCAGCGGCTGATCGTTGAGGCGCGGCGCTTCACCGTGCTTGAACGTCAGCACGTGATCGGCCTTGGGCAACGCTTGCCCGGCTGGCCAGGCCATGAGTATTTGCGCCTGGGCTTGAGCCGAGGCTTTGGAGGCGTGACTGCGCGCCTGCTGCTCGAGCTGCACGGCGTACAGCACCAGCAGCAGAGTCGTGACAAAGGCGACCGCGTTGACCGCCCAGAATTTGTATTTCAGCGAGATATTGCTAAGCCAGGCACCCATGGAGGTCTTCTCTGATAGCGGAAACAGCATTGGCAAGGTGCCAGCATTGTGCCGCTATCCAGATATGAAGAACTTGATGCACATCAAAAGACCCCCATCCTGCCACTGTAGGAGTGAGCCTGCTCGCGATGGCGATGGATCAGTCACTGCGATGTTGAATGAGCTGCCGCCATCGCGAGCAGGCTCACTCCGACATTCAGTTTCTGGTGTGTCAGGGGAGTACGGGGAGGTTGTAAAACGCGCGAGCGCAAGCAGTGGTGTGCGCCGCCAGATCGGCTTCGGATTCACCCCGATGCAAGGCCACCTCACGCAGCACTTCAGTCAAATACGCCGGCTCATTGCGACCGTTTTTCGGCTTCGGCCGCAACGTGCGCGGCAGCAAATACGGCGCATCGCTTTCCAGCATCAATCGCCCACGCTTGATCTCTTTGACCAGCGGGTGCAAATGCGTGCCTCGGCGCTCATCGCAGATCCAGCCGGTGATGCCGATGTGCAGATCCAGATCGAGGTAGCTGAACAACGCCTTTTGCTCGCCGGTAAAGCAATGCACCACAGCGGCCGGCAATTGATCGCGGAAGTCTTTGAGTATCTCCAGCAGACGCTGGCTGGCGTCGCGCTCGTGCAGGAACACCGGCATTTGCAGTTCGACGGCCATGGCCAGGTGTTCTTCAAGAACCTTTTCCTGCTGCGCGCGCGGCGAGAAATCGCGGTTGAAATCCAGCCCGCATTCGCCCACCGCGACCACGTTGGTTTCCTTCAGCAAACTGCGCAGACGCCGGGCACTGTCCGCGTTCCAGTCACTGGCCGAATGCGGATGAATACCGGCAGTGGCGAACAGTCGCTGTGCAGAGTCGTCCAGTTGCTGACACAGCTCCAGCGCCTGTTCGCTGCCCTCGACGCTGGTGCCGGTCAACACCAGTTGGCAGACCTCGGCGGCATAGGCGCGATCAAGCACGGCCTGGTGTTTGTCGGCGAAACTTGGGTTGGTCAGGTTGACGCCGATATCGATGAGTTGCATGGTTGCTACCTCGGGCCGAAGGCCGGAAAGCATACCAGAGCTGTAGATTCATAAGAAAAGCCAAGAACTACAACGAGTTATAGCTGTCTTTTGATGCCGCGACGCAGCCCGGTTTGGCAAAACTGCCATCACTGTGCCAGTCTCTCGCACTTTGCCAGCGCTCAGGCGCTCTGTTTTCGTCGGTGATTGACGCCGTTCAGCGGTGGGCTCACCCCGTATTCTTTCCGGAGAGTGGATGATTCGTCCCTCGGTTTTGTTGCTGTTGTGTGGATCGTTGCTGCTGCCGATGACGGCGGTTGCGCGCCTGCCCGGGCCGCTGCAGGCAGTACCGGCCACCAAGGTCCGTGATCTTTCGGAGATTCGCAGCAGCCGCGTCCTGCGCGTGCTGGTCAACCAGAGCCGCAACAGCTCCGGCGAAGTCCAGGGCCAGGCCATCGGTGTCGAATACCATCGCCTGCGCGCCTTCGAGCAATACCTCAATGGCCACGCCCGCGATGGCCAGGAAATCACCCTCAAGATCATTCCCAAAGCCAAGGATCAACTGCTCGGTGCGCTGCAACGCGGCGAGGGCGACCTGGTTGCACCGGGTGAATTGCTCGACCTGCAAGCGGGTTTCGCCGTGGCCAGCAGTGAGCCGATTGCCAGCAACGTGCCGTTGGTACTGGTGGGCATCAAAGGCGAGCGCCGTTACACCAAGGTCGAACAATTGGCCGGCAAGACCCTTGCGTTGCCAACGGGCAGCGCGGCGGGGGAGGCGGTCAGTCAGATCAACCAGAAGCTGGCGCTGCACAAGCTGGCGCCGATCAAGATCGAATGGGTCGACCCGACGCTGGCGGTCGAGGATGTCCTGGAGATGGTGCAGGGCGGTATTTTCCACCTGACCATCGTCGAGCAACCGATTGCCGAGCGTTGGGGCAAGATCCTGCCGAAATTGCGATTTGACCGACAAGTGATGATCAGCGAGCCGGGCGAGGAGTACTGGTTTGTGCGCCGCGATGCGTCGATGCTGCGGGCAAGCATCGACCGCTTCCTGACCGGCTACAAAAAGCCTTCCAACGAAGATGCGGCGTTTTTGCGCATCTATCGGCGTCTCTATCAGGTGCACTATCCCTTGGCCAAGGCTGACCGCCAGCGTCTGGAAAAACTGCGCCCGACCCTGCAAAAACATGCCGATGCACAGAACATGGACTGGCTCAACCTGGCGGCGCTGGCGTTCAAGGAGTCGGCGCTGCAACCCAATGCGCGCAGCGGCAGTGGCCCGACCGGGCTGATGCAGATCACTCCGTCTGCGGCGCAGCGGGTCGGCGTCAACAATATCCAGAATCTCGATGCGAATGTGCAGGCCGGGGCCAAATACCTGGCGATGATCCGGCGCAAGTTCTTCAACAGCCCCAAACTCAATGAACGCGAGCGCATGGCCTTCACCCTGGCCGCGTACAACATCGGGCCGGAGCGGGTCCAGGGCATGCGCGCCGAAGCCCGCAGGCGTGGGCTGAACCCTAATCAATGGTTTTTCCAGGTCGAGCGCATCGCCATGGAGCAGGTGGGAATGGGCGCCGTCAGCTATGTTAATAGCGTGAACAAATACTATTTGGCGTTCGACCGGGAGCGAGAGTCGTTGGAGCCCCGGGGACAGAAAGTTGTCTCACGCAAATGATCAAATAAACTGATTGTTATGGCGGAATATTTGCGCTTTTAACATGAAAATAACTGATTAATATAGCGGCCAACCAACACACATCACTTCTCGCAAAACAAGGAATGCCCCATGAGCTCTCTGATCAACAAGGTTCTGTTCACCCGCGCCGGCTACGGTCTGACCATTCTGCGCATCGCCGTCGGCGTGATCTTCGCCGCCCACGGCTCGCAGAAACTCTTCGGCCTGTTCGGTGGTTACGGTCTGGCGGGGACCGCGCAATACATGGACAGCATCGGTCTGCACCCGGGTTACGTCATGGCCACGCTGGCCGGCGGTACCGAGTTCTTTGCCGGTCTGGCGCTGATCATCGGCCTGCTGGTTCGCCCGGCAGCATTGGGTTTGACCTTTCTTTCGCTGGTGGCCATTTTCACCGTGCACATCGGTAACGGTCTGTTCATGGCCAACAACGGTTACGAATTCGCCCTGGCCCTGCTCGGCGGCAGCCTTGCGGTGCTGATCGAAGGCGCTGGCAAACTCTCGGTGGATCGCGCCATCGCTGGTTGATCCGCAGCTTCAGACAAAAAAATGCCCGTATCGCGAGATACGGGCATTTTTGTTTTTCTGCTGTGTGATATTGCCGCCGTCAGATCAACCGCGGCGACGCAGGGCATCGATACGCGCTTCCAGCGGCGGGTGGCTCATGAACATGCGAGCGAAACCCTGCTTGATGCCACCGTTGATGCCGAACGCATTCAGGGTGTCGGGCATGTGCACCGGCAGACCCTGTTCAGCGCGCAGGCGTTGCAGTGCGCCGATCATTGCGCTGGTGCCGGCCAGGCGGGCACCGGCTTCGTCAGCGCGGAATTCGCGTTTGCGCGAGAACCACATGACGATCGCACTGGCCAGTATGCCCAGTACCAGTTCGGCGAAGATGGTCGCCACGTAGTAGGCAATGCCCTGACCCTCTTCGTTCTTGAAGATCACCTTGTCGACAAAATTGCCGATGATTCGCGCGAAGAACATCACGAAGGTGTTCACCACACCCTGGATCAGCGCCAGGGTAACCATGTCACCGTTGGCGACGTGGCCGATTTCGTGGGCCAGCACGGCTTTCACTTCATCGGGCGAGAAACGCTCGAGCAGGCCCTGGCTGACCGCGACCAACGCGTCGTTCTTGTTCCAGCCGGTCGCAAAGGCGTTGGCCTCGTAGGCCGGGAAAATACCCACTTCGGGCATCTTGATCCCGGCTTCGCGGGACAGTTGCTCAACGGTTTGCAACAGCCATTGCTCATGCCGGGTCCGTGGCTGGCTGATGATCTGAGTGCTGGTGCTCATCTTCGCCATCCACTTGGAGATGAACAGCGAGAACAACGAACCGGCGAAACCAAAGACCGCACAGAAAACCAGCAGCTGATTGAGATTGAGATCAATCCCGTTGGCCGCCATGAACCCGTTGAAGCCGAACAGGCTCAGGGTGATGCTGGCTATCAGCACGACCGCCAGGTTAGTGGCCAAAAACAGCAGGATGCGCATCATGGTTGTAGAAATCTCCTCAAGCTAAAGATGTAGCGTACTGCGGGGTATATAAGGTGCTGCACCGGGCTATTCAACTGAGTGACTATTTCAAACTGTGTCCTACAGCGGATTCTGCGCTGCGCGGTGGATTTCCCACAGCTGACACGGACAGGGACGACAGATAGCCGCGACCCGCCGCCATTACGTCAGACGTTTGTGGGCGGTATGAATCGCAAGTGTAGAAGGCGGGTGAGGGCGGGGGAGGTAGATGTGTTGCTGAATCAGACAGTGCGCAACGTTCGGGCCGTTGCGCACTGCTGGCCAATTACTGGCGGTACGACTTGAGGAAGTTGCCGATGCGGCCGATGGCCATTTCCAGGTCATCGACGCGCGGCAGGGTGACTACGCGGAAGTGATCCGGCCACGGCCAGTTGAACGCGGTGCCTTGCACCACCAGCAGCTTCTCGGAGAGCAGCAGGTCGAGGACGAATTTTTCGTCGTTGTGGATCGGGCAGACCTTCGGGTCAATCCGTGGGAACGCATACAGCGCGCCCATCGGCTTGACGCAGCTGACGCCTGGAATGTCGTTGAGCAATTCCCATGTGCGGTTGCGCTGTTCCAGCAAACGCCCCTGCGGCAGTACCAGGTCATTGATGCTCTGGTAGCCGCCGAGTGCGGTCTGGATCGCATGCTGGCTCGGCACGTTGGCGCACAGGCGCATGTTGGCCAGCATGTCGATGCCTTCGATGTAGCTCTGGGCATTGTGTTTCGGCCCGGAGATGGCGATCCAGCCGGAGCGGAAACCCGCCACGCGGTAGGACTTCGACAGGCCGTTGAAGGTCAGGCACAGCAGGTCCGGCGCCAGCGACGCGGTGCAGATGTGCACGGCATCGTCGTAGAGAATCTTGTCGTAGATTTCATCCGAGAACACCACCAGGTTGTGCGCGCGGGCGATTTCCAGCATGCCCAGCAGCACTTCCTTCGAATACACCGCACCGGTCGGGTTGTTCGGGTTGATGATCACCATGGCTTTGGTGTTCGGAGTGATCTTGGCCTTGATGTCGGCCAGGTCCGGGAACCAGTCGGCGCCTTCGTCGCACAGGTAATGCACGGCGTTACCACCGGCCAGGCTTACCGCTGCGGTCCACAACGGATAATCCGGGGCTGGCACCAGTACTTCGTCGCCGTTGTTGAGCAGCGCCTGCAGCGACATCACGATCAGCTCGGACACGCCGTTGCCCAGGTAAATGTCTTCGATGCCGACACCTTCGACATTTTTCTGCTGGTAGTACTGCATCACCGCCTTGCGCGCGCTGAACAGGCCTTTGGAGTCGCTGTAGCCTTGCGCGGTCGGCAGGTTGCGGATCACGTCCTGAAGAATTTCCTCCGGCGCCTCGAAACCAAACGGCGCCGGGTTGCCGATATTCAGCTTGAGGATGCGCTGGCCTTCCTCTTCCAGTCGTTTGGCGTGCTTGAGCACCGGGCCGCGAATGTCGTAGCAGACGTTGGCGAGCTTGTTCGATTTGCTGAACTGCATGGCGATGTGATCCCGAAAATGAACGATCCAGACGGCGGATGGACAACCGTACTGGGATTCCTGTGTCTTGCCACAGGCGGAGGTCTTGAGCCGCAGCGCCCAGAATCCGTTTGAATGCGCCCGGTCTGGCTGCCAGACTGGCACGTGACGAGGCGCAATCATACGTGCCGCCCGATCCGTGGAAAAGGTACAGATCGGGCTTTTTCAGCCGCTGAGGTGTGATGATGGAAAAGTTGGAAAAAACCCTGGAAGAATGGAAAGCCATGCTCGACCCGCAGCAATACGAGGTTTGCCGCCTCAGTGCGACCGAGCGACCGTTCTCCGGCAAATACAACGCCACCAAAACCGACGGTGTCTATCACTGTATCTGCTGCAATGAACCGTTGTTCGATTCCACGACCAAGTTCGACTCCGGTTGTGGCTGGCCGAGCTTCTACGCGCCGATCGGCGAGAGCGCCATGACCGAAATCCGTGACACCACCCACGGCATGATCCGCACGGAAGTGAAGTGCGCCCGCTGCAATGCGCACCTGGGCCACGTCTTCCCGGACGGCCCACCGCCGACCGGCCTGCGTTATTGCATCAATTCGGTGTGCCTGAACCTCGAACCACGCGAATAACCGGTATCCCCTGTAGGAACTGCCGAAGGCTGCGATCTGTTGATGTTGTTTTTAAGACAAGATCAACAAATCGCAGCCTTCGGCAGCTCCTACAGGGGGGGGATTTGATTAATTAAATTGCACACAATTTAATTGCTCGCTATGTTTGGCTTTTCCCGATTTTTACGCGGAGCACCACGCCATGAGCGACAACCTGCTGAACATCCCGTGCACCACCATCAAGGGTGAGCAAAAGACTCTGGCCGACTTCGCCGGCAAAGCGGTGCTGGTCGTCAACACCGCGAGCAAGTGCGGTTTCACCCCGCAATACAAAGGTCTTGAACAACTGTGGCAGACCTACAAGGATCAAGGCCTGATGGTGCTGGGCTTTCCGTGCAATCAGTTCGGCAAGCAGGAACCAGGTAACGAAGGCGCGATCAGTGAATTCTGCGAGCTGAATTTCGGCGTCAGCTTCCCGCTGTTCAAGAAAATCGACGTCAACGGTGCCGACGCGCATCCGCTGTTTGTGCAACTGAAAAAACGCGCACCGGGCGTGCTCGGCTCCCAGGGCATCAAGTGGAACTTCACCAAGTTCCTGATCGGCAAGGACGGCCAGTTGGTCAAGCGCTTCGCCCCGACCACCAAGCCGCAGGACCTGAGTCGCGAGATCGAAGCCCTGCTCAAATGAACAGCCTGTCGGTCGATTCAATGAAGCTCGACAGCCAGTTGTGCTTCAAGTTGTACGCCGCCTCCCGCGCGGTAATTCGTGCCTACAAGCCGATGCTCGATCAACTCGGCCTGACCTATCCGCAATACCTGGCGATGCTGGTGTTGTGGGAATGGCAGGACAGCGCGCCCGGGCAACCGACGGTCAAGGCCTTGGGCGAGCGGCTGGCGCTGGATTCCGGCACGCTGACGCCGCTGCTCAAGCGGCTGCAACAGTTGCAACTGGTGCAGCGTCAACGCTCGCTGCGTGACGAGCGAGAAGTGCATCTGAGCCTGACATCGGCGGGGCTTGCACTGCGCGAGCAGGTCGGGCCGCTCAAGGCCCGATTGCTGTGTGACAGCGGCGTCGATCTGGATCGGCTCAACGATTTGCGCGACGGCCTCGATCATCTGCTGGGGCAAATCAAAGCGCTGTCGTAGTCGGGATCCACAGATCGAGCAGCGCCGCCAGTTCTTCGCGGCGAAACGGTTTGGCCAGGTAGTCGCTCATGCCGGCGGCCCGGCAACGCTCGCGCTCCTCGGACATGGCGTTGGCGGTCAGCGCGACAATCGGCAGATTCGGCCAGCGCCCGCTCTGGCGGATCTGCCGGCTGGCTTCGTAGCCGTCCATCACCGGCATGTTGCAGTCCATCAGCACCAGGTCGAATGGGTGAAACTCCAGTTGATCCAGCGCTTCGGCACCGTGGGCTGCAACCACGACATCGCAGCCGAGTTTGCCGAGCATGCCTTTGGCGACCAGTTGATTGACCGGGTTGTCCTCGACCAGCAGCACCCGCCCGCGTCGCAGTGATGGCGAGGTTTCAAGGCGCGCGTCGTTGATCGTGGTGACGTCCGGTTGCAATGTTCTGCGCAGGTTCTGATACAGCGCGTTGCGTGCCAGCGGTCGCGCCTGTTGTTGCAACGGTGCGAGCGCTGCGGCTTCTTCGCTGGGCAGGAAGCTGCCGTAGGCCGTGACCAGCAGAATCGGCGCGCTCAGGGTCGGGCGCAGGCCGAACAGGCATTCCGGGCAGTCGGTGATCAGCACGTCCGGGCTCAGGCCGAGCAGCGAGTCGTCAATCGTGCGCTGCTCATATTCCAGCCCCCACGCCGGCAACAAGCTCTTGAGTAGCTCGGCCAGGCCACTGCTGCCCGCAGTGATCGCGAGGACTTTGCCGTGCAGCGGTGCCGGCGCGACGGCGCGCGTGTGGCAGGGCAGCGGCAGTTCGGCGCAAAACTGGCTGCCGAAACCCGCTTCGGAACTGATCGTCAGCCGCCCCTGCATGGCTTCGCAGAGGTTATAGGTCAGCGCCAGACCCAACCCGGTGCCACCGTACTGACGGGTAATGCCGGCGCCGGCCTGAGTGAACGGCTGGAAGATTTTCACCTGGGCGTCCTGCGCGATGCCGATCCCGGTGTCGCAGACTTCGATGCGCACGCCGTCCTTGATCGCTGACAAACGCACGTCGACTCGCCCGAAACGGGTGAATTTCAACGCGTTGGACAGCAGGTTGCTGACGATCTGCCGCACCCGGGTCGGATCGCCCAGCACCAGCGCAGGAAATTGCGGATCGACCAGGCAGGTCAGTTCGACACTCGGCGCCGCGTTCTGCGACAGCAGATTGGCGGTGTCCTCGACCAGTGAGCCAAGATCGAATGGAATGTGCTCAAGCTCCAGTTGCCCGGCGTCGAATTTCGACAGGTCGAGAATATCGTTGAGCAACTCCACCAGCACTTTGCCCGAGTCATGGGCAATCGACAGTTGTTGCTGCTGCTCGGCATTCAACGGGCCATCCAGCGACAGCGCGATCATCCCCAGCAAGCCGTTGAGCGGCGTACGGATCTCATGGCTCATGTTGGCCAGAAACGCCGAACGCGCTTCGGCCATGTCGAGCGCGGTGCTACGCGCGACTTCCAGTTCCTGATTGGACTGGCTGAGCCGGGCATTGATGGCTTTCAGTTCGGCGGTCCGCGAGGACACGATGTTTTCCAGTTGGCCGAGATAGTCGGTCAGACGGTTTTCGGCGTTGCGCCGCTGCTGGATTTCCGTGGCAATGTTTTCGAACTGTTGATTGGCGACCTTGACCAGCACGCCAATCTCGTCGTTGGCGTGCCCGCCCGGGCATTCCAGCGTGGTCGGCTCGGCACTGCGCGGGTCGCGCCCGCTGAGCTCGCGGATCACCCGCACCAGCGGCTTGGTCAGCATCACATAGAACAACGCGAGCAGAATGCCGGTGAGGATCAGGCTGCGGGCAAAACCGTTGAGCAGGGTGATTTCCGCACGGCGCAAAAAGCGACTGCCGAAAGCATACGTGTCGACTTCCAGGCTCAAGACACCCAGTGATTCGGCAGGCAAGTGATCGAGATAGAGGCGGTCCTCGAACTGGCGCTTGGCGCCGAACAGAAAATCGCTGATCACCCGATAGCCGCTTTGCAATTCCGGGCGTTTGACGCTGGCCAGCACGGTATTGTTGTTGTCGGTCAGTTGCGCGGAGATGATCGCCGGTGAGCGCAGCAGGCCGAGCGTGAGCTCCTGCGCCAGTTCAGCGTCGATGTTGTAGGCGATGCGTGACGCCGGATTGTGGCTGATTTCCAGCAAAGACAGGATTTCACGGTTGATGGAGGCGTCTTCGCTGGCATAATCGATGCCGATTTGCAGCAGGCTGAGCAGCGTGCCCAGAATGAACCCGACCAGCACAGTGAGCTTGGCTTGCTTGTATGACAGCCGGTGGGTGAATTTGATATCCATGGGGTGTTGAACCACTTCCGTTTCCTTTCGCTGCTCAAGCATAGTCGATCATGTAGGGCTACCGAGGTTCCCGAATCGCCTTGTAACAAGGCCTGAGGCGGTGGATTGAAGTCTGTGTGACGTCGCTGGATCGCCATCATCACTGTGAACGTGCCCGAGGAGAAGACGTGGATTCCCGATTGAATGCTTTTCTTGAACGCGCCGAGTCGGTCCTGGCGCGGATCGAACCGTTGTTGCCGGCACCCCGTCCGGTGATCGACTGGGGCACTTGCCTGGCCGCACGCTGGCAGCGTGACGGCCGCAGCGGTTATCTGCTGCCGCTGGAAGTCAGCCTCGACATGCGCCTGTCCGACCTGATCGGCGTCGACCGTCAGCTCGAACAACTGGGCCGCAATACCCAGCAATTCCTTGACGGCATGCCGGCCAACCACGCCTTGCTGTGGGGCTCGCGCGGCACCGGGAAGTCCTCGCTGGTGCGCGCACTGCTGGCCGAGCACGCTGCGGCGGGCCTGCGCCTGATCGAGATCGAGCGCGATCACCTGGCAGACTTGCCGCGAGTGGTCGAGCAGATCGGCAAATTGCCGCAGCGCTTTGTGTTGTTCTGCGATGACCTGTCGTTTGAATCCGGCGAAGGCGATTACCGCGTATTGAAAAGCGTGCTTGATGGCTCGCTGGAACAGGCACCGGACAACGTCTTGTTGTACGCCACCTCGAACCGCCGCCACCTGGTGCCGGAGAAGGAAAGCGACAACGAAAACTGGAAACGCGTCGACGGCGAATTGCACCCCAGCGAAGCGGTGGAAGACAAAATCGCACTGTCGGATCGCTTTGGCCTGTGGCTGTCGTTCTACCCGTTTACTCAAGAACACTTCCTCGACGTTGTTGAACACTGGATCGGCCAGTTGGCTGCCAAAGCCAACCTGAGCTGGCAGCGCGACGAAGAGCTGGACATCCTCGCCGTGCGTTGGGCCACCGGCCGCGGCAATCGCAATGGACGTTGCGCGTACCAATTCGCCCGTTACTGGGTGGGACTGAAATTGTTGGAGCACAAGGCATGATTGATTTGCAACAAAGCGGCCAGGGCCTCGAAGGCTATGGCATGTTGGCCGCACAACTGGAATCGCTGCTGGCGGACGAGCGCGATTTCATCGCCAACGCCGCGCAGTTTTCGGCGTTCCTGTTCAACCAGCTCGATGACCTGAACTGGGCCGGTTTCTACCTCAACCGCAATGAAGAACTGGTGCTCGGCCCGTTTCAGGGGCAGATCGCCTGTGTGCGCATTCCGTTCGGTCGTGGGGTGTGTGGCGCTGCTGCTGCAACCCTGCAAACGCAACGGGTTGAAGACGTTCACGCGTTTGCCGGCCATATCGCCTGCGACAGCGCGTCGAACAGCGAGCTGGTGGTGCCACTGGTCAAGGACGGTCGGCTGATCGGTGTACTCGACCTCGACAGCCCGAAGCTGGCGCGTTTCGGCGCCGACGACCAAGCCGGTATCGAGCAACTGGCCGCAATCTTCCTGCGCCTGACCGACTGCTGATCACCTTGAAAGGCCAGCCTTGCGTAGCAGGCCGGCCGGCTCCACCGCATCGATCTGCTGTGGATCGAGAAAGCGCGTGGCGTATTGCAGGTACACGCCTTCGTTGATGAACAGCCCGAACAGCTCGGCATCGATGTGCGCCTCATGGCTCATCGTCGCCATGATGTTCAACGCTTCGCTCAAGGACTTGGCCTTCTTGTACGGCCGGTCCGCCGCCGTCAGCGCTTCGAAAATATCGGCAATCGCCATCATCCGCGCCGGCAGGCTCATCTCTTCGCGCTTCAAGCGTTTTGGATAACCGCTGCCGTCCATTTTTTCGTGATGACCGCCGGCGATTTCGGCGACGCTGTCCAGGTGCCCGGGGAAGGGCAAATGGCTGAGCATCAGGATCGTCTGCACCATGTGGTGATTGATGATGTAGCGTTCTTCGCGCGTCAGCGTGCCGCGACTGATGCTCAGGTTATACAGCTCGCCACGATTGTATTTATAGCGCGGCACATCCAGTTTGAAACCCCATGGATTGTCTTCGGGAATCACCTCGCCGGGATCGCGTTCGAGCAGGTGCTCGGGCTTGTCCGTCAGGAGGTTTTCGCGGACCGGCAACGTCGGTGCCGGCGTGTGTGCCTGACGACGGTTTTCCTCCCATGACACACCCAGACGGTCGTCCAGGGTACGCATCCAGGTGCGTTGGGCCAGCTTATTGAGTCGCAGTAGATCGGCTTCGGCCATCGCCTCGCTGCCCAGATTGCAGCGCGCAACAAACGCGAAGTCTTCGTCCAGTGCCGTCAGCGTGGCGTCGCGCCGTTCGCTCAGTTGCGCCTCGTCACCGCCGTTGGCCAGCGCTTGCCAATAGCTGATCCAGGCATCGCGCTTGAGGACTTCGAAACGGGTGCGGATTTCATGGATGCGGTCGTTGATGGTTTCCAGTTTGGTGGCTTTGTCGACCACGTACTCCGGCGTCGTGACCTTGCCGCAATCGTGCAGCCACGCGGCGATATGCAGCGCCTCCCATTCATCCTCACTGGGCTGGTAAGCCTTGAACGCAGGTGCCTGACTGGCAGCAGCGGCTTGGGCAAGCATCAGCGTCAGTTCCGGTACTCGCTGGCAATGTCCGCCGGTGTAGGGGCTTTTGGCGTCGATGGCGCCGGCGAGCAATTGAATGAACGCATCCAGTAACTGTTTCTGTTTGGCCTGCAAGCGCTGACTTTCAATGCTGACGGCCGCGGCGCCGGACACCGCTTGCAAAAAGGCGATACGGTCAGGCAGCAGTTTTTCCAGATCGGCCGCGTTGCCGCTGTCGTTCACCAGCAGGACCAACAGGCCGATGGTTTCGTTGTGTCGATTACGCAGGCGGATACCGATCAGGTGCACGCGCGGCGACGACATCGCCAGCAGGACTTTCTGCAGATCATCAGCCTGCTCGAACCCCAGGTTACTCACGACATTGTCGGCGCTGGCCAGTTGCTGAAACCACGCCGGGCCCTCAGGCGCTTGCAGGTCTCGGCCCGCAATGTCGAAGGGTTCAAGCGTTTGCTCAGTACCGTCAATCACCAGCCCGTAAGGCTCCATGCGATTGCCGTCACTTTCGCGCAAATAGATCAGCCCGGCCTGGGCCTGGGCGATCTGCACGGTTTCGAACAGCACCCGTTGCAGCAACGGCGCGAAGCGGGTCTCGGCGCACAGGCTGTCGGTAATGCGGAAGAAACTGGCCAGGGTGTCTTTCATTCGCGCCATCGACACACTCAACTGATCGACTTCAAGCACTGGCGAACGCCGCGCCAGTGGAAAGTTGAAATCGAAACTGCGGATCGCGTCGGCCTCTTTCACCAGCGCGCGCAGGGGTTTGACCAGCAGCCGTGAAATCAGCCAGCCCAGAGGCAGGCACAGCAACAAGGTCGCCAGCGTTATCAGCGCACCTTGCCAGCGCATGCGGTAAGCATCGACCAGCAATTCGTCTTCCGGCACCAACAGCGCCAGTTGCAAGCCCTTCGGCCCGCCTTCCTGCATGCTGCTGCGGGCGACGATCCATTGCCGACCGTCGGCCTGCAGACGACGGCCCTGCTGGGCGCCGGACAACAGCGCGTGCAGGCTCGGGCTCAGGTCAGTCACTTTGGCCAGCCGCGCGGTACGGTCATCGACAATCAATCGGCTGCTGTCGGGGTAGGCGACGGCATTGCCATCAGCATCGAACAGGGCGATTTCGGTGGCCGGCGTCACCACGTGTTTGGTCAGGGTGGCGGACAGTGCTTCAAGTGTCAGGTCGGCGGCGATAACGGCGTTTTCGCCGCTGCGCCGGGCGAGGGTGGTGCCAACGTTGTGAGTCGAGAAAAACACGTAGGGTTCGGTGGTGATCTGCTCGGCTTGCTGGCGCGCACTTGTAAACCAGGCGCGACCGCGTGGGTCGTAGGTGTCGCCGGGGTTGTCGAGACGGCTGAGGGCGGTCAGAGACTGATCGAAGAACAGCGATTGCGAGTGCGCCTCGCCGTCGGCGCCATGCTCGATGCTCCAGACCTGATAAGCCGCTGCATCCGGTGCCTTGAGCAGGGTCTTCAGCGCGGCGGAGCGCAGTGGGCGCACCATGAAGAAATCGCCATTGGCATAACCCAGGTACAGCGAGGCAAGGTCGGGGTTGTCGGTGAGCGACTGGCTGAACGGCTTGAGCAACGGCAGGCGCTGCTCAAGGTGCAGCGCCTGAGTGGCCGGATTGTCCGCCAGCAGGCTCAACAGGTGGCGGATCGGTTGATAGGTGGCGTGCAGGTCGACCCGCACATCCTGTTCGATACGGTTGAACAGCTTTTCGCTGCTCGACAGGATGATCTGCGTGGTCTGCCGGTAATTGAACAGGCCGAGGATCACCCCAGTGAGCAACAACAGAAAGGTGAACATGACGCTGATGTGCACATGCAGAGGGAAACGGCGTTGTTCCGGGTGTCGTTCCGGGCGCAGTGGGCTGGGCATTTCGACGTCTCCATGATGTTTACTCACTGCTCAGCGCCCAAGCATAGTTAAGGCAAAGTCATTCTGCCTTGGTCGGTCAATGCCAATTGTTGCTGCAAGGCGTGCTCCAGTTCGAGCATCACTCGGTTGCTGGCCGCACACCGTCGGGCGATCTCGTCTTTGGCCAACGCTTGCGTACAGGCTTGCTCAAGGGCTTCGCAACTTTCGATCACGCGCGAGGCTTGAGCGATGCGCGCAGCGCCCTTGATCTTGTGCGCGACCAAGGCTAACGCCTGGCAATCATTGTGTGGCGACAGCGCGAGCAGCTCCTCCCGATCCAGGCGGCTGCTTTTCAACAGTTCGGCCAGCAGTCGTCGGCTCTGCTCGGGGTTGCCGCCGGTCAGCATATTCAGGCTTTGCAGGTTGAACACGGCTGACGCCGTTGCAGGCGTGACGTTGTCGACCCATTGGCTCAATTGGCTCAGGCTCAAGGGTTTGAACAGGCAGTCGTCCATGCCTGCTTGTTTGCAGCGTTGTATTTCTTCGGGTTGCGCGTTGGCCGTGAAGCCCAGCACCACGCAGGGCGTGCGGCGGTTCTGCAGCTCATGCTGGCGAATTGCGCGAGTCAGTTCATAACCGTTCATCAACGGCATGTTGCAGTCGACGATCACCAGATCAAATTGGCCATCCCTCCACAGGTCGAGTCCGCTGCTGCCATTCTCGGCGACACTGAAGCGGTGGCCGAGGAACTCCAGTTGCTGGCACATCAACAGGCGATTGGCCGGGTGATCGTCGACCACCAGGACATTCAGCGGCGTCAGCGAAGTCTTGATGGCAGGCTCGGTCTTTCGCGTGCTGACTTCGGCCGGCAAGGTTTCCAGTGGCAACGAAACAGACACTTGAGTGCCGATGCCGGGATGGCTGCTCAGTTGCAGCTTGCCACCCATCATCTCGCACAGGTTGCGACTGATCACCAGGCCCAGGCCGGCGCCGCTGCGGCTTTGTGGCCCGCTGTTCTCCGCCTGGGCAAAGGGTTCGAACAGGCGCTGTTGGTCTTCGGCGCTGATGCCGACGCCACTGTCCTGAACGCTCAGTTGCATGAGCGAGCGTGCCGGGTCGTCGGTGGTCATCAGGTCCAGGGTGATTCTGATCTGCCCCAGCTCGGTAAACTTGATCGCGTTGCTGATCAGATTCGACAGCACCTGCTTGAAACGCAAAGGGTCCAGATGTATGTCCACCGCCAGCTCCGGCGGATTGACGGCCAGGTGCAGTGAGAGGCTTTTCTGCCGGGCGAGGCCGTCGAAGATTCGCGTGACAGACGCCACCGTCTCCACCAGATTGACCCGCTCCGGGCACAGGCTCAGGCGTCCTGACTCGATTCGCGCGATGTCCAGAATGTCGCCGATCAGGCCCAGCAGGTCTTTGGCCGAGTGGTAGGCGGTGTCGATCGAAGAACGGTCCGGGTGCTGTTGATCCATGCGCTTGAGCGTCAGCTCGAGCATGCCGATCACGGCATTCATCGGTGTGCGGATCTCATGGCTCATCGTCGCCAGAAAAGTGCTCTTGGCACGGTTGGCATCATCCGCATGTTCCTTGGCCGTGCGCAGCTCTTCAAACAATTGGCGGCGTTCGCTGATGTCGATCCAGCCGCCGATGATGCCTTGTACGTCACCGCTGGAGTCGCGATACGGCAGGATCCAGTGATAGATCGTCAGGCGCCGGTTACCGATGTGCAGCGGTCGGTCGAGCACCAGCGGAATGCCCTCGGCCACCACGCGCTGGTAATCCGCCTGAAACGCCTGCGCTTCGAAGGCGTTGCTCAGAGAGCCATTCATCACGCTTTTGCCGATGACGTCTTCGCGTCTGGCATTGAAGGCTTCAAGGTAGCTGTCATTGCAGCTCTGCAGCAGGCCCTGGCGATCGCGAACGTAGATCGGATGCGGTGTGCCGTTGACCAGTGAGCGCATGAATTCGTATTGATCGTTGAGCGCGCGTTCAGCTGCCTGACGCTGTTTGATCTGCCGACGCATGTAGGCATTCCAGGCCAGCAACAGCAGCAAGAGCAGGCAGGCGCCGATGATCACTTGGTAGAACAGGCGCTGATAGTTGCGCCAGGTGTTCTGCGAGGCGGTTGCATACCCGCGCCAACGCCCGTTGATCACCCCGAGTTCTTCAGGCGCGATGCTCAGCAAGGCTTTGTTGATGATCGAGCCCAGCTCGGTATTGTCGCGCGCTGTGGCCAGCGAAAAGGCTGCCTGACCGGTACCGATGGTGGTGGTGATTTGCAGTGCGCGTTCGAAAATGCGCGACGAGATGAAGTAATTGGCGATCACCAGCGAGTTCACCGCGCCGTCGACATGACCCTCGGCCAATAGCGAGACCGCGCTGAAGGTGTCTGCCGTTTCGATCAGGTGAATGCGCGGAAAGTCCCGGCGCAAGTATTCGACCATCGGATTGCCTTGCGCGATCGCCAGTTGCTTGCCTTTGAGCTGACCCAGATTGGTGGGGCTGTCGGCGCTTTTACGGGTCAGCAAAACGTAGGAGTTTTCCAGGTAGGGGCGACTGAAATTCAGGGTTTCTTCGCGCTCGGCGGTTGGCAGCAGCGCGGCAATCAGGTCGGCCTGATGGTTGTCGATCTGTTTGACCATCTCGGCATCGTTGCGGCTACGGCGGACCTCGAAACGCAGGCCGGTGCGCAGGCGGATCAGTTCGAGCAGGTCGGCGCTGATGCCGCGAAAATTGCCGTCGCTGTCGAAGAATGTCAGCGGCGCGTAGGCCTCGTTGACCACTACGCTGACCACCGGATGGCGTTTGATCCAGGTCTCTTCGCGCTGACTCAGTTGCAACTTCTGGTCAGTGAGCAAAAGGTCGCTGCCGGCGCTCCAGCGTTTGGCAATATTTTCGCGTTCGTTGCGCGGAACCGCCTTGAGCACGGAATTGATGACGCCCAGCAACTGCGGATTATTGCGGCGTACGGCGAAACTGAAGCCTTGGGCTTCCTGCTTGCCGAAGTTGGCCATGCGCACGTTGTTCAGGTAACCCTTGTTGATCATGTAATGCGTTGAGAGGGTGTCGCCGAGAAACACATCGGCCTGATCGAACGCGACGGCGTTGAGCGCATTCTGGTAGGACGGGTAGCAGGTGATCAGCGCCTTGGGATACAGCGCCTTGACCTCGGCCAGCGGCAGGTAGTGATAGACCATGCTCAGGCGCAGACCTGCCAGGCCTTCGCTCAGTGAGCGGGTTTCGCCTTCGCGGGTGACGAGCACAGGTTGATCAATGGCATAGGGTTCGGACAGTGCGAGGTTGGCGTTGCCGGCCTCGAAACCGTTGGCGGTACCGAGCATGTCCACTTGCCCGTCGACCAGCGCACGAATCGCCGCGTCCCGCGAGGGGAAGCGCTGAATGCGGATCGGCAGCCCGGTGGCGTTGCTCAGCAATCCCGCGTAGTCGGCGGTCAGCCCCTCGTAATCACGGCCGCTGACGGTCATGTCAAAGGGCGGGTAATCGGGGGCGGAGGTGCCCAGTATCAGTTCGCGACGAGTTTGCAGCCATTGGTGTTGCGACGGTTCCAGCGGCACCGATACGGGTTCGCTTGCCGAGCGACTGAGCAACGCATAGTGCGGCGACGTGGTAAATACGGCGAAGGCGCTGGTGCTCAACAACAGACCGGCACTCAAGGCAATCAAATAGCGCGTTAAACGACTGGGCATGCTGGCTCTCACACGAGTGCGTTACGTTTGGCCATCTCGATAAGTTCTACAAGGGATTTGGCTTTGAGTTTTTGCATCAAGCGTTTCTTGTAGGTGCTGACGGTCTTGTTACTCAGAAACATGCCCTTGGCGATTTCCTTGTTGGTACGCCCCTGGGCAAATAACTGCAATACCATAAGTTCACGGTCATTGACGGATTTGAACAGTTCGAGTTCGGCGTAGCGGATGTCATCAGGACGAACCGGATTCAAAGCCTGGCTGGGGAAATAGTTGTAACCGGAAAGTACTGCCTTGATTGCACTGACCAGTTCACTCAAGTCCTCTTGTTTACAGACATACCCCGATGCACCGGACTGCATGCAACGAATGCCGAACAGGGTTGGGCATTGCGCAGTGAGAACCAGGGTTTTCAACGAAGAACCCATGGCGTTGAACCGGGCGAGGACTTCGAGGCCATCGAGCTTGGGAATGCTGATGTCGAGAATGATCAGGTCGGGCAGGCATTCGCGCACCATTTGCATGGCATCGACCCCATTATCGGTTTCGCCAACGACCTTGTAGCCTTCATGTTCCAGCAGCATTCGAACAGCAAGACGGATGACCGGGTGATCGTCGACAATAAAAACGGAGTTCATAATCAAATCCCATACAAGCACGAATAAAGCGCGCACCTTAGCTCAGATGTATGAGCGCTCGTATGAGTGGGTATGGCTCAAGGTGCGTTATCGGATTATTCCTACAATTAATGAGGAAGAGGACTACGGGCGATTAGGTCTGATGTAAGGAAGTGCAGGTTTTTTTAATTGTTTTTGAGGATTGGCGTCGTTGCGAGAGTTTGACTTCGATGCGCCTGTGAAGTGTGTTTAATGTTATTGCTACAGGCGCTTTTTATTTGTTCACCCAACCGGCCACAAGGCCGGTTGAGTGCCAGAGGTCAATGACTGGAACGTCCGGTCATTTCCAGCGCCATGTCGCTGGCATAGCTGTCGGTCATGCCGGCGATAAAGTCGATCATGCGCAGAAACGAGGCGTGTAACGAACCCTGTGGATCAGGGGCGTTATTGCCCAGCAAATCGAGGATGCGCCGGCTTTTGAACGACGGCGTACGCCCATTGTGTTGTTCCAGCGCGGCACCACAGAACGAATTGAGCAGAATTTCCAGCGTCGTGTAAGCGCCGATTTCGTGCAGGGTTTTGCGCTTGTCCTGAAAGATCTTCTTGCGGGCGATGTCCTTGGCGTTCAATACACAACGCTTGGCCGGGCCATGCATGTGCTCCACCAGATCGCCGTGCAGCGTGCCGGCGAGCAAGGCATCCTGCTGTTCGACAAAGGCGCGCGCCGCCGCGTTGGTCAGGTGCTCGATGGCCTTGCCGCGCAGAATCGCCAGTTTGCGCCGCCGTGAATCCTGAGGGCCGAGCTGGCGGTAGGTTTCCGGCAGATCGTCGCCCACCAGGCCGAGCAGCAGCGATTCGACTTCGGCGTATTCCAGCAACTCCATTTCGAGGCCGTCTTCGAGGTCGATCAGTGCATAGCAGATGTCGTCAGCCGCCTCCATCAGGTACACCAGCGGATGGCGCGCCCAGCGCTGGTCTTCGATTTGCGGCAGGCCGAGTTTGTGGGCGATCTGCTCAAGCAACGGCAGTTCGCTCTGATAGCAGCCGAACTTGTGTTTCTTGTAGCCGAGGGAGTCGGCGTGGCGCGCGGTCCACGGGTACTTGAGGTAAGTGCCGAGGGTGGCGTAGGTCAGTCGCGTACCGCCGTCGAACTGGTGATACTCCAGTTGCGTGAGTACGCGGAATCCCTGAGCGTTGCCTTCGAAATTAAGAAAATCGCCGCGCTCGGCTTCGCTCATGCCGTCCAGCCAGCCGCGCCCGGCAGCCTGTTGAAACCAATGGCGGATCGCGTCTTCGCCGGAATGGCCGAAAGGCGGATTGCCGATGTCGTGGGCCAGGCAAGCCGATTGCACGACCATGCCCAGATCGGCCGGATCGCACCATTCGGGCAGGGCGCTGCGCAGGGTTTCACCGACGCGCATGCCCAGCGAACGGCCGACGCAACTGACTTCCAGTGAGTGGGTCAGGCGCGTGTGGATGTGATCGTTGCTGGTGACCGGGTGCACTTGGGTCTTGCGTCCCAGGCGCCGAAACGCACCGGAAAAAATGATGCGGTCATGGTCTTTGTGAAAAGGGCTGCGGCCGAGTTCTTGCGGGCTGTGCAGTGGCTTTCCGAGGCGTTCGCGGTTGAGCAGGGTCTGCCAATCCAAGGCTGATTCTCTCCGTCTGGTGACTGATGCCCTAGCTTCCCGGTTCAGCCCTGCACCTGCAAGCGGAACTACAGGCCGGCCGCATCAATATCGATCAGCAGTAACCGTTCACCATTATCGAAAAACTGTCCGGCCGTGAGGCAATACTGATTGCTGGTGGCATCGCGGTAGGTGTTCGATAGCGTCAGGCGGCGTTCTTCCCAGCCTTCGGCGAGCAGATGATAGAAGTACGGGCGCCACGACCAGTTGTGCCCCAGATAACGGTTGTCAGCGACCCAGCCGTTCTGCCGCCATTCCAGGTTCGGCGTCAGTTGCGTGCCGTGCCGGTCGCATTGATAAAAACGCAGCAGCCATGGAAACGCATCCAGTTGCGGCAATGCACTCAAGGGGGCGCGGGCCTGAGCCCAGGCTTGCAGAATCGCCATCAGCTCGCCAAGTTGCTGGCGCATCTGCATCAGTCGCCCGCGTTCGGTGAGTTTTTGCCGGACATAACGTTGGCGCAGCTCAGCGAAGCGTTGGACGAAAGCATCGGCGGCGAAGAAATCTTGCTGGGCGCGTGCGAACAGAAAACCCTGCACATAACGTGAACCGCACTCCAACGCAAAATTCAGTTGTGCTTCGGTCTCGACACCTTCGGCAATGATCCAGCAGCCGGTCTTCTCGGCCATCTGCGCAAGCGCTTTGACCACGTCACTACTGGGCCCGCCCAACGCGGCAGCCTGGAACAGGCGCATATCGAGTTTGAGGATATCCGGCTGCAGCGCCAGCACGCGATCAAGCTGCGAATAGCCGGCGCCAAAATCATCAATCGCGATTCTCGCTCCCGCCTGACGATAACGCGCGACCACTTCGGCCAGGCGCTGATCATTGCCGCCCAGTTCGGTGATTTCGAAAACGATGCGCTGCGCATCGACACCGTGCCGGGCCAGTTGCTTGAGGCTCGGCAGGGCTTGATCGGGACGCAGACGACTGATCCAGCGTGGCGACATGTTAAGACTGAGGAACCAGTCGGCCGGCGCTTCATGCAGACGGCTCAAGGCGTTGTCACGGATTTGCCGGTCGAGGCGGCGCAAGGCGACGGCCGGCGTGCGCGGGTCGGCGAAAAGCGGCCCGACAGAATTCAGTTGACCATCAGCCTGACGCAGGCGACCCAATGCTTCAACGCCTGCGATGCGTCCGGTGGCGGTGTCGATGAAAGGCTGAAAGCAGGCGAGCGGTTGCCCGTCGATCACGGGGCCTCCTTAGTCGTTCTTGTTCTGGTTGAACCCTGTCGACCGGGTAGGCAGGCAGGATTGAACCTCTGGATAAGAGGTTCATCCCGTCGGTATTGCAAGAATGTAGCCAGATGCGTCAGCTCAACGCTTGCCCGAGTTCTGCATGACCAGTTTGATCAATGGTCCCAGGCTGGTGCCGAGGCGGATCAGCCGGGTCAGACCACCGGCGCCGCCGCTTTTCGCGCCTTTGCCCGTGATGAACCCCAGCAGCGTCACCGCGGCCACGCCCCACAGCGGCGCGTGCTTTATGCCGAAGCCGCCCTGCAGGTTCTGCGACATCCCGCGCATGCGCTGCAACGGTTGCAGCACTTGCGCGGTTTCGTGGCGGATTTCCTGACGGTGCATTTCCATGCGCAGACGGATCAATGCCTTGCGCATTTCCCGGCGCGAACCGTTGTGTGGAAGTTGAGGCAGGCTCATGGCAACAGGCGCTCCCGGTCGTTGGCCAGCTCTTCGAGCGTGCCGTGGAAGGGTGAGGACTCATCGAAAATTGCTGCCTTGAGGCGCAGCCCGCAGAAGATCGAGGCCAAGGTATAGAACACACAAAGGCCAATGATCGCGGCAAGGCGATAGGTGTCCCAGAAGATGATCATCACCAAAGTCGATAAGCCCACCAGCAACAACAGGGCAAAGACCAAGGCCAGGCCTGCGAACAGCAACAGGCTGACCGTACGGGATTTCTGCTCCTGCAATTCGATGCCGAACAATTCGACATGGCTGTGCAGCAAACCCAGAACAGCGGCGCCCAGGCGCCGCGTGGAGGAGGCGGTGCCCGCAGTCGGGCCGGATTCACCGATCGACATAATCAGCGCCGAGTGGCCAGCAGGCCGATCAGGAAACCGACACCGGCAGCGATGCCGACCGATTGCCAAGGATTGGCCGACACATAATCTTCAGTGGCGGTCACGGCCGCCTGACCGCGTTCGCGAACGGTCTCTTCGGTCAGCTTCAGGGTTTCGCGCGCGCGCAGCAGGCTGTCGTGGATCTGCTCGCGCAGTTCATCTGCCTGATCGCCGGCCAGGGTGGCGGTGTGCTCGAGCAACCGTTCGGTGTCGGCGACCAAAGTCTGGAAGTCGTTCATGAGGATTTCTTGAGCAGTCTTTGCCTTGATGCTGGCCATGGGTGGATCTCCGTAAGTGGCGTCTGAAGCGTTCGAGTATGAGCCTTGCGCGAAGGTTCAGTACAAATGACTGGTACAACTTTTGCTGTGTCGTGGTGCGTCGCCCGGCCGCTGTGCGCTGTTGCCGGGCGTGCATGCTTGAAAACCTTAACTCAAATAATCCCGGTACGTGTCAGGACATCGACCTCGTGCGCCAAAGCAGTTCACTGGGCATTCGATTCAGTGACTCGGCGGTCGCAACTTGGTGCATGAAATGCCCGCACGAACCGCTTTGGTGCCTTTTCGCCTTTAGGTCTGCCTGCTTATGGAAAATCTGCAAAGCGCTGTGGACACCCTGGTGCACAGCTCCAACACGTTGTTCATTCTGATCGGTGCGGTGATGGTGCTGGCGATGCACGCCGGTTTCGCCTTTCTGGAAGTCGGTACGGTCCGGCAGAAAAACCAGGTCAACGCCCTGTCGAAAATCCTCAGCGATTTCGCTGTCTCGACCCTGGCCTATTTCTTTATAGGCTATTGGATCTCCTACGGTGTGACCTTCATGCAACCGGCGGCGGTGCTGAACGCCGATCACGGTTATGGCTTGGTGAAGTTCTTCTTCCTGCTGACGTTCGCGGCGGCGATCCCGGCCATTATTTCCGGGGGCATCGCCGAGCGTGCGCGCTTCGTTCCGCAGTTGTGTGCGACGGCGCTGATCGTGGCGTTTATTTATCCGTTTTTTGAAGGAATGATCTGGAACGGCAACTATGGCCTGCAAGCCTGGTTGGCGGCGCAGTTCGGCGCGCCGTTCCATGACTTCGCCGGTTCCGTGGTGGTGCACGCCATGGGCGGCTGGCTGGCGCTGGCGGCGGTGCTGCTGCTCGGCCCGCGCAACGGGCGTTATCGCGATGGACGATTGGTGGCTTTCGCGCCGTCGAGCATTCCGTTTCTGGCGCTGGGCTCGTGGATTTTGATTGTCGGCTGGTTCGGCTTCAACGTGATGAGCGCACAGACGTTGCAAGGTGTCAGCGGCCTGGTCGCGGTCAACTCGTTGATGGCGATGGTCGGCGGCACCATGGCGGCATTGATCGTCGGGCGTAACGACCCGGGCTTCCTGCACAACGGCCCGTTGGCCGGGCTGGTGGCGATCTGCGCCGGTTCGGACTTGATGCACCCGGTGGGCGCGTTGGTCACCGGCGCGATTGCTGGCGCACTGTTTGTCTGGTGCTTCACCGCCGCGCAAGTGAAATGGCGCATCGATGATGTGCTGGGTGTGTGGCCCTTGCACGGTTTGTGCGGCGTGTGGGGCGGGATCGCCTGCGGCATCTTCGGCCAGAGCGCGCTCGGTGGCCTGGGCGGCGTCAGCCTGATCAGCCAGTTGCTCGGCAGCGCGCTCGGCGTCGCGGTGGCGCTGATCGGTGGCTTCGTCGTGTACGGCGCGATCAAGGCGCTGCATGGGCTGCGCCTCAGTCAGGAACAAGAGTATTACGGCGCCGATCTGTCGCTGCACAAGATCGGCGCGGTGAGTCAGGACTAAGTTTCTTCATCGTCGGCTCCGGGATAAAAGCCGTGCAGGAGGCGATAGCGGTCGATGCGCACCTGATCGACTTGCTCCTGCACCTGATGCGCCGGCAGGCCGAGCATGATCAACGCATGCGAGGCGAGCATCAGGCTCGATTCCAGTAATTCCGGCACCACTTCGCTGGCCCCGGCGGCTTTCAGTTCGCTCCATTGGCTGTCGTCGCGGGTGCGCACCAGAATCGGTATGTGCGTGTTGAGTCGCCGCGCTTCCTTGAGGATGCGCAGGGCGACATCGCTTTGATCGACGGCGATCACCAGTAGGCGGGCGCGCAACAAACCGACGGCGGTGAGCAGATCGCCGCGCGCGGAGTCGCCGTAATGCACGTCACTCTCGCCAGAGGCGGCTTCTTGAACACGCACCGGATCGTTGTCCAGCGCGATATAGGCTTGCCTGGCGTTGCGCATGAAGCGGCCAATGGATTGGCCAACACGACCATAACCACAGATCACTACGTGCTGGTCGAGGTCGGCGTTGAGTGCGCTGATCTCTTCGATCTGTGCTTCCTCATTGGGCTTGCGATGCAGGGCAGCAGCGATGCGTGGCGCCGCGCGCAACAACAGCGGCGTCAGCAACATCGAGCAGAATGTCGCCGCCAGTAGCAAGGCGCCGAGCCTTGCCGGCAGCAGGCTGTTTTGTTGCATCTGCGCCATCAGCGCGAAGCAGAACTCGCCGCCCTGAGCCAAGGCCAGACCGCTGCGCCACGCGGTTTCGCTGTCACTGCCGCGCCACTTCACCAGCAGCGCGACGACGATGCCTTTGATCACCATCAAACCGACGGTAAGCCCGAGAATCAGCACGCCGTCACTGACAAACAACTGCAGGTCGATCAGCATGCCGATGCTGACGAAAAACACCCCGAGCAGAATGTCGCGGAACGGCCGGATATCGGCTTCGATCTGATGCCGGTAGTGGCTTTCGCCGAGCAACATGCCGGCGAGAAACGCGCCGAGGGCAGGGGACAAACCGAGCAAGTGCGTCAGCCACGCCGTCAGCAGCACAATCACCAGCGCCAGCAGCACGAACAATTCCGCCGAGCGCGAAGCCGCCACCTCATGGAACAGCCGTGGCAGCAACCAGCGGCTGGCGAGCAGCAGGCCGACAAACAACACCACGGTTTTCGCCAGCGTCAGCGGCAGCGCCCAATACCAGGCCTGCGTGCTGCTCCCGGCGAACACCGGCACCAGCGTCAGCAGCAACACCGCGACCACGTCCTGAAACAGCAGCACGCCGATCGCGTTCTGACCGTGGCTGCTGAACACTTCGCCGAGGCTGCCGAGTTCTTTGGTGACAATCGCCGTGGAAGACAATGACAGCCCGGCACCGAGCAACAGTGCGGGCGTCAACGGCATGCCCAGCAACATCAGCAGTGAACCGAGCAGCGCCGTACTGATCAGCACCTGCTGACTGCCGAGCCGGAACACCACTTGGCGCAACGCAATCATCTTCGACAGGGAGAATTCCAGCCCGAGCGAAAACAACAGGAACACCACGCCCAGTTCAGCCACGTCAGGCAGGTGCTCACTTTCGTTCACCCAGTCGAATGCGCTCGGCCCGACCAGCAGCCCCACACACAGGTAACCCAGCACCGGTGGCAAGCGCAGGCGACGGAACAGGGCAATCACCACGAGGGACGAGGCGAGGATGATCAACAGGTTGGCAAACACTGGACACTCCGATGTCAGGCTCTGGCTGTTCAAGCGTAGAGGCAAAAAGACCGGGAGGATCGCGTAATTGGTTTTTCGCTGGACTGATGTGCGTCAGGGTTTTGCGCACAAGCCGTGTCGGCGCGCGCAAGCCTTTAAGCGGCGGTGGGTCGACGGGTTTTGCGCTGCGGCCTAGAATAGGCGCACTCTTTTTGTGGTCGAGCGATCATGCCTCCTGAATGTCAGCTGTTCGGCACCCTCGGATGCCATTTGTGCGAATTGGCCGAAGCCGAGCTGATGCCTTTTGTCGAGCACGGTCTGCTGGTGGAACTGGTGGATATTGCTGACGATGAGTCGTGGTACGAGGCTTACAGTCTGCGTATTCCGCTGTTGCGCCGCGTCGACACCGGTGCCGAACTGGGCTGGCCGTTCAATGCCGATCAGGTGGTGGCGTTCCTTCGTTAAGCGTTTTTTTGCCACATCCCGCCGGTCGCGGCGGCGCATCCATTCCTTGGCACTTTGCGGATTATTCGGTTACTGTATGTTCATACAGTAATTGGGTTGACCTGTTGCATCCTGGTTTTTTGCAGGGTGGAGCAGGTGAGCCGGACGTCAGAGGGATGAACCGTGGTCAATGTCGAACAATTGAAGAACAGCGTAAACCGGATGTCGGTTGACGTGGTGCGCGAGGCCGTTACCGAATTGCGTCTCGACGGCTTGGTCACGGAAGGCAAGACGCCCTTCAGTAAAGTCCATTTCAATACGTGTTTTGCCGAGATCGAGGCGCTGTTTCAGCGTGCCGGTTATCACAAGCAACTCGACGTGGTCGGTTATCAAGGATTGCTCTACGCCTTGTATGACCCGGGTCGTTGGGAGGCGGTCGAGGTGTTGCGCTGGCTCAAGGAATTCACTGAGGCGGCGGCGCTCAAGTCGATTCCGGCCTGAGGATTCTGCGCTAGGTTCGTTTCCCCCAGTGTTGGATAATGCCAGCCTGCATTGAGGGTTAGAGTTTTCGTATGTCCACATCTACATTTTCCGCGGCACACAATCAGGCCAGCACCCTGTATCTGCCACCGGGCTCCTGGCAGACAGTGCTTGATTGCCTGTGCGAGCACTTCCGGGCCATCAGCCGCGAGCAGTGGCTGGATCGTATCGCTCGTGGTCGCGTGCTGGACGGCAATGGTCAGCCGATCACGGTGGATCTGCCGTACAAGGAAGGCCTGCGCATTCACTACTTCCGTGAAGTGCCGGACGAGAAACCGATTCCGGTGGTCGAGTCGATTCTTTATGCCGATGAGCATCTGGTGGTCGCGGACAAACCGCATTTCCTGCCGGTGACGCCGGCCGGCGAGTACGTCGAACAGACGTTGCTGCGCCGTTTGATCCGGCGTCTGGACAATCCACATCTGGTGCCGTTGCACCGCATCGACCGGCACACCGCCGGGCTGGTGATTTTCTCGGCCAATCCGCAAACCCGTTCGGCGTATCAGTCACTGTTCCCGACCCGGCAGATCGACAAGCGCTACGAGGCGATCGCGCCTGCACTGCCTGAACTGAACTTCCCCTTGGTACACAAGAGCCGCCTGGTCGATGGCGAACCGTTTTTCCGCATGCAGGAAGGGCCGGGCGTCAGCAATACCGAAACCGCCGTGGAAGTTCGCGAGAGAAGTGGCGATCTGTGGCGCTATGGCCTGTACCCGGTCACCGGCAAAAAACATCAACTGCGTGTGCACATGACCGCATTGGGCGCGAGCATTTGCAACGACCCGTTTTACCCGGACGTGTTGAAGGACGTCGAGGATGATTACGCCAATCCGCTGAAACTGTTGGCGCAGGGCCTGCGCTTCATTGATCCAGTCACTGGGGAGGCGCGTGAATTCGAGAGCCGTATCACCTTGCAGTGGTGACAGCGCTTATAGCTTCTGATTCTTGACACTGTACGGTCACGTTATCTAGCATGTGGTCATGCGCCGATTTAAACAGCTACTTGCGGGGCGCCAGGTGACTCAATCAGTTGCCGTCAGAAGCCGGAACAGGGCTTCGAAATACCGCTAAAGCGCTGGTTCGGTGTTGCCTCTCACCTGCCATGCAGACTTTTGAGGCAGAGACACGACCAATGAATGCACTACGCCCTCCTGCACGTCCCGCGCCGATCACTGCGCATATCACTCAACGCAACCCGAAAATCCTGCTTGGCGGCAAACATCAGCCGACGCTGTTGCGTTATCTCGATGGCTGGCCACGTCGCAGTGGCGGCCCTGCCGCGTTCCTGATCCAGTTCGTTGAAGACGGCGAGTCACTGGCGCGGTTTGCCAGTGACAGCTTTGATCTGGCGGTGATTCAGGCGCCAAGCACGGAAGATGCCCCGGAAATGATCAAGCAGCTGACCCGCGTGGCGCGGCAAGGTCTGATCACCCGCCGCTGACGGTGTCAGAGGTATTCGATTGCGACGATGTAGACGAATTGCTCGCCGGTCGGCGTCTGCACCCGCACTTCAGCATCCAGCGCCTTGCCGATCAAGGCGCGGGCCAGCGGTGAATCGATGCTGATCAAACCCAGTTTAAGATCCAGTTCATCGGGGCCGACGATGCGGTAGCGCGATTGCTTGCCGTCTTCGTCCTCGATGGTCACCCAGGCGCCGAAGTAGACCTTGTTCGGATCGCTGGGCTTTTCGCTGACCACCTTGAGCGCTTCCAGACGTTTGGTCAGAAAGCGCACGCGGCTGTCGATCTCGCGCAGCATCTTTTTGCCGTAGGTGTATTCGGCGTTTTCCGAACGGTCACCTTGCGCTGCAGCCTCGCTGACCGATTGCGTGACCTGCGGGCGACGCACATGCCACAGCTCATGGAATTCGGCACGCATCCGCGCTTCACCTTCAGGGGTGATCAGCGCGGTGCCGGCGGTGCGGGGAGGGCGATAACGGCTCATGGCAACTTCTTGTGATTAAGACCGCTGGAGTCTATCAACCCTCGCGCAACACTGTCAGTGGACTTGCATTGAGCGCCCGACGCGTACCGAATACGCCCGCACCACCGATCAGTACAGCGCCAATCAATGGCAGCACCAGCAACCAGGGATGCGGATGCCATGGCAAGTCGAAGGCGAAACGATAGAGCACCAGACTGACCACTTCCGAGCCAATGGCTGCGAGCAAACCGCTGACTGCACCAAGCAAACCAAACTCGATGCGCCGCGCCTTGATCAGCAATTGCCGCTCGGCGCCCAGCGCACGCAGCAACGCGCCTTGGCGGATGCGCTCATCCAGCGTCGCTTGCAGGCCAGAGAACAGCACCGCCATTCCCGCCGCCAGCACAAACAACAACACATATTCCACGGCCAGGGTGACCTGGGCGAGGATGCTGCGCAGTTGTTCGAGCAGGGCTTCGACCTGGAGAATGGTCACGGCCGGGAATGCGCGCGACAGCTCGACAATCTGTTGGTCGTGACCGGGCGCCAGGTAGAAGCTGGTCAGGTAGGTCGCCGGCAGGTCCTTGAGGGTGCCGGGCTGGAAGATCATGAAGAAGTTCGGCTGGAAGTTATCCCAGTTGATCTCGCGCAGGCTGGTGACCCTCGCTTCACGATTGACCCCGCCGACGCTGAACACCATGTGGTCGCCGAGTTTCAGTTTCAGGCTCTCGGCGACTTTGCCTTCGACCGAGACACCCGGAACGTCGTCCGCTGGTTGTTCGCTCCACCACGTGCCCGCCGTCAGTTTGTTGCCCGCTGGCAGATCGGCGGCCCAGGTCAGGCTCAGGTCGCGTTGTACTGCACGGTCGCCAGCGGAATCCTTGCTGACGATTTGCTGCACCGCTTCACCATTGATGCTGATCAATCGGCCCGGCACCACCGGATACAACGGCGCCGCCTGAGCCGACACGTTGACAAGGTGATCAGTGAAGGCCTGTTTGTCTGCGGGCAGAATGTTCAGGGCGAAATAGTTGGGCGCGTTTTTCGGCAACTGGTTTTGCCAGGTGTCGAGCAGTTCGCCGCGCAGCAGGGCGATCAAGGCCATCGACAACAGGATCAGGCCGAATGCCAGCGATTGGCCCGCCGCGGCCAATGGATGACGCAGCAACTGACCCAAGCCCAGCCGCCATGGCAACGAAGCGCGGGCGAGCATTCGCCGCAGGCTATTGAGCAGCAACAGCAGCAAGCCGCCGAGCACCAGCGCGGCGATCACGCCACCGCCAAGCAAGGCGAACGTCAGCAGCAGATCCAGGCTCAGGCGCCACATGATCAAACCGAGTGCGCCGAGCGCCGCCCCGTAAACCATCCAGGTGCTCGATGGGATCGGCAACATGTCGCGACGCAAAACCCGCAGCGGCGGCACACGACCCAACGCTGCCAAAGGCGGCAAAGCAAACCCGGCCAGTGCGACCAGCCCGGTGCCGATCCCGGCGATCGCCGGGAACAGACCGCCCGCTGGAACGTCGCTTGGCAACAGATCATGCAGCAGGGCAAACAGGCCCAATTGCGCCAGCCAGCCGAGCAGCGCACCGCTAAGGGCAGCGAGCAAACCGAGTACCGTCAGTTGAATGCTGAACAGCAGCATGGTTTCCCGCCGCGACAATCCCAGGCAACGCAGTAGCGCACTGGCATCAAAACGGCGGCTGGCAAAACGGTTCGCCGACAACGCTACCGCTACACCGGCCAACAACACAGCGACCAGACTGGCCATGTTCAGATAACGTTCGGCCTTGCCCAGCGCACCGCCAATCTGCCGGTTGCCATCGCGGGCATCCTGAATCCGCTGGTTGGCTGCAAGGCCTGGTTTGATCAGTTGCCGATAGGTTTCCAGCGCCTGCGGTTCGCCGCGCCACAGTTCGCGGTAACTCACGCGGCTACCGGGCTGCACCACGCCAGTGGCAGCGAGGTCGTCGAGGTTGATCATCACCCGCGGTGTCAGGCTGTAGAAGTTACCGGCGCGATCCGGCTCGTAAGTCAGCACGCGGGCCAGCTTCAGTGTCTTCATGCCGACATCGATACTGTCGCCGATCTTCAGATCGAGCGCCGTCAGCAGGCGCGCTTCGACCCACGCTTCGCCGGGTTGCGGCTCGCCGCCAACGTCTTCCGCAGCAAAGGGCGCCGGGGCGCTTTTAAGTTCGCCGCGCAACGGATAGGTGCGGTCGACCGCCTTGATGCTCGACAACTGAATACCGTTGTCAGTGGCAATGACGCTGGAGAACTCCACCACCTGTGCATGCTGCAGGCGCAACTCGGTGCCGCTCTTGATTTGTTCTTCGCGGGTCGGCGAGCTGCCTTCAAGGACCAGATCGGCGCCGAGAAACTCAGTGGCGCGCAACATCATCGCGCCGTTGAGGCGGGCGCCGAAGTAACCGATGGCGGTACTCGCCGCCACCGCCACGACCAACGCGAAGAACAACACCCGCAATTCCCCGGCGCGGGCATCGCGCATCAATTGGCGAATGGCGAGACTGAACAGACGCAACAGCGGCAAGCGTGCCATCAAGGCTCCAGAGGGGCGACCAACAGCCCGGCTTCAAGACGGATCAGGCGCCGGCAGCGATGGGCCAGGCGTTCGTCGTGGGTCACCAGCACCAGGGTGGTGCCGCGTTCCTTGTTCAGTTCGAAGAGCAAGTCGCTGATGCGCTCGCCGGTGTGGCTGTCGAGGTTGCCGGTGGGTTCATCGGCAAACAGCACATCGGGCTCGGCGGCAAACGCTCGGGCAATCGCTACACGTTGTTGCTCGCCACCGGAGAGCTGGCGCGGCGAGTGCGTCAGGCGCTGGCCGAGGCCGACGCGCTGAAGCAGTTCCGTCGCACGCTCGCGCGCGTCTTTGCGGCCATCAAGCTCCAGCGGCAGCATGACGTTTTCCAGCGCATTGAGGCTGTCGAGCAGTTGAAACGATTGAAAGACGAAACCGACGTGCTCGGCACGAATGCGCGCGCGCTGGTCTTCATCGAGATTGCTCAGGCTCTGTCCGGCGAGGATGACTTCGCCACTGCTCGGCAGGTCGAGGCCGGCGAGCAGGCCGAGGAGGGTGGATTTGCCGGAACCGGACGCGCCCACAATGGCCAGGCTGTCGCCCTTGTTCAGTTCCAGGCTGAGTTCGTGCAGGATAGTCAGTTCACCTTCCGCGCTGGGAACCACTTTGCTGAGGTTCTTCGCGGTGAGAATGCTTGCGCCCATGGAGAATCCGATGCGTGTATGGTTTTTGAGTGCTGGCCTGGCCGTCATGTGCATGGCCCAGAACGCAGCGGCGGGTACTGTCCTGATCGTTGGCGATAGTATCAGCGCCGGTTTCGGCCTGGATACCCGCTTGGGGTGGGTGTCGTTGCTGGAGCAACGGCTCAAACAGGAGGGTTTCGACGATAAAGTGGTCAACGCCTCGATCAGCGGCGACACCAGTGCCGGAGGCCAGGCGCGGCTGCCGGCGCTGCTTGCAGAGCATAAACCGGCGCTGGTGATCCTTGAACTGGGTGGCAACGATGGCTTGCGCGGAATGCTGCCAACTCAATTGCAACAAAATCTTGCCTCGATGATCGACAGCTCCCGTCAGAGCGGCGCCAAGGTCCTGCTGCTCGGCATGCAGTTGCCGCCCAATTACGGCAAGCGCTACACCGATGCTTTCGCTGAGGTCTACGGCAAACTCGCCGACGATAAAAAGATCCCGCTGGTACCGTTTTTCCTCGACGGCGTCGGCGGTCATCCGGACTTGATGCAGGCCGATGGACTGCACCCGGCAGCCGGGGCTCAGGGCAAGTTGCTGGAAAATGTCTGGCCGACGCTAAAACCGCTGTTATGAGGCTTTTCTAAGGGCAGGCTTTCGGCTAATGTGGCGCCCCCTTATTTGGAGCCCCCGATGTCGCGTTCTGCCTGGTCCCTGTTTGCCTACCAACTGATCGAGCCTGACGAGCAGCTGGATCTGTTCGCCTGCCAGGAAGTGCGGGTGCATCTGGTGACCCGGCAACTCGAACTCGGTGGTTCGGCTGATCGCACCCTGTGCGGCAGCTTGCTCCCGGCGCAACCGCGCTGGTCGAGCGTTGATCGCCGGGTGTTCCAGGATCAGCGCCTGTGTTCGCTGTGCCGGGCGATTCTGGAATCGCAGAAGCGCGGCACCTCGCCGATCTGGCCTGAGCTGCGATTCGAGCTTTAAGGTCAAAAGATCGTCCGATCGCGGCCCGAGCCTTCGGCAGCTCCTACAAGGAAGGGCGTACACCTGTAGGAGCTGCCGAAGGCTGCGATCTTTTCGCATTCAGCACGGTCCATCGGCGTGGCTCCCCGAATATTCAAAGTGCGGTGTACAATCGCGCTCTTATACCCTTGTTGATCATGCGAAGGATTTTCCGGATGTTGCCGCGCTTTCCTGCCGTCACCCGCTGCCTGTCACTTGCCGCCCTGTGTGTGGCCGGTCCCGTTGCTGCATTGGAGTTCCCCCTGCCACCGCCCGGTGAAGACATCATCGGCCAGGTCCAGGTGATCAAGGCCAAGTACGAAGACACCTTCGCCGATCTGGGCACGACCTACGATCTGGGTTATTCGGAAATGGTCGCGGCCAACCCGGGCGTCGATGCCTGGTTGCCGGGCGCCGGCACTGAAATCGTCTTGCCGACCCGCTTCATACTGCCGCCGGGCCCGCGCGAAGGCATCGTGATCAACCTCGCCGAGTACCGCCTCTACTACTTCCCGAAAGGCAAGAACGTGGTTTACACGTTCCCGCTGGGTATCGGTCGTGAAGGTTGGGGTTCGCCGATCGCCCACACCTCGATCATCGCCAAGACGCCAAATCCGACCTGGACACCGCCCGCATCGATCAAGGCTGAACACGCCGCCGACGGTGATCCGCTGCCAAACGTAGTGCCGGCCGGCCCGGACAATCCATTGGGCCCGTTCAAGTTCACGCTGGGCACGCCGGGTTATCTGATCCACGGTTCGAACAAGAAATTCGGGATCGGCATGCGCACCAGCCACGGCTGCTTCCGCATGTTCAACAACAATGTGCTGGAGATGGCCAGCATGGTGCCGGTCGGCACGTCGGTGCGCATCCTCAACGACGCCTACAAGTTCGGTCGCAGTGGCGGCAAGGTTTATCTGGAAGCGCACACGCCGATCGACGACAAGGGCAACCCGTCGGTAGTCGACAAGCACACTGCAGTGATCAACGCGATGCTCAAGCGTGAAGACGTCACCAACAACCTGCGCATGAACTGGGATGTGGTGCGCGATGTGGTGGCGGCTGAAGATGGCCTGCCTACGGAAATCGGCACGCCGACTACCTCGGCACCGATTGTTTCGAGTGCGCCAATCGATTTGCAGCAATAAGGCAATAAAAAACCCGCCGACGCTTCACGCGCCGGCGGGTTTTTTATTGCCTGGACAAAAGCATCGGGCACAAAAAAGCCGACCCAGACATCGGATCGGCTTGATAACAATCCCGAGGGATTATTACTTGCGGCTAGCTTTGTCCAGCATGCGCAGAGCACGCTCGTTAGCTTCGTCAGCAGTCTGTTGTGCTTTTTGAGCAGCAGCCAGAGCTTCATCAGCTTTACGGTAAGCTTCGTCTGCACGAGCCTGGGAGCGAGCAGCTGCGTCTTCAGTAGCGGTCAGACGTGCTTCGGTTTCTTTCGATGCGCTGCTGCAACCGGTAGCCAGAACTGCGGCCAGAGCCAGAGCAGAGAATTTCAGAACGTTGTTCATCGTGTTCCCCTTCAAGGACTTTCAAATTAAGTGGCTGTCTCCTCACGATTGAGGAAATAGCCGGCGTACATACTACCCATTACTTGTAGTAAGTAAACTGACGTAGCGCAAGAAGCAAAAAAAATTGTAGGCGCTGATTCTTTTTCGAGCAACTTTTAACTGCACTGTATAAAAAATATCCAGCTGCAAGCCCCGCACTGAGCGAGTTAATCAGAAAAAGTTCCCGTTACGATGTGCTGTTTTTGCAGTCTTGGCTAAAGTCTTTCTAGATGAATTCGTCCACACTTTTGTTCCGATTTTGCGTGCTGCTTCGCTTATCTTTTGTCCATGTTGAGGTGACTTTAAAAAAGGTTGCACGTCTTAAGTCTCAACATCCGGCAATGTTCAGGTGAGCGGCTTGGGAAGATCTTCTCCCCCTCCACCCCTGCGTCCATCGGAGCAACCCCCGTCAACCGGCTTGATGACGAGCGCACCTTGAGCATTTTTGCCAATGGAGCCTACTATTTATCAGGTGCTCGGTTGCGCGAGATCGGTGTGGCTCTTCTCGGTGTCCAACAGGCACGGGGTGGCGTAGATGTTCCTTCGCCGGAAAAACATCGGTAAGGTAGGGGTCAGAATCCAAGACCCGCGAGGAGTAGTGATGAGCGAGGCGTTGTCCATCCACCATGACCAGGCTGGTCATCAGTTCGAGACCAATGTGGACGGTCATCGTGCCTACCTGACCTATATGGATCTGGGGAAACAGACCCTGGATATTTACCGCACGTTTGTGCCCAACGCCCTGCGCGGGCGTGGCATTGCCGCTGCGCTGACCGAAAGCGCGCTGCAGTACGCCGAAGAAATGGGCTACACGGTGATCCCGTCGTGCTCCTACGTCGAGCGCTACATGGAGCGTCATCAGCGCCGCGCCGCGAAGATCTGAACCGCACACACAAAAACGCCGGGCAATGCCCGGCGTTTTTTTATGCCTGCGAAACGCTGAATCAGTTGCGCTGACGTTTCGGCAGAACATCCTTGAGCTTGGCGTGCATGCTGCGCAAGGTGTTCTCGGTGGCAGACCAGTCGATGCAGGCATCGGTGATCGACACGCCGTATTGCAGGTCGGCGAGGTCTTTGGGAATCGCCTGGCAGCCCCAGTTCAGGTGACTTTCGACCATCAGGCCGATGATCGACTGGTTGCCTTCGAGGATCTGGTTGGCGACGTTTTCCATCACCAGCGGTTGCAGGGCCGGGTCCTTGTTGGAGTTGGCGTGGCTGCAATCGACCATGATGTTCGGCTTGATCTTGGCCTTGTTCAGCGCCTGCTCGCACAGGGCGACGCTGACCGAATCGTAGTTCGGCTTGCCGTTACCGCCGCGCAGCACCACGTGACCGTAGGCGTTGCCTTTGGTGGTGACGATCGACACGCCACCTTCCTGGTTGATGCCGAGGAAACGGTGCGGGCTGGAGACCGACTGCAGGGCGTTGATCGCCACGGTCAGGCCGCCGTCGGTGCCGTTCTTGAAGCCGACTGCCGAGGACAGGCCAGAGGCCATTTCACGGTGAGTCTGCGATTCAGTGGTGCGCGCGCCGATGGCCGACCAGCTGATCAGGTCCTGCAGATACTGCGGGGAGATCGGGTCGAGGGCTTCGGTGGCGGTCGGCAGGCCTTTTTCGGCCAGATCCAGCAGCAGCTGACGACCGATGTGCAGGCCGTCCTGAATCTTGAACGAGTCGTCCAGGTATGGATCGTTGATCAGGCCTTTCCAGCCGACGGTGGTGCGTGGCTTCTCGAAATACACGCGCATGACCAGATACAGGGTGTCGGAGACTTCCTCCGCCAGCACCTTGAGGCGATCGGCGTATTCGTGGGCAGCCTTGATATCGTGGATCGAGCACGGGCCGATCACTACGAACAGACGGTGGTCAGTGCCATCAAGAATGTTGCGAATGACTTCGCGGCCCTTGGTGACGGTGCGCAGGGCGGAGTCGCTCAGAGGGATATCACGCTTGAGCTGATCAGGAGTGATCAGGGTCTCGTTAGAGGCGACGTTTAGGTCGTTGATCGGTAAATCAGCCATCGTTTACTCGTCAGGTCACGGGTGCCGGCCGCCAGCGATCCCCGCGCGGCGGAGCACAGCAGATTTAAGCGCGTCGGGGAGCGGAACCTTAGCGCGTAAAGCGCCTGCTAGACAATGGGCAAAAGGTGCTTTAGTCCAGCGCTGGCTGCGCAAAAGCCTTGCGCACGCTGTCGTGGGAGAACTCGTCGGCGTGTTGCTCGACCCATTGCAGGGCCACTGCCTGAATTTCTTGCAGGTCATCGTGGGTTTCGTGCATGCGGCAGTAGCGCTCGATCTGACACACCTGCTCACCCATTCGCGCGCTGAACAGCGTCTGTTCATCGGTAAATGCGATCCCCACCAGATAACCCTTTTTGCGCCGCAGGCACCACGCCACATAGCCCGGATAACAGATGTCGGCATTGAGTGTCGGCATGCGCACTTGCAGCGCCGTGCCATGGCGCCAGGCACGGTGGTAATTGCAAGCGATGCCGCCGAGGCTGATAGTGTGCAGCTGTTGCCTGGAAATACACTCAGGCTTGAGCAAGGTTAATTCAACCGGCACCTCGTCCGGATGAGGAATGAAACGTCCCATGAGCACAGACTCCCTGTGTCGGCCATTTGACATTGTTTCCCCCAGTATAGTGGTCGAATCCGAACTGACCGATTTCGACGCCGACCAACGGCTGTTGGCGATGAGCGGCGTTTCGTTGGTGATTTTCACCAGTGTCGGCTGCGCCAGTTGCCGTTATGCCCGCGAAGTGTTGCCGGGGCTCGAACTGGCCATCGATCGCCTGTGCTGGATCGATGCCGGTGACAACGGCGGGTTGGTCGAGCGTTATCAGGTCTTTCATTTGCCGGCGCTGTTTGTGGTGCGCGACGGTGAGTTCTTTGGGGCATTGCACACGCGCCTGACGGCCGATGCGCTGAACGCGGCGTTGGCGCAGGCACTGGGTCGAATTGCAGAGGAGTTGCCATGATCGGGACAGTGGATAAACCAGGCTTTGATAAACCGAAAGTGGGGATTATTGGCACCGGCGCAATTGGTGGTTTCTACGGATTGATGCTGGCGCGTGCCGGGTTCGATGTGCACTTTCTGTTGCGCAGCGAGTTCTCGGCCGTCGCCGAGCGCGGGTTGCAGGTAAATAGTGCGGTGCACGGTCAACTGACGCTGAATCCGGTGCAAGCCTATTCAGCGGCCGAGGACATGCCCAAGTGTGACTGGCTGCTGGTCGGCGCGAAAACCACCAGCAACGCTGGCCTCGCGCCTGCAATCGTTCAGGCGGCCAAGGCTGATGCGAAAGTGCTGGTTCTGCAAAACGGTCTTGATGTCGAAGACAGCCTGCGTGAACTGCTTCCCGATTCCCTCCATCTGCTCGGCGGCTTGTGTCTGATCTGTGTGCATCGCGAGGAGCCCGGGCTGATAACCCATCAAGCCCTGGGGGCGGTGAACGTCGGCTATCACAGCGGTCCGGCGCTTGATGAAGTGGCGCGCATGGCCATCGTTGAAGAAGGCGCTGGCCTGTTCCGCGCCGCCGGTCTCGATTCGCAGGCAATGCCCAATCTGCATCAGGCGCGCTGGCAGAAACTGGTCTGGAATATTCCCTACAATGGCCTATCGGTGCTCCTCGGTGCGGGTACCACGCCGCTGATGGCCGATGGCGACAGTCGCGCGCTGATTCAGGCGTTGATGGCTGAGGTCGTGCAGGGCGCCAAGGCGTGTGGCCTGGAGGTGCCGGCCGGTTATGCCGATTTCCTGTTCACGATGACCGAGAAAATGCCCGACTACTGGCCGAGCATGTACCACGACTTTCTACATAAGCGACCGCTGGAGCTGGACGCGATCTACGCTCGACCACTGGCGGCAGCAAAAGCGGCGGGTTGTCAGTTGCCGCGCATCGAAGCGCTGTATCGCACTTTACGTTTTATCGACCGACGCAACGTTTAAGCCGGTCGCTTTGGGGGAATGCATGGCCAAGAACATCGATGACAAACTGGTGCTGGCGATTTCGTCGCGCGCCTTGTTCGACTTGAGCGAGAGTCACAAGGTGTACCTGTCGAGCGGCGTCGAGGCCTATCGGCAATATCAGATCGAGCACGAAGACGAGATTTTGGCGCCCGGCGATGCCTTCCCGCTGGTGGAAAAACTCCTGAAACTCAACAGCCGCCTCGGCCGCGCGCGGGTCGAGGTGATTCTGGTGTCGCGCAACAGCGCCGATACCGGGCTGCGCGTGTTCAACTCGATTCATCATTACGGGCTGGCGATTTCCCGCGCGGCGTTTGTTGGCGGGCGCAGTCCGTATCCGTATCTGAAAGCGTTTGGTTGCGACCTGTTTCTGTCGACCCATGCCGAAGACGTGCGTGCGGCGCTGGACGCCGGTTTTGCCGCCGCGACCATTTTGTCCGGTGGCGCCAGCCGTGCGGCCAGCGACGAATTGCGCATCGCATTCGACGGTGACGCGGTGATTTTCTCCGACGAGTCGGAGCGCGTCTATCAATCCGGCGGGCTCGAAGCGTTTCAGGCCAAGGAGCGTGAATCTGCACGCGAACCGCTGCGTGGCGGGCCGTTCAAGGGCTTCCTCGCAGCGCTCAATCTGCTGCAGCGCGAGTTTCCCGACGACGATTGCCCGATCCGCACTGCGCTGGTCACCGCACGTTCGGCACCTGCGCATGAGCGGGTGATCCGCACCTTGCGCGAGTGGGATATTCGCCTCGACGAATCACTGTTTCTCGGTGGTCTGACCAAATCGGCGTTTCTCGAAGCATTCGCAGCCGACGTGTTCTTCGACGATCAGGCGGGGCATTGCGAACTCGCCCGCGAAGTGGTTGCCACCGGCCATGTGCCGCACGGCATCAGCAACGAACCGTCGGTCTAAAGCCCAAACGGTTCAAGACGTTGCGCCGCACGTCGTACTCGCCAAGGCACTGCTAAGCTGAATCAAATCTCCGCCATTGTTGGCTTGCGAGGAGGTCATATGATTCGTTCGATGCTGTATGCCACTGACCTCGGTCTGTACGCACCGTTAGTGATGCAGCATGCCCTGGCGTTGGCGCGAACGTTCAATGCCGACTTGTATGTGGTGCACGCGGTAGAACCGATGGGGCTGTTCGCCGAATCGGTGTTGCAGAGCTATCTCGACGAGCAGGCATTGAACGATTTTCACAGCCAGGGTCTGAAAACAGTCATCGCCAATATTGAACAGCGGGTGCTGGAAAGCTTTCGTGAAGAATTGGGCGAGGACGGCGAGCAGGATCTGCAACGCATTCGCGCGGTGCGCGTGCTGCAAGGCGATCCGTCGCAGGTGATTCTCGACCAGGCGCAGAAACTCTCGGTCGATTTGCTGATCGTAGGTAGCCACAGTCACGGGGTGGGCGCGGAAACGCCGTTGGGGCGCACGGCGGCTCGGGTCCTGCAGTTGGCCAAGGTGCCGGTTTATCTGGTGCCGTTGGTGGAGCGCCGGCGGCGGGAAGATCGCTGAAGCGGGAATAATGGCACTTTGATAAAAAAGTTCTAGATTTATTCTTCAAACCATTAATATAGTTATATACCGTCGCTGATGCCCGTGGCGTCTACTTGCTTTGAGGGATACATATGAAGCTTCAACAATTGCGCTACATCTGGGAAGTGGCGCACCACGACCTCAACGTTTCCGCTACAGCCCAAAGCCTGTACACCTCGCAACCGGGCATCAGTAAACAAATCCGCTTGCTGGAAGACGAACTCGGCGTTGAAGTGTTTGCCCGCAGCGGCAAGCACCTGACCCGCGTCACCCCGGCCGGCGAGCGCATCATCACCACTGCCGGTGAGATTCTGCGCAAGGTAGAAAGCATCAAGCAGATCGCCCAGGAATTCTCCAACGAGAAGAAGGGCACCCTGTCGATTGCCACCACGCACACCCAGGCGCGTTATGCCCTGCCGCCGGTGATCAGCAATTTCATCAAGCAATACCCGGACGTGGCGCTGCACATGCACCAGGGTTCGCCGATGCAGATCGCCGAGATGGCCGCAGACGGCACCGTCGATTTTGCGATCGCCACTGAAGCACTGGAGCTGTTCGGCGATCTGGTGATGATGCCGTGCTACCGCTGGAACCGCTGCGTGGTCGTGCCGCAGGGTCACCCGCTGACCAAACTGCCGAAGCTGACGCTCGAAGCGCTGGCTGAATACCCGATCGTGACTTACGTGTTCGGTTTCACCGGCCGTTCGAAACTCGACGAAGCGTTCAGCCATCGTGGCCTGACGCCGAAAGTGGTGTTCACCGCCGCCGACGCCGACGTGATCAAAACCTACGTGCGCCTGGGTCTGGGCGTGGGCATCGTGGCGAAAATGGCGGTCGACACTAAACTCGACAGCGATCTGGTGGTACTGGATGCCAGCGAATTGTTCGAATCGAGCATCACCAAGATCGGTTTCCGTCGCGGCACGTTCCTGCGCGGTTTCATGTGCGACTTCATCGAGAAGTTTGCGCCGCACCTGACCCGCGAAGTGATGGCCAAAGCCATTCAGTGCCACAACAAGCAAGAGCTGGAAGAGCTGTTCGACGGCGTCGAACTGCCCGTTCACTAAGCAACCCTCTTAAAGCACTTCGGTGACAGCAAACTGTTGCCGGGTGCCCGCCACCAGAATCTCCACCTCATCGCCTTCGAACTTGCCCAGCAGGCTTTTGCCCAGTGGTGAGCGCGGGGTGATGACGGTAATCGGCTGACCCACCACATCGACTTTCAGGCCGGCCGCATCCGGCGCCAGAAACAGCCATTGCTCGCGACCCTTTTCGTCTTCCAGACCGAGCAGGGCGCCTATCTCGATTCCACGGTTTTCATCATAGGCGCGCAGCGTCAAGTTCTGGCACAGCGCCAGTGACTGACGAATTTCCTCGACGCGTTTTGCTTGGCCCGCTGCCAGATACGACGCCTCAAGCCCCAGCGTGTCGTACTTGTTTTCGGCGATGTTCTCTTCGTGAGTCGCGGTTTCGTAGGCGGTTTGCGCGGCGCGTTCGGCGATGTCGAGATCAACGCGCAGCTTGTCGAGAATCAGTTGGTGAACCGTGTGCTTGTTCATGATCAATCGCAGAATTGTAGGACGTTGGCGCGGCTCTTTTCGCTCGGGGCGGTCTGATCCTGTTGCAGCCAGAACTGGCATTTAGGGTTGGATTGGTTTCGCGAGCTGCTGCGCGCTTGATCGAGTCGAACCTGCTGTTCGTTCTTGCGCAGGTTTTCTTCGTACTGGTCGAACAGCGGACTTTGCGGCGGGATATCCGGTTGCACCTGGACGGTCACCGGCGGCTTGGCCAGTTGCTGCACCGCCTGAGCAACCGGTGCCAACTGTTCGGTGAACAGAAAACGCGACAGCAGCCAGCAGGTCAGCGCAATGGCGAGAAACCCCAGCCACAGGCCCAAGGCAATACTGCCGGTCAGGTGCAGCGCGCTAAGCTGAACAGGCAAGGGGCGACGCGGGTTGGGACGATAGGGCATGGCTGCCTCCTGGCGGATGATTGCGGGCAAGTGGCGATTGTCGCACGAAGATTAATCGCCGTCGGCTCTTCTGCGCGAGGTGATTTATGCGGACAATCGCTGCTTTTGCCAACGGGAGTCTTGAATGCCGGAAGTGAACACCCGCTGGGATATTTTCTGCACCGTGGTCGACAACTATGGCGACATTGGCGTGACCTGGCGCCTGGCCCGGCAACTGGTCGCCGAGCACTCTTTGGCGGTGCGCCTGTGGGTCGATGACCTGCGTGCGTTCGAACGGATCTGCCCGGACATCGACGTCAACGCTGCGCAGCAATCGCAGCAGGGCGTCGAAGTGCGCCTCTGGCCGAGTGAGTGGGCACAGACTGACGCGGCGGATGTGGTCATCGCCGCGTTCGCCTGTCAGTTGCCCAGTGATTACATGGACGCCATGGCCGCGCGCGAAAAGCCACCGTTATGGATGAACCTCGACTACCTCAGCGCCGAGGATTGGGTGGTCGGTTGCCACGGCCTGCCATCGGTGAAATACAAATCGGTGCAGAAGATCTTCTTTTTCCCCGGCTTCCAGCCCGGTACTGGCGGCTTGCTGCGTGAGCGTGGATTGCTTGAACAGCGTCAGCAGTTTCAGCTGGATCCCGAGGCGCAGCGACAATTCCTGCAAGGCCTGGGCATTGATCGCGCGCCTGAGGCGCAGCTGATTTCGTTATTTGCCTACGAGAATGCCGGGCTGGCCAGTTGGCTGGACGTATTGGCAGCGGACGCCACGCCAACCCATCTGTTGGTGCCGGAAGGGCGCATTCTTGGCGATGTTGCGCGCTGGCTCGGGGTTGAAACCCTGACGGTCGGTGCGATCCATGTACGGCAGTCATTGACCGTGCAGGTGCTGCCGTTCGTCCGACAGGATCAATATGATCACCTGCTGTGGTGCTGCGATTTCAACGCCGTGCGCGGCGAGGATTCTTTCGTTCGCGCGCAATGGGCGGGGCGGCCGATGCTCTGGCACATCTATCAGCAGGACGAAGACATCCATCTGGACAAGCTCGACGCCTTTCTGGCGCTGTACACCAAAGGCCTGTCGCCGGCCGCCGCTGAGGCGATGAACGGTCTGTGGCGAGCCTGGAGTGCCGGGCAACCGATCGGTGAACACTGGTTGGCAAGCCGCAAACACTGGCGCGAACTGCAGGAAAATGCCGAAAAATGGTGTCTGGAACAAGGCTTGCAGGCCGATCTTGCCGCAGCGCTGGTACAGTTTTACCTAAATTGGATATGATACGCGGCCTAGATTTTTGTAAATCCCATCCAAATTCGGATATTCGCAATGAAAACTGGTAAAGAACTGAAACCCGGTACCGTGATCCGTCTCGAAAACGATCCTTGGCTGGTTCAGAAAGCTGAATTCACCAAATCGGGCCGTAACAGCGCGATCATGAAGACCAAGCTGAAAAACCTGCTGACCGGTTACAAGACCGAGATCGTTTACAGCGCTGACGACAAACTGGACGACGTAATCCTCGACCGCAAAGAAGCGACCCTGTCCTTCATCAGCGGCGACACCTACACGTTCATGGACACCACCGACTACACCATGTACGAGCTGAACGCTGAAGACATCGAAGCCGTTCTGCCTTTCGTTGAAGAAGGCATGACCGATGTTTGCGAAGCGATCTTCTTCGAAGAGCGTCTGGTTTCCGTAGAGCTGCCGACCACCATCGTACGTGTAGTTGACTACACCGAAGGTTCGGCTCGCGGCGACACTTCCGGCAAAGTCATGAAGCCAGCCAAACTGGCCAACGGTACTGAGCTGCAGGTTGCTGACTTCATCGAAATCGGTGACAAGATCGAAATCGACACCCGCGAAGGCGGTTCCTACAAAGGCCGTGCTAAATAAGCACTGCTTTTTGCGGAAAGAAAAAGCCCGACCATTGAGTCGGGCTTTTTTGTGCCTGTCAGTAAGATCAAAAGATCGCAGCCTGCGGCAGCTCCTACATATGTACCCCTGTAGGAGCTGCCGCAGGCTGCGATCTTTTGCTTTGTTCAGACAGTGACGTGCAGGCGTACGTCGACGTTGCCACGGGTGGCGTTGGAGTACGGGCAAACCTGGTGAGCGGCGTCGACCAGCGATTGCGCGTCGGCTTGTTCCAGGCCGGGCAGGCTGATGTGCAGATCGATGTCCAGACCAAAACCGCCAGGGATCTGACCAATGCCGACGTGGGCGGTGATCGAGGCATTGTCGGGGATTTTGCGTTGGGTCTGGCTGGCAACGAATTTCAGCGCGCCGATGAAGCAGGCCGAGTAACCGGCTGCGAACAGCTGCTCAGGGTTGGTCGCCGCGCCGCCAGCACCGCCGAGTTCTTTGGGGGTGGCGAGTTTGACGTCGAGAATATTGTCGCTGGAGATCGCACGACCATCACGGCCGCCAGTGGAGGTTGCGATTGCGGTGTAGAGCGTTTGCATGATGTGAGCCTCGTTGGGTGTCATGGTTTGCGCTAATTGTTTGCGCGCTAAGTAAGTACGAGGCAAATGTATAGCGCAAATATCTTGCGCGCAAGATAATTTTGGAAAATTATTCGTGATAGGTGCACTGAAACACTTGTAGGAGCTGCGGCACGCTGCGATCTTTTGATCTTGAAAAAGCCAAAAATCCAAAGATCGCAACGTGCCGCAGCGCCCACAAGGGGAGGGTGGATTCAGGAAAGGCTGTTTTGCAGGTGGCTGCGCAGTGCCTGGAGTTCTGCTTGCAGATTTTGCAGGCGCTCGATGGAGAAACCGCTGGCGCCGAGGATGCAAGGGGGAACCGTGCGCGCCCGATCTTTTAGCGCTCGGCCCTGTTCGGTCAATTCGACGATGACTACCCGCTCATCCTCTCGGCTGCGCGTGCGGCTGAGCAGGCCTTCGCCCTCTAGCCGTTTCAGCAGCGGCGTCAGCGAACCCGGATCAGTCAGCAGCTTTGTGCTGATCTCTCCGACCGTCAAACCGTCCTTTTCCCACAGCACCATCATCGCCAGGTACTGCGGATACGTCAGGCCCAGCGCCTGCAACAGCGGCTTGTAGACCTTGGTCATCATCAGCGAAGTGGAGTGCAGGGCGAAGCACGCCTGATTGTCCAGCAGCAGTTCTTCGCAGACGTCGGGGGTGTTGCGGTCGGAAGTCATATCAAAGCCTTGATCGGTAATGGTCATGAATCTAGCGCCCGAATGTTTAATGCGCCAGATAATTCGCCGGCGCTAATGACGACCCAGGTCCCGCTGCAGCGCCAGATCCCAAGGGGGCACCGGGCTGAACCGCGTCTTCAGATACTCCAGCAGCAAGCGACTGCGGGAGTTGGTTTGCTGCTCCATACGCAGTGCGTAGATACCCGTGGATTCCGCCTTCGGCAGGCCACTTTCGCAAAACAGCGGCAGTAACTCGCCGCGCAGCAGGTATTCGCTGGCCAGCCAAGTGGGTAAATGGGCGATGCCTAGCCCGGCCAATGCGCCACATACCAGCGCCTCGGCATTGTTGGCGCTCATGCGGATCCGCGCCGGACGGTGCAATTGCATCTGACCGTCCTGTTCGAATCGCCAGGCGAAGGGCGGGGCGAGTCCTTCCCAATCCAGGCCGTCATGTTCGCTCAACTGTGCGGGATGCTTGGGGATGCCGCGACGCTTGAGGTAGTCCGGGCTGGCGCAGGCAATGCGCACCATGCTCGCCAACGGCGTGGCCACCAGCCGCGTATCGGCCAGTTGCCCTGCGCGCAACACCAGATCAACCTTGCCCAGATTCGAGCCGCCCATGTCGACGAAGCTGTCGATCAGGTGCAATTGCACATCCAGCCCCGGATAGAGGACGAGGAAGTCGGCAATCACCGGCGCCAGATGTCGCCGCCCGAACGCGGCCGGGGCATCGATGCGGATCAAGCCTTCGGGGGCGCTGCTCAAGGACACTGCTTCAGCCCGGGCCAGTTGCAATTCGGCGACGATGCGCCGCGCCCGCTCGGCGAACGCCAGACCGGCCGGCGTGGCGAGTACGGCGTGGGTGCTGCGAATGAACAACTGGCTGCCCACTGCATTTTCCAGGCTGTCGATACGCCGCGCGACCGCTGAGGGCGTCAGCGGATGACGGCGCGAGGCGGCGGAAAAACTGCCACTCTCCAACACGTCGAGAAACAGCCCGAGTTGGTCGGTCAATTGATTGGGATTCATGTTCGGCCCGGTGTTTGTGCGAAATCGGCATAGCCATTGTGCGTTGCTGTGCGTTTCCCCGCCAGCGGCGACTGCGTAGGATGAGTTGCCTGACGTTAGAGGAATTGGGCTGTGATGGAGTTTTTGTTGTACCTGCTGTTTGGCGCCGCACTCGGCACCTTGGGTGGCATTTTTGGCATCGGCGGCGGTTTGATCGCGATTCCGTTGCTGGGCGTGTGGTTCGGCCTCGATCAACAGATCGCTCAAGGCACGGCGCTGGTCATGGTGGTGCCCAACGTAATGCTCGCGCTGTGGCGCTATCACCAGCGCAATCGCATCGAACTGCGCCACGCGCTGCCACTGGCGCTGATGGGCTTTTGTTTTGCCTGGATCGGTTCGATCTGGGCGGTCGGCATCGATGCGCAAACCATGCGTATCGGTTTCGTTGCGTTCCTTGTGGTGTTGTCGGCTTACAACCTGTTGAAGATGTTCGGCAAGCAACCCGCTACGACTTCCGAAATGCGCTATTCGTGGCCGTGGCTGGGTGTGCTCGGCGCGGCGTCCGGGACCATGGGCGGATTGTTTGGTGTCGGCGGGGCGGTGGTGGCGACGCCAGTGCTGACCAGCCTGTTCGGCACCACACAAGTCGTCGCGCAGGGTTTGTCGCTGGCGCTGGCGCTGCCAAGTACCGGCGTGACCCTGGTGACCTACGCAGTGCATCACGAGGTGGACTGGATGATCGGTTTGCCGCTGGCCATTGGCGGGCTGGCCAGCATCAGTTGGGGCGTGAAAGTCGCCCACGCGATGCCGGAAAAACTCCTGCGCGGGTTGTTCTGCGGCTTTCTGGTGCTGTGTGCGGTGATGCTCGCGTTTAAAGTTTGAAGCCTTCGACGATGTGCTCGGCCAGGCACTCGGTGATCGGCGACGGGTTGTTCAGGTTGCGGATCAGCATGATGCTGGCCTCGGGCAACAGCGGCAGATCTTCGGCAGCGCCGAGAATGCGCATGTCCGGGGTGATCAGGCTTTCCAGTTGCGCGGTGATCGCCAGACCCGCGCTCACCACGGCCATCAGCGCCGACAAACTGGTGCTGTTATAGGCGATGCGGTAATCGCGGCCCATCGCGTCCAGCGCATTGCACGCCCACAAGCGGCAGAAACAATCACTGTTGAACATCGCCAGCGGCAGCGGCGTTTGTTCATGGGCGCTGAAATTTTGCGCCTCGGCCCAGACGAAACGCTCCTTGCGCAGCAGTTGGCCGATCTCGTTGCCCGGTTCGCGGGTAACGATCGACAGATCCAGATCGGTGCGCTGCAACAGTTGTTTGGTCGACTCGCAATGCACTTCGATCTGGATCAACGGATAGAACTGGGCGAATCGCGACAGAATCCCCGGCAGAAAACGCATCACATAATCGTCCGGTGTACCAATGCGCACCGTGCCGACCATGTGCGGTTCGCGCAGAGTGTTGAACACTTCGCTGTGCAGCTTGAGGATGCGCCGCGCGTAACCGAGCAGCACCTGGCCTTCGGCAGTCAGGCGTACCTGTCGGCCGTCGCGCTCGAACAATTGGCGCTGCAACACGTCCTCTTCCAGACGCTTCATCTGCATGCTCACCGCCGATTGCGTGCGGTTGACCATTTCACCGGCGCGGGTAAAACCGCCCTGATCGGCAATCGCGACAAAGGTGCGCAACACATCGGTATCGATACTGGGGTAGGCCGACAATTGATGAATCTCCGTGATGCATGCCATCAGAAACATTCGTTGGATTGATCTTAGCGCTGGCGCGAGACTTGAGCCATCCACATGGAGGGCAACACGATGAAAGGTCAAAGAGAGTATGTAAGCGAAGACAAATTTGACGGCCACGGCCATATCGTTTCCGACCTGCTGCACAAGTTTAGCCGCTGGTATGAATTGCACCGTGAACGCGAGTTGCTCGCCAGTCTGAGCGACGAGGCGTTGAAAGACATCGGGGTCAGTCGTGCCGACGTCGAACACGAGTCTGTGCGGCCGTTCTGGGATGATCCGATGCATAAATGATGACGCCAGTGCTACACAAAACACTTTCAGGTGAGGTAGGTTGCGAGCAGACAAGGAGATGCTCATGCCCGCGACACTGGCCTTTTCCCTCAAACAGGCGCGACGTCTGGCGCTGGCCGCCCAAGGGTTCAACGGGCGCCAGCCGCCGACCGTCAAGGCCGCTCACCTCAACCGGCTGATCGAACGGCTGGGCTTGCTGCAAATTGATTCCGTCAACGCCGTGGTGCGCTCGCACTATCTGCCGCTGTTTTCACGTCTCGGTAACTATCCTTCTGACTTGCTCGACCAGGCTGCCTGGAGTTCGGGGCGTCGTCGTTCGTTGTTCGAATATTGGGGGCATGAGGCGTCGTTGTTGCCGCTGTCGATGTATCCGTTGATGGGCTGGCGCATGCAACGCGCCAGGCGCGGCGAAGATATTTATCAGCAACTGGCCAAGTTTGGTCGCGAGCAGCAAGACGTTGTACGTCGCGTGTTGAGTTCGGTGGAAGAGCAGGGCGCAATCGGCGCCGGCAGTCTGTCGACCCGCGAAGACAAGGCCGGGCCATGGTGGGACTGGAGCGCGGAAAAGCACGCGCTGGAGTGGTTGTTTGCTGCCGGTGAAGTGACGGTGGCGGGGCGGCGTGGGTTTGAGCGTTTGTATGATTTGCCGGAGCGAGTGATTCCTTCGTCCATTCTGCAGCAAGCGTTGCCCGATGAGGCTGAGGCGCAGCGTGGTTTGCTGTTGCATGCAGCACAGGCGTTGGGCGTGGGTACGGAGAAAGACCTGCGCGATTACTTTCGTTTGAATCCGGCGGATGCGCGTCCGCGACTGGCTGAGCTGGTCGAGGCGGGGCAGTTGCAGATGTGCGAAGTGGTTGGTTGGCGTCAGATCGCTTATTGCCTCCCCGAGCCGAAAGTCCCACGTAAGGTGACGGCGAGTGCGCTGTTGTCGCCATTCGATTCATTGATCTGGGAGCGCAGCAGGACGGAGCGGTTGTTTGATTTCCGCTATTGGCTGGAGATTTACACGCCGCAAAACAAGCGCGTTTACGGCTATTACGTGTTGCCGTTTTTGCACAATGAACGGATTGCGGCGCGGGTTGATCTGCGTGCCGAACGGGCGGCGGGGCGGTTGGCGGTGCATGCGGTGCACGAGGAGGAGCCGGGGCTGGATGAGGCGGGGATGCTGGCGCTGGCGGTGGATTTACGGCGGATGGCGGATTGGTTGGGGCTTGCGCGGGTACAGCTCAATTGTCAGCGCGAGAGTGCCGCACGATTACGAGTGGCATTCGCCCAAATCGGCTGTGACTGAACTGACGCCATCGCTGGCAAGCCAGGCTCCCACAGTGTTCTGCGTCGTACACAGATTTTGTGATCGGCGCGGTCACTGTGGGAGCCTGGCTTGCCAGCGAAGAGGCCGGTTCAAACGACAAAGATATCGAGCCCTAGCGGCGAACCTGTTGAATGAGGGGGCGCCTTCGCGAGCAAGCTCAGCTCCTACGTTGACCGCGTCATTCATCAATTTTGTGCGCGACGCAGATCCTGTGGGAGCCTGGCTTGCCAGCGAAGAGGCCGGTTCAAACGACAAAGATAACGAACCCTAGCGGCAAACCTGTTGAATGAGGGGGGATGAGCGGGCGCCTTCGCGAGCAAGCTCAGCTCCTACGTTGACCGCGTCATTCATCAATTTTGTGCGCGACGCAGATCCTGTG
>NZ_JBODOE010000012.1:0-76873 GCF_051913165.1 Pseudomonas sp. SM4 | reverse complement strand
GGAGCCTGGCTTGCCAGCGATGAGGCCGGTTCAAGCGATAAAGATATCGAACTCTAGCGGCGGACTTGCTTGAGGGTTTCAGCGATGAGGAACGCCAACTCCAGCGACTGATCGGCATTCATCCGTGGATCACAATGCGTGTGATAGCGATCCGACAAGCCATCTTCGGTAATCGGCCGCGCACCACCGATGCACTCGGTGACGTTTTGCCCGGTCATCTCGATGTGAATCCCGCCGGCATAAGTGCCTTCAGCCTCATGCACCTGGAAGAACTGCTTCACCTCGCCAAGAATCTGCGCAAAGTCGCGAGTCTTGTAACCACTGCTGGCCTTGATGGTATTGCCGTGCATCGGGTCGGAACTCCACAGCACCTGCTTGCCTTCACGCTGCACCGCGCGGATCAGCGCCGGTAGGTGATCGCCGACCTTGTTCGCACCCATCCGCGCGATCAAATTCAGGCGACCCGGATCGTTGTCCGGATTGAGCACGTCGATCAGGCGGATCAGATCATCGGGGTTCATGCTTGGGCCGACCTTCACGCCGATCGGGTTGTTCACCCCGCGCAGAAACTCGACATGCGCGCCGTCGAGCTGACGGGTGCGGTCGCCGATCCACAGCATGTGCGCCGAGCAATCGTAGTAATCGTTGGTCAGGCTGTCGCGGCGCACGAAGGCTTCTTCGTAGTTCAGCAGCAACGCTTCGTGGGCGGTGAAGAAACTGGTTTCGCGCAGTTGCGGCGAGCTGTCCATGCCGCAGGCGCGCATGAACGCCAGGGTTTCATCGATACGATCAGCGAGGTGGCTGTACTTCTCGGCCAGCGCCGAGTTGGCGATGAAATCGAGATTCCACTTGTGCACTTGGTGCAGGTCGGCAAAACCGCCCTGAGCGAAGGCGCGCAACAGGTTCAGCGTCGCGGTGGACTGGTGATAAGACTGCAGCAGACGCTCCGGATCCGGTACGCGGCTCTTTTCGTCGAAACCGATGCCGTTGACGATGTCACCGCGATAAGCCGGCAGCGTCACGCCATCGATGGTCTCGTCGTTGGCCGAACGCGGTTTGGCGAACTGACCGGCCATACGCCCGACTTTGACCACCGGGCAACCGGCGGCGAAGGTCATGACGATCGCCATTTGCAGCAACACTTTAAAGGTGTCGCGAATCTTTGCTGCGGAGAACTCGGCGAAGCTTTCGGCGCAATCACCGCCCTGCAACAGAAACGCCCGGCCTTGGGTGACTTCGGCAAACTGACGACGCAGCTCGCGCGCTTCGCCGGCGAACACCAGTGGCGGATAACTGGCCAGGGTTTGCTCGACCTGGCGCAGGTGCGCGGCGTCGGGGTATTGGGGTTGTTGCTGGATCGGCAGGGCGCGCCAGCTGTCAGGGCTCCACGGTTGGCTCATCACGGTCTCTAAGGTTCTTCGCACGGACCGCCATGTTAGCAGCAATTAGTGCGTGACCTGTTCCCGCCCCATCGCCGACAATCGCGGTTTTGCCACGGTGCCACAGCGGTGCCATCGCGTCACCGCGCCCGGTGACCATCAGGAGACGAAATGACTGAGGAGCGCGTCGAGCATCTGCTCGCCGAAGTACAGGACGAGTTCGGCGTGATTCGCGTGCTGGAAGTGGCTGATTACCGCTTTCTCGAATTCGGTGATGCGATCGAGCAGAGCTGCGTGTTCACCGCTGATCCGAGCTGGCTGGAGTACGACTACACCCGCGCGATGTTGATCGGCGCGTTGTGCCATGAGCTGCCCGAGAGTGCGCTGTTCCTAGGGCTTGGTGCGGGCACGTTGACCCAGGCCTGCCTCAAGTTTCTGCCACTGGAAGATGTCGAGGCCATCGAACTGCGCCCGGACGTGCCACGTCTGGCCATCGAATACCTTGGGCTGGACGATGATCCTCGCCTGTACATCCGTGTCGGCGATGCGCTGGAGTTGTTACCGACTGCCGAGCCTGCGGATCTGATTTTCGTCGACCTCTACACTGACGTCGGCCCGGGTGTCGGGCATCTGGCCTGGGGGTTTCTCGGTGATTGCCAGAAGCGCTTGAATCCGGGTGGCTGGCTGGTGATCAATCAGTGGGCCACCGATGATGGCCAGCCGTTGGGGGCGGCGCTGCTGCGCGGGCTCTATCACCGGCATTACTGGGAACTGCCGGTGAAGGAGGGCAATGTGATTCTGCTGGTGCCGGCGGACCTGGACCAGGTGCTGGACATGCAGGCACTGACTGCGCGGGCTGAAGCCTTGGCGCCGCGGTTGGGGTATTCGTTGCAATCGTTGATCAACAGTATTCGCCCGGCGACCTGAGGCGTCAGAGCTGGCCCCATCGCTGGCAAGCCAGCTCCCACAGGGTTCGCGCCGTACGCAAAATGTGTGAACGACTCGGTCACTGTGGGAGCTGGCTTGCCAGCGATGGGGCCCAGACAGGCGCCATAATTCTCAGATCCCTTTGAATATTCCGGGGCGGCGTTCCACCAAAGACCGCACGCCCTCCTTGGCATCTTCACTGGCCAACAACTTCTTCACCAACGCCGGCAACCCTTGCGCCGCCGCCGTCTCACCTTCATACCGTGCCTGTCGCGCTGAAAGCAACGTCGCTTGCACCCCCAATGGCGCCTGCCGGGCAATCCGCTCGGCCAATTCAATCGCCCGAGGCAGCAAATCCTCACTGGCCATCACTTCCTGCACCAACCCCAAGCGCAACGCATCGTGCGCATCAAACTCATCCCCGGTCAGCAACCAGCGCATCGCGTTGCCCCAACCGGCGATCTGCTGGAAACGCAACGTCGCGCCACCAAAAGGAAAGATCCCACGCTGTACTTCCATTTGCGCAAAGCGAGTGTTGCTCGCGCAAAGATTGATATCCGCCGCCAGCATCAGCTCGATACCGATGGTCAGGCAATAACCTTGTGCCGCGACGATCACCGGTTTGCTCACCCGAGGCCCGACGAAAACACCCCACGGGTCGCAACCACCGGTCGGAACCTGCCAGCCTTGCGCCAGCGCCGAGCTGGCATTCACCAGATCCAGACCGGCGGTGAAGTGCTCGCCATGGCCAAATACCACGGCCACCCGGGCCTCGTTATCGGCCTCGAATTCTCCATAGGCCAGGCTCAGTGCATTGAGCAGGTCGAGGTCGAAAGCATTGCGCTTGGCCGCCCGATCGAGGCCGATCAAGTGCACGTGACCACGACGTTCTCGGCTGACGCGGCCGGCGCAGGGCTGGTTCATGGTAAATCCTCGGGCGGGAAGGGCGGGTGCGGCGACGGAATGCCGCAGGTCGGTGAATCGTTTAAGCGTCATCGCCCGCAGGGCCGGGCCTTTGAAAAATAGACCTTGGTGCGATTATCCGCAAAACCCCGTTACACAGCGGTGACACACGCATTCAGACGATAAAAAAAGCTCCCTTTTCGGGCAAAATCCGGTATAGTGCGCGCCGGCCTTTAACCGGGCCGCGTTTAGGTAGCGCAATTTCCCGAAGTCAGCTTCGGCTGCACGTCCGCATTGCGGGCTCTTCCCGGACGATTCTTTTTTTTCATTCATTCGTTTTCGCAAATCCCCGCCGACAAAGCTGCCAGGGCGACTCTTGAGTCTCAACACGGCATGCGCAGCTTTGGAGCATGGGTCTTTGCGGATGCACTTAGAGGCAGACCCATGACCCAGGAAACCGGCGGATTCGCCGCTTTTAATCTTAACCCGAATATTCTTGCAGCCGTCGCAGCGACCGGCTACGAAGAGCCTTCGGCGATTCAGCAGCAATCGATCCCGATCATCATGGCCGGCCAGGACATGATTGGCCAGGCGCAAACCGGTACCGGTAAAACCGCCGCGTTCGCACTGCCTATTCTGCACCGCATCGATCCTGCCAAGCGCGAACCGCAAGCCCTGATCCTGGCGCCAACTCGTGAGTTGGCGCTGCAAGTAGCAACCGCTTTCGAAACCTACGCCAAGCAAATGCCGGGCGTTACCGTTGTGGCCGTTTACGGCGGCGCGCCGATGGGCCCACAACTGAAAGCAATCCGTAATGGCGCACAGATCGTTGTCGCCACTCCGGGCCGTCTGTGCGACCACCTGCGTCGTGACGAAAAAGTGCTGTCGACCGTGAACCACCTGGTTCTCGACGAAGCTGACGAAATGTTGAAGCTGGGCTTCATGGATGACCTGGAAGTCATCTTCAAGGCTCTGCCAGCGACCCGTCAGACCGTTTTGTTCTCGGCTACCCTGCCGCAGTCGATCCGCGCCATTGCCGAACGCCACCTGCGCGATCCGCAACACGTGAAGATCCAGACCAAGACCCAGACCGTTACCGCGATCGAACAGGCTCACCTGTTGGTTCACGCTGACCAGAAGACTTCGGCCGTTCTCAGCTTGCTGGAAGTGGAAGACTTCGACGCGCTGATCATGTTCGTACGCACCAAGCAAGCGACCCTGGATCTGGCCAGCGCCCTCGACGCCAAAGGCTACAAAGCCGCGGCGCTGAACGGTGACATCGCCCAGAACCAGCGTGAGCGCGTGATCGACTCGCTGAAAGATGGCCGTCTGGACATCGTTGTGGCGACCGACGTTGCTGCTCGTGGTCTGGACGTTCCGCGCATCACTCACGTGTTCAACGTTGACATGCCGTACGACCCAGAGTCCTACGTTCACCGTATCGGCCGTACTGGCCGTGCCGGTCGCGAAGGTCGTGCACTGCTGCTGGTGACTCCACGTGAGCGCCGCATGCTGCAAGTGATCGAGCGTGTAACCGGTCAGAAAGTGGCTGAAGTTCGCCTGCCGGACGCTCAAGCCGTTCTCGATGCGCGCATCAAGAAACTGACCAACAGCCTGTCGCCGCTGGTGGCTGATGCCGAATCGACTCACGGTGAGCTGCTCGATCGTCTGACTGCAGACATCGGCTGCACTCCGCGTGCTCTGGCTGCAGCCCTGCTGCGCAAAGCCACTAACGGTCAAGCGCTGAACCTGGCTGCTATCGAGAAGGAACGCCCACTGGTGCCGAACAACGCACCGCGTGGCGACCGTCCTGAGCGCACCGGTGATCGTCCTGATCGTGGTGACCGCGAGCGTCGCGCGCCAATGCCTTTGGGCGAAGGCCGTGCTCGTTGCCGTACCGCGCTGGGTGCGCGTGACGGTATCGCCGCGAAAAACCTGCTGGGCGCCATCCTCAACGAAGGCGGTCTGGCCCGTGAAGCGATCGGTCGCATCCAGGTGCGTGACAGCTTCAGCCTCGTCGAGCTGCCGGAAGATGGTCTGGACAAACTCCTGACCAAACTGAAGGACACTCGCGTTGCTGGTAAGCAGTTGAAGCTGCGTCGCTACCGCGAAGATTGATCCGCCCTTGGGCTGATTGATCGCAGATAAAAAATCCCCGACTGGTTCGGGGATTTTTTTGCCTGTTTTTCAGGAGCAAAAGATCGCAGCCTTCGGCAGCCCCTACATGGGAATGCATTTACCTGTAGGAGCTGCCGAAGGCTGCGATCTTTTGCTTTTACCCGAAACGATAAATATCCATCCCCAGCGCGCCCATCGTGAACCCCCGATGCGCCACGCTGAACTCACCACCCGCCCCCCGCGCAAAATACAACGGCAACAAATGCTCATCACTCGGATGACTGCGCACCGCGTTCGGCGCTTGCTGGCGGTAATCGTGCAGCGCCGCCTCATCGTTTGCCGTCAGCTTGTCGATCACCCAGTCGCGAAAATCGCGCGCCCACGGCTCAACGCTTTCCGGCCCGGCATGCCAGTCCAGTTCGCGCAGGTTGTGAGTAATGCTGCCAGAGCCGATCAGCAGAATGCATTGCTCACGCAAGCCGGCCAGCGCACGACCAACGCGAGTCTGTAACGCCGGGCCGGCACGGCTTGGCAAGGAAACCTGAACCACCGGAATATCCGCCTGCGGGTACATCAGCGACAACGGCACCCACACGCCGTGATCGAACGGACGCTGCGGGTCGAGGCGGGCCGGCAGGTTGTTGGCCGCCAGCAGCTCGGCTACTTGCGCCGCCAGTTGCGAGTCGCCCGGCGCCGGGTACTGCACTTCAAACAATGCGCGGGGAAAGCCCCCGAAGTCGTGCCAGGTGTCCGGCTGTGGGTTGCTGCTGACCAGCAATTCGTGGCTCTCCCAGTGGGCGGAGACGATCACGATGGCTTTCGGTTTCGGCAGTTCGGCCGCCAGTCGCGCCAGGGCCGGGCCACTGGCGCCCGGTTCCAGTGCGAGCATCGGTGAGCCGTGGGAGATAAACAGGCTGGGAAACATAAGAGGGTTCCTGAGCGTTAAGATGACCCATCTTCAGTCAGATCATTGATCTAAATCTAATATAAGTTTTAACGCTTTTTGATCGATTTTTTAGGGGTGATAGATGCAACCTGAGTTTTGGCACAAGAAGTGGGCTTCGAATCAGATCGGCTTTCATTTGCCTGCGGTGAACCCGTATCTGCAGCGTTTCTGGCCGGATCTGCAGCTTCCAGCACAAGCACGCGTGCTGGTGCCGTTGTGTGGGAAAAGTCTGGATTTGCTGTGGCTGGCCGGGCGTGGGCATCGGGTGCTTGGCATCGAGCTGTCGCAGAAGGCGGTCGAGGATTTTTTCACTGAGCAGCAACTTCAGCCGCAGATCAGCGAGCACGGTGCTTTCAAGGTTTATCGCGCCGGTTCGATTGAGCTGTGGTGCGGTGACGTTTTTGCACTGACCGCAGAGGATGTTGCCGGTTGCGCCGCGCTGTACGACCGTGCCGCCGTGATCGCCTTGCCCGAGCCAATGCGCGAGCACTATGCCGAGCATTTGCAAAGCATTCTGCCGGCCGGTTTGACAGGGCTGCTGATTACGCTGGATTACGATCAGGCGCAAATACCGGGGCCGCCGTTCTCTGTAGATGATGCGCAAGTGCAGCGCTTGTTCGGCAGCGTCTGGCAGATGCAGGTGCTGCAATCGCAGGATGTGCTGAGTGACAGTGGCAAGTTTGTGCAGGCCGGTGCTACGCGGCTTGAGGAGCGGGTGTATCGGTTGACTGCCCGGTAGCTTTCTTGCGCGCATAAAAAATGCCCCGACGTATCGGGGCATTTTTTTAACCAGTCAATCTGACTGCTTCAGGCGTCGCGTCGAACCTTACAGTTCTTTAACGGTGCGAACCTGATCCTTGTTGATGCGGGTCTCTTTGCCGTCCAGCTGTTTGAACTCGTAGAAGCCCGAATCATCATCGTATTTCGGGGTGTCGACGGCCTGGATTTCGCGACCGTCATTCAGCGTGATCACTGTTGGCGACGAGCAACCGGCGAGGGTAGCCAGGCCCAGTGCGAGCATGAGAGTGGCGAGGGTCCGTTGAGTCATGGTGTGTCTCCGAATGGAAATTCTTTTGGTTACTGAGCTTGAGACGTATACAAGGCGTGAGAGTTCCTTGAGTGCTGTCAGTCTGACACAGTGTTGTGCGAATTTAACAGTTCCGGGGTATTGAGGTTGGCCAGCCGAGGGTCATTGTCCGGGCATTGCAGGGCCGTGGCGCCAAGATGGCGCATGACGCGGCCGGGGCTGCGCTCACCGGCGTTCCAAGCGTCTTCGAAGGCTGGCAGCAGGGCGACCGGAATCACGCACAGCAGCGGTTCCCAGTGCTCGTCATGACGCAACATTAAAGGTTTTTCAGGATTCTGATTGGCGGTTTCCCGCATGCTTTGCAGCAGCGTCTCGTCGATGCGCGGAACATCGCATGGCAACACCAGCAGGTGAGTATGGCGCGCCGCTTTCAAGCCGGCACGAATACCGGCCAGCGGCCCCGGAAAGTCGCCTTCATCATCGACCACCAGATGATCGGCGTACGCGGCATAGCGTTCACGATTGCGGTTGCAGGAGATGATCAAATCATCCGTCAGCGGGCGCACTTTACGCTGCAAATGCGCAATCAGTGGTTCGCCCAGCCACTCCACCAGCCCTTTGTCCTGCCCCCCCATGCGTTGGCCGCGTCCGCCTGCCAGGAGCAGAACGGAGCAGGCGGGCAAATGTCTATTCAGCGTCATGTCGGCTCTCCAGAGGGGCGGCGAAAAAAGGGGGCGCTGTGATATAACACCGGGCTGTTTCTCCTACAACTGGACGAGCCTATGAAAGCCAAGGCTGATGTACCTTTCGCACCGCTCAATATCGCCGTGCTGACTGTCAGTGATACCCGAACGCTGGAAACCGACACTTCGGGCCAGGTCTTCGTCGACCGCCTGACGGCCGCAGGCCACCTGCTGGCTGAACGGGTGTTGCTCAAAGATGACCTCTACAAAATCCGTGCGCAAGTCGCCAGCTGGATAGCTGACGATGTTGTGCAGGTCGTGCTGATTACCGGGGGCACTGGTTTTACCGGTCGGGACAGCACCCCTGAAGCAGTGGCGTGTCTGCTCGACAAGCAGGTGGATGGTTTTGGTGAATTGTTCCGGCAGATCTCGGTGGCCGATATCGGTACATCCACCGTGCAGTCCCGAGCCTTGGCCGGTCTGGCCAATGGCACGCTGGTGTGCTGCCTGCCAGGCTCGACCAACGCCGTGCGCACCGGCTGGGATGGCATTCTCGCCGAGCAGCTGGACTCCCGGCACCGTCCCTGCAACTTCGTGCCCCATCTGAAACAGGCGGCACCTTGTGAATCCCGTGGGTAAGCCGGGCAAGACCGGTGCCTTGATGCCGGTCGAAGTGGCGCTGGCGCGCCTGCTGGAAATGGCCGAGGCCTCGCCGATTGCCGAGCGGGAATTTTTGCCATTGGCAGACGTTCAGGGCCGCGTGCTGGCCGAGGATCTGATTTCGACGCTGGATCTGCCGCCGTGGCCGAACAGTGCGATGGATGGCTATGCGCTGAAACTGGCTGACTGGACGGGCGAACCTTTGCCGGTGAGCCAAAAGGTCTTCGCCGGGCAGGCTCCCGAAGCGCTCGCGCCGGGTACCTGTGCGCGCATCTTCACTGGCGCTCCGGTACCGGCGGGTGCCGATTGCGTTGAAATGCAGGAAAACGCCGAGGTCCTTGCAGAGGGTCGTGTGCGTTTTCTCGAAAGGATGACGCCAGGACAGAACATCCGTCCGCAAGGCCAGGAAACCACGGTGGGTGAGCTGGTTTTGTCGGCCGGCACCCGGCTCGGACCGATCGAGCAAGGCCTGGCTGCGTCTCTGGGCTGTGCCGGATTGAGCGTGGTGCGCAAGGTGCGCGTGGCGGTGTTGTCCACTGGCGATGAGCTGGTCGAACCGGGGCAGGCGTTGGGTCCGGGGCAGATTTACAACAGCAACCGGGTGGTGCTGTGCAGTTGGTTGCAGCGCATGGGGTGTGAAGTGATTGATGCCGGGATTCTTCCGGACGATCTGGCCACAACCCGTGAGCGACTTGGCGCCTTGCAGGATGTCGACCTGATTCTCTCGACCGGAGGCGTGTCCGTGGGTGAGGCCGATTTTCTCGGCATTGCGCTGAGGGAGGAGGGTGAGCTGGCGTTGTGGAAACTCGCGATCAAACCCGGCAAGCCACTGACGTTCGGCCATTTTCGTAAGGTGCCGGTGATCGGCCTCCCGGGTAATCCGGCTTCGACCCTGGTGACCTTCGCCTTGCTGACCCGTCCCTACCTGTTGCGTCGCCAGGGCGTGCAGGACGTGGAGCCACTGAAGTTCCCGGTACCGGCGGGGTTTGACTGGCCCGTGGCAGGCAATCGCCGTGAGTATTTGCGGGGTCGCCTTGAGCAAGGTCGTGCGGTTATTTATCGCAATCAAAGTTCGGGTGTCCTGCGCAGTGCGGCCTGGGCCGATGGACTGGTGGAGGTGCTGGAGGGGCGCACGCTTGGCGAGGGCGACGAAGTAGTCTTCATTCCGCTCAGCGAGCTGCTGAGCTGACACGTCGATCGCAGGGGCAGGCTCGGAGGTCGTCTCCGAAGCCTGCCTGTACGGTCAGCGCGTCATGATCGAGACGAGCTGGTCGAACCGACTGTTCGCCACCCATCCGAGCAAGCCCAGCACGACCGCGGTTGCACCTGCGGAGTAGGCCAGCCGATGTTTGATAGTTCTGACATCGCCGCGAACTTCATCCATGTCCCGGCGAATGTATTTGAGGTGGGTCTCAAGCTCGGTGATGCGAGGTTCCATATTCACTTCTCCGGTTTTGGCGCCGTTGCTGTGGCTGGCGCGACTCTCCGTAAGTGGAGCAAGCGGGCTGACCGGCGTTCTGGTTTCCTGGCTATGCATTGAGGTGTCCACCTGCTGGCCGTTGCTCGCTATCCTTTGAACGATCGCAAGCGCTAAACGTGTATCCACTCATTGCGGCACTTCCTTGTGTGTTTCAGATCGAAAAATTGCTGTTGCCGGCGCACGATGTGCCAATGCTGGCGCCGGGTCAATTCAGCCGTTTCCTCAGGTTTTGTAGGAAGATTTCCTGCTCTGTAGGACGAGCAAGCTTGGACGCTTGAAATAATTGCCATTCTTGCGGCTTTTTTACGTGGCGCAGTGGTCAAGATGTCCCGTACCGATTCCATTCAGGGAGTGACCGTAATGAGTGAACGCAGGGCGCTAATGATTCTGCATGGCAAGCAGGCACTCAACGAGGCGGTGCGCAGCGCTGTCGAACGCAAACGCGAGCAAGGCTGGGAGCTGGCGGTGCGGGTGACCTGGGAGGCGGGTGACGCCGAGCGCATGGTCGAGGAAGCGCTGACCGCCGGTTACCGCACCATCATTGCCGGCGGTGGCGATGGCACCTTGCGCGACATCGCTCAGGCGTTGTCGGCGCATCCCGGCGAGGCCAGTCTCGTGCTGTTGCCCTTGGGCACGGCCAACGATTTTTGCCGTGCGGCAGGCGTACCGCTGGAACCGGCCGAGGCCCTCGAGTTGCTGGAGGTGTCGCCGCGTGACATCGATCTCGGTGAGGTTGGCGGGCAGATCTTTCTCAACATGGCCACCGGCGGTTTTGGCAGTCAGGTCACGGCCAATACTTCGGAAGACTTGAAAAAGGTCCTGGGCGGGGCGGCGTATCTGTTCACCGGCCTGTCGCGCTTCAGTGAATTGCATGCAGCCTACGGCGAGTTGCAAGGCCCGGACTTCCACTGGAGTGGCGAACTGCTTGCGCTGGGCATCGGCAATGGACGTCAGGCAGGCGGCGGGCACGTATTGTGCCCGCAGGCGCTGGCCGATGATGGCCTGCTGGACATCAGTATTCTGCCGGCGCCTCAGGAGCTGGTGGGGACTTTGAAAAATTTGCTCAGCGACGGTTTCGGCATCGAAAACATGTTTGTGCGGACCCGCTTGCCGTGGGTCGAAATCAAGGTGGCCGAAGGGCTTTACATCAATCTCGACGGTGAGCCACTGGAAGGCGACAACATGCGTTTCGAAGCGCGCCCGGCAGCGCTGCAGGTGCATTTGCCGGCGGACTCGCCACTGTTGAGTGGCGCGGTCAGTCGTCCAGACTGATGATCTGCTCGCGCACGGCGAACAGCACCAGGCCTGCTACGTCGTAGATCTGCAGGCGTTTCATGATCTGCGAGCGGTGGGTTTCGACGGTCTTGATGCTCAGGCCCAGGCCGTTGGCGATCTCCCGGGTCGATTTGCCGCGCACGATCAGCCGCAGGATTTCCAGTTGGCGCGCGGTCAGATTGTGCGAGTCGCTGGTTTCCGGCTGGGTTTTCTGGTTGCGCGTCAGGGCCTGGTTGATCACCGTATGGGCGATGGCCGGGCTCAGATAGCGCTCGTTGTTGCGCAACGCTTCGAGCGCGTGTTCCAGTTCGGTGGCCGTGGTGTCCTTGAGCAGGTAGCCATGCGCTCCGGATTCCAGCGCTTGCATGATCAGCGCCGGGTCAGTGTGCATCGACAGGATCAGCACTTTGCTTTGTGGGCGCACGCGCTTGAGTCGCTGCAGGGCTTCAAGGCCGCCGGTTTCTTTCATGGAAATATCCAGCAGGACGATATCGGGACTCAATTGCTCGACCATTTCGAGCAGTTGCGAGCCGTCATTGGCCTCGCCAATCACCGCGTAGCCGGGAATATCCAGCACCAGAGCGCGCACGCCGGCCCTGATCAGCGAGTGGTCATCCACCAGAAGTAAGTTACAAGTCAACGCATAACCTTATTCGTACTGGCCCGCTCGAGTGCACGCGGCGCCCAGGGGAAAAGTGCTTCGATTTGAGTGCCTTTGCCCGGCTCGCTGGTAACGCTCAGGGTGCCGCCCAACTGCTCCATCCGTTCGGCCATCCCGGCCATGCCGCGTTGTCCTTCCCGCCCCGGATTGGCTGCCGGGGCGAATCCCTGACCGTCATCGCTGATCAGCAGCGTCAGGCCTTTGGGCAGACGCTGGACGCGAATCAGCAGATTCTTTGCCTGCGCATGGCGCAGGATATTGGTCACGGCTTCCTGAGTAATGCGAAAAGCGGCGACTGCCATTTCTTCGGGAATGCCGTTCAGCCGCTGCTGGCAGTCCAGGCTCCAGTGCACCGACGTGTTGGTCAGCGTCTTGAGCAAGTGCGCGCGCAGACTGGCCTCCAGGCCAAGGCTGGTCAGTTGCCGCGGATTGAGAATCGCCGACACGTCACGCACTTTGTTGAGGGTTTCCTCAAGGGTGTCGCAGAGCACGCTGCATTGTTCCTGCAAGTCGTCCGGCAAGCGGCGCTTGAGCCATTCACTTTGCAGTTTGGCGGCAGTCAGCAGTTGGCCGATGTCGTCGTGCAATTCCCGGCTGAGGCGATGGCGCTCGTTTTCCTGGACTTCGAGCAAGCGGTCGGCCAACTCCTGCGGCTGAAACTTGATCGACTTGCGCGACAGCCGATATTGCACCCAGACACACGCGGTGGCAGCGACGTTGAGCAGCAGCAGTCCGAGGCAAAGCGGCAGGGAAAAACCATAGGTCAGCACACTGCCGAGCGCGGCGGCGACACTCAGTATGAGCGTGAACCGGCGGGCATTTTCCCGGGAAGGTGGCCATGTGGCGATTGACTTGAGGCTGGCGTACATAACGGATGGAGCCAATGGATGTTCGCTGCGGGCAGACCGGTCAGAGTGGCTGACGGATCTCTGTCTGAAAACACTGTCATTTATGTTATTGAATTCAACAACGTCGCGTGATCGATATTGAACCGCCAACTTCGTTGGCAGCCTATCGCTGGAATCACTGTGCCATTAATTGAAAGCAACTAATGCGCGGCATAATACCACTTAAGATACCGTTGGTCGCGTTTGCTATATATGTCCAGTCGGTCAGGAATTACGTCGTATTGGACGTGAGTTCCATTATGGAAAAGTTGATTTATTCAATTCGACAGGAATCGATAGTGCCTTATTTATACACAGGCAAACCCTGATACCGGCAGCGAGAAGTCCGTTGAGATCAGGTGTGATTATTTATTCGACTGTGTCGCTGGCAGGTATGAACTATTCAATTGCGACATTCGCCGTCTGCGCTTTCAGACTCTGGCAACGCGCAATCTTTTCACAGAGTCAGGCTTGCCGGTCCGAATACGCCACCAGGGACAATGGTTTGACGTGGTGCGGCAGTTGCAGTTGGCTCTGGCCGACCTGGGAGGCAAAGGCCTCGATCAGGGAGGTCTGCTCGCTGTCGTCGAGGCTCAACTGGCCCGTGGTTTGATCGACCAGTTCCAATTGCCAGGCCATCAACGTGAAGCAGTCTTGCAGTGCGTTGAGCGCCTGTGCATGCAGGTCGACCTCGTCCTGCGCATGATTGAGCAGGCCGTGGAGATGCAGGGAAAATTCGGAAATCGCTTGCAGCGCCAGCGCATCTGCCTTGCTCGCCAGCTTCAGCAGTGTGCTGAGCATGCACTCGATGGCGTCCTTGTCGTTGTTGATCAGTTGCAGGTGGCTGAGGCATTCCTCGGATTTGGCCAGGAGCGTTTCAGCCTCGAGGATAAACTCGGGGAACCGTTGCGCCCAGTCCTTGCGATCGTTTGGCATGCTTATCTCCACAACGTCATGTCTGATGAGGGAATGCCGTGTGTGTCGACGATCGTGAACCGTCGCGAGATCGCGCCCCGGTGTGCAGGTGCACAGATTCGGGGTTTCGAGAGGAGGTGTTTCCACTGACCTGCGATCGCACACAATAGCCTGACTCCGTTCATGCAATGAGAATGGCGTCACATTAATGGCTATTGGATATTGCGAACATCAGGTTAGGCCTGATTGTTCCTAGGGGAATCCCTTAGGCGCGGGAACCTACGGCGCCAACCGAGGTCGCGTTGCAGAGAATGTAGGCAGATGAAAATCACCGGGCCAGTAAAGCATGATGTTAATGTGACATCAATGCCTGAGCATGGCATTTTTGACGGCACTTGGTATGGCGATAAAGAACCGCCATGCGCAGCCGATAACCTCACATAGTGAATTCATCAGAACAAGCCCAGGAGTCATTGATGGCCGGCATTCTCGACACGGTAGACCAACGCACGCAACTGGTGGGTGAGAATCGCCTGGAAATTCTCATGTTTCGTCTGGCCGGACGCCAATTGTTCGCGATCAACGTGTTCAAGGTTCAGGAAGTCTTGCAGTTGCCGAAGCTGACGCTGATGCCTCAGCGTCACCCATTCGTTTGCGGTGTGGTCAATCTGCGCGGTCAGACCTTGCCGGTCATCGACCTGTCGCAGGCGATCGGCATGCGTCCGCTGGTGCCGGGGCCGAACAGCACCATCATCGTCACCGAGTACAACCGTTCGGTGCAGGCCTTCCTCGTTGGTGGTGTCGACCGCATCGTCAACATGAACTGGGAAGCCATCCTGCCGCCGCCGACCAGTGCCGGTCGCCAGCATTACCTGACCGCGATCAGCAAAGTCGACGATCAACTGGTGGAGATCATCGACGTCGAGAAAGTCCTCGCCGAAATCGTCCCGTACAACGCCAAAGTCTCGCGGGAAAAACTCGAAGACCCAGTGCTGGAACGTGCGCGTGGCCGTGAAGTGCTGCTGGTGGACGACTCCAACGTGGCGCTCTCGCAACTTCGCGACACCCTCGGCCAACTCGGTGTGAAAATGCACATCGCCAGCGACGGTCTGAAGGCGCTGAACATGCTCAAGGCCTGGGCTGACACCGGCGTGAACATGACCGACAAGCTGCTGATGATCTTCACCGATGCGGAAATGCCGGAAATGGACGGTTACCGTCTGACCACTGAAATTCGCAATGACCCGCGCCTGCGTGGGCTGTACGTGGTGCTGCACACTTCGCTGTCGGGCAGCTTCAACGACTCGATGGTGAAGAAGGTCGGCTGCGACAACTTCCTCTCCAAATTCCAGCCGGACAAACTGGTCGACGTGGTGCGCCAGCGCCTGATGCTCGACGAAGTCCCGGCCTGATCCCCCCCCTTTGTAGGAGTGAGCCCTGTGGCGAGGGGATTTATCCCCGATGGCTGCGCAGCGGCCCCAAATGCAGTTGACTCGTACACCATTTAAACCGCATTTGCTGAATTTGCGACTGCTGCGCAGCCGAACGGGGATAAATCCCCTCGCCACAAGGTCGAGTAGCAGCTGGAATCCAGTGTACGAATTGATCTTTTGATTCGTGCATGAAGCTCGTATAGGGTGGCGGTTTTATCCTCCAGGGAGCTGGCCATGCTGCGTCTGAGCGCGCTTTATCGTTACCCGTTGAAATCCGGCAAAGTCGATGTGCTGCAAAGCGTCGACCTCGACAAGCTGGGGCTTGATGGCGACCGACGCTGGATGCTCGTGGACGAAGCCAGTGGCCGCTTCCTGACCCAGCGCGCGGAAGCGAAGATGAGTCAGTTGTCGGCCCTGTGGAATGCCCAGGGCGGTCTGACCCTGAGCGCACCCCAACAGTCTTCCATCGAAATCGCCCTGCCAGGCGGCGACGCCGAACTGCGCGGCGTGACGATCTGGCGTGATACGTTGCGCGTGCCGGATGCCGGTGACGAGGCGGCCCGTTGGGTCAGTGCGTTCATCGGCAAGCCGACCCGTCTGGTGCAGGTGCCGCTGGATCGTGCGCGTACCACGCAGTCAGGTTTTGGCAAGGATGATGATCAGGTCGCTTTCGCTGACGGGTTTCCGCTGCTGTTGATTGGTGAAGCGTCGCTGCAGGACCTTTCGCACAAGGTCGGGCGGCCGTTGGAGATGCTGCGTTTTCGCCCGAATCTGGTGATCGAAGGCAGCGAGGCGTATGCCGAGGACAGCTGGAAGCGGATTCGCATTGGCGACGTCGAGTTTCGCGTGGTCAAGCCGTGCTCGCGCTGCATCCTCACCACCATCGACCCGCAAACCGGCGAGCGCAGTGCCGATCGTGAACCCTTGGCTACCTTGCAGAAATACCGCGCCGAAGCCGATGGCGCGATGTTCGGCCAGAACCTGGTCAATGACAGCAATGGTCGGCTTGAAGTCGGAATGCCGGTGGAAATCCTCGAGTAAGCCTCGCTGAAACGAAAAATGCCCGTGTCCTTGGACACGGGCATTTTTTATTGGGTGCAGCCGAGGGTTTTAGCCGCGGTATTCGCACAGGTAAGCGGTGTCGACGGCGACTTTCAGCTGGAACTTGCTGTTGGCCGGGACGTTGAACTGGCTGCCGGCGGCGAAGGTTTCCCAATCGCTGCTGTCGGGCAGTTTGACGGTCAGCGCGCCGGAGACCACGTGCATGATTTCACGCTGGCTGGTGCCGAATTCGTATTCGCCCGGGGCCATGACGCCGATGGTCGCCGGACCTTCAGCGGTGCCAAAGGCGATCGACTTGACGGTGCCGTCGAAGTACTCGTTGACTTTAAACATGGGCGATTCCTCGAAAAGGGCTGAAAAATGGAGGCGGCCAGTATGCACAAGGCTTTCGGCGCCGTCACCTGCCCGGCGCCTGTCCGGCGAGTTCTCGAATTGACCCTAGAGTGGCAAAACCAGCGGCAACAATCGCGCGGTGTTGCGCGCATCTTCCAGCGCCCGGTGTTGCTGACCGTTGAACTGCATGCCGGCCAATTGCAGCGCGCCGTTGAGGCCCAATGGCCGCTCCAGGCGCCGGGCCTTGGCAAAACGTTGTTTGAGGTTCATGTGCGGCACTTTGCTCAAGCCGCTGTCGATATTCAGACGCTGCCATTCCTGAAGCAATTGCTTGCGATCGTAGTCGCCCCAACTGGCCCAGCCTTCAAGCCGTGGCTGATGTTGCGCGAGCCAGCGCTCGAACGCCGGCCAGACCTCGGTCAACGGCTGCGCCGAGTCGATATTGGCTTGGGTGATGTGCGTCAGCTCACGACAGAACGGCGTCAGCAACGGCCGCCGTGTCGGTTTGACGAAGCGCTGGAAGTGATCCTGCTCGCGCCCGGCACGATCGACCAGCGTGGCGCCGATCTCGATAATTTCCATCTCGGTGACCGGCCAGCCACCCTCATCGGTGGTGGCTTCCAGATCTATGACCAGCCAGTGGGGCATCGCAGGGTTCCTGATTTGTGCGTTCTGATTATTCAGAGCGTAGCCAAACCCTGCGTTTGCGCTTGGCTGACTACTCCACCTGCAACAGAACCTGACGATTTTTTACCTGATCGCCAACTTTGACTTGCACCCGCTTCAGCACGCCGTCGATGCCGGCCTTGAGCGGGTGCTCCATTTTCATTGCCTCCAGTACCACCAGCAACTGACCCTTGCTGACCGGGCTGCCTTCGCTGACCAGTACGTCGACGATGGCGCCGTCCATGGGCGCTTTCAAGGTGCCGGAACTGACGCTGGTCTGACTGTCGATCACCGCGTGAGTTCGATCCTCCACCTGCAGGCTGCCGGGATGGGTGAACAGCCAGAGTTGTTCGCCATCGAGGTGATAAGGGTGAGTTTGACGCAAGCCGTCGACTTCCAGCGTCACCGACTGCGCATCGCGGTCGACTAGTTTCAGTTCGAGCGTGCGTTCGGCGACCTGCACCTTGAATACGCCGTGCGCTTGCGCGAGCAGTTGCAGCGTCCAGTTCTGCTCGTCGCGGCCGAGACGGTAGTGCAGCGCCACGTTGGCATTGTTGCGCCAACCGGACAGTGGCGCGCGGTGGCTGAGGGCACTGGTTTGATAAAACAGCACGGCGGCAATGGCCAGATCTTCAGCACTTGGCGAGTAAATGTGCAGGCTCGGGTGGTCGCTGAAATGCTGCGTGATGAACGCTGTGCTGAAGTCACCGCTGATGAACTGCGGATGCTGCAGCAGGCCGGCGAGCAAACGCTGATTGCTTTGCACACCCAGCAACACTGTGTCCTGCACTGCGCGCAGGAGTTTGCGCCGGGCCTCTTCGCGGGTGGCGCCGTGGGCGATCAGTTTGCCCAGCATCGGGTCGTAGAACGGGCTGACAGATTGCCCTGCAAGCAGACCATGATCGATGCGTGCACCGCGCTGCAACGCCGGTTCCCACGCTTGTACGCGACCGGTTTGCGGCAGGAAATCCTGCGCGGGGTCTTCGGCGTAGAGTCGCACCTCCATGGCATGGCCACTGAGTTGCACTTGGTCCTGAGTCAGCGGCAACGGTTGCCCCTCGGCGACCAGTAATTGCCACGCCACCAGATCCAGTCCGGTGATCAGCTCGGTCACCGGATGCTCGACCTGCAAGCGGGTATTCATCTCCAAAAAGTAAAACTGCCCGCGTGCATCGAGCAAGAACTCCACGGTGCCGGCACCGACATAATTCACCGCACGCCCGGCCTTGAGCGCGGCCTCACCCATGGCCTGGCGCAACTCGGCGGTCATCACCGGGCAGGGCGCTTCTTCGATGACTTTCTGATGGCGGCGCTGCACCGAGCAATCGCGCTCGCCGAGGTAGATCAGGTTGCCGTGTTGATCGCCAAACAACTGCACTTCGACATGCCGTGGTTCGATCAGCGCCTGTTCGAGGATCAAATAGTCGCTGCCGAAACCGTTCAACGCTTCGGAACGTGCGGTGCGCAACTGCGCCGGTAAATCCGCGGCATCGTGCACCAGGCGCATGCCGCGACCGCCGCCACCGGCGCTGGCCTTGATCATCAAGGGGTAGCCAATGCGTTCGGCTTCGCGCAGCAGGGTGACGTCATCCTGCTCGGCGCCTTGATAGCCGGCGATGCAGGGCACGCCGGCTTCGAGCATGGCGATTTTCGAGCGGCGTTTGCTGCCCATCAATTCGATGGCTGCGACGCTCGGGCCGATGAACGTCAGACCCGCCTTTGCGCAGGCGCGGGCGAAGTCGGCGTTTTCCGAGAGGAAACCGTAGCCAGGATGGATGGCATCGGCGCCGCTGCGACGGGCGGCGTCGAGGATGGCCGGGATGTTCAGGTACGACTGCTGCACCGGGGCGGGGCCGATGTGTACGGCTTGATCGGCGATTTGCACGTGCAGCGCGTTGGCGTCGGCGTCGCTGAAGACGGCGACGGTGCGGTAGCCCAAAGCCTGGGCGGTGCGCTGGATGCGGCAGGCGATTTCACCGCGGTTGGCGATCAGGATTTTCTGAATGGCAGGCATGGGCTATTTCCTTGGAAGTTGCGTTGCATGTGCTGGCCTCATCGCTGGCAAGCCAGCTCCCACAGGTTTTGTTAACGACGCAAATTCCCTGTGGGAGCTGGCTTGCCAGCGATGCTTTTTAGGTAGCCCACCGCGGTTTACGCTTCTGCACAAAAGCCATGGTGCCCTCGATCCCTTCTTCGCTCGTCACCGCCTCGGCAAACCACTGCGCCGCTTCATCAAGCAAAGCTCCCGACGGCTGTCCGGCACTCGCCAATAACAATTGCTTGGTCATGGCATTCGCCTCCGGCGCACAACACAGCACGTGTTGCAGTACCTCATCCAGACGCTCGGCGAGGGCTTGCGGGTCCTGCTCGACAAAATGCACCAACCCCAGACGCCGAGCCTGATGCCCATCAAAACGCGCAGCGGTCAGCGCCAGTCGCCGCGCCTCGGTCAGGCCAATGCGCTGCACCACAAACGGTGCGATCTGCGCCGGCAGCAGACCGAGGCTGGTTTCCGGCAAACCGAATTGCGCCTGATGATCAGCAATCGCAATGTCGCTGACACACGCCAGCCCAAAACCGCCGCCGAGCACTGCGCCTTGCAGCACCGTGATCAGCACTTGCGGCGCGTGCTGTGCTGCTTCCAGCAAAGCCCCGAACGCACGATTCAACTCTCGGTAAGCATCAGCGCCCTGAGCACGGGCACTGGCCATGTCCTTGAGGTCGCCGCCAGCACAGAAATGCCCGCCGGCGCCGCTGAGTACCAAAGCGCGAACACTGCGGTCATCGCGTACCGACGAGAGCACCGCGCGCAACTCGCTGACCATCTGCAGGCTCATCGCATTGCGGCTGTCTGGGCGGTTGAGGGTGATGTGCAGCACGCCGCCATGCAGTTCCAGCAACAGCGTCTGGCATTCCGGCAGGCTGCTCATTTCTTTTTCCCCGGCAGGATGCCCATCAGTTTGCAGATGATCCCCAGCATGATTTCGTCGGCGCCGCCGCCAATCGACACCAGCCGCACATCGCGATAAGCGCGGGCCACCGGGTTGTCCCACATGAAACCCATGCCGCCCCAATATTGCAGGCAGCTGTCACTGACTTCGCGACCGAGGCGCCCGGCCTTGAGCTTGGCCATCGACGCCAGGCGCGTGACGTCCTGGCCTTTGATGTACTGCTCGGTAGCCTGATAGACCAGCGCGCGCAGGCATTCGATTTCGGTTTGCAATTCGGCGAGACGGAAGTGGATCACCTGATTGTCGATCAGTGCATTGCCGAAGGTTTTGCGCTCCTTGCAGTACTCGATGGTGCTGTCGACGCAGTACTCAAGGCCCTTGATCATGTTCGCCGCGCCGAATAGGCGTTCTTCCTGAAACTGCAGCATCTGCATCATGAACCCGGCGCCTTCGTGGCCGATGCGATTGCGCTGCGGCACGCGCACGTCGTCGAAAAACACCTGCGCGGTTTCCGAGCTGCGCATGCCGAGCTTGTCGAGGTGCGAACTGAGGCTGATGCCCGGCGTGGTCATCGGCACCATGATCAGCGACTTGTTGATGTGCGGTTTATCGTCGGAAGTGTTCGCCAGCAAACAGATGAAATCAGCACTCGGCGAGTTGGTGATCCACATCTTGCTGCCGTTGATCACGTAGTCGTCGCCGTCCTTGCGCGCGGTGGTTTTCAGCCCGGCGACGTCGGAACCGGCGCCGACTTCAGAGACACCGATGCAGCCGACCTGCTCGCCGGTGATCGCCGGGCGCAGGAACTCTTCGCGCAATTCATCGGAGCCGAAACGGGCGAGGGCCGGCGTGCACATGTCGGTCTGCACGCCGATCGACATCGGAATGCCGCCGCAATGAATGGTGCCGAACTCTTCGGCGGCGACAATCGAATAACTGTAATCGAGGCCCATGCCGCCGAATTTTTCCGGTTTGGAAATGCCCAGCAAACCGAGGTCGCCGGCCTTGCGGAAAATCTCGTGGATGGGAAAGCGTCCGGCCTTTTCCCATTCCTCGACGTGCGGATTTATCTCGTGCTCGACGAACTGGCGGACGGTACGGCGCAGGGCTTCGTGTTCCGGGGTGAAGATCATTTTTTATTGTTCTCCGTAAGATCCGTGGCGGTCAGAACCGGCTGACGCCGAAGCTGTTGGGTTGCAGCATGCGAATGTCGGCTTCGTGGCAGATGTCCAGCAAGTAGCCGAGCAGGGTGCGCGTGTCGCGTGGATCGATCAGCCCGTCGTCCCACAGGTTGGCGCTGCCGTAGAGCGCGGTGGACTGGCTGTCGAGTTTCTGCGCGGTGACCTGTTCGAGCATGTCGAGCATCTTCGGGTCCGGCGTCAGGCCGTCCTTGAGTTGTTTGGCTTCGGTGACGATGCGCAAGACTTTGCCGGCCTGCGCACCGCCCATCACCGCCGTGCGGCTGTTGGGCCAGGCGAAGATGAAGCGTGGATCGAGACCGCGTCCGCACATCGCATAGTTGCCGGCACCGTAGGAACCGCCGACGACGATGGTCAGTTTAGGCACCCGCGCATTGGCCACCGCTTGAATCAGTTTCGAGCCGTGTTTGATCACGCCTTGCTGTTCCGATTCGGTGCCGACCATGAAGCCCGTGGTGTTGTGGAAAAACAGCAACGGCGTCTGGCTCTGGTCGCACAACTGAATGAACTGCGCCGCTTTGCTCGCACCGTTCGGCGTGATCGGGCCGTTGTTGCCGATGAAACCGCAGGCGCGGCCCTGAATCTTCAATTGCCCGCAAATGGTTTGCTGATCGAACTCGCCCTTGAATTCGAGAAAGCAGGATTCGTCGGCGATACGCGCGATGATTTCGCGCACGTCGTAAGGTTTTTTCGCATCGTCCGGGATTAGCCCGAGGAGTTCTTCGATCGGGTAGAGCGGCTCTTTGTATTGCGGCTCCGGCAGCCATGGCAGCTGTTCATTCCATGGCAGCATGCGCAGAATTTCGCGCACCTGACGCACGCCGTCGGCATCGTTTTCCGCGAGGTATTCCGCCGTGCCGGCGACCTGCGCGTGCATCTCGGCGCCGCCGAGTTCTTCATCGGTGGCGACTTCGCCTGTGGCGGCTTTGAGCAACGGCGGGCCGGCCAGAAACAGCTTGGCCTTGCCGCGCACTACCACCACGTAATCCGACAGCCCCGGCTGATAAGCGCCGCCCGCCGTGGCTGAGCCGTGTACCACGGTGATCTGCGGCAAACCCATCGCCGACATTCGTGCCTGGTTGGCAAAACTGCGCGCACCTTCGACGAAAATATCCGCCGCGTAATTAAGGTTGGCGCCACCGCTTTCAGCGAGGGTAATCACCGGCAGTTTGTTTTCCTGAGCGATTTGCTGCAGGCGCAGGGATTTTTTCAAACCGCTGGGCGAGATGGTGCCGCCCTTGATCGCGCTGTTGTTGGCCACGACCATTGCGCGGATGCCACAGACGTAACCGATGCCGGCGATCAGCCCGCCGCCGGCCGAGCTGCCGTCCTTGTCATCGTGCAACTTGTAGCCGGCGAGGCTGGCCAGTTCGAGGAATGGTGCACCGGGATCTAGCAGCAGGTTCAGGCGTTCGCGCGGCAGCAATTGCCCGCGCTTGTCGAATTTGGCTTTGGCTTCGGCAGCCTTGTTCAGCAGGTTTTGTTCGAGTTGCTGCACTTGCTCGATGGCTACGAGCATTGCCGCACGATTGCGCGCAAACGCCTCACTGTGCGGATCGAGTTGGGAGAGGATCTGCGGCATGGCTTACTCCTTGTCCTTGAGGACGTCGGGGAGGTAGGCGCGGTGAAAGCCGTTGAATGACTCGCTGTGAGTGGCCTTGTGCAATGGCCACGCGCGACTGCCAAGGCTGGCCGCGCCGTCGATTTTCAACGTGCTGCCACTGATGAACGCCGCTGCCGGACTGAGCAGAAACACAATCGCCGCGCTGACTTCCGATTCGGTGCCGATGCGCTTGAGCGGCACATGCTCGCGCAGGGTCGGGATCACCGCTTTGAACGCGCCTTCGTAAGTGTCCATGCCGCTGGAGGCGATCCAGCCCGGTGCCACGGCGTTGACCCGCACCCCGGCATAACCCCATTCAAACGCGGCGGTCTTGGTGAAGTTGTCCATGCCTGAACGCGCCGCGCCCGAGTGGCCCATGCCGGGCATGCCGCCCCACATGTCGGCAAGCATGTTGACGATGTTGCCGCCGTGTTTGCTCATCGACTGGTTGAACACTTCCCGCGCCATCAGAAAACCGCCGACCAGATTGGTGCGCAGCACGGTTTCGAAACCTTTCTGATTGATCGAGGCCAGCGGCGACGGGTATTGGCCGCCAGCATTGTTGACCAGGCCGTGAATCGGCCCGTGCTCGGCGATCAGCTCCTTGACCAGTTGCTTCACCGCTTCTTCATCGCGAATATCGCAGGCCTGCCAGTGCGCGCGGCCGCCGTCCTCGGCGATTTCGGCGGCGACTTTTTCCAGTTTTTCCGGTTTGCGCCCGACCAGCAGCACGTTGGCGCCGAGCGCTGCCAGTTCATGCGCGGTGCAGCGACCGATACCGCTGCCGCCACCGGTGACAATGATGGTCTGGCCGCTGAACAGATCGGCGTGGAAAATCGACGCGTAAGCCATGCAAACCATCCTCTAGTCGAGCTGTTCGGCGATGCTCTGCGGCACCGGGATCTGGATTTCCAATAATTGCTGGGCGAAGGCTTTGCCTTGCGGGTCGATGCGCAGACTGGCCACGCCACCACCGCCGAGGGCGTTTTCCAATAAAAAGTTAAGGCTGTGGGTGCCGGGCAGATACCAGCGTTCGACCCGGCCGTGGATCGGGTCGAGCACGTGGCTCATCCAGTCGACGATCACTGCCGGAGTCAACGCTTCGGCGATCCACGACAGGTATTCGGGTTTGCGCGGCAGCACGCCGATGTTGCTGTGATTGCCCTTGTCGCCAGAACGCGCCACGGCGAGTTTTATCAACGGCACACTGGCATCGGCGCGACCCTGAGGTTTCGGCGGTTGTTGGGCAATCGGCAAATCTTCGCTGTCGAGTGCGGCCAATGAGGGCAAGGCGCAAGGATGATGTTCACCGGCCAGATCGATCTGCAAGGTGCAGGCGTTTTTATCGATCAAGAACGAGAACAGACGAATCAGCGGGTACACGGTTGGCCGTCCGCCAACGATGCCGGTCAGCCCCGGCGCCATGCCGGTCGCAGCCTGTGCGATCTCTCGGGAGAACAACACCAGTGCCTGCTTGCTCGGGTGACGCACGGCGAGTTTGATCACCACTTCGCGGCTGTCGCGGCGTTGCCCGTGCGGGCCGTAAGTCGCTTCGCTGCCAAGCAGTTCGATGTGGGTTTCGCTGTAGGGCGCCCAGCCACGCTGGCTGAACATTTCGGCGGTCTTGTCGATGATCGCCTGACTGACGCGTTGCGCTTTTTCAACGGCGTCGATACCGGCGATCAGGCAACTGGCGGTGCAGCGAAAACCGTCCGGGTAGGTGGCGCTGACTTTGTATTTATCCGTCGGCGGCAGGCCCTTGGCGCCGTGAACATGCACGGCGTTCTTGCCTTGTTGCTGAAGTTTGACCTCGCTGAAATCGCAGACCACGTCGGGCAGCAGGTATGCCTGTGGATCGCCGATTTCATAAAGCATTTGCTCGCCGACCGTCAGCGGCGTGACCAGCCCGCCGGAGCCCTCGGGTTTGCTGACGATAAATTGGCCGTCGGCGCTGACTTCAACGATGGGGAACCCGATGTGCTCGTAATCCGGCACGTCGCGCCAATCGGTGAAATTGCCGCCGGTGCATTGCGCGCCGCATTCGATGATGTGCCCGGCCAGTGCGGCTTGGGCGAGTTTGTCGTAGTCGTGCCACGACCAGCCGAATTCGTGCACCAGAGCGGCGCTGACCACGGCGCTGTCGACCACCCGTCCGGTGATGACGATGTCGGCGCCCAGGCGCAGGGCTTCGACGATGCCCGGGGCGCCGAGGTAGGCGTTGGTCGACACGCACATCGGCGGCAGCGGGGCGCCGCTGAACATCTCAGTGATGCCAGTGAGTTGTTTGAACTGTGGTTGCAGGTCATCGCCGAGCAGCACGGTGATTTTCAGCTTGATGCCGGCCTTGTCGCAGATAGCTTGCAGGGCGGCGGCACAGGCTTGCGGGTTGACTCCGCCAGCGTTGCTGATGACGCGGATGTTCTGCTCGGCCAATTGCGGCAGCAGCGGCGTCAACACTTCGATGAAGTCGCCGGCGAAGCCTGCCTGCGGATCTTTCATGCGCGCGCCGGCCATGATCGACATGGTGATTTCGGCGAGGTAATCGAACACCAGATAGTCCAGATCGCCGCCGTCCACTAACTGCGCGGCGGCGGTCGATGTGTCTCCCCAGAATGCACTGGCGCATCCGATGCGAACGGTGGTGGGCATTTTTATCTCCGACTCAGCAACCTGCGACAGAAGTGTCTGGAGGCTACCAAGCAAGCGCTTGGTTTGTAAACAGCTGAAACTATCTTCTGCCCAAGCGCTTGCTTGGTCGCGGCTGGCGGCTTAAATTGCGCGCAACCCTGCGGTTTCAGGGGGCAACAGACAGATCGACTGTAGGAGAGAACGGGTGGACGAGCAAAAAGCCCTGAGGGTCATGCGCCAATTGGTCGAGCAAGGCCAGTTGACCGACCCGGACAGCGCCCGCGGCAAACTGCTGCAAGTGGCGGCTCACCTGTTCCGCAACAAAGGCTACGAGCGCACCACGGTGCGCGATCTGGCCGGCGCGGTCGGCATCCAGTCGGGGAGTATTTTTCATCACTTCAAAAGCAAGGATGAAATTCTCCGCGCGGTGATGGAAGAAACCATTCGCTACAACACCGCTTTGATGCGTGCAGCGCTTGCCGACGCCAGCAATGTGCGCGAGCGCGTACTGGCGCTGATCCGCTGCGAATTGCAGTCGATCATGGGCGGCAGCGGCGAAGCCATGGCGGTGCTGGTCTATGAATGGCGTTCGTTGTCCGAAGACGGCCAGGCGCAAGTGCTGGCGCTGCGCGACGTCTACGAAGAACTCTGGCTGCAGGTGCTGGGTGAGGCCAAAGAAGCCGGGTTTATCCGTGGCGACGTATTTATTACCCGACGTTTCCTCACGGGCGCACTGTCCTGGACCACCACCTGGTTCCGTGCCGGCGGCAGTCTGAGCCTTGATCAGTTGGCGGACGAGGCGTTGATTCTGGTCCTTGAGGAACGTTAAGGCACTTTCTATCGCGTCGGGAAACTGGCTAACTGGGCGAAACCGCCTAGCTTGAATGCATTGATCGGTATTTTTTCGGGGAGTGGGGTGTTTTGAAGTCTTCGCCAATTCGGACGGCCGCGGGGTTGATGCTCGCAGCGCTGGCTGCAATATGGGTATTGCCCGCTCAGGCAGCGCAACTGGTTCGGGTCGGCGCGGCGCATTTTCCGCCCTACACCATTCGCCCGGAAAACGGCGCCGACACCGGCCTGCTGCCGCAATTGGTCGAGGCCTTGAACCGTCTGCAAAGCGATTACCAGTTTGTGTTGGTACCGACCTCGATTCCTCGGCGTTTCGGTGATTTCAAGCAGGGCCGGATCGACATGGCGATCTTCGAAAACCCGGAGTGGGGCTGGAAGGAGATACCCCACACGGACGTCGACATGGGCCTTGAAGACGCGGAGATTTTCGTTGCGCAACGCGAAGACGGCCGCCAGCAGAACTATTTTGCCGATCTCACCGGCAAGCGACTGGCGCTGTTCAGCGGGTATCACTACGAATTCGCCAATTTCAACGCCGACCCGAAATTTCTTGCGCAGAATTTCAACGCCACGCTGACCTATTCCCATGACAGCAATCTGTTGATGGTGCTGCGCGGGCGCGCCGACATTGCCCTGGTGACCCGTTCTTACTTGAGTGATTACCTGCTGCGCAACGAAAAGGTGCGTGATGAATTGCTGGTTTCCCAGCGCATGGATCAGGTCTACCACCACTACGCGATTCTGCGTTCGACCGCGCCGATCACGGGCGAAGCGTTTGGCAAGTTGCTGCAAGGCCTGCGCGACAACGGCGAGATGCTGAAAATCTTCGATCCGTACAAGATTGCCGTGGTCCCGGTGCCGCGCCACTGAGGGACTGATTTGGGCTTCAAGCCTAAATTTCCCTGCCCGGCTCACGTCCCATCGTTGAACTGTCGACGATTATCGTGAGCCCGACCCATGTCCAATCTGAATGACCTGACTGCCCTGGCCTTGCCCTCAGGCAGTCATCTGATCGCTGATGCAACCGAAAGCCGCCTGAGCCTGAGCCTCGACGGGCAACCGCTGATTCGCCTGCGCCTGGATCGTCAGGCCAAAGGGCCAATCCAGCTCGATGAGCGTTTTGCCTTGCCACCAGGGCAAGCCCTGTGGGCGGCCTGTTATTGGCTGTTTGCCCGTGATCCCGAATGCCAGCAATTGACCTGGCAGCTGGATCAGCCGCCGACCGAAGCGTTGCTCAGCGGTTTGCTGGTAAGCACTGAGGTCGCTGGCGAATATCGTTGTGAGCGCACGCTGTTCTGGCAATTGCCGCAACCGTGGCTCGGCACTTCGCTTACCGGCAACTACCCGCAGCAAATGGTCATCAGCGATGGCAAGCGCCATCCACTGCGACCGGTGAAACCGCGCGGTGAAGTCTATCGGCGTTTCGATGCGCGACTGGGCGCGTGGATTTCCCTGCGCACTGTCGAAATCGAAGAGGATCTGCCGCGTTTCAACCGCTGGCAAAACAGCCCGCGCGTCGCCAGTTTCTGGCAGGAAGAGGGCAGCATCGAGAAGCACCGCGAATACCTGAGCAAACTCGACGCCGACCCGCACACGTTGACCTTGATCGGCTGCTTCGATGATCAGCCGTTTGCCTATTTCGAAGCCTATTGGGCCAAGGAAGATCGCATCGCGCCGTTTTACGACGCCGACAATTACGATCGTGGCATTCACATGCTGGTCGGTGAAGAAGATCATCGCGGCCCGCACAAAGTCGCGAGCTGGTTGTCGGCGCTGGTGCATTACCTGTTTCTGGATGATCCGCGCACGCAACGCGTGGTCGCCGAGCCACGGGCCGATAACGCCAAGATGATTGGCCACATGCAGAACCAGTGCTTCCACTGCGAGAAGGAATTCGACTTCCCGCACAAGCGCGCGGCGTTGATGATTCTGGGGCGTGAGCGGTTTTTTGATCGGTGCAAGCTGGCTTGAAGTGACCTGAAAGCAAAAGATCGCAGCCTGCGACCGGGTCCTCATGTAGGAGCTGCCGCAGGCTGCGATCTTTTTCTATCTGCAGATGCGGTCTCAGCGGCGACCGGCAATCACCGCATCCCGACGGCTGCCCGAGACCTTGCGGCAGTGCACCAGCGCATCGCGAATCATGAAGTTGACCAGGGTCGGCGAGACGCCCAGTTCCTTGGCAATGTCTTTCTGCGGCACACCGTGCAGGCGATACATCTCAAACGCATAACGGGTCCGGCTCGGCAGCTCCGTCAGCGCGTCGGCGATGTGTTCCAGGGTGGAGAAATTGATGTGCGAGGTTTCCGGCGAAGCACCCTGAATGACCACGTTCAGCCCTTCCTCTTCAGGGCCGGAGTATTTCTGTTCCAGCGCCTGTTTGCGGTAGTGATCGATGGCGAGGTTGCGCACGATCTGGAACAGATAACTCAGTTGAGCCTTGATCGACGATGTGATCGGCGGCGCCGACTGCAGTCGGAAAAACGCATCCTGCACCACATCTTCGGCACGTGACCGGCAGCCGGTAATGCGGGCTGCAATTTTGACCAGAATCAGTCGATTGTCGACGAATGCCTGAAGTAGCGGTGAATCGCACCTGCTTGTGGATACTTGTTCCGTCATGGAAATCACCTTGCTGCCAAATAGGTTAGTGGGACGCCTTGGGGGGACGGGGCCGTCCTACACATCGAGCGACAAATTATGTTGAATGATAATGATTGTCAAATGAGAAAAAGAACTAATGATCCAAATCGGTGCGTTGTGAGAACTGCGACACGCCGCCGCATCCCGGCCCCATTGGCGATCCAGCCTGCCGACTAATTATTTCAAGACGTCATCCGTTCTCATTGGTGAATGGTTCCGGGTACCGAGCCCGGCCAGACAGCATTCCCAAGCCTTGCGCGGTCGGCACAGACCGCGCCCTGCATGCCCAAGAGGGGCGTGACACAGCAACCCGATTCCACTCGCAAGCCGAATTCAGGCAGGAAACCTCATGACCGACGCGTTCGAAATCCCCAGCACTCTGGTCCAAGCCCTCCAGCGCCGTGCGGCCCTGACACCGGACCAATTGGCCCTGCGTTTTCTCGCCGAAAACGCAGAGCAGGCTGTGGTACTCAGCTATCGCGAACTGGATCAACGCGCGCGCACCATTGCCGCCGCGTTGCAGGCCGAAGCCGAATTCGGCGATCGTGCAGTCTTGTTGTTTCCCAGCGGACCGGATTACGTCGCGGCCTTCTTTGGTTGCCTGTACGCAGGCGTGATCGCGGTGCCGGCCTATCCGCCGGAATCCGCCCGTCGTCACCATCAGGAGCGTCTGCTGTCGATCATTGCCGACGCCGAACCGCGCCTGCTGCTGACCAGCGCTGACCTGCGCGACGCCTTGCAGCAAATCGAAGGCGCGCCGCCGCTGCTGTGCGTCGATACCCTCGACAATGCGCTTGCCGAAAACTGGCTCGAGCCGAACCTGCCGCAGGACCACATTGCCTTCCTGCAATACACCTCCGGCTCTACCGCTTTGCCCAAAGGCGTGCAGGTCAGCCACGGCAACCTGGTCGCCAACGAACTGCTGATCCGTCATGGCTTCGGCATCGATGTGAACCCCGACGATGTCATCGTCAGCTGGTTGCCGCTGTACCACGACATGGGGCTGATTGGTGGTCTGCTGCAGCCGATTTTCAGCGGCGTGCCGTGCGTCCTGATGTCGCCGGCATACTTTCTCGGTCGGCCCTTGCGCTGGCTCGAAGCGATCAGCCAATACGGCGGCACCATCAGCGGCGGGCCGGACTTCGCCTACCGTTTGTGCAGCGAACGCGTCAGCGAGTCGGCGCTCGAACGCCTCGATCTGAGCCGCTGGCGCGTGGCCTATTCCGGCTCCGAGCCGATCCGCCTCGACACCCTTGAACGCTTCGCCGAGAAGTTCGCCGCGAGCGGGTTCAGCGACGACAGTTTCATGGCCTCGTACGGTCTGGCCGAGGCCACGCTGTTCGTCGCCGGTACCCCGCGCGGCACCGGTATCCCAGCACTGCGCGTGGACGATCAGGCGCTGGCGCAAAACCGCGCCGAGCCGGGCGAAGGCAGCCCGATCATGAGCTGCGGCATCAGCCAGCCCGAGCACGCGGTGTTGATCGTCGAGCCGAACACGCTCGTAGAACTGGTCGACAACGCCGTCGGCGAAGTCTGGGCGGCCGGGCCGAGCATCGCCCTCGGCTACTGGCGCAACCCCGAAGCCAGCGCCAAGACGTTCGTTCAGCACGCCGGCCGCACTTGGCTGCGCACCGGTGACTTGGGCTTTATGCGCGACGGTGAGCTGTTCATCACCGGTCGTCTGAAAGACATGCTCATCGTGCGCGGCCACAACCTCTATCCGCAGGACATCGAGAAGACCGTCGAGAACGAAGTGGAGGTGGTGCGCAAGGGCCGCGTCGCGGCATTCGCCGTCAACCAGAATGGCGAAGAGGGCATCGGCATCGCCGCGGAAATCAGCCGCAGCGTGCAGAAAATCCTGCCGCCGGAAGCGTTGATCAAGGCGATCCGCCAAGCCGTGGCCGAGGCGTACCAGGAAGCACCGAGCGTGGTGGTGCTGCTCAATCCGGGCGCGCTGCCAAAAACCTCCAGCGGTAAATTGCAGCGTTCAGCGTGCCGCAATCGCCTGGCTGATGGCAGCCTCGACAGCTACGCAGTGTTCCCGGCGACCACAGCCGCAACCGCAGAGTCGGCCACCGGCGCCTGCGAACTCGAAGCGCTGATCGGCAGCATCTGGGCCGAGCAACTCAACGTCAAACAGGTCAATGCCGACGATCACTTCTTCCTGCTTGGCGGCAACTCGATCGCCGCCACGCAAGTCATCGCCCGGGTCCGTGAAGAACTTGGCCTTGAGCTGAACCTGCGCCTGCTCTTCGAAGCGCCAACGCTGTCGGCATTTGCCGCTGCGGTGGCGCAACAGCAACAAGACGGCGGCAGCGCCCAAGGTGCAATCACCGCGTTGTCGCGCAGCGAGCCGATGCCGCAATCGCTGGCGCAAAACCGTCTGTGGATCACCTGGCAACTCGACCCGCAGAGCAGCGCCTACAACATTCCCGGTGCTCTGCGCCTGCGTGGTGAACTGGACGAAGACGCCTTGCGCGCCAGCTTCCAGCAACTGATCGAGCGCCACGAATCGCTGCGCACACGCTTCTTCGAACGCGACGGCGTGGCCCTGCAGCGCGTCGATGCCGCCGCTGAATTCAACCTGCAACTGATCGACATCAGCGACCTGCCAGCGCATGAGCGCGAAGCCCGCGCGGTGCAGATTCGCGAAGACGAAGCGCGTACCCAGTTCGACCTGGAAAAAGGCCCGCTGCTGTGGGTGACGCTGGTGCGTCTCGACGACGAAGATCACCAGTTGCTGGTGACGCTGCACCACATCATCGCCGACGGCTGGTCGCTGAACGTGTTGATCGACGAGTTCTCGCGCCTGTATGCCGCCGCTTCGCAAGGCGCGACCGCCAACCTCGCGCCGTTGCCAACCCAATACGCCGACTACGGCAGCTGGCAGCGCCAATGGCTGGCGCAAGGCGAGGGCGAGCGGCAACTGGCCTACTGGAAAACCCAGTTGGGTGACGAGCATCCGACCCTGGAACTGGCCACTGACTCTCCGCGTTCGGCGCAGCATGTTCACAGCGCAGAGCGCCATACCGTGCGCCTGGGCGCGAGCCTCAGCGAGGCGATCCGCAACACCGCGCAAGCGCACCAGTCGACACCGTTCATGCTGCTGCTCTCGGCATTCCAGAGCCTGCTGCATCGCTACAGCGGTCAGCGCGATATCCGCATTGGCGTGCCAAATGCCAACCGTCCGCGCCTGGAAACCCAGGGCCTGATCGGCTTCTTCATCAACACCCAAGTGCTGCGCGCCGAGATCGATTCGCGCCTGTCGTTCGTCGAACTGCTGGCGCAGACCCGCCAGGCCGCGCTCGGTGCCCAAGCGAATCAGGATCTGCCGTTCGAACAGTTGCTCGAAGCCTTCCCGCAGGCCCGCGAACAAGGTCTGTTCCAGGTCATGTTCAACCATCAGCAACGCGACCTCAGCGCGCTGAAACGCCTGCCGGGTCTGCTCGCCGAAGAGCTGCCGTGGCACAGCCGCGAAGCCAAGTTCGACCTGCAACTGCACAGCGAAGAAGACCGTAACGGTCGCCTGACCTTGTCGTTCGACTACGCGAGCGAATTGTTCGATGCCACGACCATTGCGCGTCTGGCCGAGCACTTCAGCAACCTGTTGCGCGAAGTTTGCGAACGCCCGGAGCAAGCCATCGGCGATCTGCAACTGCTGACCGCCGGCGAACACAACCAGCAAAAAAACTGGAGCGTCGCAGCGTGCACCCCGGCGCAACAATGGCTGCCAGAGCTACTCAATGAACAGGCCCGCCAGACCCCGGAACGCACCGCACTGGTGTGGGACGGTGGCAGCCTCGACTTCGCGGAACTGCACACTCAGGCCAACCGCCTCGCGCACTATTTGCGCGACAAAGGCGTCGGCCCCGACGTTTGCGTGGCCATCGCCGCCGAGCGTTCGCCACAACTGCTGATCGGCCTGCTGGCGATCATCAAGGCCGGTGGCGCCTATGTACCGCTGGACCCGGATTACCCGGCTGATCGTCTGGCCTACATGCTCAGCGACAGCGGCGTCGAACTGCTGCTGACGCAAACAGAATTGCTCGACCGTTTGCCGGCCAGCGATGGCGTCAGCGTCATCGCCATGGACGCCTTGCACCTGGAGAACTGGCCGAGCCAGGCACCGGGCCTGCACCTGCACGGCGACAACCTCGCCTACGTGATTTACACCTCGGGTTCCACCGGCCAGCCGAAAGGCGTCGGCAACACTCACGCGGCATTGGCCGAGCGCTTGCAATGGATGCAGAACACTTACGCGCTCGATGAAACCGATGTGCTGATGCAAAAGGCGCCGATCAGTTTCGACGTGTCGGTGTGGGAGTGCTTCTGGCCGTTGATCACTGGCGCACGTCTGCTGATTGCAGGTCCCGGTGAACACCGCGATCCGCATCGCATCGCGCAGCTTGTTCAAGAGCATGGGGTGACCACGCTGCACTTTGTGCCGCCACTGCTTTCGCTGTTCATCGACGAACCGCTGAGCGCCGAATGCACCAGCCTGCGCCGGGTATTCTCGGGCGGTGAAGCGCTGCCCGCCGAACTGCGCAACCGTGTGTTGGCGCAACTGCCAGCGGTGCAATTGCACAACCGTTACGGCCCGACCGAAACCGCGATCAACGTCACCCACTGGCATTGCACCACGGCCGATGGCGAACGCTCGCCGATCGGCCGGCCGCTGGGCAACGTGATGTGCCGCGTGCTCGACGCCGACCTCAATCCCGTGCCGGCCGGCGTGCCGGGCGAGTTGTGCATCAGCGGCATTGGTCTGGCTCGCGGTTACCTCGGTCGTCCAGCGTTGACCGCTGAACGCTTTGTCGTCGATCCATTGGGCGAGCAGGGCGCGCGTTTGTACCGCACTGGCGACCGCGCGCGCTGGACCGCCGATGGCGTCATCGAATACCTCGGCCGCCTCGATCAGCAGGTCAAACTGCGTGGCTTCCGTGTCGAACCGGAAGAAATCGAAGCACGTCTGCTCGCCCAGGACGGCGTCGCCCAAGCCGTGGTGCTGGTGCGCGAAACCGCTGCCGGTGCGCAACTGATCGGCTACTTCACCGCAACCGATGCCAGCGAAAATCCTGACGAGCAAATCACCCGGCTGAAAACCGCTCTGGCCGCCGAACTGCCGGAATACATGGTCCCGGCGCAACTGATGCGTCTCGACGCAATGCCGCTCAGCCCCAGCGGCAAACTCGACCGCCGTGCCTTGCCCGAGCCGCAATGGCAAGTACGTGAACACGTTGAACCGGTGACTGAGCTGGAACAGCAGATCGCCGCGATCTGGCGCGAAGTGCTGGGTCTGGCGCAAATCGGTCTGCGCGACGACTTCTTCGCCCTCGGCGGTCACTCGCTGCTGGCCACGCAAATCATTTCGCGTACCCGTCAGGCCTGTGACGTCGAGTTGCCGTTGCGCGCGTTGTTCGAGCACAGCGAACTCGGTGATTTCGCCGAACAGATCCGGTTGATCCAGGCCAGCGGCCGCACCAACAAACAGCCGCCGATCGACAAGGTCGACCGCAGCCAACCGGTGCCGTTGTCATACTCGCAACAGCGCATGTGGTTCCTCTGGCAGATGGAGCCGGACAGCCCGGCGTACAACGTTGGCGGCATGGCGCGCCTGCGTGGCGTGTTGCATGTCGAGCGTTTCGAGTCGGCGTTGCAAGCGCTGATCTTGCGTCACGAAACCCTGCGCACCACGTTCCCGAGTGTCGACGGCGTTGCGCGTCAGCAGGTGCATGCCGAAACCGGCGTGCGCATGGGCTGGAAGGATTTCTCCAAATTCGCCGCCGACGTGCGCGAGCAAAAGGTTCAGCAACTGGCCGATGAAGAAGCGCATCTGCCGTTCGACCTGGAAACCGGCCCGCTGCTGCGTGCCTGTCTGGTCAAGACTGCCGAGCACGAGCATTACTTTGTTCTGACCCTGCACCATATCGTCACCGAAGGCTGGGCGATGGATATCTTCGCCCGCGAACTCAGCGCGCTCTACGAAGCGTTTGTTGATGATCGCGATTCGCCGCTCGAGCCGCTGCCGGTGCAGTACCTCGACTACAGCGTCTGGCAGCGCAACTGGCTGGAATCCGGCGAGCGTCAGCGTCAACTCGACTACTGGACCGCACAACTTGGCCGTGAACATCCGCTACTGGAGCTGCCGGGCGACCGTCCGCGTCCGCCGGTGCAGAGTCATCAGGGCGAGCTGTTCCGTTTTGATCTGAGCGACGACCTCGCCGCGCGCGTTCGTGCATTCAATGCGCAAAACGGTCTGACCCTGTTCATGACCATGACTGCCGCACTGGCCACGCTGCTGTACCGCTACAGCGGCCAGACCGATCTGCGCATCGGCGCGCCGGTGGCCAACCGCATTCGTCCGGAAAGTGAAGGGCTGATCGGTGCGTTCCTCAACACCCAGGTGCTGCGTTGCCAGCTCGACGGCATGATGTCGGTCGGCGAGTTGTTCGAGCAGGTGCGCCACACGGTGATCGAAGGCCAGTCGCATCAGGATCTGCCATTCGATCATCTGGTTGAAGCCTTGCAGCCGCCACGCAGCGCCGCGTACAACCCGCTGTTTCAGGTGATGTGCAACGTGCAGCGCTGGGAATTCCAGCAGAGCCGCATGCTCGCCGGCATGACCGTCGAATATCTGGCCAACGATGCGCGGGCGACCAAGTTCGACCTCAACCTGGAAGTCACCGATCTCGACCATCGCCTCGGTTGCTGCCTGACTTACAGCACCGATCTGTTCGACGAGCCGACCATCGCGCGCATGGCCAGACATTGGCGCAACTTGCTCGAAGCACTGATCGCCGATCCGCAACAACGCCTCAGCGAATTGCCGCTGCTCGATGCGCCGGAGCAACAGCAACTGCTCGACAGCCTCGGTATCGAGCCGGGCGAGCATCGTCTCGATCAGTGCATCCATCACCTGTTCGCCGAACAGGCACTGGCGCGCAAAGACGCGCCGGCCCTGACCTTCGCCGGGCAGACCCTGAGCTACGCCGAACTCGACGCCCGCGCCAATCGCTTGGCCTGGGCCTTGCGTGAGCGTGGCGTCGGCCCGCAAGTGCGCGTAGGCCTGGCGCTGGAGCGTTCGCTGGAAATGGTCATCGGCCTGCTGGCGATTCTCAAGGCCGGCGGCGCCTATGTGCCGCTGGACCCGGAATACCCGCTCGACCGTCTGCACTACATGATCGACGACAGCCGCATCGGCCTGCTGCTCAGTGATCGGGCAATGTTCAAAGCCCTCGGCGATCTGCCGCCGAGCGTGGCGCGCTGGTGCCTGGAAGACGACAGCGTGGCACTCTCCGATTACCCGGCCACTGAGCTGCCGTTTATCAGCCTGCCGCAGCATCAGGCGTATTTGATTTACACCTCGGGTTCGACCGGTAAACCGAAAGGTGTGGTGGTCTCCCACGGCGAAATCGCCATGCACTGCCAAGCCGTGATCGAGCGATTCGGCATGCGCCCGGACGACTGCGAGCTGCACTTCTATTCGATCAACTTCGACGCTGCGACTGAGCGTCTGTTGGTGCCGCTGCTCAGCGGCGCGCAAGTGGTGTTGCGTGCGCAAGGTCAGTGGGACGCGGAAGAAATCTGCGGCTTGATCCGCACGCATAAAATCAACGTGCTCGGTTTCACACCGAGCTACGGCAGCCAGTTGGCGCAGTTCCTGTCGACGCAAAACGAAATCCTGCCGGTGCGGATGATCATCACCGGTGGCGAAGCGTTGACCGGTGAACATCTGCAGCGGATTCGTGCAGCGTTCAAACCGGCGATGTTCTTCAACGCCTATGGCCCGACCGAAACCGTGGTCATGCCACTCGCCAGTCTGGCGCCGGAGGTGCTGGAAGAGGGCGCCGGCAGTGTGCCGATCGGCAGCGTGATTGGCGCGCGTGTCGCGTACATTCTCGACGCCGATCTGGCGCTGGTGCCGCAAGGCGCGACCGGCGAATTGTTCGTCGGCGGCGCCGGTCTGGCGCAGGCTTATCACGACCGTCCGGGCATCACTGCCGAACGGTTTGTCGCTGACCCGTTCGCCACCGATGGCGGGCGCATGTACCGCACCGGCGACCTGGTGCGCCAGCGTGCCGATGGTCTGGTGGAATACCTCGGCCGGATCGACCATCAGGTAAAAATTCGTGGTTTCCGTATTGAGCTGGGCGAAATCGAAACCCGTTTGCTCGATCACGATTCGATCCGCGAAGCCGTGGTGCTCGCCCTCGATGCGCCGAGCGGCAAACAACTGGTTGGCTATTTGGTTACTGAAATCGCCGAGCAAAGCGAAGCCAGACAGGCTGAACTGCGCGACGCCCTCAAGTCGCACCTCAAGGCGCAACTGCCGGATTACATGGTGCCGACGCACCTGATTCTGCTGGCGAGCATGCCGCTGACCGCCAACGGCAAACTCGATCGTCGTGCGTTGCCGGCGCCGGATCCTGAGTTGAATCGTCAGGACTACGTCGCGCCGAGCAACGAACTGGAGCAGACCCTGGCGCAGATCTGGTGCGAGGTGCTCAACGTCGAACAGGTCGGCCTTAACGACAACTTCTTCGAACTCGGCGGCGATTCGATTCTGTCGATTCAAGTGGTCAGCCGTGCACGTCAGCAAGGTATTCATTTCAGTCCGCGGGACCTGTTCCAGCATCAGACCGTGCAGACCCTCGCGGCGGTAGCCAGTCGCACCGAGCAGGTGACGGCCGAGCAGGGTCTGGTGGTGGGTGAATCAGCGCTGACGCCGATTCAGCATTGGTTCTTCGACACCGATATTCCTGAGCGTCAGCACTGGAACCAGGCGTTGTTGCTGGAGCCGACCGTGCCGCTGGAACCGCACCGTCTGGAACAGGCGCTGCTGGCAGTGATCGAGCAGCATGACGCCTTGCGTCTGCGCTTCAGCGCAGTCAACGACGCGTGGCAAGCGATGCACCAACCGGTCTCCGATGCGGCGGTGTTGTGGCAAGTGCGCGTTACCTCGATGGACAAGTGCGAAGCGCTGTTTGCCGATGCGCAACGCAGCCTCGATCTGCAAAATGGCCCGCTGGTTCGCGCCTTGCTGGTCGACGGCCCTGAAGGACAGCAACGCCTGTTTATCGCGATTCATCACTTGGTGGTCGACGGCGTCTCATGGCGTGTGTTGCTCGACGATGTGCAAACCGTTTACCGCCAACTCGACGCTGGGCAGTCGGTCAAACTGCCGGCGAAAACCAGTGCCTTCAAGGACTGGACGGCACGTTTGCAGGCTTATGCCGGCAGCGAATCCCTGCGCGAAGAACTCGACTGGTGGCAGACCCAACTGGCCGGCCCGAACGCTGATCTGCCGTGCGAAAACCCGCAGGGCGGCCAGCAGAATCGCCACGCGCAAACCGTCAGCGTGCGCCTCGATGCCGAACACACTAAACAGTTGCTGCAACAGGCGCCGGCCGCCTATCGCACGCAAGTCAACGATCTGCTGCTGACCGCGCTGGCCCGCGTGTTGTGCCGCTGGAGTGAGCAACCGTCGACGCTGATTCAGCTGGAAGGCCACGGCCGCGAAACCCTGTTCGACGAGATCGACCTGACCCGCACCGTCGGCTGGTTCACCAGCGCCTATCCATTACGCCTGACCCCGCACAACATCGAAGAAGCCGCCGGGCAGGGCGCTTCGATCAAGGCAATCAAAGAGCAATTGCGCGCCGTGCCGCACAAAGGCCTGGGTTATGGCGTGCTGCGTTATCTCGCCGATGACCTCAGCCAGCGCAGCATGGCCGCGCTGCCGCATGCGCCGGTCACCTTCAACTACCTCGGCCAGTTCGACCAGAGCTTTGGCAGCGATGCGCTGTTCCGTCCGCTGGATGAGCCGGTCGGTGCCGCCCACGATCCGCACGCGCCACTGCCGAACGAGCTGAGCATCGACAGTCAGGTTTACGGTGGTGAATTGCTCCTGCGCTGGACCTTCAGCGCCGAGCGTTACGAGACGCAAACCATCAACGATCTGGCCGATGCCTACCTCGGTGAGCTGCAAAGCCTGATCGCCCATTGCCTGCAAGACGAGGCCGGCGGCCTGACGCCGTCGGACTTCCCGTTGTCCAGGCTGACTCAGGCGCAACTTGATTCCTTGCCGGTGCCGGCCGCGCACATCGAAGACGTCTATCCGCTGACGCCGATGCAGGAAGGCATGCTCCTGCACACCTTGCTCGAACCGGGCACCGGTCTGTACTACATGCAGGATCGCTACCGCATCAACAGCGAACTCGATGCCGAGCGTTTCGCCCAAGCCTGGCAAGCGGTGATCGCCCGTCACGAAGCGCTGCGCGCCTCGTTCTGCTGGAACGTTGGCGAAGACATGCTGCAAGTGATTCACACGCCGGGTCGCACGCCAATCGAATATCTGGACTGGAGCGCCGTCGCCGAAACCGAGCAGGAACCGCAGCTGCAAGCGTTGCTGAAAAACGAGCGCGAGGCCGGTTTCGATCTGCTCAATCAGGCGCCGTTTCACCTGCGCCTGATCAAGGTCGGCGCGGCGCGCTACTGGTTCATGATGAGCAACCACCACATCCTCATCGATGCCTGGTGCCGTTCGTTGCTGATGAACGACTTCTTCGAGATCTACACCGCGATGGGCGAGGGCCGTGAAGCGCAACTCGCCGTGCCGCCGCGTTATCGCGATTACATCGGCTGGCTGCAACGCCAGAGCCTCGCCGAAGCGCGGCAGTGGTGGCAGCAGAACCTGCAAGGGTTCGAGCGCACCACGCCGATCCCGAGTGACCGGCCGTTCCTGCGCGAACACGCCGGTGAAAGCGGCGGGATGGTCGTCGGTGACCGCTACACCCGCCTCAATGTCGAGGACGGTGCGCGTCTGCGTGAACTGGCGCAGGCGCATCAACTGACCATCAACACGTTTGCTCAAGCAGCGTGGGCGTTGGTGCTGCGGCGTATGAGTGGCGATCGTGATGTGCTGTTCGGCGTTACCGTCGCCGGGCGGCCGGTGGAAATGCCGGAGATGCAACGCACCGTCGGCCTGTTCATCAACAGCATCGCGCTGCGGGTGCAGATGCCGGCAGACGATGAACGCAGCAGCGTGCGTCAGTGGCTCAGCGCTTTGCTCGACAGCAACATGCAACTTCGCGAGTACGAATACCTGCCGCTGGTGAACATCCAGGAACAAAGCGAACTGCCGAAAGGCCAGCCGCTGTTCGACAGCCTGTTCGTCTTCGAAAACGCCCCGGTGGAAGTCTCGGTGCTGGACCGCGCGCAGAGCCTGAACGCGACGTCGGACTCGGGCCGAACCCACACCAACTTCCCGCTGACGGCAGTGTGCTACCCGGGCGATGACCTCGGTTTACACCTGTCGTATGACCAGCGTTATTTCGACGAGTCGACCATCGAGCGCATGCTCGGCGAGTTCAAGCGTCTGCTGCTGGCACTGGTCGACGGCTTCCATGGCGACATGGCTGATCTGCCGCTGCTGGGTGCCGATGAACAGGACTTCCTGCTGCACGGTTGCAACCAGAGTGCCCACGATTATCCGCTGGAGCAGAGCTACGTCGCGCAGTTCGAAGCGCAGGTTGCTGCGCATCCACAGCGCATCGCCGCGACGTGTCTTGATCAGCAACAGAGCTATGCCGAGCTGAACCACAACGCCAACCGTCTCGGCCATGCCCTGGTCGCGGCCGGGGTGCAGATGGATCAACCGGTGGCGTTGCTCGGCGAACGCAATCTCGATCTGCTCGGCATGATCATCGGCAGCTTCAAGGCTGGCGCGGGTTATCTGCCACTGGATCCGGGCCTGCCGAGCCAGCGTCTGCAACGCATCATCGAGCTGAGCCGCACGCCGGTGCTGGTCTGCTCTAAAGCCTGCTTTGAACAGGCGCAGACGTTGCTGGATGAATTCAGTTGCGCCAATCGCCCACGCTTGTTGGTTTGGGAAGAGGTTCAAGCAGCGGCGATTTCGGCGCAGGACCTGGGTATTTACAGTGGCCCGGACAACCTCGCCTACGTGATCTACACCTCGGGTTCGACCGGCCTGCCGAAAGGCGTGATGGTCGAGCAGCGCGGCATGCTCAACAACCAGTTGAGCAAGGTGCCGTACTTGAACTTGAGCGACGCCGACGTGATCGCGCAGACCGCTTCGCAAAGCTTCGATATTTCGGTCTGGCAGTTCCTCGCCGCACCGCTGTTCGGTGCGCGGGTGGACATCGTGCCGAATACGATTGCCCACGATCCGCAAGGTTTGTTGGTGCATGTGCAGGCGCAGGGCATCACCGTGCTGGAGAGCGTGCCATCGCTGATTCAGGGCATGCTCGCCTCGGATCGCTTGAGTCTGGATGGCTTGCGCTGGATGTTGCCGACCGGTGAGGCGATGCCACCGGAACTGGCGCATCAGTGGTTGCTGCGTTACCCGGACATCGGTCTGGTCAACGCTTATGGCCCGGCGGAATGTTCCGATGACGTGGCGTTCTTCCGTGTCGACATGGCGTCGACGCGCGGCAGTTACTTGCCGATCGGGACACCGACCGACAACAACTTGCTGTATCTGGTTGATGGTGCGCTGGAGCTGGTGCCGCTGGGTGCGGTGGGCGAGTTGTGCGTGGCCGGCACGGGCGTCGGTCGCGGTTATGTCAGCGATCCGCTACGCACCGCGCCAGTGTTTGTGCCGAACCCGTTCGGCGCGCCGGGCGAGCGTCTGTATCGCACCGGTGACCTGGCGCGGCGTCGCAGCGACGGCGTGCTGGAGTACGTCGGCCGCGTCGACCATCAGGTGAAGATTCGCGGTTACCGCATCGAACTGGGTGAGATCGAAGCGCGCCTGCACGAACAGCCGGAAGTGCGCGATGGCGCGGTCGGTGTGCAGGAGGGCGTCAATGGCAAGCACTTGGTCGGTTATCTGGTGGCGGCCGATTCGGCACTCAACCCAAGCGAACGCCTGGAGCGGATCAAACAGCGCCTGCGCGCCGAATTGCCGGAATACATGGTGCCGCTGCACTGGTTGTGGCTCGATCAGCTGCCGCTGAACGCCAACGGCAAACTCGACCGCAAAGCCTTGCCAGCGCTGGAGATCGGCCAGTTGCAGAGCCAGGATTACCTGGCCCCGCGCAATGACCTCGAGCAGACGCTGGCGGACATTTGGGCCGAGGTGCTGAAGGTCGAGCAGGTCGGTGTGCGCGACAACTTCTTCGAGCTGGGCGGGCACTCGTTGCTGGCCACGCAGATTGCCTCGCGGGTGCAGAAGTCGCTGCAACGCGACGTGCCGCTGCGGGCGATGTTCGAGTGCAGCACGGTGGAGGAATTGGCCGAGTACATCGATGGGCTGGCGGCGAGTGACATCACCGAGGAGAAGGTCGACCGCTTGAATGATCTGATGGCGGAGCTGGAGGGTCTGTAGTTTTTTCGGTATCTGTACTGGCCTCATCGCTGGCAAGCCAGCTCCCACAGTAATCGAACATGATCACAAATTTTGTGTTCACTTTAGAACCTGTGGGAGCTGGCTTGCCAGCGATGGCGTCAGTGCATTCAACACATTTCAACAGGAACATTTTTAGACATTTGCCCGATTGACGATCAGCAACCGGCAGCTCAGTCTGCCGGTTCTGTTTTTTACCGCGCAGGTGAATCGATGCCTTTTTTAACGGTTGACGGACAAGCACTGCATTACATCGATCAAGGCACCGGCCCGGCAGTCTTGCTGGCCGGCAGTTATCTGTGGGATCAGGCCATGTGGGCACCGCAGATCGCCGCGTTGTCGCCGCACTATCGGGTGATTGCGCTGGATTTGTGGGGTCATGGCGAGTCGGGGCGGCTGCCTGAAAACACCCGCTCGCTGGACGACATCGTCAGGCAGGCGCAGGCCTTGCTCGATCATCTGAACATCGATCAGGTTACCTTGGTCGGCTTGTCGGTCGGCGGCATGTGGGGCGTGCGTCTGGCGCTGGCGGCACCGCAGCGGATCAACGGCCTGGTGCTGATGGACACCTACCTCGGCGTCGAACCGGAGCCTACCCGTCAGTATTACTTCTCGCTGTTCAAGCAAATCGAAGAAACCGGTGAAATCAGCGAGCCACTGCTCGACATCGTTGTGCCGATCTTTTTCCGCCCGGGCATCGATCCGCAGTCGGCGTTGTATCAGGATTTCCGTGCAAAACTGGCGGCGTATTCGTCGGACCGCTTGCGCGAAAGCATCGTGCCGATGGGGCGTATCACCTTTGGCCGCGATGATCTGTTGCCACGTCTGGGCGAGTTGAGCGCTGCAACCACGCTGGTGCTGTGCGGCGATCAGGACAAACCGCGACCACCGTCGGAAGCACAGGAAATGGCTGAGTTGATTGGCTGCCCGTGGGTGCTGGTGCCGCAGGCGGGGCATATCTCCAATCTGGAGAATCCCGAGTTTGTCACGGAGGTGTTGTTCGCCTTCCTGGCTGAGCGCCATTGAAAAGATCGCAGCCTGCGACAGCCCATGTAGGAGCTGCCGCAGGCTGCGATCTTTTGATCTTGCTTACTTGGGCCCGAGAATCTGCGCCAGCTTGTCCGGCGACGGCGCCCCTTGCTGTTGTTGCAGCTCACCCTTGGCATCCATGTAGAAAATCGCCGGCGTCGCCTGCAGATCGAGGTCTTCCATCAACTGCATATTGGCCGCCAGTTTGCTCTGCACCGCCACCGGAATATCCTTCAGCGCTTTAAGCGAGCTGCCCTTGCCAGCCTTCTCATGATCTTCCAGCGCCTTGCTCGGGTCTTTCGCCGCCAGCAACGCCGCTGATTTGCCCGGGCTGTCCTCACGGATGATCCCGACCATAATGTGCCGCAGTTGCACTTTGCCGGCCTTGACCCAAGGCCGCGCCTGTTCCCAGAACATGTTGCAGTACGGGCAGTTCGGGTCGCTGAACAGGTACACCGTGCGCGGTGCATCCTTGTTGCCGTCCTGAATCCAGTTGCTCGCCTCGAACTTGGCCCAGACTTCCTTGGCCATCGGCGCGTAGACCAGTTTCTGCAAGGGTTCGCTGCTCAGGTCCTTGCCGTCGGCGTCGTACAGATTACCCAGCAGAACGTGTTTGCCATCCGGGGTCAGGTACAGCGCCATGCCACGGTTCTGGTATTGCGCCGCATAACCGCGCAGACCGTCGGGCGCATCGAACTGGCCGACGATTTTCGCGCCTTTGGCTTCGATCTGTTTGATCGCCGCCGGCAATTCTTCAGCAGCCTGCACGGACGGCAAGTGCAGCAGGGCGGTGCCCAGGGTCAGCGTCAGCAGGTGGCGGAGGCGGGGCATGGCAGTTTCCTTGCAGAGGTGGCCGGTGCGGTGGCCGGGTTCGAATTCGGGGTTGGCGTGCCAAAGTTTTCCAGGGCACGGGCCAGGCTGGCGTTCGATAGCTCACCAAGGTGACTGCTCAGCAACCGACCGTCAGGGCTATAGAACAGCGTAGTCGGCAATGCCATGGAACCCACGGCTTGACCGAGGCGACCACTGCGGTCGAACAGCACGTTATTGAGGCTCAGGCCCTGGGTTTCGAGAAACGTCGCCACGCTCTGCATGCTTTCGGCCTGATTGACGAACAGGAAGGTCAGATCCGGTCGTTGCTGCTGGGCGTTTTCCAGCACCGGCATTTCGCGGCGGCACGGTGGGCACCACGTGGCCCACAGGTTGATCACCAACGGGCCGCCCTGATAGTCGCTGAGCTGGATGGTTTCCCCGGCCGCGTTGCGCAGGGAGATGTCCGGCAGCCGGGTGCCTTGTTCATAGATATTCAGTGACAGGGTTGCGAGCAACCAGAACGCCACGCCGCTGACCACGCCAAAGCCCAGCGGCCGGCGCAATCCGGGCCGGCGCCAGCCGCGATACAGCGCCGCCAGCAGTAATACGATCACCCCCGGCCAGGCGAGAAAACCGCCATCGCGCAGGTCGATGATCTGCCACGGGTCATTGCGATAGTGCGCCCAGTACAGCACGACAAACGCCACGCGCGCCGCGAGCATGCCCAGTAGAAACAGGCTGAACAGCGCCGACTCGGGGTTGTCACCGCCGCGCTTGGCCACCCGCCAGCCGACAAAGGTCGCCAGCGCCAGAGCACTGATCAGCAGCAGATGGTTGAGCGCAATGGCAAAGGTGCCGAGGGTGAACGTCAGCATTAATTGGCGTCTCGGGTGGTGGCCCAGCGTTGCAGGAACGTGTCGGCATCGACTTCGCCGGTGATGCGCTGGCTGCGACGCTCTACGCCATCCGTGCCGATCCAGACGAAGCTCGGTGGCCCCGGCACTTTGTAACGGCTGAGCAGCTCGCGGCTGGCGGCATTGTCGGCAGTGACATCAAGCCTGAGCAGGCGCACATCGCTCAATGCCTGCATGACCTTGTCCTTGCCGAACACCTGTTTTTCCATGACTTTGCACGACACGCACCAGTCGGCGTAATAGTCGAGCAAGACCCATTGGCCTTTGGTTTTCGCTGTATCCAGTTCGCGTTGCAGGGCGTCGGGAGTGTTGATCGTGGTGAACGCTTCATGGCCATTGGGTGCAGCGCTGGTCGTGCGACCGGCGCTATAAACCTGCAAGGGCTGGTACGGATCATCACTGCCACCCGCCGCGCCGATCACCAGCAAACTGCCCCACAAACCCAGCAGCAGCGCCGTTGCCCCGAACATCTGTGCAACACGGCCAAAGCCTTCGGATTGTTTCCAGGCACTGTAAGCGGCAATCAACAACAGCGCGCCGCACAAGCCCAGCCACAACGACGGGTCCAGCACCGGCCGCAGCATCAGCAATGCCGTGGCGAGAAAGAGGAAACCAAACACGCCCTTGAGCAGGTTCATCCACTCGCCGGGTTTGGGCAGGAAACGATTGCCGACGGTCACCAGCAACAACAGCGGCACACCAATACCGATGCCCAGCGAGAACAGAATCAAGCCACCGTGCAGGGCATTGCCACTCTGCGCGATATACAACAGCGCGCCGGCCAGCGGCGCGGTCATGCACGGGCCGACCAGCAAGCCCGACAGCGCGCCGAGCGCGCCGGCGCCGACCAGGCTGCCACCACTGCGACTGCGCGAAGCGTGTTCGAGGCGATCACGCAGCGCCACCGGCAGTTGCAGTTCAAAGAAGCCGAACATCGGCAACGCCAGCACCACGAAGATCGCGGCAAAGGTGCCGAGCAGCCAAGGGTTCTGCAACCATGCTTGCAGGTTCGCGCCAAGCAGCGCGGCAATCACGCCCATCGCCGCATACACCAGCGCCATGCAAATCACATAACTGCCGGCCAGCGCAAAACCGCGACGCGGTGTGGCACCACTGCCGACGACCATACCGGCGAGAATCGGCAGCATCGGCAGCGTGCAAGGGGTGAACGCCAGCAGCAGGCCGAGGCCGAAGAACACCAGCAGACTCCAGCCCAGTGCGCGCTGTTGCAGGCTGCTGGCCAAGGCCTGATCAGGTGCTTCGGCGCTTGCCGCGACGGCGGTTTTACCGCCGAGGTCAATCACTCGGGTCTGCGGCGGATAGCACAGGCCGGCATCGGCACAGCCCTGATAGCTGACCTTGATCTGGCCGCTGGCCGAGGCGGGGATTTTGACTTCCAGGCCTTGGCGGTAAACCGGTTGCTCACCGAAAAACTCATCGCTGTGCGATTCGCCTTCGGGCAATGCCGGTTGTTGTTCGGCGCTCAGACCGTCGAATTTCAGGCGTTTCTGATACAGGTAATAGCCGTCGGTGATTTGCCAGAACAGCTGGGTTTCACCCGATTCCAGACGCTCGGAGGTGAGCACGAACGCTTTATCGACCGGCAGAAACTCCGGTTTTGACTCAAATGGGTTGTTTCCAGCCTGGGCCAGGCTCGAAATCAGCAGAGCAAACAAAAGAAAAAAATGACGCATGGAGGAGCCTTGTCCCTGTGCAAGTGAGGTGCACAATGGGCGGTGGCGATTAACCGATGATTAACCGCCATGCCCTTGTCGCTGTGACGTTCGGGGCATAATGTCAGCTTAATCGGCCAACTGCCTAATCGGCTTTTTTCTACGGGACTCACCATGCACGTACTGGTTTGCGAAGACGATGAGTTGATCGCCAGCGGGATCGTTGCCGGTCTCACGGCGCAGGGGTTGACCGTCGAGCACGTCAACACGGCATCGAAGGCGCGGGCGATGCTCAAGGTCGCCGAATTTGACGTGATGGTGCTCGATCTCGGCCTGCCCGACGAAGATGGCCTCAAGTTGCTGCAACAATTGCGGCAAAGCGGCCTGGAAATCCCGGTACTGATTCTGACCGCACGCGATTCGGTTACCGACCGCGTTGATGGCTTGCAGGCCGGCGCTGACGATTACCTGCTCAAACCGTTCGATCTGCGTGAACTGTTCGCGCGCTTGCAAACCCTGTTGCGCCGCGTGGCGGGCCGCAGCGTCAATCTGATCGAACACGGCGCGCTGACTTATGACCCGAGCAGCCGCGAAACCACCCTCGCCGGGCAACCGGTGGATTTGTCGCGCCGCGAACAGTCGTTGCTCCAGGCCCTGCTGCACAATCGTGGGCGGGTGCTTTCCACCGAGCAACTGAAGGACAGCGTCTACGGCTTCAACGACGAGCTGGAAAGCAACGCCCTCAACGTACACATCCATCACCTGCGCAGCAAACTCGGCAAGGGCATCGTCGAAACCGTGCGCGGCCTGGGTTATCGGCTCGGCCCGGCAGATGGCGGAGATCAAGGCAAGTGATGAGTCTGCGACTGCGCCTGAGCCTGACCCTCGGCGCCGCGTTCGCGCTGATCTGGGCGCTGGCGGCGGCCTGGATGCTCAGCGACCTGCGCAACCAGATGATGTTTTCCCTCGACCAGCGTCTGGTGGCGTCGGCGCGCATGGTCGCCGGGCTGCTGGAACAGTTGCCGACACTGCCGAGCAAAGGCGAGGGCACGCATTTCAGCGCTGAACAATTGAATATTCCTGGCGGCATGGCCTGTCAGGTCAGTTCGTTGCGCGGGGAAATTCTCGCCCGCAGTCATAACAACCCCGAGCAAGCGCTGGAGGCCGAGAAAATGGGCTTCCACGACCAGATCATCGACGGCGCGCCGTGGCGCAGTTTCACCCTTGCGCGCGGCGATGTGCGGATTACCACGGCGGATCGGCAGATCGAGCGCGAGGCCCTGAACATGTCGATTCTGCTGGCCGCGTCGGTGCCGGTCGGCGTGGCGTTGCTTGGGTGCCTGTGCCTGTTGTGGCTGGGCATCGGCCAAGGGCTGGCGCCGCTCAATCGCTTGCGTGAAGCGCTGATGCGGCGCAATGCCGACTCGCTTGAACCGCTGCAATTGCAGGCATTTCCCAGCGAATTGAAACCGCTGCTGGATACGCAGAATCAATTGTTCCAGCGCATTGGCAAGACCATCGAGCGTGAGCGGCGGCTGACCGGTGACGCGGCGCACGAACTGCGCAGCCCGCTGACGGCGATCAAGACCCACCTGCAAGTGGCGCGCATGACCGAAGGCAGCGCTCGCGATCAATCGCTGGCGCGGGCGGAAGAGGGCGCTGATCGCCTGCATCGGACCCTTGAGCAATTGCTGCTGCTGGCGCGAGTCGAAGGCAGTCTGTCGTTCGACGACGGTTCGCAATGCAGTGCCGAACAGGTCGCCCGACTGGCGATTCAGGATGCTACCGGCGGCGAACGACTGCGGATCAAACTGCAATTGCCGGCGCAGCTTTCTGAGGCTCCGTTGCAGATGCCAGCGGTGTTGGCGATTGCCGCGCTGCGCAATTTGCTCGACAACGCGCTGCGCCATACACCGGAGGATTGCGCAGTCGAGGTGAGCCTGGAAACCATCGGCAACCGCGTACGTTTTGTCGTGCGCGACCATGGTCCGGGCATTGCCCCGGATGATTTGCAGCACCTGACCCAGCGCTTCTGGCGCAACGGCCAAAGCACCGGCTGCGGCCTCGGCCTGGCGATTGTCCAGGCGATCGTCCAGCGTTGCGACTGCGCGCTGCATTTCGACAGCCGCGCGGACGGCCTGCGCGTCGAACTGACCATGCCCCTGCAAACGCTCTGATTTCACTCCCCGCTGTAGGAGCTGCCGAAGGCTGCGATCTTTTGATCCTGGAAAACAAGATCAAAAGATCGCAGCCTTCGGCAGCTCCTACAGGGGATTCTCATCAAATGTAACTTCTTGGCGTTCGCTATCCGGGCGGGGCGGGGTTAAGGTCGGCCCCTGCTTTGACTCAATGGATTGAGGGAACAGCGCCATGGAAGCACCCATCTGTATTCGTTCGGCCCTCCCGGCCGACAGCGGCATCATCAGCCGCATCATCGAACGCTCGATCCGCGTCGGTTGTGCGTTCGATCACCGCAACGATCCCCAACGAGTCAGCGCCTGGCTTGCGCAACTGTCTGCCGAACAGATCAGTGCCTGGCTGGCCAATCCGCAGTGCTATGTGAATGTTGCGCTGCTCGGGGATAAACCGGTGGGCGTCGGCATGGCCGCCGCCTGCGGGGAAATCACGTTCTGCTACGTGCAGCCGGAATGGTTTCGTCGTGGCGCAGGGCGGGCGTTGATGAACGATCTGCACGGCTGGCTGCGCATTCGCGGCGTTCTGCATGTCAATCTCAACAGCACCCGCACCGGTCAGGCTTTTTATCGGCGCCTGGGCTATCGCGAATCGGCGCAACCGGCTACTCGCGACGGCTTACCGACCTACGCAATGACCCAGTCGTTCGACGCCTCGGCCTGACAACTCGATCAAGGGTCTAAATCCTCGGGACGCTTAAGCGTTTCCAGAACAGGAAAACCTGCAAGTGCGCTCCGCGACCGGAATGCGCACCTGTGCGGTGTGCTGTTTTGGTCACTATCCATAGCGTATTGAGGGGTCGAGAGATGTCAGTCGCCACCAGCCTTATCGAAGAGTCGTCGGCCCGGGTCAGCTCGGCGCCAGCGGAAACGCTGTACCAGTTCAACGAGTCGCCGTTGCTCGCGCGTCAGGCGCAACAGGAATCCAACGCCCGCAGTTATCCACGGCGCATTCCGCTGGCGCTCAAGCGTGCCAAAGGCCTGTACGTCGAAGACGTTGAAGGTCGCACCTTTATCGATTGCCTGGCCGGTGCCGGCACTTTGGCGCTCGGCCACAATCACCCGGTGGTGATCGAAGCGATCCAGCAAGTGCTGGCCGATGAATTGCCGTTGCACACCCTCGATCTGACCACACCGGTCAAGGATCAATTCGTTCAGGACCTGTTCGGCCTGCTGCCGTCTGCCCTCGCGGCGGAGGCGAAAATCCAGTTCTGCGGCCCGACCGGCACTGACGCAGTGGAAGCGGCGCTGAAACTGGTGCGCACCGCCACCGGGCGCAGCACCGTACTGTCGTTTTCCGGTGGTTACCACGGCATGAGCCAGGGCGCTTTGAGCCTGATGGGCAGCCTGGGGCCGAAAAAGCCGTTGGGCGCGTTGCTCAGCAGCGGCGTGCAGTTCATGCCGTTCCCGTATGACTACCGTTGCCCGTTCGGCCTCGGTGGTGCTGCGGGCGTCAAAGCCAATTTGAGTTATCTGGAAAACCTGCTCAACGACCCCGAAGCCGGCGTGCAACTGCCCGCCGCCGTGATCGTTGAAGCCGTGCAGGGCGAGGGTGGGGTGATACCCGCCGACATCGAGTGGCTACGCGGCCTGCGCCGAATTACCGAGAAGGCTGGCGTGGCGTTGATCGTCGACGAGATCCAGAGCGGTTTCGCCCGTACCGGCAAGATGTTTGCCTTCGAACACGCCGGCATCACGCCTGACGTGGTGGTGCTGTCCAAAGCCATCGGTGGCAGCCTGCCGCTGGCCGTGGTGGTTTATCGCGACTGGCTCGACACCTGGCAACCGGGCGCACACGCTGGCACGTTCCGTGGCAATCAGATGGCGATGGCCGCCGGTTCTGCGGTGATGCGTTATCTGGTCGAGCACAAGGTCTGCGAGCACGCCGCGGCCATGGGCGAACGCCTGAGCGAGCACCTGCGCATCCTGCAGCGCGACTTCCCGCAGCTGGGCGACATTCGTGGCCGTGGCCTGATGCTCGGTGTTGAACTGGTCGACCCGAACGGTGCGCCGGATGCCCTCGGTCATCCGCCGGCGTTCGCGGCTCTGGCGCCTTTGGTGCAACGCGAGTGCCTCAAACGCGGGCTGATCCTGGAGCTGGGCGGCCGTCACGGTGCGGTGGTGCGTTTCCTGCCGCCGCTGGTGATTACCGCCGCTGAAATCGACCGTGTTGCCGAGATCTTCGGCCGTGCCTTGGTGGCCGCGACCGCCGCCGTGTAAATTTTTCGCCGCGCCGAACGTTCTTTCTACATACCCGGCTGCACCCGTTGTGCAGCCCACCCTTACAACGATGGAGAACCAGCATGACGTCAGTATTCGACCGCGAGGACATCCTCTTTCAGGTCGTGGTCAACCACGAAGAGCAGTACTCGATCTGGCCGGACTACAAAGCCGTGCCGGAAGGCTGGCGCACCGTGGGCAAGAGCGGCCTGAAAAAGGAATGCCTGGCCTACATCGAAGAAGTCTGGACCGACATGCGTCCGCTGAGCCTGCGCCAGAAGATGGAAGCGCAGGCCGTGGCGCAATAAGCGCCCGGCAAAAAGAAACCCGCTGAACCAGTGATGGTCAGCGGGTTTTTTCATGCCCTGGATTTGTGTTGATGATCAGGGCCTCATCGCTGGCAAGCCAGCTCCCACAGGTATCGGGGGGATTACAAAATCTGCGTTCACCGCGAACCCTGTGGGAGCTGGCTTGCCAGCGATGAACGATAACGCGGTCTCGGATGAAATTACGCCCCGCTCAACCCCTTGAGCAGCAGATCCACATTCCCCTCCAGCTCCGCCACCGGATCCGCCGCATCGGTGCTCAACACCAGCAACCGGCTACCCGACTCGGCAATCGCCGCTTTCACCGCCTCCGCAGGCTGGCGATGATGCAGCACCACCGCCACGTCATTGTCCTTGAGCGTGGCTGTCAGCTTTTTCAGATCCTCCGGCGTCCACTCCGCATCCGGACGCGGATCCTCTGCGATCAGCTCCAGATTCAGGCTGCCAATCAAATAACCGAAGTGATCGCTCAAACTCATCACACTCAGGTTGTCGGCACTGGCCAGGCGCGCCTCGCTGTCGGCGCTGAGCTTGAGCAGGCGCTGTTTCAACGCCGCCAGATTCGCTTCGATCGCAGGTTTGGCGCTCGGTGCCAGGCGCACCAGATCCGCCGCCATGACGTCGGCCATGCGGCCCATGTTGTTGCTGGAAAGCCATGGCTGACTGTTCAAGCCATCGATCTTCAGACCTGGCTGCACAGCGATGCCGGGAAGGGCACCGTCGACCGGCCGTGCCGCGTCGACTTCAACGATACGAATATTGCTGCGCCGAGAAATCGGATACAGCGGATCGTCAGCCCACAGCGAGCGTACGCCGATGACCGCGTCGGCACCGGTCGCCAGTTTGCTCAGCGCCGGCGCGCCACGCCCGGTGAAGTAGGCGGTCTGGCGACTGCCCGGCAGGTTCGCCGGTGCCGCGCGTTCGAGGTTGATGTCGGTGCCCTTGAGCAGCACTTCACCCAAGCCGTAGGTGATCGGCAGCGACGCCAGAACCCGCAGCGGTTTAGCGTTTTCGGCGGCGAGCAGTGGCGTGCAGACGACGCCGCACAGGGCCATGGCCAAAGTCAGTTTGCGCATTGAAAAAGTCATTTATCCAAGATTCCCTTTCAGGCTCGGGACGACACCGCGCGCGATGGCGGCGAGGGCGAAGGCGATGCCGGCGACCAGAATGATCGCGGCGCCGGACGGAATTGGCAGATCGAAGACGATCGGCGCGAGAATCCCGCACAAGGTGCTGACCGTGGCAATCAACACCGAACACCAGAAAAAGCCCTTGAGCGACTGGCTGAGCAAACGCGCTGCCGCCGCCGGAATCACCAGCAGGGCACCGACCAGAATCGCGCCGATGACTTTCACTGCCGCGACGGTAATCAGCGTCACCAGAATCACGAACAGGTAATCCAGGGTCTTCACCGCGACGCCGCGCACCGCCGCCAGTTGCGGATTGAAACTGGCGAGCATGATGCGGTTGTACAGTGGCAGCGCCAATGCCATGACCAGCGAACCGACGATGGCCAGCACCGCCAGATCATTGCCGTTGACGGTCAATACAGAACCGAACAGCACGTTCTCGAGAATGTGCACGTTGATCTTGCCGGCGAGAATCAGCAGCAGGCTCGCACCCAAGGCCAGCGAGACCGAGAGGAACACGCCGATCAAGGTATCCGGCGCCAGACCGGTGCGGTTGCGCAGGTAATTGAGCAGGATGCCGAACAACAGGCAGTAACCAAACAGGCTGCCGTACGGCCCGGTGTAGGGTTCGCCGAGCAGAATGCCGATGGCCACACCGGTCAGCGCCGCGTGGCCGACCGCTTCGGAGAAGAACGCGAAGCGCTTGACCACCACCAGCGTGCCGAGGCCGCCGAGTACCGGGCCGATCAGCAGGCCGGCGAGCAACGCATTGACGACAAACCCATAAGCGAGCGCTTCCGGCAGGTAACCGGACGAGGCCCACCCCTGAACCATCAAACGAAAGGCTTCGTAACTCATCAGCTCGCGCTCCGTGGATGGGTCGAAAACAGTGTCAGCAGACGCTCCGGGGTCAACGCCTCGCGAGGCGAGGCGTCGAACAACACACGACGGTTGAGGCCGGTGACGCGATCGGCCAGACGACCGACGGCTTCCAGATCATGCTCGATCCACAACACGGTGATGCCGGCCGCGCGCCAATCGCCGAGCAGGCGTTCGAACACCTGAATCCCGGCTTCGTCGAGCGCGGACATCGGCTCATCGAGCACCAGCAATTGCGGCGCCGGAATCAAACCCTGTGCGAGCAAAACCCGCTGCCGTTCACCGCCGGACAGCGCGCCCATGCGGCGCTTGCGTTTGTCCTGCATGCCGACGCGTTCCAGCGCATCACCGATGGCGCCGGCGTAGTGTTTGCTCAAACCGAGGAACGCCGGGCGACGCTGGCACATCGCGGCCATGAAATCGTCGACGGTCATCGGCAAACCGCGATCGAATTCCAGTGCCTGTGGCACATAACCGATGGTGCCGGGCTCGCCGGGCCAGTGCAGGCTGAGCTGGCCCTGATGCGGCATCTGCCCGAGCAGGGTTTTGATCAGCGAACTCTTGCCGCCACCGTTGGGGCCGACCAGTGCATGGACGCTGCCGGGCTGCACCTGGAAGGTGACCTTGTCGAGAATCGTCGTACGCCCCAGCGTCAGACAACCCCCCGCAAAATCCAGAGTCGGCCCCGAAACCTGTGGGAGCGAGCCTGCTCGCGATAGCGGAGTGTCATCCAACAATGATGCCGGCTGACCTGGCCCCATCGCGAGCAGGCTCGCTCCTACAGGGGATTCGGTGTGGTCGGCGATCAGGGTTTCTTTTGAGGTCATGCGCCGGACTCCTGAATCGCCCGCACCACGGTGTTGAGGTTGCCGGTCATTTCCTTTTCGTACTTGTCGGCGGTGTATTCGCCGTAGGAAATGTGCGACAGCGGGTACAGCTTCACCCCGGATTCACGCTGAATGGTATCGACGTAACTCGACGGGAAATCCATCTCCGAGAAGATCACTTTCACGTCCAGTTCGCGCAGTTGATCGATGGTCTTCTTCAACTGGCTCGGGCTCGGCTCGATGCCGTGCGCCGGCTCGACCACGGCGGTTACTTCCAGACCGAACTCACGCAACAGATAGTCGTAAGCGGCATGGACGGTGGCGACGCGCAGCTCGGCGTTCGGCGCCTGGGTCAGCTTGGCCAGCGCGTCGGCACGCATCTGCCGCAGGCGTTTGCCGTAGGTGCGGGCGTTTTGCGTGTAGGTCTTGGCGTTGTCCGGGTCGAGCTTGCCCAGCTCGCGGGCAATGTTGTTGACCTGGGCGATCGAGGCGCTGATCGACAAAAACGTGTGCGGGTTGACCACTTTGCCGGCGCCGCGCGCAGCGACCCCGGTGGCGGCCAGCAGTGGCACGTTTTCGTTGGCTTCGATGGTCTTGATGTTCGGTGTTTCGCTGGCGGCGATCATGCGGTCGGCAAAATCATCATGGCCGACACCGTTGAGCACGATCACGTCCAGCCCGCTGATGCGCTTGATGTCTTCGGCGCGCGGCTCGTAAGCATGCGGGTTGAAACCGGCGGGAATCAGCGGCACGACCTCGGCCTTGTCGCCGACGATGTTCGCCACATAGCTGTAATAAGGATGCAGGGTGATGCCGATGCGCAGGCGCTTGGCCTGATCGGCGCTGGCCAGCGGGCTCAGCAGGCAGGCGCAGAGGCCGACCAGAAACATACGCAACAAGGGACGGCGAGGCGATGAAATAGACATGGGCAAACGGTCTTCTCTCGGGTGAGGGCGAGGAATCAATGGCGATGTTCGCGGGTAACCCCGGCATCGTATTGCGCGACGATCTGTTTCCAGCCCGACGCGGACAGGGCGGCGTCGGTCAGTTCGGTCGGCACCTTGAGATCGGCGTCGCGGTTGAGCCAGATGTCCGGTGCAGCGCTGTGATCGGCGCTCAACAGCATCACGAATGAACCAGCGACGGCGGGTGCCTGACTGTGGCCAAAGTAGGCAGTGTCGGCCAGCAATTGCCAGGCATGACCGCCACGGCTGACCGAACTCGCATCCTGAGCAAACGGGGCGAAACCTTCGTCGGCGAGATTCTGCGGCGATGGCAACGTTTGCTGGTCTTCGCGCAGCAGGCGGATTTCGTCGAGGGTCACTCGCAGATCGGCGTAGATGCCCTGCTCGGAAGCACTGAGATCGCGGCGCGCATCGAACTGATTGCTGGCGACCGGCTCCGGCTCATGCGACACCCCGCGCCACGCCACCACCGAACCGGCGACCGCCAGAATCAGCAGGCACAACAGCAACACATTGAGGGTTTCATGGCCGGCACCGGCCGGGCGGACGACTTGCGTGGTGGGCGTACTCATGGGGCCTCAATATCCGCTTGGTCGATTTCAACAACGTGGCCTGGGCCTGCGTCGAACAGCACGTAGAACTCGGCGCCGGGTTTCTTGAAGGTCAGCGTTGAATCGCTGCCAAGCTTGCCCGGTACCAGAATGGTTTCGTCGTAACCGATCACGTCGAGGGTCACGCCGGGGGCGCCGCTGCCGTCGGAAAAACCACCGGTGCATTTGATCTGGTCGGCGTCGATGGCTTTGCATTCGCACATCGGGTTATGCGCCAGAGCGCTGCCAGTGAAACCGGCGCAGAGCACCAGTAACGCGGCGCTCAGCCGCAGGCGGGAAGGGCGTTGCGAGCGGGTCATGGTTTGGCTCCTTGTTGAGTCAGCCAGGCAATGGTGGCGGGGGAGGCCTGGCTCAGGGGAATCGAGGCCTGGTGCATGCTGCCGTCCCAGCCTTCCATGGTGATCCACAGTTCGGCGTCGGCTTTGGTTTTCTCCGGCACCGGCAACTGCGCGCCCATGCGGTACGGCGCGCCGAAGAAAATCACCCCGGCGGCGCGCAGGCTGCGCGGCTTGCCGATGCGCAGATAAGTGGCTTTAACCTTGTCGATACAGGCATCACAAAGCGCGGCGTTAAAGCCTTTCATGTAGCCGGCCGGGCCTTCCAGGCGTGGCGCCTCGTTGCGCAATTCGGCGAGGCGCAGGCTCCACGGGCCGACCGCGATTTCGCCGACTTCGCGTTCACCGAGGCCGGCATCGCCGCGAAACAGCGCGACATCGGCGAAGTACTTCGGCATGAAACCCAGCGGAATCAGCAGCAACAGCACGTTGATGTGGAAACGCCATTTGTGCCAGAACACGCTCAAGCGCGACGGTTGCGGCAAAGCTGCGGACTTGCTCATGGGTTGACCTCCGACGTTTCCCGGCGCATCGCCGGTTGCGCCTGCACGCGGTTTTTCTTCGATTCACGCTTGAGTGCATTGGCCGTGGCCAGCGCCGTGCGTTTGGTCCAGATCAACAAACCGCTGAGCACCATCATGCTCAGCAGCAGGCCGAAGAAGAACCAGATCAACTTGATCCACAACCCGCCAAAGTCGCCGGTGTGCAGGGGACGCATGGATTCGGTGACAAACTCCAGTGAGGTACGGTCGCTCAACAAACGTGAAGTGGCCAACTCACCGCTGTAAGGATCGAGCGTCGCGGTCTGGAACATCAACGGATACCAGCCGCGGCCGCCGACGTTCAGATGGGTGTAGGCGTTGGCCGGCAGGCTGACGAAGCTGATTTCCAGGCCGGGAATTTTCTCTTGGGCGATTTCAATGGCGCGATCCAGGCTGATGCGCGGCGGCGGGCTGCCGTCGGCCGAGATCGGCACCGCTTCACGGGACATCGCCGGAATGATCGGTTCGCTGGAGATGGAAATGTGGTTGTCGAACAGCAGCGCCTGAATCAGGAACCAGGTGCCAGTGATCGAAATGACGGCGATAAACCAGATCGACCAGATGCCGCTGAGGCGGTGGAAATCGCCCCAGAAGATTCGCGCGCCGTGGCGAAAGCGCAGGGTCGGACTAAAGAATCCTTTCCAGAAGCGTTTATAAACCACCAGCCCGGTCACCAGCGAAGCCAGCAACGGCAGGCCGAGGAACGACACCAGGTACCAGCCCCAACTGAAACCGTTGGTGAACGGCACCAGCCACCAGCCATGCAGGGCGCGGGTAAAGGCCTGGAAGTTGAAATCGGGCGCGACTCCCTGAATCACCCCGGTGTACGGGTTGACGTAAACGGTCTGCTCGCGGCCGTCCGGGTAGCTGACCTGCACGTCCAGGGCAAAATGCGACTCATCCGGGCGGCTGATGCTCTCGACCACGGTGCGTGGTTCGGCTTTTTTGATCGCCGCGAGTACCTGGTCGTAGCTGAGCAGCGGCGCGTCGTCGGTCGGCTGGCTGGCGCGCATTTGCGGGTTCGCCAGCCAGACGATTTCCTGGCTGACCACCGCCAAGGTACCGGTGACGCAGACGATCAGGACAAAAAACCAGATCGGCAACGCCAGCCAGCTATGAACGAGGAACCACAGTTTGGAGCGGGATTTCTTCGACATGATTGCGCGTCTTGATTTCGGTGGGAGGGCGCGGCACTACGGGCTTCGCAGCACAGCAGTCCCCGAACGACCGCTCGTGGCTTTTGCCTACGCGAACGGCCTGCATCTCTATAAGACGAATGAGAGAGGCAAATCCCGAAAGGCGATATGAAAGCAAATGTTTCGCAATCTCTCCTGTAGGAGCTGCGGCACGCTGCGATCTTTTGATTCTATTTTTCAAGGTCAAAAGATCGCAGCCTCGTTTCACTCGTCAGCTCCTACAGGGGGGGATTGAACACGATTCATGATCCGCGCGATCACTGTCTGGCAATTGATGGGCGGCAGCGCCTGCCTATGATGGCAATCACCCGGATTGCTTGAGTGAACGCCCTGATGAGTCCCAGAACCCTTTACGACAAACATATCGATTCGCACACGGTGTGCTGCCTCGACGATCAGGGCCATGTCCTGCTGTATATCGATCGTCAGGTGATCAACGAGTACACCAGCCCGCAGGCTTTCAGCGGCCTGCGCGCTGCCGGGCGCCAGGTCTGGCGACCGGGCACGGCGCTGGCGGTGGTCGATCACGTCAACCCGACTACGCCGCTGCGTATCGCCGCGATGCCCGATGCCGGCGGCGCCCGGCAAGTGTCGTATCTGGCGGAAAACTGCCGGGACTTCGGTATCGAACTGCTGGACATCCTCGACAAGCGCCAAGGCATCGAACATGTGATCGCCCCGGAGCAGGGTTTTATTCTGCCAGGCATGGTCATCGCTGCCGGCGACAGCCACACCACGACCTATGGCGCACTGGGAGCTTTCGGCTTCGGGATCGGCACCTCGGAAATCGAGCACCTGCTGGCATCGCAGACGCTGGTCTACAAACGCCTGAAAAGCCTGCGCGTCACGGTGGACGGCGAACTGGCACCGGGCCTGACTTCGAAAGACGTGATCATGGCGCTGATTGGCCAGATCGGCGCGTCCGGGGCCACCGGTTACGCCATCGAATTCTGCGGTTCGACCATCGATGCCTTGAGCGTCGAAGCGCGCATGACCATTTGCAACATGGCCGTCGAGGCCGGTGCGCGCGGGGCCTTTATGGCGCCGGACGAGAAAGTCTTCAGCTACTTGAAAGGCAAACCGCGCGCGCCCCAAGGTGAGTTGTGGGATCGCGGCGTGGAAAAATGGCGCGAATTGCGCAGCGATCCCGGCGCGGTGTTCGATCGCGAAATACACCTCGACGCCAGTGGGCTGGAACCAATGGTGACCTGGGGCACCAGCCCGGATCAGGCCGCTGCCATCGGTGCGCGAGTGCCGGATCCGCAATTGATCAGCGATCCGATCCTGCGTCAGGACATGCGCCGCGCCCTCAACTATATGGGCCTCGAAGCGGGCATGGCGCTCAGCGATATTGTCATCAGCCACGCCTTTATCGGCTCGTGCACCAACGCGCGGATCGAAGATTTGCGCGACGCTGCCAGCGTCGTGCGCGGGCAACAGGTCGCCGGGCATGTACGCGCGATGATCGTGCCCGGTTCCAGTGAGGTGCGGGCGCAGGCAGAGGCGGAAGGTCTTGCGCAGATTTTCATCGACGCCGGTTTTGAATGGCGTCAGTCCGGTTGCTCGATGTGCCTGGCGATGAACGATGACGTGCTCGCCCCCGGCGACCGCTGCGCATCCAGCACCAACCGTAATTTCGAGGGCCGGCAGGGCGCCGGAGCGCGCACGCATCTGATGAGCCCGGCAATGGTCGCCGCCGCTGCGATCAGCGGTCGACTCACCGACATCCGCCACTTTGGAGAACGCCCATGAGCCTGCAACCCTTCACTCAGGTCAGCGGTCAGGCCGCGCCGTTTCTGGCGGCCAATGTCGACACCGACGTGATCATGCCCAAACAGTTTCTCAAGGGCATCGACCGGCAAGGGCTGGATCGCGGCGTGTTTTTCGATCTGCGGTTTTTGCCCGATGGCACGCCCAACCCCGACTTCGTGTTGAATCAAGCGACGTGGCAAGGCGCGAGTTTTTTGGTGGTCGGGCCGAATTTTGGCTGCGGTTCCAGTCGTGAGCACGCGGTGTGGGGGTTGCAGCAACTTGGCGTTCGCGCGTTGATCGGCAGCAGTTTTGCCGGGATCTTTTACGACAATTGCCAACGCAACGGCGTGTTGTTGATCACCCTGGAAGAGGCGCAGGTGCAGCAAATCGGAACGCTTGTCGGCGAGGCTGAAACGGCGCGGCTCAGTATCGATCTGCAGGCGCAGCGGATCAGCCTCGCAGATGGCAGCGTGGTCGATTTCCACATTGATGCGTTGCGCAAAACGTCGCTGTTGTTGGGGCTGGACGCGATCGGCAGCACCTTGCAACGCCGCGACCAGATCAGCGCATTCGAACGCCAACACCTGGCTGCCAACCCGTGGCTAAGTTAAACGCATAACCTGTGGGAGCTGGCTTGCCAGCGATGGCGGTGTGTCTGCAAAAATGATGTTGGATGTACTGATGCCATCGCTGGCAAGCCAGCTCCCACAGGGTTTCGTGGTGTTAAGGTGTTAAGGTGTTTGGGTGTTTGGGGTTACAGGGACAGGCTTTTGAAGTGCTCCTGCAAGAATTCCACACACGCGCGTAATTTCCCCGAATGCGCCAACCGTGTCGGGTACACCGCCCAGACATTCGCGCTCTGCCCGTAATCTTCCAGCACCTGCACCAGCAACCCTTGCTCCAGCAGCGGTTTCACATCCCACAACGAACGCAGCAAAATCCCACGCCCATCCAGCGCCCATTGCAGAACAATCTCGCCATTGTTCGATGACAACGGCCCGCTGACCCGCACGCTTTCCTCGCCGCCGTCACGGTCCAGATTCCAGATGCCGAAGGCGTTGTCACGTTCCTTGATCACCAGACAGTCATGCTGGCGCAAGTCCTCCAGCGTCAGCGGGGTGCCGCGCCGTTGCAGATAGCCGGGCGCCGCGCACAACACGCGCCGATTGCTCACCAGTTGTCGACCGATGTGCTGCCCGGGAAGGTCATCACCGACACGGATCTCCAGGTCGAAGCCTTCATTGATGATGTCCACGACCCGGTCAAACAGGTCGAGGCGAATCTCCAGGTCGGGATAACGTTCGGCCAGCAACGACACCGCCGGCGCCACGTGATTGCGCCCGAAACCGAAGCTGCTGCACAGGTGCAAACGCCCACGCGGGCTGTCGTGAGCGTCGCAAAGTTCGTCGTGCAGTTGCTGAAAGTCATCGAGAATGCGCAACGCCCAGCGTTGCACCCGTTCACCGTCCTCGGTCAGCGAAACGCGACGGCTGGTGCGGTGCAGCAGGCGAGTGCCGAGGGTGGTTTCGAGAATCTGGATACGTTTGCTGACGTAAGCCGGTGACAGGCCCAGCTCATCGGCCGCGGCGGCAAAGCCGTTCTGGCGGATCACGGTGAGCAGCACTCGCAGGTCTTCGGGCAGGGGCACGGTGTCTTTGTTCTGGGGCATGGCAAAACGCACACTGGCGGCAGGAGCCGCGAGCATAGCATTGGGGGTTTTGCTCAGCGCAGGAAGGCCAGCGCTTCGGCGAGCACCCGTTCGGGGACTTCTTCGGCAAGGTAGTGGCCGGCGGGCAGGGCCTGGCCGGAGACATTCGTCGCCACTTGCTGCCATTCCCTCAGCGGATCGAAGCAGCGGCCGACGGTGCCTTCGGCGCCCCACAATACGCGCAGTGGCAAACTCAGGTGATGTCCGGCAGCGATGTCGGCCCGGTCGTGTTCCAGATCGATGCCGGCGCTGGCGCGGTAATCCTCGCAGATGCCGCGTGCGCTGCCGGGTTGTTGCAGGCAGCGCCGGTATTCGCTGAAGGCTTCATCGGTGAACGGTTTGAGCCCGGCGCTGCGACTGCCCATCACGCTGCGCAGATAACCTTCCGGGTTGGCTTCGATCAGCGTTTCCGGTAGCGGCGCCGGGCGAATCAGGAAGAACCAGTGCCAGTAGGCGCGGGCGAAGGCTTCGTTGGTTTGCGTGTACATCGACAGGGTCGGCGCGATGTCCAGCAACAGCATGCGTTGCACGGCGGCGGGGTGGTCGAGCGCCAGGCGATGAGCGACCCGCGCGCCACGGTCGTGGGCGAGGATCGAGAACTGCTCGAAGCCCAGTGCTTTCATCAATTCGACATTGTCGCGGGCCATTTCGCGCTTGGAGTAACCGCGGTGCAACTCGTCAGCGTCGGGGCGACTGCTGTCGCCGTAACCGCGCAGGTCGGCGGCGACCACGGTGAAGTGTTCGGCCAGTTGTTCGGCAATCTTGTGCCAGATGACGTGGGTCTGCGGGTGGCCGTGCAACAGCAACAGGCCCGGCCCACTGCCGCCGACGCGGCAGGCAATGTCGACGCCGTTGACGTGACGCTGGTCTTTGAGGAATCCGGCAAACATCGGGCTGATCCTTGTTTCAGGGGGCTTGTTGCCTGCATCCTGAAAGTGTCCGGGGTTTGGGGCAAGGCGCAAAGCGTGATGGGCCGGTTCATGAAATGTGATGTGTTCGTCTGTACCGGCCCCATCGCGGGCAAGCCCGCTCCCACAGGGTTGTGTGGTGTAGCGTAGAAAGCGGTCACACCACAGATCCCTGTGGGAGCGGGCTTGCCCGCGATGAGGCCATCAATTTCACCGAGAAATTCAACCCTGGCTGAACATCTCCATCGCCCGCTGCCTGATCTGCTCTTGCGTCAAATCCTCCTTGCGCGAGGCCAGAAACCACAGGTGCCCATACGGGTCCTTCAACGTCCCGCTGCGATCACCGTAAAACTGATCCTTGACCTCCGACACCGTCGTCGCCCCGGCATCCAGCGCTCGCTGAAAGGATTTGTCGACATCCGTCACATACAAATGCAAACCGACCGACACGGCATTGTCCGGGCTGCTCAACGGCCCTTGATCACACGGCGAACCGAGCATGATTGCACTGTCGCCGATGCGCAGTTCGGCATGGCCGATACCGCCGTCCGGCATGGATAAACGCATGACTTCGGTGGCACCGAAAGCCTTTTTGTAGAAGTCGATGGCCTCGGCGGCTTTGTGAATGCCGAGATACGGGGTAATGCTGTGATACCCCTCGGGAATGGGTTTGACGCTCATGACGTACTCCCTGATTGTTGTTTTGCGAGGTGAAGAATCACTATAGAACTGTCCGCGCAGTGCTGACTTTTGCCCGACGAGCAGCAAGAGCATGCAACCCCTGTGGTGAGGGGATTTATCCCCGATGGGCTGCAAGGCAGCCCCAAAACCTGAGTCCCCATTTTTACAGTAATACCTAATTGACTGGCTTAGGGGCTGCTTCGCAGCCCATCGGGGATAAATCCCCTCACCACAAAAGCCTCCTGAAATCGATTAATCCTTTGGGAAATGCGGCCCGGGCCCTTTTTCACCCAACACATCGCCCTGATTGCGCAGCGGGCAGGCTTGCATTGAAAGGCAGCCACAGCCAATACAGCCATTCAGCCGATCGCGCAGCAGCGTCAATTGCTCGATCCGCTCATCCAGTTCCCGCCGCCACTGCTCGGACAAAACTTTCCAGTCTGCCGCCGTCGGCGCGCGATCATCAGGCAGAATCTTCAGCGCTTCGCCAATCTCCGCCAACGGAATACCCAGGCGTTGCGCGACCTTGATCAACGCTACCCGCCGCAGCACCTCACGCGGATAACGCCGCTGATTGCCGGCGTTGCGCTGGCTTTTGATCAGCCCCTTCGACTCATAGAAATGCAGCGCCGTCACCGCCACGCCACTGCGTGCCGCGACTTCGCCGACGGTTAACTGTTTGTGCAGGTTTTCTTTGCTGATCATCTGAAAACAGCTCTTGACCTTGACTTAACTAGAGGTTTTACCCTGCAGGCCTTCGAGTCGCAAGATTCGCCTTACCGCCAAGTGGGGATTTTCATGCAAGCATCAGCGAAAAACCGCAGTTTCACTCAGTTGATCGAATTCGAGATCGAGCCGCGCCAGCAACCGGCATTGGTCAATGCGCTGTCTGTACAGTCAGAGCGTCTGGCCCAGCGTTATGAGGGCTTTGTCAGTGCCAGCGTGCAGGCCAGCGATGACGGCCGCCGCGTATTGAGCTTTCTGCAATGGCAGACCCGCGAAGCGGGGGAGGCGGCGTTACGCAGCTTTGAAAGCGGTGAGCAGGATTTCTGGCAACTGATTCACACGCATCAGGCGAAAACGATCACCTTCAATTCCTTCCAGGTGCTGAGCAGCATCGCCCGCAGTCACGACGATGCGCTGCACTGCAACCTGGTCGGTTAGATCGACAGTTGAATCAAACGCTCGCCGTGCAGGTTTTCCGTGAGGCGCCGTTTGTTCACCGCCAGTTCGCCGATCTTGATCAGTCGCGTGCGCGTGACGTTGCGGCTCAGCCCGAGCAGCGCGGCGGTGTGTACCTGGTTGTAATGGCAGAAGCGATAAGCGGCGCGCAGCAAAGCGTCTTCAACCTTTTCGTGCAGCGCACCGGCCTGCTGCGCGAAGAGTTTTTGAAAGGCTTGCTCAAGCAGTGCTTCCGGAGAGTCATCAACACTGGCGTGCTGGTCGTCCGGGCGTTCGATGCGCAGATTGGACAGGCGTAAATCATCACGCTCGATCACGCCGTTGCGGCAGATCAACAGAGTGTGATGGATGACGTTTTCCAGCTCGCGGATGTTGCCCGGCCAGCTGTAGCCGCGCAGTTTGTGCTCGGCACCGGGGCTGATGCTGACCCGCCCGTACCCGAGGCGCTGACTGTAGGCTTCGATGAAATGCCGGGTCAGCGGCAGGATATCGCCGGGGCGTTCGCGCAACGGGCTCAGCTCCAGATTGACCACGTTCAGTCGGTAATACAGATCCTCGCGGAAATTCCCTGCGTTGATGGCTTTTTCCAGTTGCACGTTGGTCGCCGCCAATACCCGCACATCAATCGGAATGCTTTTGCGCGAGCCCAGCCGCACCACTTCGCGCTCCTGCAAGACCCGCAGCAACTTCACCTGAATCGCCATCGGCAGATCGCCGATCTCATCGAGAAACAAGGTGCCGCCGTCCGCTTCCTCGAACCAGCCGGCCTTGGCACTCAAGGCGCCCGTGAAGGCGCCTTTTTCATGACCGAACAATTCGGCCTCCACCAGCGATTCGGAGAATGCCCCGCAGTTCACCGCAATGAAGGGCCGATGGCGGCGATGGCTCAAGTTGTGGATATGCCGGGCGACCAACTCTTTGCCGGTGCCGGTCTCGCCGATGATCAACACGCTGGCTTCGCTCGGCGCGACTTGTTGCAGATGCGCGAGCAGGGCCTGGGACTTCGGGTCTTCGAACACCTGCGCAGTGGCGCGGATCGACGTCGCCAGGGCGGGTGAGGGCGGTAGGGTCAGCAGTTGCATGGGCTCGCTCCACAAAGGAAAGAATCAGGAATAGAACGTCGGCACCGGCAGCGACTGGTTCAGCGCCCAGTCGCCCAGCTCATGGAGCTTGTAATCCAGCGGATCGTGCAGGGTTTGCGTGCGCAGGTTGCGCCAGTGCCGGTCGAGGCGCAGCGAGGCGTGGGTCGAGCGCGCGCCAGTCACTTCGAACAGTCGGCTACAGATGTCCAGGCCCTGACGGCTGGCGGCGACTTTGGCGGTGGCGATCGCCGTGGCGACCTGGCCGCGCTCCTCGGCGCTGAGGTTCGGGCCTTTGGCCCAGGCCTCGTCGAGCAGCGCCGCCGCGCGTTCGACCAACAAGCGAATACCTTCGAGGGCGACCCAGAACTCGCCGTAATGCGCGAGCACGTAAGGGTCTTCACGCACGCTGCGCGCCGAGGATTTGTGCCAGAGGCGGGTTTCACTGAGGGTGTATTGGCGCGCTTCTTCGAAGGCACCTTCGGCAATCCCGAGGAACATATGGGTGAATGTCAGCTGCGCAATCAGCGGTCGCAGGCAGGCGAACGGCGTGCTCAACGGGCCGGGGTCGAGAAGCAATTCCGACTCTTCGACCCGCACCCGTTCAAACGTCGCACTGCCGCTGTCGGTCTGGCGCTGGCCGATGTTGTTCCAGTCGTTGTGCAGGGTGATGCCGCTGCGGCCGCTGGGGATTGCGGCGATGAGCAATTTGCCGCCGGCGCTTTCATCGACCGCCGAGGCGATCAGCATCTGCGAGTCGCTGGCGCCGGAGCAGAAACTCTTCTTGCCGGAAAACTCGCGCCAGCCACCGAGATCCTTGACCACCGTGCGGGTGTCCAGCGGGTTGAGCGCGTTACCCCAGAACCAGTTCTGGCGGGCGGTCTGTTCGAACCACGGCTGCCATTGTTCCGGCCGCGAAAACAGGCGCACGGTGGCGAGCATCAGGTGGTGAAAACCGAAGACGTGGGCGATCGAGCTGTCGACCTTGGCGAACTCGCGGACGATTTGCAGGGTTTCGCTCCAGCTCGCGCCGAGGCCGCCGTAGCGAGTGGGTATGCTCAGGGCCAGCAGGCCGCTGTCGCGCAGGGCATCGCGCTCGGCTTTCGGCGTGCCACCGCGTTCGTCGCGTTCGACAGCGGTGAGGGCAAACTCGGCGGCCAGTTGGCGGGCGGTTTGCAACGGGGATAGCAACGTACTTTGCGGTTTGGCAGTCACACCAACACTCCTGAATTCAAGCACCCCCTGTAGGAGCTGCCGCAGGCTGCGATCTTTTGCCTTTGATTTTTTTAAAAAAAGATCAAAAGATCGCAGCCTGCGGCAGCTCCTACAGGGGATTTGTTTATGCCGTGGCTTTTGTGGGGAGTACGTCGTTGGCGATCATTTCGCCGAACGGTCCGGTCAGGTTGGTCACACCGCGCCCGGCCAGGCTTGCGTACGGTTCGGGCAGCAGCGGGAACACCAGTTCGGCAAAGCGGTAAGCCTCTTCGAGGTGCGGGTAGCCGGAGAAAATGAAGCTTTCGATGCCCAGGTCCGCGTACTCCTTGATCCGCGCCGCCACTTGTTGCGGATCGCCGACCAGTGCGGTGCCGGCACCGCCGCGCACCAGCCCGACCCCGGCCCACAGGTTGGGGGCGATTTCGAGGTTGTCGCGGCGGCCATCGTGCAACGCGGCCATGCGCCGCTGGCCTTCGGAGTCGAAACGTGAGAAGGATTTCTGTGCGGCCTCGATGGTTTCGTCGCTGATGTGCTCGATCAATTTGTCGGCGGCTTTCCAAGCCTCTTCGGCGGTCTCACGCACGATCACGTGCAGGCGAATGCCGAACTTCACCGTGCGCCCGTGCCGTGCCGCGCGCTCGCGCACGTCGGCGAGCTTCTCCGCGACGGCGGCCGGTGGCTCACCCCAAGTCAGATAGACATCGACCTGTTCGGCCGCCAAGTCATGCGCAGCGTCAGACGAGCCGCCGAAGTACAGCGGCGGATAAGGCTTCTGCACGGGCGGGTAGAGCGCTTTGGCGTTCTGCACTTTCAGGTGTTTACCCTCGAAATCCACCGATTCGCCCTGCAATACGCGGCGCCAGATTTTCAGGAATTCATCGGTGACTTCGTAGCGTTCGCTGTGGCTGAGGAAGCTGCCGTCGCCACGGTTTTCATCCGGATCGCCACCGGTCACCACGTTGATCAACAAGCGGCCGTTGGACAATCGGTCCAGCGTCGCAGCCATACGCGCCGAAACCGTCGGCGAAATAATCCCCGGACGAATCGCCACCAGGTACCGCAAGCGCTCAGTCAAAGGCACCAGCGCTGAGGCAATCACCCACGAGTCTTCGCAGGAGCGTCCGGTGGGAATCAGCACACCGTGATAACCGAGGCTGTCGGCGGCCTGCGCCACTTGTTTCAGATAATTGAGGGTGACCGGGCGCGCGCCTTGGGTGGTGCCCAGGTAGTGACCGTCGCCGTGGGTCGGCAGGAACCAGAAAACATCCATGAACAGCTCCTTAAGCGATCTTCAGCAACGGTTTGATCTGGCTAACGAACAGCGGCGCGGCGCGCTCAGCGGCCAGGCGGATACGCGCTTTCAGCGCTTCGCTGGTGATCTGGTAATCGGCAAAATCGGCTTCGGTGGCGTACACGCCAATCGGCAACGTCATCGCCTGGAAGAAACTCAACAGCGGTCGCAATTGGTGATCGAGCACCAGCGCATGGCGTTCGCTGCCCCCGGTGGCGGCGAGCAACACCGGGGTGTCGATCAGGGCATTGAGGTCGATCAGGTCGAACAAGTGCTTGAGCAGGCCCGGATAGGAACCGCGATAAACCGGTGCGGCGACGATCAGCAAATCGGCCTGTTCGATGGCTTGCAGCTCGGCCTCGACCTCAGCGCTCAGTTCCTGACGCGAGAGGGCGCCGCCCAGCGCACGGGCGATGTCGCCGAGTTCGATCAGGTGGCTCTCGATCGGTAAATGTCCGCCCAGTTCGGACAGCAGGGCTTGGGTCAGCACCAGCGTGCGCGATGGACGCCAGGTACCGCCGGACACAGCGACGACTTTCAGGGGACGCGACATGATCAGTTCCTTTTTCAACAGTTGCTCAGCGAGCAGTGAGTAAGTCACCAGGCTTGAGCAAGCGCTGTACCAATTCCTGTGGGGCCCGGTTTACGGGGCTTTGCGTATTGCGCGGGCGAGCAGCTGTGCAGATTTCAGGACGCTTTGTTGAACGCGTGTTGCCTGAGCAACAGTTGCTGGAGCAACAGTGATGAGCGCATGAGAGGGAGTTATAAAGGCTAGCTGTTATTCCGTAAAAGACTGTTATTAGATATTTATAGATCGATTAGAAATATGTGGTGTTAGATGCGCGAAACCCGATAGCCACTATCGAAAGCGTTGATTTCTGCGCGAGCGTGCCCGGGCGTAGCCTTTCTCCATCGACCCACACTGCTCGCCAGGACGCTCCCATGAATCATTTACTGACTGTTTCGCTGATGCTCGCTGTTTCCGTACTCGCTGGTTGTGCCGGTCATGTTTCCCCGGAACTGCGGCCCTATACCGCCGAAGAATCCCAGGAGCTGGCGATGGAGGCGTTGAACCGTAGCGGTCTGTCGTTCGACGAATACCACGCCAAGAAAGCCCGATTGCTCGGTCAGACACAGTTCGACAAAAAAGCTGAAATGAGCGCTGAGCGTGCCGTACAGCTGCACGGTCGGCCAAGCTGATAACAAACTGTACTGCCAGAAGTTTTACCCAACTGTCCGTGGGTTTGCCGGGCGGCGTGGGATAGGGTCAACACCTGAATGACCCAGATGGATTGTCTGCCATGACCCTTTCGCTTGATTTGTTGCTGGGCTTTGCCCTGTTCGCCCTCGTCACCTCGATCACACCGGGGCCCAACAACACCATGTTGCTGGCATCTGGGGTGAACTTCGGCTTTAACCGAACCATTCCGCATATGCTCGGGATCACCTGCGGCTTCTTCGTATTGGTTGTGGCGGTGGGTTTCGGCCTCGGGGCGGTATTCCAGACATATCCCATTCTTTACACGGTGCTGCGTTACGTCGGCGCGGCGTATCTGTTGTATCTGGCGTGGAAAATCGCCCACTCCGGGCCGGTCGGCGACAGCGCGCAGGGCGAAGCGAAACCGATCAGCTATCTCGGCGCTGCGGCGTTTCAGTGGGTCAACCCCAAAGCGTGGATCATGGCCATCGGTGCTATGAGCACTTACACGCCAATGCAGGGTTATTTCACCAATGTGCTGGTGATCGCAGCAGTGTTCGCCATCATCAACCTGCCGAGTGTCGGCCTCTGGGCAGCCTGCGGCACCTTGCTGCGCAATGTCCTGAAGGAGCCGCGCTGGTTGCGCGTGTTCAACTGGGGCATGGCGGTGTTGTTGGTGATTTCGCTGTATCCGTTACTTCTCGAAAGCTTTAGCTGATGCATTGCTTCAACCGCCGGGCCGATGCCTGTTAAGCTCGACTTCAGGAGCGTTCCTACGCACTTTTAAATGAAGTTGTTCTTCTTTAACGGCATCCGATCAGGTATTGATGACGCTCTCGAACCGACGCGCAGCTCACAAGGCTGCGCGGTGCCGTTTGCAGACACGAGCCTCCTGATCCCGGAACACGCTCTGCGAGTCTTTTATGAACACACGTCCGTTGTATTTCGATTACGCCGCCACCACCCCGGTGGACGAGCGGGTCATCCAGGTGATGATCGAATGTCTGGGGTTTCACGGTAACTTCGGCAACCCGGCCTCCAGCTCCCACGCCTTCGGCCAGCAGGCCCGGCACACGGTCGAGCAGGCCCGCCGGCAAGTCGCCGAGCTGGTCGGCGCGAATGCCGAGCAGATTGTCTGGACCTCCGGTGCAACCGAGTCCAATAACCTCGCCCTCAAGGGTGTAGCGCAGGCACGCGGTGTGCCCGGCGGCCACATCATTACCAGCCAGATTGAACACAAGGCCATCCTCGATACCGCCCGCCAGTTGCAGGACGGCGGCATCGCCGTGACCTATCTGGTGCCGGACGCCGACGGGCTGATCACGCCGCAGGCGGTCAGCGAAGCGATGCGCGAGGACACCTTTCTGGTGTCACTGATGCTGGTTAACAACGAACTGGGTACGCTCAACGACATTCAGGCGATTGGCGAGGTGGTGCGCAGCCGCGAGGCGCTGTTTCATGTCGATGCGGCGCAGGGTGCCGGCAAAGTGGCGATCGATCTGGCGCAGTTGCCGGTCGACCTGATGTCGTTTTCGGCGCACAAACTCTACGGCCCCAAAGGTATTGGCGCGTTGTACGTCGGCCCGCGGGCGCAACAGCGTTTGCAGGCGCAGATTCACGGCGGCGGTCACGAAGGTGGATTGCGCTCCGGGACGCTGGCAACTCATCAGATAGCTGGAATGGGTTCGGCGTTTGCCTTGGCGGCTGCTGCGTTCGATGAGGAAAAAGCTTCGATCGTCGCGTTGCGCGAACGCTTGCTCGAACAACTGTCGAGCCTGCCGGGTGTGCGCCTGAATGGCAGCGCCAGCCAGCGCATTCCGCACACCTTGAGCCTGACTTTCAGCGAGGGCGAATTCAACAGCGCTGCGTTGAGTCATTCGATCGCGTTTTCCGCGACCTCGGCCTGCAACTCGGCGAGCAACGCGCCTTCCCACGTGCTGTTGGCACTCGGCCACGACGCGCATCTGGCCGGGCGCACCATTCGCCTGAGTCTCGGCCGTTTCACCACTGCCGAGGACATCGACAAGGCTTGCGAACTGATAAAGAGCGCCTGCGCCAGTGCTCCGGCATTCTGGGCGACAGGGCTTTAACCAGCCGTCCTGACGGCTACGAACAATAACGAATAAGTGATTAGCAGGAGACATGATGAGTACCCAGACCTCGACCGAAGGATCGGTGCCCCAGCGCCTGGCGCACACCCGTGAGTTGATGCGCCGCGAAGGCATTCATGCGTTGTTGGTGCCGTCCGCCGACCCGCATTTGTCGGAATATTTGCCGGGTTACTGGCAGGGCCGGCAGTGGCTGTCGGGTTTCCACGGTTCGGTCGGCACGTTGATTGTCACTGACGATTTCGCCGGGGTCTGGGCCGACAGTCGTTACTGGGAACAGGCGACCAAGGAGCTCAACGGCAGCGGCATCGAACTGGTCAAGTTGCAACCGGGCCAACCGAGCCCGCTGGACTGGCTGGCCGAACAGACGCCAGAAGGTGGCGTGGTCGCGGTGGACGGTGCGGTGATGGCCGTGGCCTCGGCCCGCACGTTGAGCAGCAAACTGGAAGCGCGGGGCGCTCGTTTGCGTACGGACATCGATCTGCTCAATGAAGTCTGGAGTGATCGCCCGAGCCTGCCGAACGCAGCGATCTATCAGCATCTGCCGCCGCAAGCGACGGTCAGCCGTGGCGAAAAACTCGCCAGCTTGCGCAAAACCTTGCAGGAACGCGGCGCTGATTGGCATTTCATCGCGACCCTGGACGACATCGCCTGGCTGTTCAACTTGCGCGGCGGTGATGTCTCGTTCAACCCGGTGTTTGTTTCGTTTGCGCTGATCAATCAACAGCAAGCGACTTTGTTCGTGGCGTTGAGCAAGGTTGATGAAGATTTGCGCGCGGTGCTGGAGAAGGATGGCGTGACGCTGCGTGATTACAGCGAAGTCGCAGAGGCCTTGCGTGCGGTACCGAGTGGCGAGAGCTTGCTGGTGGATCCGGCGCGGGTCACCCGTGGCCTGCTGGATAATCTCGACGGTGAAGTAACGCTGGTCGAAGGTCTGAACCCGACCACCTTGGCCAAGTCGCAAAAAAGTGAAGCGGATGCTCAGCACATCCGTAAGGCGATGGAGCAGGACGGTGCGGCGCTGTGCGAATTCTTCGCCTGGCTGGAATCGGCCTGGGGGCGCGAACGCATCACCGAGCTCACCATCGACGAAAAACTCACCGCAGCGCGTGAGCGTCGTCCGGATTATGTGTCGTTGAGTTTCAACACCATCGCTGCGTTCAACGCCAACGGCGCGATGCCGCATTATCACGCCACTGAAGAAGAACACGCGGTGATCGAAGGCGATGGCCTGCTGTTGATCGACTCGGGTGGCCAATACCTCGGCGGCACTACCGACATCACGCGGATGGTGCCGGTCGGTACGCCGACCGAAGAGCAGAAACGCGATTGCACACGGGTGTTGAAGGGCGTGATTGCCCTGTCCCGAGCGCATTTCCCGAAAGGCATTCTGTCGCCGCTGCTGGATGCCATCGCGCGGGCGCCGATCTGGGCGGATAACGTCGATTACGGTCACGGCACCGGTCACGGCGTTGGCTATTTCCTCAACGTTCACGAGGGCCCGCAGGTCATCGCCTATCAAGCAGCGCCTGCACCGCAGACCGCCATGCAGCCGGGGATGATCACTTCGATCGAACCGGGCACCTATCGCCCTGGGCGTTGGGGTGTGCGCATCGAGAACCTGGCGATGAATCGCGAGGCCGGTAGCAGCGAGTTTGGCGATTTCCTCAAGTTTGAAACCTTGACCCTCTGCCCGATCGACACGCGGTGTCTGTTGCCGGCGTTGCTGAGTCAGGAGGAGAAGCAGTGGTTCAATGCCTACCACGCGCAAGTACGTGAGCGTTTGAGTCCATTGCTCAACGGCGCTGCGCTGGAGTGGCTGAATACCCGCACTGCCGCTATTTAAGCGATTGTCGCCCGGGCGCTGTTGCCAGCGCCCGGGTCGTGGCTTCGTTCTAGCTCTGGCGCAATGCCTGTTCGACGAAGTCGAGTCGATCCTGACCAAAGAACAACTGCTGGCCGACAAACATGCTGGGGGCGCCGAAGACGCCGCGTTTAACTGCTGTTTCGGTATTTTCCTTGAGCACGGCTTTGACTGATTCGTCATTGGCCAATGCCAGTACGGTCTGCGGGTCAAAACCTTGTTCAGTCAATACTGCCGCGACTGTCTCGGGTTCATCTAGGCTGCGTCCTTCAACCCAAAGAGCGTGGAACAGGCAATCGATAAAGGCCTGAAAGCGTTCTGGATGATGCAATTGAATGCCGGTGACCGCGCGCATCAACATCAACGTGTTGATCGGGAAGTGCGGATTGAACGTGAGCGGTACGTCATACCGCTTGGCGTAGCGATCCAGATCCTCAAACATGTAGCGGCCCTTGGCCGGAATCATCGCCGGTGATGCGTTGCCGGTGGCTTTGAACACGCCCCCCAGCAGCATTGGAATGTAGATCAACTCGCTGCCGGTCTGTGCGCAGATTTTCGGCAGTTGGGTGTAGGCCAGATACGTGGCAGGGCTGCCGAGGTCGAAATAGAACTCCACGGTTTTCGTCATTATTGCTGCACTCTCTTTATTGTTATGCAGGGGGAGGGCTTACCAGCGTTCATTCCATGGACGCAGGTCCAGTTCGAACGTCCAGGCGTCACGTGGCTGGCTGTGCAGATACCAATAGTTTTCGGCGATGTGTTCAGGATTGAGAATACCGTCCTGATCCTTGGTGGCGTACTTCTCGGGGAAACTGTTGCGAATGAAGTCGGTATCGATGGCGCCGTCGACCACCACGTGGGCGACGTGGATGTTCATTGGGCCCAGCTCTCGCGCCATGCTTTGTGCCAAGGCGCGAATCCCGTGTTTGGCACCGGCAAACGCGGCGAACCCGGAGGCACCGCGAAGCCCGGCGGTGGCGCCGGTGAATAGAATCGTGCCGCGCTGACGGGCGACCATGCGCTTGGCCACTTCACGTGAATTGAGGAAACCCGAGAAACAGGCCATTTCCCAGATCTTGAAATACTTGCGCGCGGTTTCTTCGAGAATACTGCAGGGCACGTTGGCGCCAATGTTGAAGACAAACGCTTCAATCGGGCCGACGCGGGTTTCGATGTCTTCGATCAACGCGATAACGTCTTCTTCTTTGCGCGCGTCGCAGGCGAATCCATGCGCTTCGCCGCCGTCGGCCTGAATGGCCTCCACCAGCGGCTGTAACTTGTCGGCGCTGCGCCGCGTGACGCAGGCGATGAAGCCTTCTTTGGCAAAGCGCTTTGCAATCGCCCCGCCAGTGGCGTCGCCAGCGCCGACAACCAATACGACCTTCTTGTTATTCATGGGCAGATCCCTTTAGTAAACGATCGTTAAGTGAACGAACGTTATGCTAGGATTTCGACAACGTCAAGCGAGTCAATGTCGAGGCCAAACACATGCGTTACTCCGCCAGTCACAAGCTGGAAACCCGCGAGAAGTTGCTCGAAAGCAGTGCTTTGTCGGCCAAGCGATCCGGTTTTTCCACCGTTGGTGTGGATGGCTTGATGAAGGCGATCGGTCTGAGTGGCGCGGCGTTCTACAGCCATTTTTCGTCAAAGGACGCGCTGTTCACGGCCATTGTCGAGCGGGAGTTGGGTCAGAGTCTGGAACGCTTGGGTGGACAGGGCGTGCAGGACCGCCAGCGTCTGGAGCGTTGCCTCAAACACTATCTGAGCATGGCCCATGTCGAGCAGCCTGAGGCGGGGTGTGCGTTGCCGGCGTTGGGCGCAGAAATTGCCCGGTCTGACCTGCAAGTGCGAGAGCAAGCCGAGCTGTGGATCTGTCGACTGCAGCAGAGTTGGGCGCAGATACTTGAGAGTGACAGCCTGGCATGGTCGGTCCTGTCCCAGTGTGTTGGTGCACTGGTCGTCGCACGCATGCTGGCCACGCCGGACATGCAACGAGCGGTGCTTACGTCCAGCCATGAAGAGATTGGTCGTCAGATCGCCCAGCCGCACCGATCTATTTGCAGATGACGATCATGCTGCGGCTGGTATAGCCGGCAGGGTTGAGGCCAAACGGGTAGTCGCCGGGTTCTTCCACGGCGTCACCCGATTTGGCGATCACCTTGTAGCCCTTTGGCGCGCAGGAATTGGCAGCGCTGGCATAACACTTGTCCCAGGAGGACGAGAGCCCCGAGCAGTTGATGTGCAACCCTTTTTTTCCGCGTTTTACCTGAGTTTCCGAGGTCGCCGCACAACCTGCTACTGCCAGTATGGCGATCACTATCAAAATTCGTTTCATTACCGTCCTTATGACAGCCTCGAGTCTGACGTTCGGGTCTGCCTGCATTCGATCGCGCTTGAAGCGTTCTGAAATCCCTGTCCGAAAAAATCCATATCTGGCACTGAGTTAGACGCTTAAACATGGCCTAAATCAGCGCCAATTGCCAGACCTTCGTCAAATCCCGTTTCAATCTGCCGCAATGGCAGGCTTGGCGCTACTGCCCATGGTCAGCGTGGCTCCAACGGACGCCAGAATAATGCACAGAATCGCCATCCATTGTGACAGCGTGAGGTATTCCTGCAGAAACAGCAGACCGGACAAGGCGCCGAACGCGGGTTCGATACTCATCAGTGTGCCGAAGGTTCGTGCGGGCAGGCGAGTGAGGGCGACCATTTCCAGTGTGTAGGGCAGGGCGGTGGACAGGATGGCGACGCCAATGGCGATCGGAATCAACGAAGGTGTCAGCAGTGCGGCACCGGCGTGGACGATGCCGATGGGCGCAACGAACAGCGCTGCGATCATGACGCCCAATGCGGCGGTCGTGACGCCGTTGTCAGCGCCGGCTTTCTGGCCGAACAGAATATAGAGCGCCCAGCAAACACCTGCTCCCAATGCATACCCGGCCCCGACCAGGTCGATTCCCGCGGTTGTCGCACCTGTAGGTATAAGAAGCAACAGGCCCGCTGCGGCCAGGGCTATCCATAGAAAGTCGATGGCTCGGCGGGAGGCATAAATAGCAACGGCCAGCGGGCCGGTGAATTCCAGGGCGACGGCAATACCCAGCGGTACCGTACGCAAAGACATATAGAAGAGAAAGTTCATGCCGCCCAGGGCCATGCCGTAAACGATCACTGTGCGCAGCGACTTGGCGGTGAGCCTGGCTCGCCATGGGCGCAGCAGCAACAGCATGATCACGCTGGCGAAGATCAGCCGCAACGTGGTTGTCCCCTGTGCGCCGATCACCGGGAACATGCTTTTCGCCAGGGAAGCGCCGGACTGGATCGATGCCATGGCTATTAATAGCAGGCCAACCGGGAACAGCATTGAGGCGAGAGTGCGAGGTTGGTCAGTCATTGCGTGGCATCGTCCAAGGTCAGATCAGGCATTTTATTGATTGTTGGGCAATATACTGCGCATTCGGCGCATTGGCGTCTATATATAAGCAGGCTTTTTGCGTGCGTTGATAGAAAACCTGAATTAGGGGTTGACGGTAGATTTCAGATGTCTATAATTCGCCCCACTTCCGGCGCAGTCGAAACGGAAAACTCCTTGAGATTCAATGAGTTGTGTAGGTTTCGGCAGCAAGTGCTTCAGTTCATCGAAGCCA